>CAWEDJ010000044.1:0-51461 GCA_963807635.1 uncultured cyanobacterium
GTGGCAATTATTTGAAACTTGGATAGCGGCGATCGCGGAGGTTTTAATGGCAGAGGGAAGGGAGGACAATGTGGCGAAACAGCAAGCGGAAAAAGCGGTTATTTTGGTGCGGGGTTCTTTGATTTTGTCTCAGGGTTTAAATAATGCTCAGGTATTTAAACGGATTATTGGCGATCGTCCCACAGAACTACGGATGCGTTAAAATCATCATCAACAATCGGCGTGATCGCTTTTATAGCGTAATATACGGAGATACGATATGCTAACGCATCCTACGGGATCGGCGGTCTAACTATCAGCTATTTGGAATCAAAAGTCCTAATCCAAAGAGAGATTTTTGGGAAATAAATTATTGACAACTAGAGTAATAATAGCTTATGGGTTACATATATATTTTGATTAATCCTGCTTTAAAGGAACTAATAAAAATTGGAATGACAACTCGAACACCAGAAGAACGAGCCAAAGAACTTTCTGCACAAACAGGTATCCCGACTTCATTCCATGTTGCTTATGAAAGCGAGGTTTCTGATTGTAAAAGATTGGAGAAAATTATTCATCAAAGACTTGAGAATTTTAGATATAGTCGAAATAGGGAGTTCTTTTCGATAAAACTCAAGGATGCTATCCATTTTATTGAGAAGGAAGTGAAAAACTTTGAAACTGTTACCTATATAGTGAATAGTTTAGAGATTTTTCAAGATTCAGATATTTATCAATATAGTGAAAGCTTTGAATCTACTTTTAATAAACAAGCCGAATTGCTTGACTTTACTCTTAAGAAATTAGATATTTTCCAAGATTATAAACTTGAAAAAACAAGAGTCATAATCAAACTATTAAAAGCATATTACTTTTATCATTATTGTCTGCAAGAAAGTCGTCATCAATCACAACTAGACTTATTTAGCTTACTTTACAAGCCATCATATATGCAAGCCGAAATTATGATCGAATCTATTTTTAAAGTTGTGACAAGTATTCAAGAACATAATACAAAAGAGAATAAATTCTCGTACGAAGTGTATTTTTTTGGGCTAATAGAAAGTCTTTTACGTGAGGGTACAAAAAATCAAAAATTAGAAATAGCTGAATGGGCTATTAATGAAAAAGAGTACTATAATAAGTGGACGAATTATCAATATGAAAGATTGCTTATGTGGGTTATTGAACATAGCCCCAATGAGAGAATAACACTGAAGAGTGCTTTTAAATTATTTAACCTTTTTCCAGAACAGAATCCATATTCTTTTTTAGAACAACAAAATGAGATGACGTTTTGGTCACCAAGTTATGATTACACACAATTACTTATTGATTGTTTGTTTAATATTTTTGAATCCAGACAACCTCAAAATAGTAAGTTTATCGAGGAATTTATAGCTGATTTTTTGGGTTTTGTAAATCAAAAAATTGACTTAACTAAGGAAATTATTCGTAATAAATCACAAGAAGATCTAAACATCAAGCTAACAGAGATTGAAGATCTAGAGTTCACACTTGAAGAAGACAACCACAAAAACCAAAATGATTTACAAAACGAAGATGACATAGAAGCGAGATTAGAGATATTATATGAAGAATATAGAGAAATGGAGGAAGAAATTGAATCATTAACAATTGAGGAGTTTATTTTGCCTAGAAATGAAATAAGATTATTTGAATTTCTGATTCGGCTAATGCTCGAAATGAAAGATGACCTACAAAAAGATCTCCTAAGAAGATTAATAACAAATATATTTCACTGCAATCTAAATCAATTTTCAGACGCATTTTTAGAAAATTTGGTTCGACTATTAATTTTTCTCAAATATGATTATAGTGATGAAATACTTTTTTCATATATCAATAAAATTATCCACAAAAATTTTTGATTTAAATAGCCGCTTCGTAAGCTAAGTTGACAACAGGAAACCCAGAATTACTTTTCTCTGTTAGTACTAACCAGAACCCAGATTGCATTTTAAATTGTAACGGTGGATTCGATCGCTAAAATGAGAGGGATATCCGTGTTTAATTACTACTACAGCCAAATAGAAACGCGATCGCCTAAATTTGAGTAAATAATTTATTAATCATAATAATTACTTCTGCTAGTGTCTCACTAGGAATTTTACAAACAAATTCAGCTTCTCTCGTTCGGTAATCCAGAGATTTTACTTGATCGGCTAAAACAACACCTGAAATTGTTAAGCCGTCAGGAATCTTGACTTCAAAAGGATAATTTTTAACTTTTGTGGTGATGGGACAGACAACAATTAATCCGACTTTGTGATTATAAATATTAGGAGAAATCACTAAAGCTGGCCTTCTCCCCATTTGTTCACGTCCAGACTGAGGATTAAAATTAATCCAGATAATATCTCCTTTTTTAGGAAGGTAAGCCTTAAGCATCTTCTTAGAAAATCTCGGCTCCAACAAGTTCCTCTATTTCTATAATTTCAGGTAGAGCTTCGGGAAAATTTACTGTGAGAAGCTCATTTAAGTCTTTCGCTTTTTGAGTTGAATTTAAGATATTATTGGTAATCATTTGGATCACTAATTCATTGATTGGCTCTTCGGTTAATTCAGACAGTTTCTCTAGTTTATGAAATAATGATTCAGAAATTTCTAGGGTTAATTGTCGAGTTTTCATCGGCTTATCTAAGATTGATTAGCTACAATTATGAGTAGACAATATTTTTTACCTATTTTAACAGATTTTTGATAATTCCTGCTGGATTATGCGATCATGCAGTGCCGCTACGCGATCGCAAAGTTAAAACGAGAGAGCGATCAGGATATAACAAATCATTGAATTAGAGGAACTCGCCTGGGGGAATTTTATAGCGACCCTGTTTGTTTGCCATCTTGTTGCATAAGTTGATTAGGGCGATCGCACAAGTATTGATTGAATCGGGAATGGAGACAAAACTGGCTTAACATCGCGCCCATGATTATGCGATCGCGATTCAGGACGCACTGACTCCAGCCCAGGCATTGAATGAAGAAATGTAAATATCTAGGGCAAGATTCCCCCATGAATATTGTCCCAAGTCAAATCCATGTGTTAGCATGAAGGCTGAGAAATAAAAGAACGGTGACAAGATTTGTGTTCAGATACGTTTATTGTATTGACAGGCTTCTCCCGACATCTAAACTCTCTCCAAGCTGACGATTAAGGAGAAAAACCCATGTCAATTTTTGTTGGAAATCTTTCCTATGAAGTAGGTGAACCCGACCTCACAGAGGTATTCGCTGAATACGGAAAAGTAAAACGAGTCTATTTCCCCACCGACCGGGAAACAGGCAAAAAGCGCGGTTTTGCATTTGTTGAAATGGAAACTGCGGCTGAAGAAGACAAGGCTATCGAAACCCTCGATGGTGCTGAATGGATGGGTCGCGAAATGAAAGTTAACAAAGCCAAAGAACGTGAACAGCGTCCTTCTGGTGGCGGTGGCTACGGCGGTGGTCGCGGCGGCGGCGGTGGCGGACGTAACCGTTACTAAGATAGTTAATGTTTAGGGGTTGTTAATCTTAGTTGATAACAATCACTACTTCCCTAATTCTTTTCGTTGAGTCGCCTTGTTGCACTAATTTCAGTTAGTAACCCTAACAAGACGACAGCCCCATTCTTCTATTAGTTTATTCAAATAATTTTTCCGTTCTTTCTCTGTTGAGATTAGGAACGGCTTTTTTTATGGCTATCAACGACAACACTCAGTAAATCAGAAAAAAATAAGTAAACGTAAGGTTATGACTCGGATTGCCATTATTGGAGCGGGGGTTGTGGGAGCCGCAATCGCCTACGAACTTAGCTTAATCCCAGGGCTAGACATTATTTTATTGGATGAACAAGAACCCAGTGCGGGTTCAACAGGCGGAGCGTTAGGGGTATTGGCAGGAGTCATCAATAGAAAGGGCTGGACACTACGCAAAGCCAGTTTAGAACGCTACGAAACTCTCATTCCTGAGCTAGAATCTCGCACGGGTCAGAGCATTCCCTATAATCGTCAAGGGATTTTATTATTACAATCGACAGAAACAAAAGAAGCATCCAAAAAGTGGAATAAATTACAAAGGGATCGCCAAGACCAGGGTTATCGGTTAGAAAGATGGAACTTAGAACAATTAAGGGAAAAATGTCCTGATTTTGCCCTAGAAAACGTCGTTTCGGCTATTTATTCTCCCCAGGATCGACAAGTTCATCCCCGTATTTTAACGGAATCTCTGATCCAGGTTGCCTGTTTAAATGGAGTCGAATGTCAATTTGGGGTAAGTGTAGAGCTATTAACGCCTCAAGTTTTTAAACATGGGGAAAAAGACAAAATTCATTTGCATCAGATTCACACTTCCCAGGGAACTATTTCAGTGGATCAAATAGTGATTAGTGCAGGAATTGGCTCTAGGGAACTCACCCAATCCCTGGGGCAACCGCTCGATATTCGCCCCGTTTTGGGACAAGCGTTACATCTTAAACTGCTTCAACCTTTAAAAAATATTGAGTTTCAACCCGTCATTACTAGTCATGATATTCACATTATTCCCTTGGGTTCAGGGGAATACTGGGTTGGGGCTACGATTGAATTTCCTTCTCAGGAGGGTGAAATTTATGCTAACGCCAGTTTACTTGAAAAGGTTCTTCAACAAGCGATCGCGGTTTTTCCTGCCCTCAATCAAGCTCAAATTCTCCGCTCCTGGTCTGGTAAACGCCCCCGCCCTGAAGCAGAACTGGCTCCTGTTATTCGGGAACTAGAGGGTTATGACAATGTTTTATTAGCAACGGGTCATTATCGGAATGGGGTTTTGTTAGCTCCTGCAACGGCTTTGGTGATTAAGGAGAAACTTCTTTCTCTCTTGACTTGAAATTCTCAACAGTCAGAAGATCAAAAAACGCGGTCTCATTAGCAACGATGACATTAATCAACCGCTTCCCCTGTGAGACTAAATGCCCGAATTTCTGTAATTTTAACCTTCACTAATTGACCTTTTAATTGCTCGATATTCCCAGGAAAAAACGTTAAACGATTACCCCTTGTACGTCCCATGACTTGGGTCGGATCTTTGGTATTTTGTTCTTCTACTAAAATTTCTTCAATTCGTCCTAAATAACGCTCTGATCGCTTCATTGCCGTAGTTGAAACGACATGATTTAATCGTTGCAGGCGATCGCTTTTGACTCCCTCATTCAGTTGATCTTCCCAAAGGGCGGCAGGAGTTCCAGGACGGGGAGAATAGGCCGCCGTATTGAGTAAATCGAAACCAATTTCTTCGACTAATTGCAAGGTATTTTCAAATTGTGCTTCCGTTTCCCCAGGAAAACCGACGATCACATCCCCACTAATGGACGCATCGGGCATATAGTGACGAATCTTATCAATAATTTGTCGGTATTTTTCAATCGTATAACCCCGTTTCATGGCCTTCAATATTTCATTATCCCCCGACTGAAAAGGAATATGAAAATGTTCACAAACCTTGGGTAATTCCTGACAAGCTTTGATCAATCTTTCGGTAAAATAACGGGGATGACTCGTCGCAAACCGTAGGCGATCAATGCCCTCCACATCATGCACATAATAAAGTAAATCCGTCAAAGTATGCAGATGACGACCCGTTTCCGTTGATCCGCCCAAATCCCGACCGTAGGCATCAATATTCTGACCCAGTAGCGTAATTTCCTTATAACCCTGTTGCCCCAATTGTTCCATTTCTGCCCGAATTGCTTCAGGAGTCCGCGATTGCTCCTCGCCCCGCACATTGGGAACCACACAATAGGTACAACGCTCATTGCAACCATAGATCACATTCACCCAACCCGTAACGCGGCTATCTCGGCGAGGACTGGTAATATCTTCCATGATATGAACCGCTTCCGTCGCCACCACCTGATTTCCCGCAAACACCTGTTCTAATAAATCTTCCAATCGATTGGCGTGTTGCGGCCCCATCACCAAATCCAATTCAGGCACTCGGCGCAATAATTGTTCTCCTTCCTGTTGAGCCACACACCCCGCGACAATTAAGGTCAAATTAGGTTCTTGTTGTTTGCGTTTAGCCTGTCTGCCTAGATAGGAATAAACTTTTTGCTCGGCATTATCCCGAATAGTGCAGGTGTTGTAGAGAATCAAATCCGCTTCATTGGGATCGTCTGACCATGCCATTCCCATGTTGTCGAGAATGCCCGCCATGCGTTCCGAGTCAGCTTTATTCATCTGACAGCCAAAGGTGGTGATGTGATAACGGCGGTGGGAAGTGGTCATAGGTTACATAACAGAAATAAAGTCCAGCCTTCTATTATAAACCCGTCTCAAAGGCTTGACTCTTTTTGAGATTGGAAATAAAAATAATCTTCTTGATCTAAGCGCAAATTAAAAGCAGAGAAACAACACAATAATGTTCGCCTATCAACTGGACTAGAACTGCTAAAAATTTTGCTGAGGGTGTTGGGTGTTAATCCCGTATATTCACTGAGATGCTCTAGGGTATATCTTCCTAAACCTCGCATCAATTCCTGTTCAAGTTTAGCTTGATTCAATTTTCTGAATCCTGTTGCAGTTAATCCGACACCTCGTTGACGGGTTATTTTTTCAAGCGGCGATCGCATGATTCACCTCTCGGCAAAACTAATTTTGAGTGACTAGGATAGATTATATATACGAGCGAAAGCAATAGTAGTTTCTTAAAAAAAATTTACTCTCGAAAAATGTATTCTAAGGCACTAATTTTAGAGAAAGGTGCGATCGCGGTTTGAATTTGAAAGGGTAAAGGGCGATCGCGGTTATTCTTCATAAATTTCTCGACGATGTCCGATTCTACGGGACAATTCATTAAACAGAAATCCCATCATGTTGATAAATGTCTTCTTCTGAAATGGTTGGTCTGTCTGCGATTCGTTTTTTAGGTATTGTTCTTTGGCGGTTATGGGTGGTTTGGGAAGGGGGGATTTTCCAGATTATAGGGATGCCGTTCTTGATGTAGATCGCTGTTTTCGTGGTCTGGGGTATGAGTTAAAAGTTTGGGGTTCGGAGAGTGGGTAGATTGTCAGGATATTACGACAAGGGTTGGGCTTAAGTTGGTAAAGTTGGGAATTTTTCCCAAGTTAAGGATTTTTGCGAGAGGGTTGAGGGGCTGGAAGTTAGGTGGGGTAGGGGTTTGGGGAATTTTGTAGATTTTTTCCTTAAGTTGGTAAACTTTGGTTGTGTTGAGGTCGGGAGAAAAATATATTGATTAGGAGTTATCTTGATGGGCTAATTATCAACGAGGAGTGTGAATAGCAACCTTTATCTCCTTTTCTTTTTAGCTTCTCTTGTTACCCCTTCAGCCAATTTTTATAAAACCAAGGAGCAGTTGTAATGCCTACTAATTATACGATTTATCTTGTGAATAAGTCTGTAAACTCTCAGCAATTCTGGGCTTTTTTAGCACCACCAGTCGTCACATCTGGTCCAGAGCTATTTGCTAATTCCAACACAAGCCTACAAATTCCTGGATTATCGAGCAATTTAAATTCTTTCACGATACCAGTGCAGTACATAGTTGGCGTAGGAGCATCAAACAATGCCGTAGGTCTGAATACCGTAATCACGTCCAATGCAACTCGGAATACTGAACTTGGCCAGGGGTGGGCAGTAACATATGCTACTGTACCCCCGAATCAAGGCCCAGACCTGTCGGGGGCTGCCCTTTCCTCCGCCACGTCAATAACAATGACAAGCAATGCTTTCAATCAACAAACCAACCAAGCCAATAGCTGGTATGAAAGTATGACATTTGGTGTTAAAACTCAATCAGGCTCTCTTGGGATAACGTGGGTGCCAGACCCAAGTAAAGAATACATCATCACACCCACGCTAACATTCTACATCGCTGTTGGGAATTTTTCATCTAATCAGTTGGCTTCTATTGCGGCAATATCAACGGGTTCTCAGGCACTCTCTACTCCAAGTAGTTTCGATGCTCTTGGACGGTGTACTGTCGTGTATAGTGCCACAGGCCAGTTTAGTACTTATACTGGTGTGCCTAAGGCATCAGATCTTTTGTCAAATGCTGATGCCCTGAAACAATTCCTAGGGAGTGTTGCAGAAGAAGCAGGTTGGTGTGAATGCGATGAAAATGGCGTTTTGCGTAATAAATGCAAGGAAGGGTATAAGCCTAAATGCGTTGAGCTTGAAGGTGGGGAATGGGCCTGTGAGTGTGTGCAGAAGTAATATAGTTTGATCGCCGATCGCGTAGGGTGCGTTACTTAACGCGCCTTTTTTCTTTAAATTACTACCGTTACTCATCGCCAATATTGTCAGGAATAATGAGAATTTCTACCATTCCCCAATCGGTCAGATAAAAACCCTGATAAACCGATGAACCCTAGAAAATAGCCAATCCTGCGGTTTTAAATAGAACCCATGCCGCCCAGAATTGTAATCAATATAATCACAATGTAACCCATAATCTCGTTCATCTCACATTAAATATTCCCAAAAACGACGCTGCCATAAATTACTTTTTCTCCGCTTTTGTCGAGATAACAAAACCACTCGATCAATCCCTAATGGCTCTCCATGCCTTACACCCTAAATGATGGCATATTCAGCCCTTTCAAATTAGCCGCTAAAATTGAAGAGGAAACCAACCAAACAGCAAACCATGCTAAAAACCATCGAAGGCATTTATCAGGATGGACAAATCCGCTTCACCAAACCACCGCAAGGTATGGGCGATCGCCTTAGAAACCCTTTCATCCAGGGCGATCGCCGTCTTCCTTTTAATTAAACTTTAAAACCGCGATCATTCTGGTTTTTGAAAGCGCGATCGCTGTGTTACCGTAGTCGGCAGAAGATAATCTACAAGCTATCAGTTGAAGCTATAAGTGAAGCAATTATAATACTTCTTAGACAGTTCAAAAAACTTTCAGCCAGAGAAACAGCAATTCCAAATTCAGAATGTAGCTAAAGACAAAAAAAACTCAAGCTTTTTACTGGCAAGGGTTTTACCTTGAAGATTTCCAAGTAAGAAATTAAGAAGAATTGGAAGCAGCAGGAGAAAGGGGGTCATCAAGCATAAAATCTAAAAGATGATGCCAGCTTTCAAAGAGTAGATATTTGGTTAAAGAAAGAAAGTCTTGGAAGAATCCCTTACGAGTACAGCGTTGGACGCGAATCCTCTGGTAACGTTCATCAACCAAACCCAAAACCGTGTGGAAGAGAAAAGCCAGTAGATTGAGAGTGAGCAAAACGGAGGCAAGGTGTTGTTTTCCATGCCCAAAATTATGTTCTAAATGATAGCCCCGATTTTTGAGAATATTGTGATTCTCATTCTCCGTGCGCCAACGAGTCCGTCCAGCACGACAGACATCAAGAACGACTTGAGGGGTGAGAAAATGGTTGGTAATCCAACTATTGTGATGGAGGAGTTGAGCATCGGATTCGCGGTAGACTTTTAGTTCACACCAGTTAACCAACAAAGCAGGCTGTTGCTCTCGCAGGGGGATTTGATTGAGATAACGACATTGCCAAATCTCAAAATACTTCCCATTCCAGCGTCGGTGTTGAGTAGTTTTGAGTTCCCCGTTGGCTTCTAAATAGGCTAACCACTCATAAAGTGTGGGATGAGAAGTCGGCAAACAGACGAAGATAAAGTTGAAGTCGTGGTCTAGACTATGCTGACAAGTCGGCTGACGACTGAACAAGTCATCCCCTAGTAGCGTTATCTTCTGCCATGCAAACAAACTGGCATGATTACTTATCCAGCGTTTTGCCGCATTTTGCTCGCAATCCTGTTTTTCCGACCCGTCTTGAGGAGTGATAAATTCAGGAGCTAAGGAGAAAACTGATTCATGGTCTGGGGAAACAATCACTGGTAATAATGCTTGATGAAAGTAGGTGACTTTTCCCTGTTTTGACGTTTTGGTTGAACAGCATGGACAATTGACTTTCCCTGAACTGTGATAATTTGTTCCATCCATCGCCACTAATAGATTTCCCCCCAATATCTCATAAGATTTTAGGAATCCCATGTTTCTCAATGCTTGGTAAATCAACCCAAACAATGGGAATAGACTGCTCGCTGTTATCCCATCCACAATATTACGAATCTGCTCTACTGTCGGTATTTTGTTTAGTCCAAACAAACTTTGAGCATTATCTCGCCCACAACGACTGTTGAGTTGACGTTGGTACTCTAAAAATGACTCATTTTGCGTAAAAAAGGCGGCAAATGCACCCAATATCGCCTCTCTTAGACTATATTTCGTTGCGTTACTCGCTGAGCGCGGGTCATCTATTTTTGCGATAACCTCGTTTAAACACTCCATGATTCCATCAAAACTTAGGTCGGTTACTTTCATTTCACACTCTACAAAACCAGCAAAAGTTTCTCTTCTTGTTCATAGACCCCTAAATGCGAATACCATTCTGTTTTTGTTTATACCATTTGAATTTGGAATTGCTGCCAGAGAAATATCTAAGTTCCTTGGTTTAATTCAACGATAATAAGTCTCCCTTACTGACTACAACCATTTTTATGCCAAAATATACATTTACTAACTATTTTGAAAATGATGTTTTAACAAAACGCCCTTACCTCAAAAAAGAATGGTGTATTTACGTGATCGAAAATCCTATTCGCTGTGAACCTCAAGAAGATAATCGTGGTGTTGCATAATAGAGATATGAATGGAGGAAATCAAAATGCAATGTCCTGAGTGTAAATCTACCTATATCCGTAAAAATGGTTTCAATAAACAAGGCAAGCAAAATCATATTTGTGTGACCTGTAACCGCCAATTTATTGATAACTATGAAAAACAGAAAGGCTATGATGAAAAAACGAAGCAAGAATGCCTCACCGCTTATGTTAATGGGATGGGATTTAGAGGTATAGAACGGTTAAAAGGAGTTCATCATACGACCATAATTCACTGGGTAAAATCTGTGGGAAAATTATTACCCGAAGTCTATGCCACTGAAACAATTCCTGAAGTAGGGGAACTGGATGAATTGGAAACTTTTGTTGGCTCAAAAAAAACAAAGTCTGGTTGTGGACTGAGGTGGCCCCAATAGGCTGAACAAAAATAGCGGGGAGTGAAGCTCTGAAGTTAACGGACTCCCTAACTAAAAACGTTCTCTCAAGTCAAATTCAAACTTTGACCGTAGACTTGCTCTGGCGTTTGATATTCTAAGGCTTGATGGAAACGTTCCTTATTATAGAAATTAAACCATTTCTTTACCTCTTCTGTCAAGTGTTTTCCATCCTCAAAGGAATAAATATAAATTAATTCGTATTTCAGAGAACGCCACAATCTTTCAATAAAAATATTGTCGTAGCAACGTCCTCTTCCATCCATACTAATTTTGATGTTTTCTTGCTTTAAACATCCTGTAAATTCCTTTGAAGTAAATTGGCTTCCTTGATCACTATTAAAGATGTCTGGTTTGCCATAAATTAATAATGCTTCCTCCAAAGCTGACTTACAAAAATAAACATCCATCGTGTTACTCATCCTCCATGATAAGACTTTACGGCTAAACCAATCCATAATGGCGACTAGATAAAAGTGTCCTTTTCCTATTGGCAAATAGGTGATGTCGGTACACCACACTTGATTGGCTTTTTCAATGCTTAACTCTCGTAATAAGTAAGGATAAATTTGATGCTCAGGGTTTCGTATTGTTGTTCGTTTCTTTGGGTAAATTGCTTGTATCCCCAATTGATTCATCAATCGTATCACTCTTTTTCGATTTACCTCATAACCCAACGTATTGAGGTATACTGTCATTTTTCTACTCCCATAAAATGGTGTTTTCATATATTGCTCATCCAACAGTCTCAATAGCGTTAATTCTTCGGAACTTATTTCCTTCGGTTCGTAATAATAACTCGAACGACTTATTCCTAATAATTCACATTGACGTTGGATACACAATTCAGGATGCTTGGGGTCTACCAAGGTTTTTCGGTCGGCAGCCCCAATTGTACCGACCTGTCTACTAAAAAATCTCGCTCGACTTTTAGCTTTCCTATTTGTCGATATAGTTCATCTATCTGGGTTTCAGCTTTTTCTTTTATTTCTTTTCCTTGTTTTTCTGTCTCAAAGATTTGACTAGCTTCTTCCAATATTTTTCTTTTCCATCCATTAATCATTGTTGGATGAATTTCATATTGACTGGCTAATTCAGATACCGTTTTTTCTCCTCGAATTGCTTCTAAGGCGACTTTGGCTTTGAACTGGGCACCGTACTGTTTTTTCTTGTTGCTCATAGATCTCCTGGGTTTCGATTTAGAGCTTACACTACTGTCCAGTTTTGGGGGGCCACTTCAGACAGCCGTTGACCACTTTAAAAAGGGAATTTTAGGTTGGGTTTTAGGAGACCACAGTAGCAAAACCTTTCGTCCCTTATGGGAATTAGTGAAATATTGGAAATGTTATTTTTATGTAACGGATGGATGGTCAGTGTATCCGTGTTTTATAGCAGAAGAAGACCATATCGTTAGTAAGACTTATATGACCAGAGTGGAGGGTGAGAACACACGTTTAAGACATTATCTTGCCCGACTGCATCGTAAAACTTTGTGCTATTCCAAGTCAGTAGAGATGTTAGGATACTCTATCCGTTTATTAATTCATTATCTGAAATTTCAAGAAGTACCTGTTCCCTACTGATTCATAGCTTGATTCAGCAACGCCTTAATTAAAAGGATGAGTTATGGATTTACTAACTTTCAATACTTGCGGCTGAAATTATTTGCTTGTTTAAATTCGTAACTACAATTCCACACCTTAACCAGAAGAGCCGTATGTCTTGCCTCTATGCCCAAGTCATGGCTCAGATTTACTCCCTCAAAATTTTGCTCTTCTGCCTTTTCACACCAAGATTCTACCTGATCATGTTTGGTATCCCTTTTTCTAGATTTAGAAATGTTTTCAACCATTCTTCATGACTTACACCATACAATTCTATATCTTCCCAGCCTAACGCACCTCCTATTACGGCTAATACAGAAATTATTACAATACTCAAAAAATTATGCTCTCTTCCCTGTTTGCCTCTAGGGTTTTCTAGAATCTGAAAATAGGATAGCCATCCTTCTTGGGCTTTTTGGCTTGATTTTTCTTCAATTTTTAGGTTTGATTGAGAGACTTTATTTACTTCTACTTTTTTCATCTTTTTTTGTATATCATATTACGTTAGCATTTTTCTTGCGCTTACCCTGATGGCCATAACCCTTAGTCACGATTTATTCAAAACAATTATAAAGTAGATCATTAAGAAACTGCAATAAAAAAGAAATCTGGAATCAGGTAATTTAGTTATACTTGGAACAAAGACAGTAAATCGAAATAAAAACTCATGGTTAATAAACTCGATATCTCAACGGATCATTGTATGATTCCTGTCCGAAAATCCCCTAAAGATTATGCCGTTTATCGGATTAGTCCAGGAGATAGCAATCGTTTGGCCATTATCTTTGATACCGCCACTGCCGATGAATCCTTGACTGTCTGTGTCGAAATTTTTGACCCCTACGGCAAAACCCCTCCGAATCGCCATAACTTTGCTGTGGAAATGTTTTTTATTCTCAAAGGTGAGGGATTAGGGATTTGTGATGGTAAAACAATTCCCCTCAAAGCGGGTGATAGTTTGCTTGTCAGACCAACAGGAATTCATGAAATTAGAAACCTTGGAAGCAATCGTTTGTACGCACTCTGTTTTATGGTTCCCAATGAAAATTTTTCTGAGTTAATTCGCAGTGGGATTCCTGAAGAATTGGATGAGGAAGATCTCCAGGTTTTATCTCATTTTTCTTAATCGAGAATATTGTTAATAGTTTAAAAAAATAAATCGATTGAATCTTAGCTTGATTGTTAAGCTCGATGGGCCTACCAGACCGATGAGGTAAAACAATAGGTAGTATCACTAAAAAAAAGGGCAGTTATTAACTACCCTTCAAATCGAAAATCAACTTAATTGATTTAGAGAGCATTACCTTCCTTCATTTAACAAAATGTTTTTGGTATAGAAGGTTTCAAATTCGGGATCTTCAGCGGCCCGTAATTCTTGGGATACAAAGTCATAGGCCCGTGAGTGCAATTTGTTTTTCAAGTTAGATTGATCCATCAAAAAGCGATCGCGTTTCAAAACTTAGTTATTATCAGGGCAATCCATTAATTAACCTGGCAAAAGTTGCGATCGCTGTCTTCTACTTCGGAAGAGTTGTCCGTATCTACTTAAAGTGATAGTTTTTATAAGCGAAAAATCTCATTTACATGATGAATTATTATATTTTTTCTAGTCTGTTTTGAATTTTTGATTCTAAATCTTCCCAAGAATGCCCAAATTCATCCAAAAATAATTGCCATTTTTCTAACATAACTGGATTAGAATTAATTGTTAAATCAAATATTTCTATAAACGTACTTTCGCAATCAATTAACTGGTTAGTATATCTACCTTTTTGATTGTGAATAGAGTCTTCCAAAAGCTTTATGACATGATTCTTCTTCTAGATAATTTTTAATTGGTTCAATGAGATTTAGGGCATTATTTCTACCACCAGCAAAGGAACCAGAATCAGTGAAAATATCTAAATTAATTGGAATTAGTTCTAAGATTCAACTCTTTTAAGTTTCCGTATTCTTTTACTTTTTCTATAAATTTTTTCTTATCTTCTGTCGCCATTGTTTTATAATTCTCCACAGCTTCTTCAGAAGTCATTTCACCAAGAAATACTAGTAAAGAGGTCACAAAGAAGTATGAAGAATCACTTTGTTCTAAAAAGGATTTAAATTTTTCTTTCAGTGACATGGAACAAAAAGGCCATAATTGAACGATTCTATATTTTGATAATATGCGATAAAGAAATTTATATCGATTTTCGTGGGTAGAGTCTAATAATTTAGTTAGTTTTGTCCCCTCTATTGTTTCTAAGATATTAGGATACTTTTGAAAAATAGACACAGCTACAAGAATATATCTATCAATATAATTTGTGGACTCCTGTTCTATATATAAAATATTTTTCAATGATAACAGTAATAAATTTTCCACATACTTATCTGAATTAAATAAATGTCTTTCCCCTAAAATCTTTTTAACTCCTTCTATATCAGAGGGAAAATAATTACTTTCAACATCACGGATTAGAGCGTCACCTGATGCTTTACCCATGATAGGAGGCTGACTGAGAACAACTTCTATTGCTGTTCTGATATGAGTTCGGGTAAGTTCTGGTGAAGGTTGAAAAAGAAGACCCTCAGAATCTAAAACAGGGTGGGCGCAGCGATGTCGATCTTTTTGAATTCTTTCTAGATGCTCATATTCTGTATCAGTTATCATATGAATATCATCATGAGCATATCTTAAAATTTCTCTTTCCCATGATGCAATTTGCTTTTTATCAGAAGAATTTCGTATTTTATTAATTTCATCAATACTTATTTTAGCGGCATTATCCTTGTATAGTTCAGCAAGATAGCGAGTCTTTTGATAAAGATCATAAACTACTGCGATCCAAATGGAAACGATGGCGGCCCTATATGCTTCCGCAAAATAAGAATTTACTGACTCTTGGGCATAGGCTCGAACATTAGGATCATCAATCGTTTGTACAAGTGATTCCAAATCTGCTAGTTTGCTGTATTTTGTCATATTGTTAGAAATTGAGTTGAGTTTTTTCTACGGCTACCATAGAGAGAAAATTCTATAATTGTAGATAATTAAACTTGATGGTAAAGAGAATAATCTAAATTAATTGAAGCATCCGTCATCGCATCTTCAACTGTGTCAGTCCCCAGTAACCAAATCGGATCTTCTTCTAGACTAACTTCCTGCTGAGATAAACTACTCTCAGAAGTTACATTAATAGCATTCGCCTTAACTAATTTATCCCTTAAAGCTAAAGTGACAAACTCATCTAAACTATTCGGCTTTTGAGTTTGAATAACTTCTTCTACCTTATTTAACAAATCTATCGGTAATGATAAAGTTACAGAGCGTGATATTGACATTGGAATTTCCTCAAGAAATCTCATAAGCTATTTTAACCATTTTTAGAGCGATCGCCGATTGCTAATTCAGCAAATAAAAAAAGGGCAGCTATTAACCACCCTTCAAATCTAAAATCAACTTATTAACTTAGAGAGCATTACCACGAGGTAAAACTTCTTCAGGGAAAATAAAGTTTTCGTGGGGTTGATCCTGCGGAGCCATCCAAGCTCGCATTCCTTCATTTAACAAAATATTTTTGGTATAGAAGGTTTCAAATTCGGGATCTTCAGCAGCCCGTAGTTCTTGGGAAACAAAGTCATAGGCACGTAGGTTTAAAGCTAAACCAACGATACCAATGGAACTCATCCATAGGCCCGTAACAGGCACAAATAACATGAAAAAGTGTAACCAACGTTTGTTGGAGAAGGCAATACCGAAAATCTGTGACCAGAAACGGTTCGCTGTCACCATTGAGTAGGTTTCTTCCGCTTGAGTGGGTTCAAACGCACGGAAGGTATTGGCTTGATCGCTGTCTTCAAAGAGGGTGTTTTCTACGGTTGCACCATGAATAGCACAGAGTAGCGCACCGCCCAAGAATACCCGCAACTCCCATCATATGGAAGGGATTCAATGTCCAGTTGTGGAATCCTTGTAAAAACAGGATGAAACGGAAGATTCCTGCTACCCCAAAGCTGGGTGCAAAGAACCAACTGGATTGTCCCAAGGGGTACATCAAAAAGACGCTGACAAATACGGCGATGGGGCGAGAAAAGGCGATCGCGTTATAGGGACGAATGCCGACTAAACGGGAAATTTCAAATTGACGGAGCATGAAGCCAATCAATCCAAACGCACCGTGAAGAGCGACAAAGGGCCATAAACCACCGATTTGGAACCAACGGGTTAGATTTCCTTGAGCTTCGGGCCCCCAAAGGAAAAGTAGGGAGTGACCGAAGGCATCGGCGGGAGAAGAAACCGCAACGGTTAAAAAGTTAGCACCTTCGAGGTAGGAACTGGCTAAACCGTGAGTGTACCAAGAGGTTACAAAGGTCGTGCCTGTTAACCAACCACCGAGGGCCATGAAAGCGCAGGGGAATAGGAGTAACCCTGACCAACCGATAAAAACGAAACGATCGCGCTTTAGCCAGTCATCCAGGGCATCAAACCAACCTTGTTCTACTGGGGCGCGTCCGACTGCAATCGTCATCGCACAAATCTCCGAATAATAAATAAGTACAGGATTTTAACTTCTCTTTTTGGGTTTAACGCCACTGACTGAGATATTCAGAAGCAGAAGTTTAGACCAAATGTGAGAAATCGTTACTTTTCTTAACTTACACTATATTAAGGGAAATGAGGAAAGGTTTCTACCCCAATTCTTAACAAAACCTAAAATTTTATCTGTAGGTTAAGGAGACGGGGATCAGGGATAATGCCAGATAACCTCATCCATCGCGTCTTTTATTGTCGGAGTATCCATGATTAGTGTTAATGTCACGTTGAAGTATTCGCCCATGCCCGTTTCTGTAGAACGTAAAGAAACCGTTGATGCCGAAGCCCTCTATGCCCAAATTACGACCGCGATGCGATCGCCGACTCCAGAGCTTTTAGAACTCACCTGTGAAAAGCAAACAGAAAAAAAGGTCGCCATTATGAGTGATCAAATTAGTGCGGTCATCCTTTCTCAGAAAGATGGTTCTAACGCGGCGGGAAAAACCCCAGGATTTTTTAACTTGGCCCAAACAGAAGTCTAGTCTGTCCCAATTTAGTCAGGGGGTGATGGCGGGCAAACCATTGATTCGTCATGTCAGTAAGGGGCCTAAGCCCCTTTTTAAGTAACCGCAGGAATTAAGCCACTTCTGATGTTTAATTTGATAACTATCTCCGTAACATTTCTGTAACCATCTCCGTATAAACCGATACTCCTTAAGCAGACCGTTTAACACTGGCTCAAACCATGCTCGAAAACCAAAACGTCTCTGTATATACCGAGGGGTAATACAAACGCGATCGCGAGATTTCCGTAGAATGCCGATAGTACCAACGAAGAGAGACACGCACAATAAGATTTATACAAAGTCTTGGAATCAATTTGGACACTAGCAACTATGGTCGCTCAATATTCCCCTTTACGTTGTCTAGAACTTTTCTCTCGTTATCACCGTAATCCCTCCTTAAAATTACGCAATCAATTGGTACAGCTAAACGCAGGGTTGGTTCGCCAGGTTGCCTATCGCCTCAGTCGGCAGTGCGTCGAACCCTACGAAGATTTGGAGCAGGTCGGTTATCTAGGTTTGATCCGCGCGGTTGAGAGATTTAATCCCCATCAGGGAACTGCCTTTAGTTCTTTTGCTATTCCTTACGTTCGGGGGGAAATTCTGCACCATCTTCGAGATAAATCTAGCGTGCTAAGGATTCCTCGACGTTGGCAAGAACTTTATACCAAAGGAAAAAATATTCGTAAACAATTACATCTCCGTTTAGGCAGACCCGCCAAAGAAGCAGAAGTTGCTCAAGAATTATCGATTTCCTTAGATGAATGGAAAGAATGCCAGTCTATTCTGCAAAATCGCGCCCTGATCAGCTTAGATATTAATATTTCCCATTCGGCTGATTATTCTCTCACGATCGCAGAAACCATTGCAGATGTGCAAATCCAAGTCAAACAAGGTCTAGAAGAAGACCGCTTGCAACTTCAGGGCGCGATTAATCAGTTGGAAGACCGTACCAAAGCGGCGATCGAATCCGTATATTTACGCGAGTTACCCCGCAAGGAAGCGGCCAAGGAAATTGGCATCAGTCCCATGACCGTTACTCGTCATTTGAATAAAGGTTTAGAACAGCTGGGTTTATTGCTCCAATGTCAGGCGGCTTAGGGTCTGTTTTTTCATAAATCCAACGCCAATTGATAAAGATGACGGCGGGGCATTTCGGTTAGCTCGGCAAGATGACGACTGGCTTGGGAGCGGCTCATCCCTTCTGCTAATAATTGCGCTAATTCACCCCTTAAGATGTCATCCGACGGAATAACGCGATCAACCCTAATCTGTCCGCCAACGACGAGGGTAAATTCTCCCTTGGGTGTCGTTTGAGTATAGTGGGCGACTCCTTCGGCTAAAGTTCCATACCAAAATTCTTCGTGCAATTTCGTTAATTCCCTAGCCGTTACCAGCGATCGCTCGTTACCTAAAACCTGGGCTAAATCTGTCAACGTTTCTAATAAACGATGGGGAGCTTCATAAAAAATCAAGGTGCGAGATTCCCCTTGTAAGGCCTGTAAACGAGCCTGTCTTTCCTTGCCCTTGGTCGGTAAAAACCCTTCAAAAATAAAGCGATCAGTCGGTAAGCCCGATGTCACAATCGCCGTAATTAAAGCCGTCACGCCTGGAATAGGAACCACTTCAATTTTTTCTATTAAACAAGCCTGAACTAATTCATAGCCTGGATCGGAAATGCCTGGCATCCCTGCGTCGGTCACGAGAGCCAAATCCTTACCTTGCTGAAGATGATTTAAGAGAGTTTGTAAACGAGAATGATGATTATGATCGTGATAACTAATTTGGGGAGTCGTAATTTTAAAATATTGCAATAATTTGCCCGTGTGACGAGTATCTTCTGCGGCAATTAAATCGACACTTTCTAAGGTTTTAATCGCTCGAAAGGTCATGTCCTCTAGATTCCCAATCGGTGTCCCGACTAGGTATAATTTTCCTATTTTCATACGTTATTATTTATATTAAATGAATGGATTATTTGTCGGTCTCACAACCTTAGATTTTTTATATTTGGTTGACCATTTTCCCGATCGCAACCAGAAAATTGTCGCTCTTGATTCCGCGATCAACCCAGGAGGCCCCGCCACCAATGCCGCAATTACCTTTGGTTATTTGGGAAATCAGGCAAAATTACTGAGTGTGATTGGCAATCATGCCCTTAGTCAAGTGATTCGTCAGGATTTAGCAAACCAATCTATTCATAGCATAGATTTAGAACCCACTTGGAGCGAATCTCCCTCAGTTTCTTCTGTGATCGTGACTCAAAAGACAGGAGAACGGGCGGTTATTTCTCTGAATGCAACTAAATTTCAAGCAAAATGTCAGCAAATTCCCCCTGATATTTTGGCGAATATTGATATTGTGTTAATTGACGGTCATCAGATGGCTATTAGTGGAGCGATCGCGTTCCCAAGCCCAAGCTAAAAATATTCCTGTAGTAATGGATGGTGGCAGTTGGAAAGCAGGTTTTGAAAAGGTGTTACCGTTTGTTAATTATGCGATTTGTTCTGCTAATTTTTATCCACCTAGTTGTCAGAATCAAGCAGATATTTTTGAGTATTTAAAATCTTATTCTATTCCCCAGATTGCAATTACCCAGGGAGATAAACCGATTCAATATGTTGGGCAAAATTATTCAGGAGAAATAACGATAGATTCAATCAATGCGGTTGATACATTAGGAGCGGGAGATATTTTTCATGGGGCATTTTGTCATTTTATTGTCAATCACTTTAAAAATGCTGCTCAACCAATATTAGAGAATGATTTTAGGGAAGCCTTAATTTTTTCAGCGAAGATTGCGGGTCAGTCCTGTCAATTCTTTGGAACAAGAAGTTGGATGAAAAGTAATTTTTTAAAATAAATTGAGATAAAATAGCGAATGATGAATTAAAATTGTATGATTGATTTATTGTTTTTAGATTTTCGATGACGGTTATGGCAAGAACTTCAAAAAAGACGGAATCAGTCGAAGAATCAAATAAAATGCCTATTGCTTATTTTTTAAGCTTAGAGGTTGAGAATTTTTTGTGTTTTAAAGACAGACAAGTTTTAGATTTATCTGACAAAAATGATAATCCTGCTCAATGGACAGTTATTCTCGGTGATAACGGAGTTGGAAAAACAACTTTACTTCGTTGTATAGCTGGAATAAGTATGAAAATCGAAAAATCTAGAAAAGAGATAGTGCCTATTTTTCTTCATCCAATTTATTATTTTAATGGTTTTTCGGAACGAGGCAACTCTTTTCAAATAGTTACCAGTGATTGGAATTTGAAAGCTGACATCGCATTTGGATCTAAACTTTCTTGGTTAAATCCTAATCTTAATCATTACAAAAAATTAAAAAAAAAATCAATATCTTGTTTTCCTTCTACTTTTACATCTCATATGGATTTATCTGATGATCTTCCTGGGCTAATTTGCTATGGCTATGGAGCAACTAGAAGAGTTGGAAAACCTAATTTAAGCGAACAACATTATCAAGAAGACTCAATTAGTTTATTCTTGGAAAATACGTCTCTCATTAATGCAGAAGAATGGTTATTACAGACCGATTATTCCAGTAAATACTCCCAGGGAAAAAAGCAAGAAGATTTAAACAAACAAATTAGTGGTATTAAAGACATTTTCAAACGAGTCTTACCTGATGTAGAAGATATTGATATTTTTTTACAAGATCGCGGAAATACTCGCCCTCATGTTAAATTCAAAATGCCCTATGGTTGGATTCCTTTTGTAGATATGGGATTGGGTTACAAAACCATGATGACTTGGATATTAGATCTCGTTATTCGTCTTTATAAACGTTATCCAGAAAGCGATGATCCCTTATCTGAACCTGCGATTGTTTTAGTTGATGAAATTGATTTGCATCTCCATCCTAAATGGCAACGAACGATCATGGACTTTCTGACAGAACGCTTTCCGAATACCCAATTTATTGTGACTGCCCATAGTCCCCTCGTTGTTCAAGCCGCTCAGGATGCCAATATTGTTTTACTTCGTCGAGAAGGCGATCGCGTGGTAATTGATAATAATCCCGAAATCATTGATAATTGGCGAGTCGATCAAATTTTAACCAGTCTTTTTGAACTGCCTTCTGCTCGGCGCCAGCCACTCTCGATCCCTTGTTAAAACGTCGCGAAGAAATTTTAACTAAACCAAAATTAACCCCAAAAGATAAAGCTGAATTAAAAGCGATCGCTGAACAAATCGGCCATTTACCGACAGGGGAAACGCCAGAAGATATTCAAGCAATGGATATTATTCGTCGTGCCGCTAAACTTTTAGAAACTCAACAAAAAAGTGATTCGCATTCATAAATCAATCCAACCTCCTGACAAACTTATTACAGAAGGAAAAAAGAAACGAAAATCCCATTGTTTTTCCTATACTCGTAATTCTCAAGATTATCAAAATGGAAAGAAAAAATTTTTGTTTAATGGCAATATTTATGCTTATAAAGATGTTAAAGAAGCTTTGATTCAATCCCAACATGGTAAATGCTGTTTTTGTGAACAAATTATCCATGAAGAAGGGGATATCGAACATTTTCGTCCCAAACAAGCTTATCGACAAGAAAAAGGAAAACCTCTGCAAAGACCAGGTTATTATTGGTTAGCCTATGAATGGGATAATCTCAGAAATGTTGAATTCTGTAACAAAACTTTACATTTAAAAACATAATAACCCCAAAACGACAATATTAGATTGCACAGACAATTTTCCTAAACCAGTGTACATAGCTGATATGTTGACACATAAAACTCTGTAAATATCGCAATTTATCTAATAAGCTTTTGCCAAACACTTCCTCAATATCTATTAGTTGTAAAATCAAATAACCTATGATGCAGCTATAAATTTGTATCCGAATTCCTCTCTCGTTTTTTGTTATTAAATGGTCAAGCTTTAGGTGCATTTTTAAGAACTTCCAAAGAATTCTATTTGCCATCTTTGTCGATACATTTCGGCAATTTCCTCATTACTTACTCCCCCTTCTCCTTCTAAGGGTAAGTCCGTCGCTATCCGAAATTCACTTTGACTTTCTAGATCACAAAACTCAACCATTCTTACTTCTATTTCTCTTTTTTCTGCTCCTAGCTTGCTCTGACCATTTTCCAGCATTTCTAGCTTCATATCATTTTTTACCCTTAAAACAAAATGCTTGTCTTTTTTCTCTAATAATTTTCGATTCTTTCATTAGAAGAAAATCCTCTATCCATTACCCCAACTCCATTTACAGGAATTTCTTCTATAGTTTTTTTTCCTTCTTTAGAGTCATGTCCTTGACCAAAATTGATGACAATCCCCCCCACTTCTGTGGTGATACTATTTAGTCCACAAAATAATTTTACTTGATGCCATTTTTCTTGTCCATAACAGTTTACTTGTTAGTGTGATTATTGTTGAGTCAATTGGAAATAAAGCTCTAGCTTTTTCTTTTCCTTTTTTGTTTACTAATCTTTTATTTAGTTCATTGATTATTTTCTCAAATGCTTCTGTCTCTCGGATTTTACTCGCCTTAGAAAATGTTGAGTATTGACATTAATTCCTTGCATTTTCAGCGTGTACATAAGTCTCTCATGCTGACGATACTTTTATCCAGTGCAAATCCTATCCAACAGGACACAAAAGAAAATGTATTTAGGCGGGATAATCATTTTTGGGCAATGGCTTCAGAAGCTCTTTCATTAGTTTTGGGAAAATTGTTATTGCATGGCTATTCACATTCATTGTTTATATCTTACTTTGCTTTTTATGTATCTATAATACTCGATTTTCTAGGAATTTTTTCCCCGTTCAACACTTCTGGGATAATCTATATTTAGCTTGCACAGCTTGTAATCAACGCCATAAAGAAAATCTTTTTCCGTTAATCAATCCTGAAGACCGTGCCACAAGCCATCATGATAATATAAAAATAGAAAAACCGATATTTATTAACCCAGGAAAAGAAGATCCTGAAAATTTTATTCAATTTAACGGCGAGATCCCTGTGGGGATTGATAAAGAAGAGAGGGGAAAAAATACAATTAAATCTCTAGCATTAGATCGTCCTAATTTAAAAATACGAAGACTTGATAAACTTCAAGAAATTAAAATATTAAAGCAGGTATTAGAACTTGCTAAACAAGATTTAGAAAATTTAGAGTTACAAACTCTTGCTCAAGAAGCTGAATCCAGAATAGAAAAATCTACATCTTCAAAGGGAGAATTTTCGGTGGCAGTTAAATGTTCAATTAATAATAATTTTGAATTTATTTTATAAAGAAAATTTTAAACAATAACTAATATTTAGTCAGTCTATTATAATAGTCAATTATCAATACATTTATCCCAAAAAATTGTTCACATACCATGACGATCGCCGATTTATCCTCCCCTATCACCAATCCACCCAAATTAAAACTCCTGACCATGTTTCGCTTAGGGCTTTTTCAGATGGGATTAGGTATCATGTCCCTCCTGACCCTCGGCGTACTCAACCGCATCATGATCGATGAATTAATCGTCCTCCCTGGTATTGCCGCAGGCGCGATCGCCATGTATCAGTTCGTCAGTCCTAGTCGGGTCTGGTTTGGACAGATGTCCGATAGCAAAAAACTCTTTGGTTATCATCGCAGTGGCTTTATCTGGATTGGCACAGTTCTCTTTACCCTCATCTCGTTTCTCGCTCTACAAGTCGTTTGGCAACTGGGATTAAGCCTACAAGCAACGGGCTGGAGTGTCGTAACCTACGGCTGGGCATTGGTTTTAGCGATGGTGTTTGCGGGTTACGGGCTGGCCTTGAGTGCCAGTTCAACCCCCTTTGCGGCTTTGTTAGTCGATGTGTCAGACGAAGATAACCGTTCCCAACTCGTGAGTATTGTGTGGTCAATGTTGATGGTGGGCATTGTCTTAGGCGCGATCGTGGGTTCCAAACTCCTCAATAGTCCCGATATTTGCGGTGATGCCATCCTTAGTTATGACCCGACTCAGACCCAAAAAATTACCGATATCGCCCTCCTCCAAAAGACCGTTAACCCTGTTTTTATTTTGATGCCGTCCTTGGTTTTACTCCTCGGTTTTGTTTCTACCTGGGGCGTGGAAAAGAAATATTCTCGCTTTAGTCGCCGAATCAATGCAGAAACGGCAAGTCATCCGAGAGAAGACCAAATCACCTTTGGCCATGCCCTCAAAGTCCTAACTGCCAGTCGTCAAACAGGTTTCTTTTTTAGTTTTTTGTTGGTGTTGACCCTTAGTTTATTTATGCAAGATGCGGTGATGGAACCCTACGGCGGAGAAGTTTTTGGGATGTGCATTTCAGAAACCACTAAACTGAATGCTTTTTTTGGAACAGGAACCCTTTTGGGGATTGGAACCACAGGCTTTTTAATTATTCCCCGTTTAGGGAAAAAAAGAACCACTAAATTGGGGGCGTTATTGGCTTCTGCCTGCTTAATTTTAATTATTCTGGCAGGATTTACTGCAAATCAAAGTTTATTGAAATCAGGCTTACTCTTTTTCGGGTTAGCATCGGGCATCATCACCGCAGGCGCAACCAATTTGATGTTAGACCTGACGGCGGCAGAAACCGCAGGAACTTTTATCGGAGCCTGGGGACTCGCTCAAGCGATGTCTAGGGGATTAGCAACCGTATTGGGCGGTGTTATTCTCAATTTAGGCAAAATTCTCTTTACCAATCCTGTGTTTGCCTACGGAATGGTTTTTGTTCTGCAAGCGTTGGGTCTAATTTTTGCGGTGATTATCCTGGAGCGGGTGAATATTAAGGAATTTCAAGATAATGCCCAATCCGCGATCGCCAAGATTATGGAAAATGAACTAGACGGTTAAACTAGAAATTAATTGGAGAAATCAGAATGGCTAGACCTAATACGGATATTGACATTGCGGACTATATCGATCATTCCTTGCTCGATCCCCTAGCAACCACCGAGCAGTTAGCAAAATATTGTAATCAGGCGGATCAATACGGGTTTCCTACTGTTTGCGTTTATCCTACTTTTGTTCATCAGGCCGTTGAATTGGTCAGAAATAAACGAATTCAGGTTTGTAGCGTCATTGGTTTTCCCACCGGGGCAACGACTTCGGCGGTTAAATTATATGAAGCCCAGGAAGCCGTAGAAAATGGTGCAACGGAACTGGATGTAGTGATTAATTTAGGTTGGTTAAAGGAAGGTAAAACCGAAGAAATTTACCAAGAAATTGCCCAAATTTGTGAAGAAACAGGACAAACGGTAAAAACGATCCTAGAAATGTCTCTGCTCACAGAAACAGAAAAACAACTGGCCGCCGAAATTTGTCTGGATGCAGGGGCAAGTTACCTGAAAACCAGTACGGGCTGGTCAGGCGGTGCAACAGTGGAAGATGTGGCTTTACTCAAAAAAATCGCGAAAGGTCGGGTCGGCATCAAGGCTTCGGGCGGAATTCGTAGCTTAGAACAGGCGATCGCCTTAATTGAAGCTGGGGCAACCCGTATTGGAACTTCTCGCGGTGTGGATTTGGTGCGACAACAAAAAGAACAGGAATCCTGAAAAATATCAACAATTCAGGGTTAAAGTCTAGTTGACAATGATGTTCTTCGCGATCGCGTTAATTTTTGGAGTTGTTGACTTTCGAGTTCTAGAACCCGACGGGCAAAGTCAGGATCTTGATCCAGAAGATCATCAAAGGCATCGACTGAAACCGCTAAGATGCGAGTATTTTCGCTGTCGGCAAGGATCGTATTTTCTAAATTGCTATGGCCCAAAACTTCTAGCTCATCCAAGACTTGTCCAGGGTAGAGACTTTCAATCCGAACCTCATCTGCCAGATGGTAGTAAATCTTGGCTTCTCCCTCAATTAGCAATAACAATTCCCGACAGGTATCCCCCGCTTCGGTGATGGCTTGATCTTTGGTGTAAATCCTGATCTCAGCGCGATCGCCCAAGTCTATCAGGGTTCCCGTTTGCATTTGCTCAAAGAAATCACTATTAAATAAATAAACCAATTTTTCTAGTCGAGAAAAAATCGAGAGAGCGGGAGAAGTTGTTACCGAAAGAATTTTTTCTAGGGTTTCTTGAACTAGAGGAATTGGGGAGTTTGGGGTTAAATGACGGGAGATCGCCTGGGACTTAGTTAAATCGAGTTGGGCGATGAGATAAAGAGCAGTGCATTGAATCAAAGAATTGTCATTTTCTAAGAAAATTTCTAGGTGACTGACTATTTCTTGGGTCGAATATTCCCTCGAAAAATCTGTAGAGTTTGCTTCAGTTTGAGTAAAAATATTAACAATATCTTGACTCCACTGATTTTGTGATTTTTCATTCTCTAAAACTTCTAGTAGAGCAGAAGAAACTATCGTTTTAATTGACTGCAATATGGTTAACGTATTCGGTTCATTTTGTCGATTTTTTAGAATTATTAAAAGGTTTTTGACAATCAATATTTGGTTATGTTTGATATTATCTTTTAATATTTTTACGACGGCTTGATATTCTTGCAGACTCGGTTGCTCTAAGGCGCGATCGCGATCAGATAGTTCTGTTAATCGAGCCAGTAAAAATTCAGATTTTACCAAACTATCTGTATTAGGAGAAAGCCCTGCTAAAATTGAGTCTTCTTCCTGAGCCGTAATTAAATATTCTCGACTGAGAGAACGCATTTTAGCTGAGTCTTGGGGAGATAATTCAATGGTTCCTTCAGAAGATAATTGTTGGAGTCTCAAGATTCGTTCTAAGGATTTTTGATAACCGTTTAAACGGACTTGATTTTCTAAACTCCATTGACGATTGGGATTGAGTAATTCAGGATCTTCAATGCCTAATTCTTCTAATACTGTGCGGTGTTCATCGTTAGTAATTCCCAATTCTTGCCGCATTTGTTTTAGGACTTCTAGGCTACTGGCACTATTGACATAACCTTCTTCTAAGGATTCTTTAACAACGCCTTTATAAACTTGATGTTGTTTTTCTCGGTTAAAGCCAATCAGAACTTTCGCTAAGACATAGATTTCATTAGGTTGGAGATCTTTGAGAGAACGACCTTCGAGAAATTGGGAAACATCGAGTTGTAATTTCTCCAATTGTTTGCGTAAACGAAGGGCTAAACTTTCGCGGTAGTAAATTTCTCGACTTTGGTTCCAGGTTTTTTGTAACCACAATGTACTCAAAAAAACTAGACTTAGATCAAAAACGTATTGAACCCAAACAGGGAGTAACTGAAGAAGGGGACGACCTGCAAATAGGAAAAAGAAATCAAAAATTAAAAAAGTACAAATAGCAAACAAACGATGGCGAATGACTTCAGGTTTTACGTTAAAATTTTTCTGAAAATAGGATTGTGCTTGGGCTTCAATGGCTCGTCCTAAAATAATCGCGATCGCGGTAAAGCTTCCTAATACCAAAGGCACTGCCAAGAGCTTGGGGATATTAATCGCTTGTCCAAAAAGATAGAGTCCAGGATTCATCAAGGAAGCGAGTTGATTAGGATCACGATTCCAGATTCCTGAAAAGTAATAATCCCAGTTGCCTGCGTATAAATAATAATAAAGAAAATAGCCGATGACTAAACCAACATAACCGTAACGCACAAAGGATTTTTCAGGAGTATTTAACCCCTCCCAATAGGCTCTTTCTGAATCAATATCAAAACAAGGACTTTGGCAAGCAACACAGGCACTTTGTTCGGTTTTATCGGGTAGAACAGTGCGACACATGGATTGACTAATTTTTTCGTCGCTCAAATGGGGTTTACTGCCTAATAAACCACTCGGTTCACTAAAAATAGTCTGGACAGGAGCCATTGGGCAAAAATATTGACACCAGGATTTTCCACCATAGAAATAACCGACAAAAATGGCCGCCGCGATCGCAAACAAAATCCATAAAGCCAACATCAGGCGATCGGCATTAAAAAATAAAATTCGTCCACACAATCCTACAAATAACCAACCAAATTGAAGATAGGAATAGTTTTTTCCCAGCCATGAATCCGCCTTAACTTTTGCTAATTCGTAGCGTACTTTTCCTGTTTTTGGGTTTTCCCGTTTAAATTGTCTTTGCCAACCGAGGGCGCGGGGAATTTGAGATAAAAAAGATAAAGGGCAAATCCGTCGCCACAATTCATGGCCAAAGACTAACAAAATGAAAATGCCCGATGGAACGACTGCTCCCCAAAAAAGCGTTGCTCCCAAAGCGTAGGGTTCTTGGGGTAAGCATACCCCTTGTACTTTAATGCACACATCCGTAAGACGTAGGGGACTCCAAGGGTGATCGGGTTCAGTCAGGGCTGATGTCCAGGGATCATACAAAAGAGAGGCGATGAGTAATAGCCATCCGCTTGTTAAAACCCAGCGAACCCAGTGCATTTGTCGTTCAGGGATTTGTGTCAACATAAAGAGAATTTTTGGGGTTAGTTTCTAAGTAGATAATTTTTGGTTATGTTAATGCAAAAATTTCAAATGTCAGTATTATTTTTTCGATAATTAGTAAAAATACAGTATCTCAATCTTAAAGGTCTTAAGGTTGTATTATACAAATAGAATAAAAAATTCAACTCTGGAGTCAATAAAATGTCATTATTAACACCCAAAGTTTATGATTGCATCATCGTTGGTGCTGGACTTTCAGGACTTATTGCGGCTCGTAATTTGCATCGGTCTGGTCAAAATATTTTGTTAATTGAAGCCCGCGATCGCCTTGGGGGGAGAATGTATGGTCGGACTCTAGAATCAGGACAATGGATCGATTTGGGGGGTCAATGGGTTCGGCCCGACCCAGACGCGATTCTTAGCCCTACTAGACGAATATAAAGTCCGTCGCTTTCCTTCTCCTGCTCATGGGAAAACGGTGCTTGTGTTCAATGGCAAACGCTACGAATTTAATGGCTTCTTTCAAGGAATTCATGAAGGTGAAATTCCCGATTTGCCCGAAGAAGAATGGCAGGATGCGATGACGGCTTGGGAACGTTTTCATCAACTTTCTAGTGCAATGCCTGATGGATATCCCCGCCCGAATGAGCAAAATAAACGGCTTGATAGTGATACTTTTGCCCGTTGGATTGAAGACAATACCCATACTGATTTTGGACACTGGTACTTTTCCTATTTGTGTCGTGCTGCTGGTTTTCAGGCCCCGCCGAACCCAGTCAAGTGTCTCTTCTTCATATTCTTTGGGGACAAAACAGTGCGCCACAATCCGAACATCCCGAAGCGGAACTTCTTCACGGGGGAGCAGGACAAATTCCTGAAAAGATTGCTGCCGAATTAGGCGATCGCATTCATTTAAACGAACCCGTTTTAAGCATTCACCATAGCAAAACAGAGGTTGAAATAAAAACTTCCCATAATTGCTTTACTGCAAAATTTGTTGTTGTTGCGATGCCACCCCATCTAGCAGGTCGAATTCACTACGATCCGCCCATGCCGCCTTCACGAGCGCAACTCACTCAACGAGTGCCAATGGGTTGCTGTGCCAAAATTTTAATCTCCTACGATCGCCCATTCTGGAGAGAAAAAGGACTAGCTGGCATTGCCAAAGGAAACTGCGAATGGATTGAACTTTGTGCCGATAGTTCTGATCCAGAAACAGGCGTTGGAGTAATTGCAACCTTTGTCGTTGGCGATCGCTTTGGACGTTGGCAACCCATGAGTGAAAGCGATCGTCGTGGGGCGGTTCTCTCGGATTTAGCGATTTATTTCGGCGATGAAGCGTTATCTCCTGTGACCTACGACGAAGTCGGATTGGCCTGGCGAACCCTGGACGGGAGGGGGATACGCCGCTTTTATGCCGCCTGGTGTCTGGACAAGTTTTGGGGATGCTCTGACAACTCCAGTGGGACGAATCCATTGGGCAGGAACAGAAATGGCCGATCGCTGGGCAGGATTTTTTGAGGGGGCAGTGCGGACGGGTGAAACAGTTGCTGAACGTATTCAGGCAAATCTTCAACTTGATAGGTATTAGCCCATATGTTAATTGAACTAATCAGGATTTTTCTGAGAGATCGGAAAAGTCTTTTTTTGTTTCTTCTAATAGCCTTTTTTCTTCCTGTAGTAATCCCATCCAAATAGCAATCATACCCGCAATAGGAATAGAGAGAAAAACCCCCAATAATCCTGCCACTCGTTCCCCAATAAAGAGAGCCAAAAAGAGAATAACAGGGTTTAATTCTAGAGCATTTCCCATCACTTTAGGACGAATAATATTATCTTGAATTTGTTGCAGTATGATAGAACCAACAATGACCTTGATCGCGATCGCAATTCCCCTGGGAACTGAAAACTAGTAACGTCACAATTAAAACGCCGAGGGTCGCACCAATACCAGGAATTGCATCCAGCACGCCTATAATCAGCGCGAAAACCAGAGAATAATTAACCCCTAAAACAGTAAACACAACAAAACTGGCGATGGATAAAAATACCATTAAGGCAATTTGTCCCCGTATAAAACCCAGAAAACTTTGGCGAAAGGTCTGGGCAAAGCGATCGCGGTAAGCAATAGGCAATAAATTAAGAAAAGACTGCCAAAGCTTGTCACCATCAATCAGCATATAAAGACCAATCACTGCGCCAAAAATTCCCGCAAACACACTGGAAAAAATGCCTTGCAAAATACCTAAACCCGACGCTAAACCCGTTTGTAATTTATCAATCACTTTGCCAATATCTAAACGTTCCAAAAAATCCTGGTAGGGCAGTAAATCTTGTTGTTTGAGTGCATCCTTGAGATGGCTGACTAACCCCTGACCCTGACTAACTGCCTGGAGTCCGATGCCTGTGACCAATGCCAACATTAAGGCTAGGGCGACCATAAAGGTAATCGCGATCGCCAAATCCCCTGGGAATATAGCGCGACAACCAAGCCACAGGATAATTTAACAGGGCGGCAAAAATTCCTGCGGCGGTAAATAGCGCGATCGTGCTGTAAAAATAATTAATCAGGAGAATCGTGACCCAGGCAGAGCCAAACAACAATAAATAGCGGATTAATCGAGAATTGCTCAAATATTCCCAAAAGTTTTCTGTGTTTGAGTTTTGTTTATCCATATCTCGAAAAGAAACTCGACTATTTAAGACTAAAGCAGAATTGGTCACCAAATTCAGCGATTGAACCCTTACCCTCAAATCTAGTTCCGAAGAAATATCCCCGATTAATTAGAATTTTTGTGGATAAAGGATTTTTGGGAAAAGATTTTATACGTCTAAATATACGTCTAAATAATGGATACTTTTGGTTTATTCGGTCGTCAGTTTTACGGTCGGATACAATGGAAGGTCTTGTCGTTTTGCCTAAACCTTGAGTAATGGAACGAGTCTTTGGATGGTTTAATTATTGGCAACGTTTAAGTAAAGATTATGAAGCTTTGCTTGAAACTTTTAAGGCCTTTCATTGATATCGGGATAACTCGTCTGATGTTACAACAATTGGCATAAATGCACTACACTACCTATGACCCTTTTCAAACGCCCTCTCATTCCTAACTTCCATTACCACTCCTTAAATCTCTCCCATTGATAAGCTGTCATTTTAGAGTAGCCGATAGCAGATAACTTTATCTTTGACCTCTATCATTGTATAGAGACTTAGGGGAAAAATTCGTTATAATGGCGGAGTGACTTGATTAACCAAACTCTTTGTAATCCTTGACACAACAGGCCCAAGGCAATTTATCAAAGTTATCATCAAGCATAATCGTCGAAAAAAGTTGATCCTGTACAAAGCTTTACTGAAAACCATCTTACGAGGAAAAGCGTGTGATTTCTATTTCACTGCCTCCCACTAAGCGAAGCTGGAGTACTTTAAGCTTCAATTCTACCCTTTATCTTTATCCCGTCCTAGATTTACTCCTAGCCAATATTCCCTCTGAAATTCGATACGAAATTCGGTTGGGTTTACAAGAAGCCCTCGTTAATGCCGCTAAACACGGAAATAAACTTGATCCCAGTAAATCGGTTGTGGTCAGCTTTTTGATTTCTAAATCGGGCTATTCCTGGGTTATCTCAGACCAAGGAGACGGTTTTACCCCAAAATGCGATTGCGAACTTCATGTTAACTGTGCCACTGCCTTACTTCCTCCCGACGAATCGGAAAGTGGAAGGGGCTTATGTATTCTTCATCAGGTTTTTGATCAAGTTCAATGGAATGCCAAAGGAACGCAGTTAAAGTTAAGCAAACAGACCTGTAGAAGCAGGTGAGGGATAAATTTCATCGAAATCCCTAGAGATCCCCAAAAATTAGCGATTAAACTAATCAGACGATCCTAAAAATAATTTATAGGCAGGGTTCTCGCTTTCATTACAATAAGGATAGCCCAAGGTATCCAGAAAAGCTTGCCATTCTCCCATTTCATCGGGGGGAACCTGCATTCCTACCACAATGCGCCCATAATCGGCTCCATGATTGCGATAGTGGAAAAGGCTAATATTCCAGTCGGGACTCATACAGTCGAGAAATTTCATCAATGCCCCAGGCCGTTCGGGAAATTCAAATCGATAGAGCAATTCATGACTCGCTAAAGGCGATCGCCCGCCGACCATATGACGAAGATGGAGTTTGGTCAGTTCATCATCGGTGAGATCAAGGGTTTTAAAACCGTTTTTTTCAAAGATTTCTACAATGCGGCTGGCATCACGCGGTTTTGAATTTGTAACCCGACGAAAATATGGGCTTCTGTGCGATCGGCAATGCGATAATTAAATTCCGTCAGATTACTTTTGCCTAAACATTTCACAAAATTTGCGTAAACTGCCTGGTTTTTCGGGAATGTTGACCGCAAAAATCGCTTCTCGTCGTTCTCCAATTCAGCCCGTTCGCACAAAGCGCAAGCGATCAAAGTTCATATTTGCACCACAGGCGATCGCGATTAGGGTTTGTCCCGTAATTTGTTCTCGTTCTACATAGGCCTTGGCTCCAGCGATCGCCAAGGCCCCAGCAGGTTCTAAAATCGATCGAGTATCTTCAAAAACATCCTTAATAGCCGCACAAATATCATCAGTATCCGACTAAAATAACTTCATCCACATATTGCTGACAGAGACGAAAGGTTTCTTCCCCCACTTCCCTTACTGCGACCCCATCGGCAAATAGACCCACTTGATCTAAGCGCACTCGATGCCCAGCTTTGAGGGATTGGGACATGGCATCGGAATCAACGGGTTCTACGCCAATAATTTTAATATCGGGACATAATCGCTTGACATAGGCAGGCAATCCCTGAAATTAAGCCACCACCACCAATCGCGACAAAAATGGCGTGAATGGGTTTTTGATACTGGCGCAGAATTTCCATGCCAATGGTTCCCTGACCCGCAATTACATCGGGATCATCAAAGGGATGAATAAAGGTTAACCCCTTTTCTGCTTCCAGTTGACGGGCATAGCCATAGGCATCATCAAAGGTATCGCCATGAAGGATCACCTCTCCGCCCCGTAATTTGACCGCATCAATTTTTACCTGGGGAGTCGTTGTCGGGCATGACAATAATCGCTTTTGTTCCCAACTTAGACGCACCTAGGGCAACTCCCTGGGCATGATTTCCCGCAGAAGCTGCAATTACCCCTTTTGCTAATAATTCTGGTGGTAATTGAGCCATTTTGTTGTAGGCTCCCCGCAATTTAAAGGAAAAGACTGACTGCATATCTTCTCGTTTCAGCAAAAGCCGATTATTAAGCCGGGCCGACAAGTTGGGGGCATAATCTAAGGGGGTTTCCTTGGCAACATCATAAACACGGGCTTTTAAAATACGTTCAAGATAATCGGAAGACATGATTTTTCGGTGATGCAAATAGCCCCTCAATTTTTATTTTAGCCACGCCACACCTGTTCTAAAATCGTTGCGGGTTTGATATCGGCAATTTTAAGGCTCGGAGATCAGAGGTCCAACAAATCGATCCTGATTAGGCGGCAGAGATTTGCTGACTTGGGTGGGGCCAAACAGGGCAATGGTATAGGTTCCTACGGCGATCGACAGGTGCATGGGTGCGCTATCCGTACAAAGCATTAAGTTCGCCCCCGCAATCATCGCAGCAAGTTTTCCAATATCCGGGCATTGAACAATTTTAAGATTGGCGTGATTTTCGCGCATTTCCGCGATCCATTCGGCATCATCGGGATCTTGCAGTAACACAATGGAAAGTTTGGGCTGTTTTTGTTGAATATCGTCAATAATCGTTTGCCATTGTTCCACGGGATAAATTCGATCCAACCCTTCGATACGGGACTGTTTATTTAATCCATCATGAATCAAAATATAGCCATTTTCCTTTAAATCTAGGCGGTTTTGTTCTGCTTCGGCCCACTGGATATCCTCTTTGGGAACGGCAACTTTGAGAGGGGGACAGGGGGTTTTGATGCCAAAGCCTTTGACTAGGTCATGGTAAAGAAAGGCTTCGTATTGATCCATGTTGAGAGGAACGGGATCGGATAAAAAGTAGGATTTGCCCGTTTGATAAGCAACTCGTTTGGGGATGCCATTCAGCCAGAGCAACAGCCCGATCGCCCAGTCTGTCCCCAAGCTCAGGGCCGCACGTATTCGCGATCGCGGATAATGCCAAGCAGATTGAGGTAATCGGCCAATCCATTGCGGTCTTTAAAATCAAACAGGAGAACTTCATGGACGTAGGGACAAACCCGATAGGCTGATTTAGCGCGAGGCTCTACGATCACATCGATCACTGCTTGTGGATATTGTTTTTTGAGGCTCTCTAGGGTGGAAAAAAGAGGAGTTGATCGCCAATTCCCCCAGGAACAAGTGCTAAGATTCGCATCTTTCGGTATCCTTTTAATCGGTAATCGGTAGCTACGGGCTGATTTATTCACAAATTATCTGCTTAACTATAGCAAGTTTTGAGCTTTAGGGAAGCGAATCGTTCAAGATAAGTTTTGGTGGGGAATGATCCCCTGGTCTCACCTTGGACGCGCTCCCTTTGCTTGAATTTTAAATATCCAGATCCGTTAGATTTAGTCGCGATCCGTAGGTTTCGATAAATTCCCGTCGGGGAGCTACGCGATCGCCCATTAGGACTGTAAAAATGCGATCGGCTTCGGCGGCATCGTCAATTTCCACCCGTTTCATCGAACGAGTTTCGGGATTCATTGTCGTATCCCAAAGCTGGGTCGGCATCATTTCCCCCAACCCTTTAAACCGTTGAATGGTGTAACTGGCATTAGCAGGAAATTCACTAATTTTCTGTTGTAATTCTCGGTCAGAATAACAATAAAAATGATTTTTTCCCCGTTCTAATTTATACAAAGGAGGACAGGCAATATAGATGTAACCTTGATCGACTAAATCTCGTTGATAACGATAGAAAAAGGTCAGTAATAAGGTACGGATGTGCGCGCCATCTACATCAGCGTCAGTATTGTGAGCCAATACACCACCCACGCCGCAAACAAAGTTTTCATCATCCTCAACGGAGAAATCATAGACATAATCTCCAACCAGAGCAATTTCTTGATTACTAGTCACTTTTAATCCCATCAAATCCTCACTAATGGGAACAAAGTCCTGGGCTTTGCGGGTAGGATTCGCTAGATGATTAATCAATAAATGTGCTAGATGATGACGTTGCCAAATGGGTTGAGATTGTTCTAACTGCTCTTTCCCACAGATTGTAATCGTAAAGTAGGGATGGCGCGTTTGAATAGGAGCCGCGATCGCCGTTGAGGGTTGGTGGGTAGAATGACTGGCAATTAACCCTAATTGACCCAACAAATAGAGTAATCCATCCTTAGCAGAAGTGGAATTAGTGGTCATAGAAAGATGATTATTTCCGATGGTTCCATCTCCCAGAAAATACCCTTCCAGAAACTTGAGTTGTAGTTCTGAACTTAAGCTAAAAACCAGATCGGGAAGTTGTTTTTGATCGGCCACATCCGCCAGATTCCAAGCCTTTAATAAACGAGCCGCTAAGACACTATGAAAATAGAGTTTAATACCTTGACTATCGGGATCGGCATAGCATCGGGGTGTTTCTCCAAAGATAGTGGCGATCGCCTTACTTAATTCGGTTATAAATACTTGATCTTTTTGTCCTAAATTAAGACTCACTTGATGCTGACTAAGGGTTCCTTCTGCCACATACCAACCCAAAAACCAAAGTAATTCGGGCGTAATGGGTAAGTAACGATCAAAAGCCTTATCCAAATGAGCTTGGGGGACTAATTGAATCTCATCGTCTAGGTCAATCAATTCGCTAGGCGTAAAGTCTTCAAAGAGTTTGTAATTGCTGACTTCTCGCCAACGGGAATTCTTGCTTTGATCATCTTGATTAATATAATTTTCTAACTTAGAAGGTAGGGTTTCATAAACAATTTGTTCATTGCCCCCGATAGCCTCTAAATATTTAAGAAAAGAAGGTAAAGTCGGATGATTTATTCCCCGTTCCCAATGACTAATGGTGATCGGTTGTTTGACATCACAAAGCGTTGCAACTTGCTTTTGAGAAATGTGAGAAGTTTGGCGCTGTTGAATGAGAACTTGCCAATCTTCACCCTTTAACTGTACTCGCGGCTCACTCAGCAAATCAGGGCGTTCTACCTTAGCTAAAACCCGTTTACTTGCAATACGTCTGACTGACTCACCCTGTAAGTAGAGGGATTTCGTCAAACCTGCCTGATAGAAAGTTTTGAGTAAATCTATCCGTGTTGGTTGCAGTTCAGGACGGGGTAAGCGACGACTAGCGACTAATAGATCGCCTACTTGAATTTCATTTCCTTTTTTGAGTTTGACCTCGCCTTGGTCATAGACAAAAACACTATGGGAAGAAGTCACTTTAACAGAGCGATTGTAACGGGTTTTGATTTCGTACATCGGCTCTTCATGGCCATGACGAATGACGGCTTTGAGAGGACGGAAGCGGGTTAAATTTGTCTTGGGATCAAAGGAGATGACCTGATAACGTTCGGGGGTTTTTCGTCCTTCGATACAATCATCAATAAATTCGCCGATTTTGACAAATTCAGTTTTGCCTGTATCGTCCATTACGAGAGTTGGTTCATCACCTGCGACACTCATAATTACGATGCGGTGATAACGCAATTGGGCTACATTAAATTCTTCTCCTTTAATGCCTAATCCAAGAGCCGTAATTAATGCTTGAATTTCAGTGTTTTTATAAATCTTGGCATCATCGGTTTTTTCAATGTTTAATATTTTGCCTCGCAGGGGTAGGATTGCCTGGAATTGGCGATCGCGTCCTTGCTTGGCCGAACCGCCTGCCGAATCGCCTTCCACGATGTAAATCTCTGATTCTTCGGGGTTTCTGGAGCTACAATCTGCTAATTTCCCAGGTAACGTAGAGGATTCTAAAACGGATTTTCGGCGGACTAATTCCCTGGCTCGACGGGCTGCTTCAGCGGCCTTGAAAGCTGTTACTGCTTTTTCAATAATCGCATCAGCAACCTGGGGATTGAATTCTAAAAATTCGCCTAATGTTTCCCCAACCAAAGAGTCAACAATTCCTCGGACTTCTGTATTGCCTAATTTAGTTTTAGTTTGTCCTTCAAACTCTGGATCAGGAACTTTAACCGAAATTACGGCAGTTAAGCCTTCACGGACATTTTCTCCTGCTAAATTCGATTCATTTTCTTTGATTTTATTGCGCTTACGGGCGACATTATTAATAGTACGAGTGAGAACGGCTTTTAAACCATCTAAATGGGTTCCCCCGTCAATAGTACGAATATTATTAGCAAATCCTAAAACATTATCAGTATAAGCATCAATACACCACTGGAAAGCCACTTCTACTTGAACGTCATTTTTTTCCCCAGAGACATAAATTACTTCTGGGTGGAGGGCTTCTTTCTCCTTGGTCATGTAGGTGATGTATTCCTTGATCCCGCCTTCATAACAGTAGGTTTCGATGTGGGGTTCGGCGGGACGGCGATCGCTGAAAGTAATTTTGACCCCTGCATTCAGGTAAGCCAATTCCCGTAACCGACCTGAGAGAGTCGCATAATCAAACTCAATACTGACGTTGAAAATTTCGACATCGGGTAGAAAACTGATAGAAGTTCCCGTAGAATGCTCGGCATTAGGAGTCGCTTCTAGGGTTGTGACAGGAATCCCTTTTTCAAAACGTTGTCGATGTTCCTTGCCTTCTCGCCAGACATAGACTTCGACCCATTCGGAAAGAGCGTTAACAACGGAAATCCCGACTCCATGCAATCCTCCCGAAACTTTATAACCGCCGCCGCCAAATTTTCCGCCCGCGTGTAGTACGGTCATAACGGTTTCGAGGGCTGATTTGCCTGTCGTGGGATGGGTATCAGTGGGAATGCCCCGACCATCATCCGTCACCGTCACCGAACCATCAGCATTTATATCAACTTCAATGTGCGTGCAATGCCCTGCTAATGCTTCATCAATGGAATTATCGACTACCTCATAAACAAGATGATGTAGCCCCCTCGGCCCCGTTGTTCCGATATACATCCCTGGTCGTTTACGGACTGGCTCTAACCCTTCTAGGACTTGAATCTGGTCGGCACTGTAACTGCTAGTCATATAACTCTCCAAGAGCAAATCTAGAGCCTTGTTCTGACTCTCGATGACAAAATCTTTAAAAATTCTAACATAAAAGGGTTAAAGACTCACTGAACATAATCTGAAGCGATTTTTATTATGGGGTCGAGTCTGGGTTTTTGATTCTGTTTTTAATCTTACTTAAGTCTCAATCTATATAGATTATACAAATTCTTAGCTTCAAAAAAGACTATTATTTACTTAATTTTAATTTAGGCATTCATTATTTAGGATTGTACAGCATTATCAAGATGCAAGAAGATAGGCAAAATGGAACAATCGGGCGCAGAAGATTTCTTTCCAACATGGTGATGGGAACGGGTCTTGCCTTGGGTCATTGGGGTTGCCAACCCACCCCCCAAATTACCAATTTACGCATTGGGATTAATGATTGGATTGGCTACGCGATCGCGCGCTATGCCCAAAAAGCAGGAATCATGGAAAAACGGGGCCTGCAAATTGATTTGATTGAATTTGTAAATTTGCAAGATGCCACCAGGGCTATGTTACAGGGATCATTAGATGCCACTTTTTCGACCATTTGGGATTTAATGAGTACAAGCGTTACTTCTGTCCAACCTGTGATTTTGCTTGTCACTAATGTGTCTCATGGTTCTGACGGTATAGTGACCGCTCTCCTCTGAAATCAATGGAAGATCTCTCAGGTAAACGAGTTGGCGTTAAATTAGGTACAGTTAATGAGCTTATTCTATTAGAAGCCCTTAAACTTCACAAAATTTCGCCAAAAGCCATTAAGATGGTCGATATTTCTAATGAAATAGCCGCGAATGAACTCCGAAACAACAAAATTGATGCCGCCGTGATGTGGCAACCCCTGTTAAGTGAAATTGCCCAGGAAATTCAAGGCTCAATCGTTTATACAACGAAAAATCAAGACAGTCTTGTGGTAGATATATTGGCGGCGACAAACCAGAGTTTTCAAGAAAAAAAGGCGGCTTTTGGTCAATTTATCTGGGCTTGGTTTGATACAATGGCAATTTTAAAACAAGAACCCGAAATCATTTTTCAATTTTTAGAAAAAGAATTAGGTCAGCCCCGTGACAGTTTGAGTGATAGTTATGCAGGCTTAAAACCTGGAAATTTTGATCTTAATCGCCAAATGCTTGGTCAACCTCAAAATATCAATCTTATATTATCTCAAATCAATGATCTCTTAATACAAAATAATCACGCACAAAGTATTCATTCTCCTATCATAATTCCCTCTGATTTCCTTAATTCTAGCCTCGATCAATGGAACACAATCCCATAAAATCTCAAATTTCTCGTTATCTTTTCTTCTCTGTAGGAGCAACTCTCAGTATTGCTTCACTTGCGCTTCTTTTTGCCCATAGCTATTTTTCTCAAAAGCTTTTAGAAAAAGAAATTCAACAACGAGCAGACACGATTTCGCGGGGAATTGAATTTGCGACCGAGGGACTGATCGAATCCCAGCAACCTGTTTTGTTAAAACGAGTAGTTCAAAACTATGCGACCTTACCAGGGGTTATTCAGATCGAAATTATTAGTCCGACGGGACAAATTTTAACCAGTAGTCCAAATGATCTCCGTGCCAAAACGCTCTGGACACCCGCGCGGATAAAAATTCAATCACAAATTCAAAAAAGTAGTCAAAAAGGATTGAAGCTGAATATGCCGATCGAGCAGGATGGGCACTCACTTTTTGTGCAAATTTTGCCTTTTAATAGCTCATTGTTCCATGAAAAGAGATTTTTTGGTCAAATTGTGATCGTTTTAGATATTGAACCTATTCACAAAGAAAATACTCTCAATTTTTTCTGGACATTAGGACTTTCTTTTGCGGGGGTTTTATTTGTCCTGGGGGGAACCATTTTCTTTTTGAGAAAACGTGTTTTATTGCCGCTACAAAGTATTCAATCTGCAATCACTGAAAATTCTGGAAGCACTCCTTTAGAGATTTCTAGTATTTATGATGATGAAATTGGTTTTTTAGCTAAAACACTCCAGCAAAAATTTAATGAAACCCAAACCTTAACCACAGAATTAGAGCAACGAGTAAAAGAACGGACTAAAGAATTGCAAAATGCCCAAGAATTTCTCCAAAAACTTTTGGACTATTTACCTGTTGCACTTTTTGTTAAAGATGTTTCTCCCGAAATATTTGGTCAAATAATTCTTTGGAATCACACTTGCGAAAAAATCTTTAACCTCACCGCCGAAGAAATTTTAGGAAAAAATGCCCATGAAATTTATTCAAAAGAGTGCGCAGAACTTTATGAGTCCCAGGATTGAGAAGCAGTAAACAGTAAAAAAATCATTGAAATTGCCGAAGAACACGTCGAATCTCCAGGACAGGGAACAATTTACCTCCATACCATTAAAGTTCCTCTGTTCGATAAAAATGGCAAACCCGAATATTTACTCTGTATTTGTGAAGATATTACCGTTCGGAAACAAGCTGAAAATGACTTGCAAATACTCAATCAAGACTTAGAACTTAGGGTAGAAGAACGGACACAAGCGGTACGAGAAAGTGAGGCCCGCTATCGGAATTTATTAGATCAGGCAAGCGATGCAATTTTAATTGCTGATATGCAAGGTAATTTAGTAGAAACTAATCAAAAAGCAATTCAACTGTTAGGCTATAGTAGAAACGAAATTGTTCAACTAAAATTTGCTGAAATCTATTCACCAGAAGAAATTTTCATTGCCCAAGCTGCCTTTCAAGAAATTATTACTCACGGGCATGGAAAAATTTTAGATACCTTGATGATTGGTAAGAATAATCGAATCATTCCCACGGATATTACAGGTAGTTTGATTGAATACAGTGAAACAAGATATATCCAAATCATTGTCAGAGATATTAGCGATCGAAAAAAAGCAGAACTAGAAATTCAAAACGCTCTCATTAAAGAACGGGAGCTGAATGAACTTAAAACTCAATTCATTGATGTGGCATCCCACGAATTTCGGACTCCCTTAACGGTAATTTTAGGGAACACAGAATTTATCATTAAGTATTACCAAAAATTATCAGAAGAGAAGAGATTTGATAATCTTAATAAAGTTTTAAAGTCTGCATTAAGACTGAAAGAGATGATCGAAGATGTTTTAGTCCTAAGCCGTCTGACCTCTGATAAAATAACCCTTGAATTACAATCATTAAATATCGAGAGCTTTTGTCATGAAGTTGTTGAAGATGTTTTATCTAACTCAGAAAATAAAAATCAAATCATGGTATCTTTGGTAGATGAACTCGGACTCGGAAAGCAAATTAATGGCGATCCTAAAATTCTTTATCACATCGTATCTAACTTGTTAAATAATGCAGTTAAATATTCAAAAGAAAATAGCCCGATTGAATGTGTAATTGAGTTGTCTCAATCTGAAATTATCTTTAAGATTAGCGATCGCGGCATCGGGATTCCCCAAAAAGATCTGGTTAATATTTGTGAGTCCTTTCATCGTGCGTCTAATGTGGAAAATATTCCTGGAACAGGATTGGGGTTAAATATTGTTAAAAGATACATTGAACTCCATAGCGGCACGCTTGAAATTGAAAGCGAAGTCAATGTGGGTTCTACTTTTACCGTTAGGTTACCTCGACAAATTCCAGAAAATTTAGACTCCGTATTAACGTTAAAATAGATTTTTATTATTCAATTTATCTTACAAAAAAATGATTTTTCCTCAGCGTATCCAACCCGAACCAGGCCAAGAATCCGTCTGGGATTATCCCCGCCCGCCCCGCATTGAGCAATCCAATCAACGCATTCAAGTCGTTTTTCGAGATGTAACGATCGCCGATAGTGTCCGTAGTCAACGTATCCTAGAAACCAGTCATCCCCCCGTGTACTATATTCCGCCCGAAGATGTGGATATGAGCTATATTCAGCCCAGTTCCCATCAATCCTACTGTGAATGGAAGGGGATCGCCCATTACTACACGATCGCGGTGGGAGAAGAAAAAAGTATTAATGCAGCGTGGTATTACCCCAATCCTACGGATTATTTTGCGGTGTTAAAAAATTATCTTGCTTTTTATCCCAGCCGAGTGGATGCTTGCTATGTCGATGGAGAGAGTGTGACAGCCCAAACGGGGGATTTTTATGGGGGATGGATTACTAAAAATATTGTCGGCCCCTTCAAAGGAGGGATGGGAACAAGGGGCTGGTAGGTTGATTGCTAAGTTTGGGACGAAATAACCTAAAAATTGTGAAACTGCTCGTTTTCCTAAAAATATAGCTTCTGATAAAATGCCCAAAATTGAAAAAAAGGAAAAGCTTTAAGGAGTCTTTCCGTGTTTCGACCCTCTCGACTTTTCCTTTATTTAATCTTACTCCTCACACACCACCAAAATATAACAAGCTTCTAAAAAGTTAGACAGAAGCATTGTGACACTTTCAGAATTGGCACAGGTTTTGGGATTGGCGTTTAGAAATTGAAATGTCCTAATGAGTTGATTCTTCTTTGTCGGGTAGTTTTTGGTGGGTTCCAGTGAAATTGAGCTTGAGATTTGACCACTGCATTTGACCGACGAGGGTTTTGTTCTGAAACTGGCTTTGAAGTTGGATTTCTGGGGAAGCGTTGCCTGCGGACTGGGGACAGTTGCCTAATTTGTCGGTTTTACCCACTAGGGAAAAGGGCTGCGATCGCGTAGGAACTTTTTCTGTAATGATATTTCCCAATAGTCCATTGAGCTTGATCGTTTGGGTTTGGGTGGTTAATCTTCCCGTGAGATAAATGCCTGATTGGGCGATCGCTAAACTCAGCTTTTCAGACTTTAAACAATCGGGTAAATTTTGACTTTCTAGGAGATAATTGCCTGAAATATTGGGGGGAGCCTTGAGAGAACTTTCACCATAGACACTGACAATATTAAATAAAACCAGCACAGAGCCGATCATGACACCATAGAACGTGAGACTTTTGAGATTAAAATGACCCATAAATTTGACCTAGTTTTTAGTCTAAAAAAATCAACTGACAGGAGCTTTTTGAATAAGGGAAGCTAGGTGACTAATCACACGAGAATAACGGCGAGTAATTAATAAAGAGGAATGACAATCTTGGGCTAATTCATCAGTATAACGACCCAAGGTTTGTCGCTCAATTCCCCAGGTTCGACTCGTTCCTGCAATTGTTAAATCCACCTCTCTAGAGGCTTCAACTACCGCCTTAATCGGTTCAGCATCTTTTAATTGAACAATTTCAATCCGTGATCTGACGGCTTCGGGCAAGATTTCTAGCATTTTTTGAAATTCATAACTGGATTCTTCACTATTAGGACTCAGGCTATTAAAGCGTAAAACTTTCAGATAGCGATCAGTATTATTAAATAGCATTCTTAAGGCTAAAGAAAAGCCTAAATCATCATGAATATTATCGGCGTAGGCAACTAATAGGGAATTTAATTGTTGTTTTTGTTTGTTCACAAATACAGCCACATCAACGGGAGAATGGTTCAAAACTTTGCCGACTCTTCCCCCTAAACGATTATCGACAAAAGCAGAACGATGCCAACCCATAATAATTAAATCGGCTTTATCGGCGATCGCGATTTGGACAGTTTCTATTGCAATATTATGGGCAGAAGTGACAATAGGATAAATATTCTGACGAATTTCAGGAGGTTCTAAGGTCTCAATTAAATTTTCTAGAGCATCTCTTCGTTGTTTAATTAAACGATTGGTTTGATCGGGTGTGGTTTGAAATTGATAATTTTCCTGAAATTCAATCAGACTCAAGGGATGAACAATGGCAGGCCCTTTTCCCGCGATCGCGATCGCTAAATTCAATAAACCTTTTTGGGTCAAAGGGTTAGCAACAGGAACCAAAACTCGATAAATTGGCACAGTTAATTCGGTATCTAATTCGGGTGTTTCTTGCTCCACAATATCAAGCCGAATTTTATCCTTGGGATACGTCCATTCCAAGAGGGGCGAAGTCATAAAAGTTGTGACTAACGCCATGATGACCAACATAGTAAATAATAAAGGCGTAATGACCCCCAAACTCAAGCCAATATTGAGGACAATTAATTCCGTTAAACCGCGAGTATTCATGAGCCAACCGAGGGCCGAAGCATCGCGATTATTAACCCCTGAGACCCTGGCGGCAACATAGGTTCCTACATATTTTCCGGTAATGGCAACCACTAAAACTGCCCCACACAGTAACCACAATTCGGGACGATTTAATAAACCAATTTCGGTTCTCAGTCCGCTATAGGCAAAGAAAATGGGGAGTAGAAAAATCAGAACAAAATCTTCAGTTTTTTCGGCTAATTCTTTCACTAATCCTGCATTTTTAGGCATCACTGCACCGAGTAAAAATGCTCCAAAAATAAAGTGAATCCCAATCAATTCGGTAATAATGGCTGAGATAACAATTCCCATATAAATTCCCGCCAGGGTTAACTGGGTCAATCGACCAGTCCGTTTATAATGTATTAGCAATTTTTGTAACAGTTTTCTGCCAAAGGTAACCATCAGGGTAATATAACCGATCGCCAAAATGACGGTAGGAAAAGCTCCTGTGATTGTCCCCGTTCGAGCAACCGCGATCGCCAGAGCCAATAAACACCAGGCCGTCACATCATCGACCGCCGCACAGGTCAATGCCAACGTTCCTAATTTTGTTCCTTGTAAATTATTTTCGGTAATAATTCGTGCTAATACAGGAAAGGCCGTGATAGACATAGCCGCCCCCAAAAAGAGGGCAAAAGCCGTGAAAGGAACATCGGCATTAGAGACCAAAGGATAAAGTAAGAGAGCTAAAATACTGCCCAAAGAAAAAGGGACTAAAATGCTAACGTGGGAAGTCAAAATAGCAGTTTCTAATTGTCCCGACAAATATTTAGGATTAAGCTCTAACCCGATTAAAAACATGAAGAAAATCAAGCCAATTTGAGACAAAATATTGAGGTAAGGCAAGGTTTCAACGGGAAAAAGCCAAAGCTTAAAATCGGGAGCAACTAATCCCAATAGAGAAGGCCCTAACAAAATTCCTGCAATAATTTCGCCTATCACTAAGGGTTGCTGAATTTGACGGCAAGCCGCCCCCATTAACCGAGAGAAGCCAATAACAATCACAATTTGAATCAAAACCAGAACGATCGGCTCAAGATGCATCTTTTAATATCCTTAAAATAAAATAGTGGGCGGACAACAAATTTTTTTTAAGCGTTAATTTAGACTGGATGTACTCATAGGATACGGCCAACAATGAAGGAAGCGTGTAATAATTCGGATTTTCTTGGACGTTTGTTTTGAGGCAATGAAAAAGAGTGGCAAGAATCTCATTATCCTTGAATAAGGTAAAGTTTGAATTAAGAAAATCGTCAATTACTGAACAATTTCTCTGAAAATCCTGATTTTTGATGAAATTTTAGCCTAGACCTGGGAATAATTCATCCATCTTTGAAAATTTCCTTAAATTTTTATTGAGAACATCGCGTAACGTTACCGTAAATCGATAAACTCACTAGGATAGATGTGACGAGACAAAAGAGACAAAAAAATTACTGTTATGGCCTATTACTGGTTTAAAGCCTTTCACCTCATCGGGGTTGTCGTTTGGTTTGCGGGCTTATTCTATCTGGTGCGATTATTTGTTTATCACGCGGAAGCCAATCAAGAGCCAGAACCCGCCCAATCTATCCTGAAAAAGCAGTATGAATTGATGGAAAAACGGCTATATGGGATCATTACTACCCCAGGCATGATCGTAACGGTGGCAATGGCGATCGGCCTAATTTCGACGGAACCAGAAATTTTAAAATCAGGTTGGTTGCATATCAAGTTAACCTTTGTTGGCTTATTGTTGGTCTATCATTTTTACTGTGGACGAATTATGAAGCAATTGGCTAAGGGAGAATGCCAGTGGAGTGGGCAACAATTTCGGGCGTTGAATGAAGCTCCAACCATTCTGTTAGTGGTTATTGTCTTACTGGCTGTGTTTAAGAATAATTTGCCCCTAGATGCAACGACTTGGTTGATTGTGGCTCTGGTTATTTCAATGGTGGCTTCTATCCAACTTTATGCCAAGAAACTGCCGCAAGGATCAAGAAAAATTGAGTTTACAAGAATAGCTTGTTGGTGAGTCTGGCAATATTGGTTTTTTGTAATCTGCAATCTGCTGTCATTCTTCTCGATTTGAATTTCATCATTTTTTTCTATCTACCGATTATGACGAATATGCTAACGATAGAACAGGCAAGCCATCTATACCAAAGTGATTATCAACTTTGGTTGGCAGAAACTGCACAAAAATTGCGATCGCAGGATTTCGGCAACCTAGATTTAGACAATCTGATTGAAGAGGTAGAAAGTTTGGGTAGAAGGGAAAGAAATGCAATTTCCAGTTATTTAATGCGGCTTTGTGAGCATTTACTAAAAATTCGATATTGGGAATCAGAAAGGGATTATTGTTTGAGGGTTTGGAGTCGAGAAGTTAATAATTTTCGGATTGCTATTCAAAGAGAATTAGAATCAAGTCCCAGTTTATGGTCTTTTTTACAGGACTGTTTCGTTAAGGAATATATCAATGGTAGAAAGCTCTTTTTGAATGCAAGTGGGTTTGATGCTAAGTCTATTCCAGAAGAGCCTTTTTTCACATTAGAACAAGCATTGGATGATGACTGGCTACCTTACTAACAAAATGATAATGATGGCATTAGGTTAATAATTTGAGTAATTTAAAAATAATGAGTTCTTTTTTAATGTTTTCACAAGTTAGAAAAACATAAACACGATCGCGCTTTGAGAGATTCAATTTAACTTGAAAAACAAATTGCGATCGCCTTTGTCTGATTAGGATAATTACTTAGAAGAAAACATACCATGTTCTCGTTTAAAGCGTTCAATCGCATCAACTAACTTAGGAACTGAAACTTCACTGATAAAATCTAACTTAAATTCTTCCCCCTGACTGAGATACTCCGCATAGGCTGATTGTAAATAGGGACGAAACTTTTCATTTTGATTTAGATAAACTTCAAAAAAAGCAATTTGAATAGAAGAAGCATAATCTACGATCAGATCCTGACTCGGTAAGGTCAACTGGGTCAGAGATTCAATACTTTTACTTAAGCCCGCATCTAATTCAGAAAAATTGACATGGGCCTGACCTTCTACCATCGCCCAATATTTCTGAGGACTGCTTAACCAAGTAAAAGAAGACGCTTGTTCCAAGGCGGGCGGAGTCGCAGGGTCATAACTCCCCGAACCGAGCATAATGGGAATCGTAATTTTACTGAGGCCTTTTTGACCAAAAATGCCGCGATTGACAGGATTAGCCGCAAATACTGCTGTCACCCGTTTATCTCGAAAATTATAGGTTTCTCTCGGTAAATCTAGGGCGCGACATTCCAATAACAGAGCGACGTTAATCCCACTATACAGTCGATCGCAATCTTGTTTCAGATGATTAAAATCAATTTCTGCCCCCGCGATCGCCAAAGCCGTATAGCCACCGAAAGAATGACCGCCCATCCCCACATTCTGTAGATCTAACCTGTTTTGGAATTGGGAAGCATTGCGCCGTTCCAATTCATCAATCATAAAACTAATATCTTTCGGTCGATTAATAAAGTCATTCAGATCAAAGGCTTCACGATGATAGCCTTCCAACACTTCCTTGACCAAATGCTATCACTGCCAGGATGTTGGGGAGCCGCTATCAGAAAACCATAGGAAGCCAAGCGTTCAAGGCCCTGCGCGTAATCCTCTGGTCGAGAAGCTAATCCATGAGAAAAAACGATCACGGGCATTCTTCCGCCCTGAGTCTGGGGAATATAGACATCGGCATACAAAGCGCGGTTTCTTCTCGTATCCGTTAAATTCCAAACTTGTTTAGTGACTTTATAGGGGCCAGCTTGACGAAGATCGGGCAATTTAGCATAATCTACACGGGGATCGGTTGCCGCTTCTTCGGCTGTCAGCTTGCGAAACTCACTGATCAAAGTTTCTGTTGCCTCGACAAAAAGACCAGCTTCCTGGGCAAATCCCAACAAAAGTTCTCCCTGAAGTTGCATATCCGTTGGTAAATTTTTTAGTACATTCAGTAAAGAAAACCCGTCAGGTTCAGCAACGGCTTGAACAAAAGCGGCTCGCAGGGCGTATTTACCATTTCGTCCCCCCTGAATCGTAATACCTTTCCCCAAACGGGTGAGGACATCTTCTCCAATGGCGGTATTAAAAAAACGCGAGATGACAACAGGGGACAAAGGGACTTTTTTCGTCAATGCTTCTCGGAAGGCTTTCTGTTGTTCTGGCGTTGCAAATTGAAGATAAAACGCTAGATTCTTATTGATTTTTCCTTGCGTTGCAAATAATTCTAATGAGTCAACCCGTAGAGAAATATTAAGGGGATTGTAGGTAAAAAAGATTTTTTGGTTAGCGTGGACTGGAACGGACGCTAAACAAGCCGTACAAATCCCTAGTAATAAGGAAATTATTTTTCGGGGCTTACGACGGAGATCCTGAATTTTAGCCATTGGTTATGGTCACGCCTATCGGTAAAGAGGGAAGAATGAACAACGTTATCTTATCACTTACATTGAGAATCGCATCAACAATATTGACAAAACTCAATCTTAAGTACATCAGGAATCATCAATTAAATTTTACAGGTAGGTTCGGGAAGAATATTTTCAGATTTTTTGACATCCCAACGGTTAACTTGAGGACTAAAAACTAAATTAATCACTCGACTTTCACAGATTGTTTCGCCATTTTTAAGAGAATAACGCAGACCGACTTTGACCTGGGCTTTATCTTCAGATTCTTTGAGAATATTTTGATCAAAAATCTCAACATTGTGGACAAAATTAAAGGATTTATGTTCCTGACTATTTTCTAGATTTTTGTAATGTTGTTTAATGGCTTCTTGGAGAGGGGGTTTAGTTGGAGCCTTTGACGAGGAACTGATGTCTCTTTCTTTAATTAAAACATTGCTAAAATTTACACCGCTATTGGCTCCCTTTTCTTGATGGGAAATAAGAGCAACTTTTCCTGAACGATACTCTTGATCTGCAAAGCTTCCCACTTTTTTATCGTTAATAAAACCAATAATTAAATTATCTTTACAGACGATTCTCAAACGGTTGACTTTTCCCCCAGGCGCGATCGCCGAATTTTTGCGCCAAGCAACCTTATCTTCCCAGGTATCAGGAGTGTGTTTCCCCATCGCAAAGGAACCATCGGGCTGAATTCTTAAATAATAAAAGTTTTGGTTTTTTTCGCCATTCACCCTAGCCGCAATACCAACGGATAAATCGGGGGAAGGATTGGCGATCGCGACCTCATGAGAGACATCCACATCCTTAAATTGTTCATTTTTTAACAAAGAAAAATGTTCAATCTTAGTCTGAGAATGGGGATGACTCAAGTTGTCTGAACGAATACTCGCTCCAGGAGAAAGCATCCATTTTTGGGGACTCTTTAAGTCATTATTAATCGCCACCTTTTGAAATTCTTTTGTATCAAATTTCAAATTGGCTAACCAATATAACCCTCCAGTAAACCCGCCCAGAACGAGCAACAGAAACAGAAAAATCCCACCGATTTGCACGAAATCAAATACTTCCCAAAAATTAGTTGATACGGGGGAACTCCAAGATTTTTTCTTTTGAAAAGAAAACTCACGGGGGCGAGCAGGCAAAACGGCTACCTCAGCCTGTGTCGGTCTTCCCGCTTTAGTTGAATAAACAGGGGTAGAGTTTTGAGCGATCGCGATCGAACTCCTTTGGGCATTTTTTCGCTGGGGAGAAGAGGAAGTAGCATTAAGCATAAAGTTAGCTCCCGCCGATTGTCTTCCCTTGAGAGTAAGTTGACTTCCCCCACAGAACTGACAATCCCTCGTCTTCACGGACAAGCTAAATTGCTTGCCACATTGCTTGCATTGATAAGTCGCCATAGATTGATCAAAAACATAAATTAAACCAATAAATAGGATTCAGTCAGCAAGCAACATGACATTTGAAAATCATGATACCACCAAAAAATCAAAACTGTACACGAATACAATATTTTTTTTAAGATATGGTCGTTTTCCTCTATCTAGTCCATCGGCTGTCACGCATTTGAATTGCATAGCGGTGTCATGCACTCATTCAGTAACGCTGCTAGTCGATAGCATAAAAACAAAATTATTTCAAGCTTTTTAGGTAAGGTTTTTGGCATTAAACTCCCTACCTTCATCAGCCTTGACAAGTTGTAA
>CAWEDJ010000045.1:0-20329 GCA_963807635.1 uncultured cyanobacterium
AGAGCTTGCTGAAAAAAGCTGAAAGCCTTATAAGAAAAGAGATGAGGGGATTTAGAGAGCAAAAAAAGTGCAAAAAAAAGGTCTAAAATGAGTGAAAAGGCTTGCACCCCTCCCCTTCCAGAGCATTGAACGATGTACCCCAAAAAAGAATCCGAAAAATCGACTGTTGAAAACTTCAAAATACCAAGTGAGTGGAAGCCAAAAGAAGAAAATCGTTGGGTAATCATGTCAAAAATAATTCCGTGGGAGGAATTTGAAGAAGAATATGCAAAACAATTTTCAGAAAATAAAGGAGCGACAGCCAAACCATTTAGGATGGCATTAGGGTCATTAATAATAAAAGAAATATTGAGAATAAGTGACCGAGAAACAGTAGAACAAATAAAAGAAAACCCTTACTTACAATATTTTATAGGACTAGAAGTATATGAAAATGAGGAGGCATTTGATGCGTCACTGTTAGTACATTTCCGTCAAAGAATAGGAATGGACTTGGTGAATCAAATAAATAAAGCAATGGTAAAAAAAGAAGAAGAAATATTATCAGAAGTAAAAGAAAAAAGTGAAGGGGAAAATCAGAATAGAGGAAAGCTATTAATAGATGCAACCTGTGCACCAGCAGACATCAAATATCCAACAGATATAGGAATCTTGAATGAGGCAAGAGAAAAAACCGAAAAAATAATAGACAACTTGTATAAAAAAACTAAAAAAAAAGGAAAAAAACCAAGAACCTATAGAATAAGAGCCAGAAAAGATTACTTAAAATTGTCAAAAAAACGCCGTCCGTCGAGAAAAGAAAGGAGAAAGGGCATAAAAAAACAAATCCAATATATCAAAAGAAACCTTTCCCATATAGAAAAATTAAGAGAAGATAAAGAGGTCGCAAAATTAAGTAAAAAAGACGAAAAGATACTGTCGATAATACAAAAAGCCTATGAGCAACAAGTAGGAATGTATGAAAATAAAGAAAATAAGGTAGAAAATAGAATTGTGAGTTTGACTCAACCTCATGTTCGTCCCATTGTTAGAGGAAAAGCGGGAACGCCAGTAGAGTTTGGTGCAAAACTATCAGCAAGTTATGTGAATGGATATCTTTATTTATACCGATTAAGTTGGGATAATTATAATGAATCAGGCGACTTCAAAGGACAAATAGAAGAGTTTAAACGTGAGACAGGCTACTATCCCCAGTCTGTTCATGCTGATGCAATCTATCGCACAAGGGAAAATCGCGCTTTTTGTAAGGAGAAGGGAATTCGATTGAGTGGCCCACCCTTGGGAAGACGACCCACAAATATTAGTCCAGAAAAAAAGAAAGAAGCTCTTCAAGATGAAAGAGACCGTAATGCTATTGAAGGCAAATTTGGTCAAGCAAAGAGACGATTTAGCCTCAATCGAGTTATGACAAAACTTCCTGATACCTCTGAAACCGCTATTGCTATCACCTTTTTAGTCATCAATCTTTTTGCCCTGCTTCGGCAGGTTTTACGTTTTTTTTGTCTTTTTCGGAAGAAGAGCTTATTTTTCTGCCCTCTTATTAGCCCAGCTTATGCTTTGTGTTGACAATTCATTTAACCCTTATGTTTTACTCGCCTTAAATTCATAAATTAATCCCCTCTTCCTGTTTTTTGACTTTTTCAGCAAGCCCTAAATAATTAACAGCTTACTAATTTTATTTACTAATCATATTATCAATTTTTTCTTGAATTGCTAATTTAATTAAAGACCGTATTAGAAGTAAGCTAAATAAACCTGCTAATCCAAATCCTGCGATCGCGAATTTAAAATAAATGGTTGAAAGTAAAATGGTCGCAGAGAGTAACGTAAAACCTGTTAAACAAGCATAAATTAAACTTTTAATAGCTAAGTGAATATTTTTGAGCAAGCGATCGCTCTCTAGGGAACGAATACGGACTTGTAACTCTCCGCGCTCAATTTTATCTTCTAAATTTTGCAAAAATCGTTCCGTTCGATTAGGTCTTGTTCAGCCTTGGATGATCAACGTCTGGGCTTGTTTGACTAACGAACTCCATAACGTTCCTGTCTTCTTATCCACCGCGACACTTTGAATAAAAGGTTGACTAGCAGCAATCAAATTATACTGGGGATCGAGAGCGCGGGCAATTCCATCAAGGGTCATAATCGATTTGAGAATAAAAGTCATCTGGGGCGGCAAGCGAAAAGGTTGTTGTTGAAACATCAGATAAACTTCATCACTAATTTGCTCAAAGGCCCTCACATCTACGGGTTTTTCCCGAAAGTTATCCAATAGAAAAATCACAATTCGTTTGACCGATCGCAGGTCTCCCTTTGATTCCACTAAACCCATGTAAATTAACGTTTCTAAGACCTTATCCACATCTTTTTGGAGGATAGCAAAAAAAGTCTGAATCATTTGATCTTTGGCAATGGTTTTGACCTCAGCCATCGTGCCAAAATCATAAAAAATCAATTCCCCTTCGAGATTCACCGCCATATTTCCAGGATGGGGATCGGACTGGAAAAAACCATCCAATAATAATTGTTTAAGATAAGCACAAATTCCCTTTTCAATAACCTTATCTAAATTAATGCCTTCCGCCGCTAAACTCGCTCGATCATCAACTTTAATGCCTGGTAAATATTCCAGGGTGAGAACTTTTTGGGTAGTATAATCCCAATGAATACTCGGAATTTTTACGCCTGGATAGTCCTGAAAATTTCTTCTAAAACGATCTGCATTTTTCCCTTCATTGATATAGTCAATTTCCTGAAACAGTAACGCAAAAAATTCTTGATAAATCGCTTCAACTTCGTATTTCTGAGTGGCTTTTTTAAATCCTGGTAGCCAACGTTTGCCGAAACGAATTAATTGACGTAGAACTTCAAAATCTAATGTTAATAATTTTTCTAACCCAGGTCGTTGCACCTTCACAACCACTTCTTCCCCACTATGGAGGGTTGCCCGATGTACCTGACCTAAACTCGCCGAAGCCAAGGGAATCATCTCAAAACTCTGGAACAAATCCTTAACCGATCGCTGAAATTCCTGTTCGATTACCGCGATCGCCTCCTGGAAGAAAAGGGCGGAACCCGATCCTGGAGTTGACTCAACGCTTGGATATATTCGGCGGGAATAAGATCGGCACGGGTCGAGAGCGATTGACCAATTTTAATAAAGGTCGGGCCGAGATCTAATAAATGATTAACGAGCCATTGAGCGCGACGTTGACGCTGAGAAGAAGTCAAATTCTGGACAGATTTATCCCAAATCAGAAAAAATGAAAAATTAACAGCTATCTTGAAAATTTCTAGCTGTCGTCGCAGGGGAGAAGACTGAGCGCGTTGCCAACGAAACAATTGGGTAGGAATTTGCTTAATCAGCATGAGAAATGGACGTAGCCATTAAACCAAGGGGAAAAGTCAACGTAAAAGTCATTAAACAATAGTCAACATCCTCTGTGGGGTCACAGGTCACTGCTATCCTACCATCAAGCTGTTCCACTAATTCCTTGATAATACAAAGACCTAATCCTATCCCCGCGATCGCATTATCAATGACCCACTGCTCTCGGTAGAAAGGATCAAAGAAATAGGCTAGATTTTTAGAGTCAATCGAAGGCGTTAGATTGCTCAATTGCAGAAGAATAACTGGCCTCCCTTTCTTCTGGGTCTCCCTGATTTTTAGGGTAATATCCGTATTTTTTAAGGCAAATTTTTGGGCATTAGTGAATAATTCGTCACAAATTTGTTGTAAATAATTAATATCCGCATCAAAAAACAAAGTTTTTTTGGGTAAATCTGTCTTAACGACTATTTTTTTCGAGTATTCAGCCCACTTAATTTCATAATTTGCAACTAACCGTTGAATAAAATCAGTGAGGTTTATCTTCTGTACCTGGAGAGTCGTTTTATTAAATTTAGAGGTTTTTAATTGGAGTATCTTTTCATTAATTTCGTTTAACTTGCGCCATTCTTGCTCTAGGATATCTAATCTTTGCTGGAGCTTTTCGGGAGAAGGGGGATTTCTCCGCAACATCTCAATCCCCATCCGAATCGTTGCTAGGGGATTTCGGGTTTGGTCACTCATAATGGTGACGATATTATGAATGAGTTGATCATGACTAGAACGTTGTTGTTCTAACTTTTGGCGAGTGGCTTCATACCAAGCTTTGAGGATAGGACTTTCATCCGACGGCACGGCTCGGTTCAGGTTGTTGCTCTTCACCGTTTCTGTTGCGTTCTGGGGAAGAACGGGGAGGGTCTGGAAAAAATGATTCGCGATCGCCAAACTATCAGCAATCTCAACCAATTGGGTCTCTTGCAGAGAATAATCCTTTTCATCCTGGGACGAACCAACAATCACCATACCATTCACCCTGTTTTGAAACACAATACGCAACCCCAAACCCGATCGCATCACCAGATCCTTCGTTATTTGAAAAGCTTGTCGAGAATTCGTGTTGGAGGTCAATAATAGAGGATACTCCTGATCTTGAACCGCTTTCAGCCAAGAATGTTTCAAAACAGGAGAATTTGCTCCCAATAGAATTTTTTGCGATGGTGTTCCAGCTTACTCCCTGCAAGGACGACTCACCTACCGCACCAACCAACAAAATGCAAATATCAACATCTAAGGACAGCCCAATCATCTCTGGCCATGGCAGGGAGCATTTGCCGGGACTCCGTATGATTGCCAATTAGGTGAATCAGGCGTTGCCCTAATAACATTTGCGAGATGGGTGGAAAAGTGAGAAAACGATTGGGAGTAATAACCATAGAATACCCAGCATTACCTAAAAGAATGACTATTAACCCTAGGCCAAGATATGCTCACGGCAATCCACGTCAGCAGCAACTATCAGAAAATGGGGCATCGGGTCAACCTAATTCCCTAATGATGAATGTTTTACCGCTCAGTTCCCAAGGGAATAATTACTGATTTTATGAAAATTAACAATTTATCAATACTGAGAATGTCATAAGTTTTTTGAAAAACCAGACTTTATTCGAGAGACCGTTTTTGATCAGAAGACGTGATCATGGGTTTCCTAGAAAAGATTATAAATTAGTATTTTGGGTAGATTAATCACTCATAAAACCCAAAAAAGCCTGATTTAGAAGTTGAGTTAAGGCAATGAACTCAGATAATCAAGCTTTTTTCTATAAAAAGTCAAGCAGGATTGGTTCAGCGATCGCCGAGTCCTTCCAGCTAAAAACCCTAGTGGTACTTACAACATCTTACTTAAGTAATAAGGTATGGGGAGATACCTTGGATTTTTTCTACCTAGATAGGCAAGTATCTAATTTCAAGACAGACAATTAAATCCCTATATTGACCGCAATCCGATGGCCACAGGCAAATCCTGAAAAACGCCACCGCATTTAATCCCTGCCCAGGAAACGTGCTATCTCCCACACAATACAGCCCCGAAATCGCGGTTCGATTAAAAGGCATTCCTAATAAACCCGCTAATTTACGCTGGGGAATGGGGCCATAGGTTCCATCCTGACGACCAAGAAAACGACGGTGAGTGCGGGGAGTCCCGACTTCTTGATAATCTAAAGCCCTATCAAGTCCTGGAAAAATAACTTCTAGGCGATCGATTAACTTTTCAGCCGCCGTCTTCTTTTTTCGCTTCATAATCCTGGGGAGAAAGGTTTTGCCATTCTTCTAGCCAGCTAGGGGTAAAGGCATGGATGATGTGATGACCTGCGGGCGCGAGGTCGGGATCAAGCAGGGTCGGAATGGAAACAAAAAGCGTTCCCTGTTCCTTTTCCATATTTGCCCAATCTTCTAATAAGATATGATGACATTCGGTTCCCAGGGGTAAAACCTCGGCCTTGACTCCTAAATGTAAACTCAGAAAACTAGGGGATTTTTGGTAACGTTGTTGCCAGCGTTTTTCCTTGGTAGGCATGGCTTCGGCGGGTAATAATTTGTCAAAGGTATCCCAACGGGTCGCATTAGAAACAATCCGTTTAGCGAAATATTGCTCTCCATTCGTCAATTCCACCCCAATCGCCTTCCCTTTTTCCAACAAAATTTGCTGAACTTTGGATTTATAGCGAATCTCGCCCCCTTTTTTTTCTAAACCTTCCACTAATTTTTGGGCAATTTGACCCACGCCGCCCTTGGGATAATTGATGCCTCCATAATGGCGATCAGAGAAAACCATCCCCGCATTAATCATCGGCGTTAGATCCGCAGGAACCACTGACCAACAGTAGCATTCCATGTCAATAAACTTGAGTAATTCAGGATCTTGGATATAACGTCGGGCAATATCCCCCGCATTTTGGGGTAAATATTTGACTAACCCTAAACAGGCTCCAGGATGTTGGAAGAAAACCCGCATCAAATAACCCAATTCTTCCAGGGACAATAACTCCATTGCATTGAGGCAATTAAACACTTGCCAACATTCATCATAAAAACGACGAATTCCCACCTTCTCTTGGGGAAAACGGGTAATTAATTCCTGCAAAAACTTTTCATAATCTCGATGAACTTTAATCTCTAGATCCTGGGGTAAATGGTAATGAATCTGCACAGGATCGGGTAGGGTTTCTAGTTCCATGTCCACCGCAGCCAAGGCACGGGTCAATAAATTGGTCGTTCCCTTTTCCCCAAAACCAAAAATCATCGAAGCTCCCACATCAAAGTGATAGCCTTCCCGTTCAAAATAGCCCGAACTTCCCCCAGGAATGAGATAGCTTTCTAAAATAAGAACCTTTGCACCTTTGGCCGCCAGTTGAGTCGCGGTGACTAATCCCCCAATACCCGAACCGATCACAATGACATCGTAGTTTGGCTTGTTGACCATCACCCCGTTATTACCCCAATAATTGTTTCCTAACCCTTTATTTTAAGGCAAAAAAAGAGCGTTATTTAATTATTTTGATTGTATGGTCAATATTTTGATGCTTAAGATTACTCCGCCTGGCTGACCGATCAATAAAGCGTGTAAGGTATTAAATAGAGGGCAATTTATCTAGGAGCCATGAACGCAACAAACGACATTTTAATTATTGGGGGCGGGATTATTGGCTGGCGATCGCCGTTGAATTGAGACAAAGGGGTGCGAGCGTTACCGTACTAAGTCGAGATTTTCAGGAAGCGGCCAGTCATGCGGCGGCGGGAATGTTGGCTCCCTACGCTGAACAAATTCCTGCTGGCTCCATGCTAGAACTGTGTACGCGATCGCGGCAAATGTATGCAGATTGGACGGGCAAACTAGAAAATTTAACAGGATTAGCAACGGGTTATAACCCCTGCGGTATTTTGTCGCCCGTCTTTGAACTGCCCGATAATCCTACCCCCCTTGCCCCCACTTCAAGCTGGCTGAATCAAACCGAAATCCATGCCTTTCAACCAGGCTTAAATCCCGACATTCTCGGCGGATGGTGGCATCCCGAAGATGGCCAGGTTGATAATCAAAAATTAGTCCATACCCTACGGCAAGGGGCGAAAATCTTAGGCGTAAATCTCCAAGGAAGGGGCGGTAGTTCAATCTATTATTCAAAAATCAGGTAAAATTGACAAGATTTTAACCCAAAATCAAGACTATCAAGCTCAAACCTATGTTTTAGCCACAGGTTCCTGGTCATCTGAATTAATGCCCCTACCAGTCCGCCCTGTCAAGGGTCAAATGTTAGCCCTACGAATGCCCACTCCCCAAAGCTTGGAACGAGTCCTATTTGGCCGAATACCTATCTAGTCCCCCGAAAAAATGGCCGTCTCATTATCGGCGCAACCTCAGAAGAAGTCGGTTGGACTCCCCACAATACACCCCAGGGAATTAACGCTCTCTTGCAAAGGGCAATGGGACTGTACTTGCCGATCGCAGATTGGACGATTGAAGATTTTTGGTGGGGATTTCGGCCAGGCACAACGGATGAATTCCCCATTTTAGTGCCGAGTGGCTATGATAATCTAGTTTTGGCGACGGGTCATTATCGCAATGGTATTTTATTAGCTCCCATTACCGCGACCCTCATTGCGGATCTGATTACCCATCAAGTGACCGATCCTTTGTTAACCTCTTTTAACAGCGATCGCTTTTTCCAAAAATCCGACTTTTCCCCAAAATCATGACGACTATCGGTCTTTCTTCCCCTAAAAATATTGTGAATACTGCCTCTGACGCGAACGACGATCTGATTATCGCTGGAAAGAAATTTCAATCTCGGTTGCTGACGGGTACGGGTAAATATCCCTCGATCGCTGTGATGCAAGACAGTATCAGCGCGAGTGGTTGTCAAATTGTGACCGTTGCCGTCCGTCGAGTCCAGACCAACGCTCCTGGCCATGAAGGATTAGCAGAGGCGATCGCCTGGTCAAAAATCTGGATGTTACCCAACACCGCAGGCTGTCAAACCGCAGAAGAAGCCATTCGGGTCGCCCGTTTAGGCCGAGAAATGGCCAAATTATTAGGACAAGAAGATAATAATTTCGTCAAATTAGAAGTGATTCCCGATAGTAAATATCTGTTACCCGACCCCATCGGAACCCTAGAGGCGGCTGAAAAATTGGTTAAAGAAGGATTTGCCGTACTGCCCTATATCAACGCCGATCCGCTTTTAGCCAAACGCCTAGAAGAAGTCGGTTGTGTGACCGTTATGCCCCTGGGTCTCCCATCGGTTCGGGTCAAGGAATTCGCAATGCGGCTAATATCGGCATTATTATCGAAGAAGCGAAGGTTCCCGTCGTGGTGGATGCAGGGATTGGGACTCCGAGTGAAGCCGCTCAAGCAATGGAAATGGGAGCCGATGCAGTTTTAATTAATAGCGCGATCGCCTTAGCCCATAATCCTGTCGCCATGGCCCAGGCTATGGGAATGGCCGCGATCGCAGGACGTTTAGCCTATCAGTCAGGTCGGATGCCGATTAAAGCCTATGCCAGTGCGAGTTCACCCTTAACAGGAATCATTAAATAAGTCAATTTCTCTTAATTTTTGTCAGCAATTCCAAATTCAAATGGTATAAACAAAAACAGAATGGTATTCGCATTTAGGGGTCTATGAACAAGAAGAGAAACTTTTGCTGGTTTTGTAGAGTGTGAAATGAAAGTAACCGACCTAAGTTTTGATGGAATCATGGAGTGTTTAAACGAGGTTATCGCAAAAATAGATGACCCGCGCTCAGCGAGTAACGCAACGAAATATAGTCTAAGAGAGGCGATATTGGGTGCATTTGCCGCCTTTTTTACGCAAAATGAGTCATTTTTAGAGTACCAACGTCAACTCAACAGTCGTTGTGGGCGAGATAATGCTCAAAGTTTGTTTGGACTAAACAAAATACCGACAGTAGAGCAGATTCGTAATATTGTGGATGGGATAACAGCGAGCAGTCTATTCCCATTGTTTGGGTTGATTTACCAAGCATTGAGAAACATGGGATTCCTAAAATCTTATGAGATATTGGGGGGAAATCTATTAGTGGCGATGGATGGAACAAATTATCACAGTTCAGGGAAAGTCAATTGTCCATGCTGTTCAACCAAAACGTCAAAACAGGGAAAAGTCACCTACTTTCATCAAGCATTATTACCAGTGATTGTTTCCCCAGACCATGAATCAGTTTTCTCCTTAGCTCCTGAATTTATCACTCCTCAAGACGGGTCGGAAAAACAGGATTGCGAGCAAAATGCGGCAAAACGCTGGATAAGTAATCATGCCAGTTTGTTTGCATGGCAGAAGATAACGCTACTAGGGGATGACTTGTTCAGTCGTCAGCCGACTTGTCAGCATAGTCTAGACCACGACTTCAACTTTATCTTCGTCTGTTTGCCGACTTCTCATCCCACACTTTATGAGTGGTTAGCCTATTTAGAAGCCAACGGGGAACTCAAAACTACTCAACACCGACGCTGGAATGGGAAGTATTTTGAGATTTGGCAATGTCGTTATCTCAATCAAATCCCCCTGCGAGAGCAACAGCCTGCTTTGTTGGTTAACTGGTGTGAACTAAAAGTCTACCGCGAATCCGATGCTCAACTCCTCCATCACAATAGTTGGATTACCAACCATTTTCTCACCCCTCAAGTCGTTCTTGATGTCTGTCGTGCTGGACGGACTCGTTGGCGCACGGAGAATGAGAATCACAATATTCTCAAAAATCGGGGCTATCATTTAGAACATAATTTTGGGCATGGAAAACAACACCTTGCCTCCGTTTTGCTCACTCTCAATCTACTGGCTTTTCTCTTCCACACGGTTTTGGGTTTGGTTGATGAACGTTACCAGAGGATTCGCGTCCAACGCTGTACTCGTAAGGGATTCTTCCAAGACTTTCTTTCTTTAACCAAATATTTACTCTTTGAAAGCTGGCATCATCTTTTAGATTTTATGCTTGATGACCCCCTTTCTCCTGCTGCTTCCAATTCTTCTTAATTTCTTACTTGGAAATCTTCAAGGTAAAACCCTTGCCAGTAAAAAGCTTGAGTTTTTTTTGTCTTTAGCTACATTCTGAATTTGGAATTGCTGAATTTTTGTCGGGCTATTTTGTGATGGGCGTCTTGTTGATTGGCTAGGGCTAACCAAAATCCTGTATCAGTGATGATCATACTTAGCCTCAAGTTCATCTGCAAGCACTTGTTTGTAGTTGATAGATAAGTCACTTTCGACTGAGCAACATCCAATAAAGCCTGATTCTTCCAGAATATCAAAGGGTGTTTTGTGTTGTTGATGTTTGAGTTTTTGATAATAGGAGTCTATGGCATCTTGCAAAATTTCAGAGATAGCCTGATTAGTCTGTTGTTGAATATAGATGAGTTTATCTGTGGTTGCTGAGTCGATTTGGGTGTTAATTTGTGACATTAATTTTACCTCTTATTAATTTATTGTAATTGCATTATATTCTTGTTCGGTTAGTTCAAATTCTGGGTCGATTATTTTTATTTCTTCATAGTGAGGTTATAAAGTTTGTAAACTAGTTGATTGATTTCTTTTTCTAAAGTGGTTGTATCAGCTTTTGGATCGGATTTTTTAGCAATGATAATTTTCAGCTCGTCTTTTTAAATTTACGATTGAGTCATTGCATTTAATGCCGTATTAATAATTTCTTCACTAACTCCCTGACATTTTAAATTTTCGATAAATACAGAAATTCCTTGATTACGACTTTCTAAATAATATAAAATCGCGGCGATAGGAGATGGTGGTTCAATCGGATAGTTGTCTTTTTCATAAGCTTCTACCAAAGTTATTAAAATGTCTAATTTTTCTAATTCCTCTAATTCCTCTGTATTATTTTGAGCATCAAATAATCGTTCAATTTCTTTGATTGCTAATTGATAATCTTTTTCAGTTTTAATTGGTTTTAAATTCATAAAATTAAATCTCCTTAAACAGTTGTTGCATCTATTTTATCGTATTCTTGATGAGTCCCGATAAAGCGAATAAAAACAATACTAATATCGTAACGTATATGAAAATTAGACGATGATTATTCCCTTTAATGTTAAAAACTACTCGATTATTCGCAATAATACTCGCATTTGCATAGGGGATTGTTGTCGTTTCAATCCAGATTGCACGATTTTTTATCTGTTGTGCTAGGCGTATGGCTTGATTTTGGTCAATATATTTGTTTAATCGAGGTCGGTTCCATACTTCATGGAGTTCATCTAAAAGGTTTTGGCTCATGACTAATTGGAATTTGTCTTGATTAAATGCTTCTAAGATTGGAAGTGTGATTCTACCTTTTAGCAAGATACGAATCCAAATGTTTGTATCTATGACTACTCGAAATTCCATGTTTAGTTTCTTGATTGCTGACGTACAGCTTTAATTTCGTTCATAATCTCGGTATCTGTAATGTCATCTATAGGGGGTTGGCTATACAGTTCTTCAAGTAAGTTTGTGAGGTCTGATTTTAATTCCATGTGAATTAAAGCTTTGGCGACTTGTTCGCGATCGCTGGGTTGTAGTTGTTGTAGGGTTGTAATCAGTTGTTCTAGGGTTATTGGTAGTTGAATCATGATTGTTCACCATAATAATTTGTTGTCTGTGATTTTGTATTATTTAATTTTTCTTTGTCATTTACCTCCTTCTAGTATTTTAATCTCTTCTCCTGTTAATCCATAAAGTTGATAAACTAGTTAATCTATTTCTTTTTCTAAGGCGGTTGTATCAGCATTTAGAATACCTGTTTACTTGTTTCTAATTCTAAATTTATTTTGATCGACAATTACGATCGCGCCAATTATTTGTGGTAAATTAACTTGATCAATAAATTTCTCTAATGCTTGTCGAATTTCTACGGCGATCGCATCAAAGGAAAATCTCAAAATAATTAAACCGCAATGGATATTTAAGAGAAGTAGGTGAGTGATGCCAAAATTTGTTCTTGAGTGACTGCATATTCTTGGATTACTTCGTCATAGGTCATGCCACCAGCGAGGGAACCGATGATTACTGCGACGGGGATACGAGTACCTTTTAGGACGGGTTTACCATGTTGGATTTCGTTGTCGATGGTGATAGCGTCGTGTACGATGCTTTTTTTCATAATCTAGTTCCTTATAAAAGTTGATTTTTTCAAATACTTGCATGATAATCGAATTATTAAATTTTTCTTTGTCATTTATCTCCTTCTACTATTTTAATCTCTTCTTCTGTTAATCCATAAAGTGAATAAACTAGCTGATTCCGTTACTCATCTTGTAGTTTTTCTAAATCGGCTAGATCTTGAAGTTGCCCAGAGGCTAATTTATTTTTTTTGAGATTCTCAAGATTTATGAATTTAACAGGTACATCATTAAGGGGAATCAATTTTGGAGTCATAGCAAGTTTTAAAGTCAATGCCATCGGGGTTAGTAATTAAATCAATTCGACTGGGGGGATAACCAAGCTGAATGATTTGATTGGTGTTTGAAAGTCATCGGCTGTTAATCCTAAACTTTGAAATCCAAATTGAGTTAATACTGTTATTAATTTTTGAACGTTTTCTTCACTTATTTCAATCCAAATGTCAATGTCTTTGGTATAGCGTGGATGTCCATGAACTGTGACAGCGTAGCCACCAATAACAAGATATTTAACTTGATTTTCGTTTAATAATTGTATAAACTCTTTGAAATCTTGGTTGAGCATTGTATTTATATTGGTGATATTCTTGACGGATTTGTTCGAGTGCTTTAGGCGTTTTTGAGGTGTTTGTTGTTGCCAGTATTGGAAGTCGCTAGTTTGTTGTTTGAGAGAGATTTTAGTAATAATTTTTTCCATGATTTTATTCCATTTTGATGTTTGTATATTCTTGTTCGGTTAGGTCAAATTCGGGGTCGATGATTTTTATTTCTTCATAGGTGAGGTTATAAAGTTGATAAATTAGTTGATTGATTTCTTTTTCTAAGGTGGTTGTATCAGCTTTTGGATTGGATTTTTTAGCTGTGAGAATTTGATTAACTAATTTTTCTAATGATAATTCCTCAATTTCTGTAGCTTCTTTGATAGGCAATAGCTCAATTTTATATTTCTTCCATCTATTTGTCCCCCATTCCGTAGTAGTTGAAATTTGGTTAAAGTACCATTCAGATAGTTTTTTTGAATTTAAAATTCCTAGCAAGTATTTAAGTTTTTCGCCAGTCATTAAGAATGCAGTAGCTTCGGGATAATAATTAGAATCATCGAAAGTAAATTTTGGCTTGTCATAAATTTCACCCCAAACAATCTTAGGTTTTTCAAAATCTTCTAAATATGCACAATTTCTTAAATTACTCCAATGGTTACCTTTGTCTTGTCGTTGCTCAATTTTTGGCAAAAAAGAAGTTAGATAATTATAAATATTTGGGTAATTTTCTTTGACTTTAATTCTTTCAATATTATTTTTGAAAACTCCATTATGTGTGTTAATTAAGTAAGTTTTCGAGAAATCATAGCTATATTTTTTTAAATCTCTACCCCTTAAAATTGGTTTAATTACGTCAGCAGAATTAGGATCTTGATATATTAATTCATTTTTGACTTGTTCATCTATAATAAAGAAACCTCGTTATATCCTGTCTTAATACCAAAATTAATTGTTATTTTAAAATCTTTTAGTGGTTTACCAACAAAATCTATTTTTTGCTTTAATTTTCCAATATTTTTCATTGCCTATAATCCATTCAGATGTATTAGGTATTAGAAATTGAAAATAATTTTCATCAAAATAATCACCTAATGAAGAGCCAATAAAATAATTATTATTTAGACTAGCAACATTGAAAAATTCATTTGGTCTATTTTTCAAAAGTGATAATATTTGATTCTACAGTCGCTTCTTCAAAAATCTGCATATCTTCAATATTTAATAAATTCTTAGGTTGCATATTTTCAATTAAATATTTTTTCAACAAATCACCATAAATAGTTTTTAGCCAAGAATTAGAAGTAATATAAGTTAAAAATCCTTTTTTCTTAATATACAACTTCCTTTTTCGTAAAATAAGCAATAAATATCTGTACCCTTTATATAAGTTTGATAATGATTTTCAAAATAACTTTTTGAGATTGTTCTTTAATTTTAGATAGTGAAATATAAGGAGGATTTCCAATAACCACATCAAAACCAATAAAATCACCATCATCATTCAAAACTTCAGGAAACTCAAACCGCCATTCTAAAGCATTTTCATAAATTTTACCACTTTCTATATCTTCAATTTCAACGTTTAATTTATCAATCTCATTATTCAATTGAGCTATTTTTTTCTCCCGTTTTTTTTTTTCAGCTTTACGTTTCTGGAATAATAAAATTTGATTTTTCAATGATAAAGTTCTCCTTCTAAATTTCTTAACTTAGTCTTATTTGGATCACTTTCCCAATGTAATGTAGTTTCAAATCTATTTTTAATTTCCTCAATTAATTTTTCCATTTCCTGTTTTTGTTCTTTATTTTCAGCATTGCGATAGGTTTTAACAGCATTTTCGATAACTTTCTATACTGTATTTATCTATTATAAAGTAGCTCGCAAATCACATCTAAAGGAAACCGACTAATTAAAGAATTACCAGGTTTAATATTAATATCAATATTGGGTAAAGTTTCCAATTCCCGTAATTGCTGGTTCTATAATAAGCATTTTTCAAAAGTTCAATCCATAAACGCAACCGACATATTTTCACAGAATTAGGATTTATATCCACACCAAATAAACAATTTTCAATAATCGTTTGTTTTTCATGAAAGAGAGTTTCTTGTACTCGTTGACTTTCCTGGCTTTTTAGGATTATATTCAAATAATAAACCATCTTCATCATAGAATAATTAACTCATCATTCCCAACTTCTATCTGATAATCTTTTAATCGTCTTATCCTTCTCTATCAAGTAAAATCTTAAATTCACTTTTAATCGCAATAATTTCATTCAAAGCCGAAACTAAAAAATGTCCTGAACCCACCGCAGGATCACAAATTTTGAAACTATTAATAATCGTATTAGCTTCTTTTTTATCTTCGTAATTTTTTCATATAAATCATCAATATTTTCACAACTCCAATCTTTAATTTCATTAAATTTTTGTACAACCGCTCTTCTAATTGTTTCCCGACACATATACATAGTAATAAAACCAGGAGTAAAGAAAGAACCATCTTTATAACCGTTAATTTTCTCAAAAATTAACCCCAGTACAGACGCATTAATTAACTTTTTATTATCCTCTTGATTCTCTTCCGATTTTCACTACTAAAATCATAAGCCTTAAGAAATTCAAAAAATATTCTAAAGCATTTAATTTCGCCCAATCGTTGTTTACCATTATTATCTTTAAGACCGTAGGAGAGAAAATTGGTAAATTCTCATTATTTCAAATTACTAATCTAATGTAATCATTCTCATTTCGTTGGTTCAAATAAAGAACTATTCAAATAAGGAACATTAGCAAAATATTTTTTACAATTCGCTGTCTTTCGTTTATGTAGAGCTAATACACTAAAAAAACAGATTATTCAAATCACCATAATTTTGAATTTTTGTAAATTCAAAAATGCATAAGCTTGATCATCTTGATGATATTTAATTAATTGAGCTTCTAATAATTTGAGAAAGAGAATTCGATTAATCCAAGTAATTGCTAATTCTAATCCAACATTAAAAACGGTTCAATTATTCTTCTCCAAAATTTTCTCTAAACTTCAATTTGCGAGATAGCATTTTCAATTAATGAACCGCTATTTCGTTCCCTTTCTTTGTTGCTGAATCAATTTTTTACCACCTTCTTTAATTTCCGTTAAACCGATAATATGTAATAACTCACTATAAAATCCTTTATCGAAAGTATTACTATCATTTGCAAAAGGTAACTTTAATAAATGTTCTGGTGAAAATAATTTAAACAAATTTCTAATTTTGATTAACTCCCTTATTTTCCCCACGAACAGGGGCTTAAGCCCCTTGCCTAAATAATGCTTGATATTCTCGAATATCAAAATGGGTAAAAATGATTTCATCTTGAATACCGTCGATAGCAGGTTTAGCAATTTCCTTATAAAAGAAATCAGTTTTTTACTACTTAATGCTTTTCTTCAAAATCAGTAAATTGCTGAACTAGTGTTTTATTTTCTGCAAAAAATTTTCAAAAATTGAGCGTCAAAAATAAACCATTCATAAATATTAGTAGCAATTAAATATTTAATTTCTAGATTTTTATTGTTAACGTTCTCGCAGAAAATATAAAACTAATTGTTGAAAAGCTTTAGTATTCAAATTATCAACTTTGGCAAGCATATTCGTTTTATTGTGGGCTTTTTAGCTTCTAAAATCACACCAACTGACTTTTAGCATCTTTACCATTATGAATAACAAGATCATTACGTCCCTTTAGTATTAATAAAGTGATTTGGCTATAATATGTATTCTTTAAAAAATCAGCAATCAGATTTTTATGAAACTCCTCTGATTCAGATTCATTAATTTGGTCGATAAGCTTGCCAGATTAATTTTAAAATTCTCAAAATCTCTGAATTAGGTTTAAGTTTTAGCAAAAGCCTTATTTTTTAACGCCTCTTTTCGATATAGCCTATTGTTTTCCATCAAAACCTACACCTCAAAAATAATCCATAGAATTAATAATAATGGATTGTTCTAAACTTTACACAGAAATGCTCCACAGAATCCAAAATCTCATTTTCCTTAAATTTTTCTTAAAATAGAGGGCTAAGTAATAAATCTTTGTTAACCTGAAACCCAAAGAATAACCCAAGTCACTGTTAAAATCGACAAAGACGCGATGCAAAAAACATCCCTCGCGATCGCCAATAATTCTTAGTACCGCCATAAACACTCCTATGACAACCGCAACCCTCTTCCCCACGCCCCTGACATCACTGCCAATCGACTATTGTTGTCGGATTATCACCTGCTTTCTCAAAAAAGACGGCGAATTTCATTAAGTCGAAATCCTGGAACCCATCCCCTCCGCCGCCCTAGAAGCCATCCTTAAAGGCGTTCCTACCTCCTTTCAATGGGCAAAAGCGATCTTGAATGTAAGATATTGTCGATCGCCGGCCCCAAAAAACAGAACATTTTCCCGTAGAAGCCCAATTTTGCGATGAATTTGTCGAAAGAGTTTTAGCCACCCTCCGCATCTATAAAAGTCGTCCCCAAGCCCAGACCCATATTCCCCTCGGAACCGTCCGCCAAGACTTTAACTATTCCCTCGATCGCAAACGAGTACTCAACGCCAGCAAAGTCGTCCGTACCGAAGATAACGTTAAACAACATTCCCACACCCACCAAGTTCTCTAAACCATAGGGTTTAATACAGTGGGGTTAATACAGTTAAATTCATTTAAAAGCGATCGCATTTTTTCTTAATTCAGGAAGTGCGATCGCTTTTTTAGTAGAGGCTTTTGCTTTTTCATTTTTTTAATAAAAATAGTAATACTTTACTAGAGTAACACTTCTTAAATGTCAAACAATTAGTATTTTCTCTCTTCCCTAATCTAGTTCCCCATTGATAGAGTGGAATGTCATAGATGCTTAGTATCCACTTAAAATTTAATTATAAAAATATAGTAACATGAATCCTATAAATTCTGCGTCTCTTCTCAATCCTGTTATTGACCTCCGTTCTCTTGGTCTAGATCTATTAAAAAATGCAGTTGCTTCAAGCAGAGAAGTCAACATTAGTTTTCCTAAAAATAAATCTCCTAATACTCCAAGCCCCACTAATCCATTAGATGTAAGTTTTTCTTCCCCATAAACTCAACAGCAGTAATATCCCAATGGATAATTCTGAGACTTTTGGTCGGGATTTCCAACGGATTGAACGTAAAAGTCAAAATTGTTGCAGATGCTCCTATCGTTAATCCTGCACCTACTTTTACGACGACCTTACTCCCACTTACACATAACCCACTTTTCGGTAGCTCAAAACATCCTATTCCGCAAAATCATCAGTATCAGGGAGAGCAAGAGAAGAATTCCTAACTATCATTTTGGAGACCATGAATCGACGCCGATGGTTTTCCGATGTTCGATCCCCAACAACTACAACAGGCTACTCCCCAAGACCCGACAACTGTAACCGCCGTAACAAGTTTGAGCAATACTTTTTTATTACACAGTAATCCTTTTGCCACCAAAACTATTTATCTTGATTTTAACGGTCACATATTACCCGCAAATACGGGCTGGACTAACAGTTATACGCTGGCAATGCTATCAATGCGCCCGCCTGGAGTATGGATGCGGATAACACGACTTTTAGTGATGCAGAATTGACTCGTATCAAACAATCTGGCAACGAGTTGCAAAGATTTTGCTCCCTTTAACGTAGATGTAACAACGGATTTTCGAGGAGAAGATTATCTTACCCGTAGCAGTTCTAGCGATCAAGTTTACGGAATGCGGTCCTTAATTAGTCCAATTAGTAGTTATGTTGGCGCTTACGGTGGGATTCCCTATCTCGGCATCTGGTAATGTGGGAGATGCCTACAAACCTGCCTTGATTTTTCCTGAAAACCTTGGGCCTAATGGAGAAAAGTATATTGCTGAAGCAATTTCCCATGAAGTCGGCAATACTTTAGGGCTTAACCATGATGGGCCTTTACCCAGGGTTACTATAGTGGTCAAGGGTCTGGGGCAACGGGATGGACCCCGATTATGGGAGTCGGTTACTATAAGCATTATCCCAATGGAGCAAGAGAATAACCGATACCAATAACAAAGAGGATGATCTGAGTATATACAGGTACCAATAATGGCTTTGGTTATCGAGTGATGATGCGGGGAATAATGCTCTAACTCTCAATGATACAGGTCTTTTAGGACAAAACGCTTTAAATAATAGTCTGACCGATGTGAGTCAATTTGGCATTATTGAAAAAAAATACAATCAGGATTCGTTTCGTTTCACCACAGGAAGTGGTGCAATTAATTTAACAATTCAGGCTATTACCAAGGCTTGGATTAATAATGGGGGAGTTTTAGTGCAGAATACCTGACTCAGCCTAGCGGTGCCACTAATTTGGATATTTGGGCGGAATTTATGGGTCAGATGGGACAACTTTAATCGCTCAATCCAATCCAACTGATTTGCTTAGTGCCAATTTTAGCAACCTATTTCTCAATGCAGGGACTTATTATTTGGCGATCGATGGAGTAGGCAAAGGAGATTTAATCACAGGCTATTCCGATTACGGTAGTCTCGGTCAGTATGCCATCACAGGAACCATTATTGGTAATGGCATGACCGTCACCCCGATCGCAGACTGACTACCACCAAAGAAGGAGGCACCAACCTTTACCGTTGTTCTCAATACCGCCCCCACCGCCGATGTGGTGATCACTCTCAATAGCAGTAATACGAATGAAGGCACTATTGACAAATCGACCTTAACCTTTACCACTGCCAACTGGAATATCGCCCAACAAGTCACCGTGACAGGAGTAGATGACGCAATTAATGATGGCGATCAAAATTATTCTATTATTCTCAATTCTGCTAGTTCTACTGATGCCAACTACAACGGAATTATCCCAGGGATGTCAGCCTTGTTAATATCAACAATGACTTACCTGTACTTAATATCACCACTAGTCCCCAAGTGATTGTTGAAGGATTAACCAGTCCTCAAAGTGTGGTCTATACCGTTGAACTTACAGGGATAATAAATAGTAGTCAAACCGTTACCGTTCAATATGCAACAAGCAACGCCTCTGCTACCTCTGGTTCAGACTATACCAGCACGACTGGAACCTTAACCTTTACAGGAGGTGTGACGAGCCAAAATATTACGATTCCGATCATTAACAATGCCCTTAATGAAGCTGACGAAACGTTTACCTTAACGCTTTCTAATCCTACTCAAGCGACCCTGGGTAATACTGCTTCTGTGACAACGACTATCACCGAT
>CAWEDJ010000046.1:0-53626 GCA_963807635.1 uncultured cyanobacterium
TCAAACGTCTAAATTCATAACGCGATTCTTTAACCTTTTCTGTGCCTTGCTCACTTGCTACTAATGTTTTTTTTTACGCCCTAATTCTAAACGTGTAAGAGTTCGACTTACCCCCGATATACTTACTTCTATTCCTTTCTCTTGTTGCAATTTTTCTTGGATTTCTCGTAAATATATATCATTTTGTTCTGCAACTATTTTTTTTAATAATTCTTCGTCTTCACCCTTTATCTTTGAACGGCGATCTCCCCCTTGGGGTTTGGGTGCTATTTCATTTGTTTGTCGATACCGACGTAAAAAATCGCGAACGAAAGATAAGCTAACCTTAAATCGTTTTGCTAAACCTCTTTGAGTATTTTCTTGGTTTTGCCATGCCGTTAGTATTCTTTGGCGTAAATCTAGCGAATATGCTGCCATATCTCATTAATTTTTTTAAGTTTTTTTCATGTTACCATACTTGTAGCGGGTTTGAACGAAATTTGCTGTAGAAATTATTGATATTAGTAATCCCGCTCAACCTGTTTATAAGAGTAACTATGACATCACTACTAACGGTAGCGGTATAAATGCAAGGGATATAAAAATAGTGGGTAACTATGCTTATGTCGCTGGAGGGACAGAAGGCTTGAAAATCCTAAACATTAGCAATCCCACCACTCCCATCTTGAAGTTCACAGGATATACCAATTATGGAACAGTTAATAGTGTAGAAGTCGTAGGCAACTACGCTTATGTCGTCGCCTTTCAATATTCTGGTTTCTCTCCTTATTCTGGACTGATAATTCTGGACATCAGTGATCCCACTACTCCTATTTTACAGGGCTATTATAGTACAGGCTACGGTAGCGGTAGTGATGTAAAAGTAGTTGGCAATTATGCCTATGTTCCTGCTTGGTCTTCGGGTCTGAAGATTCTTGATATCAGCAATCCCACAGCCCCAACCCTCATAAGTAGTTATTCTACATCTTTTGCTGACACGGTAGAAATAGTGGGTAACTATGCCTATATTGCCGCTTGGTATTCATTAGATATTTTAGATATCAGTAACCCTGCTACTCCCATTTTTGTCAGCAGTACTACTGTTGATGGTTCTGCTTCACAGATAAAAATCATTGGTAACTATGCCTATGTTGGCTCCTATGGAGCAGGACTGAAAATTTTTGATATTAGCAATCCTGTTACTCCTGTTTTAAAAAACACTTACGATTACGATACTTCTGCTGGCGGCATTTCTGATATAAAAGTAGTGGGTAATACGGCTTATCTTGCGGATGGGTTTTCAGGGGTGCAAATCCTAGATATCACTAATCCAATTACACCCACACTTAAAAGTCATTATGCTACTTCTTACGCTACAGATAATGTGCAAGTTGTGGGCAACTATGCCTATCTCGCTGATGGCCAGGCGGGACTACAAATCGTAGATATTAGCAACCCATCGGCTCCTATTACTAAAGGCACTTATGATGCTCCTTACTCCAACTCCATAATCAATGTGCAAGTTGTGGGCAACTATGCCTATGCGGCTGATCAATTTTTAGGACTGCAAATTCTTGATATCAGTAATCCTAGCAATCCAACTCTGAAAGGCAGTTACAGTTACGGTATTTCTGCTTCTGATATCAAAGTTGTTGGTAACTATGCTTACATCTCTGGGAGTTATACTGATTTAGGAGGCTCATATTTCGGAGGCTTACTAATCCTAGACATCAGCGATCCTTCTATACCCACTTTCAAAGGTAGTTATGACAAATCAAATGTAGGTGGTTTTTCTGCGTTAGAAGTCGTGGGTAACTATGCTTATGGCACATCTAACTTTTTGGGATCAACCCTAAGTATTATTGACATCAGCAACCCCACAACTCCTATCCTTAAAAGCGATATTTACCTTGGTAGTAATGGTTCTAGTCGCGATGTGGTAGTCGTCGGTAACTATGCCTATGTTGCCGACTGGAATGCAGGCTTAAAAATTATAGATATCAGTAATCCCGATGCTCCCATTCTTAAAGGTACTTATCTAGGTGGGGCGGCAGGAGTAAAAGTAATCGGTAACTATGCCTATGTTGCAGGTTTCAGTCCAGAAGTAAAAGTCATAGATATTAGTGATCCCACCTCCCCCATCGAGCGAGGTTCTTTTACTACAAATGACTATGCTTACGGTGTGGACGTAGTTGGGAACTATGCCTATGTCGCTTATGAATGGGGTGGTGTCAAGATTATTGATGTGAGCGAATTTACTAACCCTATTTTGTTCCTTACACCCCAACAAGACATATTCAACCGTGGAGGACTTGATGACACTGTTACGGGGACTTTTACTAACCTACTACAAAACGACAACATTAACGGTGGAGCAGGAATTGATACCCTAATTCTTTCTGGAGGAATCGCCTCTAATACCATTACCATCAATGCCAGTAGTACCACCAATCAATTAAATATTGCAGGCACAACTGTTAAAGGATTTGAACGGTTTGATTTAAGCGGCTTCCTTGGCAAAGCTACCTACACAGGCACAACTGCAAATGATTGGGTTACAACTGGTGCGGGTGCTGATGTGCTTAATGGAGGTCTGGGAAGTGATACCTTGATTGGTGGTTTAGGCAACGACACTTACACAGTGGATAATGTGGGCGATATTGTTACAGAAACATCAACTCTTTCCACAGAAATTGATACAGTTAATTCCTCTGTCACCTATACCTTAAGCGCGAACATAGAAAGACTGACCTTAACAGGGACAGCTAACATTCATGGAACAGGCAATACCTTAGCCAATACCCTTACAGGTAACACTGCCAACAACATCTTAGATGGAGGAGATGGCAACGATAGTCTGAATGGCGGTGCAGGTATTGATACTTTGATTGGTGGTTTAGGTAATGACACTTACACAGTGGATAATGTGGGTGACATTGTTACAGAAACATCAACCCTTGCCACAGAAATTGATACAGTTAACTCCTCTGTCACCTATACCTTAAGCGCGAACGTCGAGAGACTGACCTTAACGGGAACAGCTAACATTAATGGGACAGGCAATATCTTAGCCAACACCCTTACAGGTAACAGTGGCAACAACATCTTAGATGGAGGAGATGGCAACGATAGCCTTAATGGCGGTGCAGGTATTGATGCCTTGATTGGTGGTTTAGGCAACGACACTTACACAGTGGATAATGTGGATGATATTGTTACAGAAACGTCAACACTTGCCACAGAAATTGACACAGTTAACTCCTCTGTTACCTATACCTTAAGCGCGAATGTAGAAAAACTGACCTTAACGGGTACAACTAACATTGACGGAACAGGCAATACCTTAGCCAACACCCTTACAGGTAACAGTGGCAACAACATCTTAGATGGAGGAGATGGCAACGATAGCCTTAATGGTGGTACGGGTATTGATACCTTGATTGGTGGTTTAGGTAACGACACTTATACAGTGGATAATGTGGGTGACATTGTTACAGAAACATCAACCCTTGCCACAGAAATTGACACAGTGAACTCCTCTGTTACCTATACCTTAAGCACGAACGTCGAAAAACTGACCTTAACAGGTACAGCTAACATTGACGGAACAGGCAATACCTTAGCCAATACTATTACAGGGAATAGCGGCAACAATATCCTCACAGGTAATGGGGGTAATGATGTCCTTACAGGTAATAGCGGTAGTGATATTCTGGTTGGGGGAACTGACAACGATACCCTTAACTTAGGACTTAATGACGGCGTTTCTGATATTGTTCGCTATGCTTCAGGGGATGGCACAGATGTCATTAACCAATTCATCAAAGGAACTGATAAACTTGCCTTCACAGGAATTGGTTTTATTGATGTCAAAGTATCTGGTACAAGTACCCAATTACGACTTAGTGATGGCATTCAAGCTAATGCAAACTTCGGAACAGGAATCCTACTGGCAACCCTTACTGGTGTCACAGGATTCACTGCTACTGATTTAGGACTAGGCGGAACAAGTTTAGATCCTTCTAATACCGCTACCTTCTTATTTGCTTAAGCTTGTTGCTGATTAACAAAATTGAAGGCGATCGCGTTTTTTTATCGGGAAGGGCGATCGCTTTTTTGCAAAATTTTCATCCCATCGAGTGAATCAATGGAAGCGTAATCCCTTAACCCCCCTTGGAGGTTCGGAAAACTACACTCCCAGAAAACCCCGTCTTCCCGTCAAACTATAAATATGTTCTTGAACTAAATCAGACCTAATTGCGTTATTGATTTTTATATAGTTCAAATTTTAGTCATCCTTATAGTTATATCGGAGTAAACATTATGGGAAAAGTTGTCGGTATTGATTTAGGAACCACCAACTCTTGCGTTGCAGTGATGGAAGGGGGAAAGCCTACGGTTATTGCCAATGCAGAAGGGTTTCGCACAACCCCCTCGGTAGTTGCCTATGCCAAAAACGGCGATCGCCTCGTCGGTCAAATTGCCAAACGTCAAGCCGTCATGAACCCTGGCAATACCTTTTATTCCGTCAAACGCTTCATGGGACGGAAATTTGACGAAGTAACCAACGAAGCTACCGAAGTTTCTTACAAAGTCTTGAGAGATGGCAATGGGAACGTTAAATTAGATTGTCCCGCCCAATCCAAGCAATTCGCGCCCGAAGAAATTTCTGCCCAAGTTCTCCGCAAACTCGTCGATGATGCCAGCAAATATTTAGGAGAAACGGTTACCCAAGCCGTCATCACCGTTCCCGCCTACTTTAATGATTCCCAACGTCAAGCCACGAAAGATGCAGGAAAAATTGCAGGGGTTGAAGTCCTACGGATTATCAACGAACCCACAGCCGCATCCTTGGCCTACGGATTGGATAGAAAAAGCAACGAAACTATTCTGGTTTTTGACTTAGGCGGTGGAACCTTTGACGTATCAGTTTTAGAAGTTGGTGATGGAGTTTTTGAAGTATTAGCAACCTCTGGCGACACCCATTTAGGCGGAGATGACTTCGACAAAAAAATTGTTGATTATCTAGCCGATCAATTTAAACAAGCTGAAGGAATTGAACTCCGCCAAGATAAACAAGCTCTCCAACGGTTAACAGAAGCCGCCGAAAAAGCCAAAATTGAACTCTCTGGCGTAACCCAGACCGAAATCAATCTCCCCTTCATTACCGCTACCCAAGATCGGCCAAAACACCTCGACACAACCCTAACTCGCGCTAAATTTGAAGAAATTTGTGCTGATCTGATTGACCGTTGTCGGATTCCCGTCGAAAACGCGGTTCGGGATGCCAAAATTGACAAAACAGCGTTGGACGAAGTGGTTCTCGTGGGTGGATCAACTCGGATTCCCGCCGTTCAGGAATTGGTTAAAAAAATTCTCGGTAAAGACCCCAACCAGAGTGTTAACCCCGATGAAGTGGTTGCCGTCGGTGCTGCCATTCAAGGTGGAGTCTTAGCGGGTGAAGTTAAGGATATTCTGTTATTAGATGTCTCACCCCTGTCTCTTGGGGTAGAAACTCTCGGTGGTGTGATGACTAAAATCATTCCCCGCAACACGACTATTCCTACCAAAAAATCTGAAACCTTCTCGACGGCTGTTGATGGTCAAACCAATGTAGAAATCCATGTTCTGCAAGGGGAACGGGAAATGTCTCGTGATAACAAGAGCTTGGGAACATTCCGTTTAGATGGGATTCCTGCCGCTCCTCGTGGTGTTCCCCAAATCGAAGTAACCTTTGATATTGACGCGAATGGTATTCTCAATGTCACGGCGAAAGACCGAGGCACGGGCAAGGAACAGTCCATCAGTATCACAGGGGCTTCTACGCTACCCGATACGGAAGTTGAACGCATGGTCAAGGAAGCTGAAGCGAATGCGGCAGTGGATCATGAACGTCGGGAAAAAATCGATCGCAAGAACCAAGCGGATTCTCTCGTTTATCAAGCCGAAAAACAACTCACGGAATTGGGTGACAAGGTTCCTGCGGCGGACAAAACGAAGGCGGAAACCTTGATTAAAGACCTAAAAGAAGCGATCGCATCTGATAACGACGAGAAAATTGCCACTCTCTTGCCCGAACTACAGCAGGTACTTTATACCATCGGTTCCCAAATGTACCAAGGCGCAGGCGCCCCGACGGATGCTGCCCAGGGAGATGGAGGTGCTGGCCCCACAGGCGGTGCTTCGGGGGGTGATGAAGTGATTGATGCCGAATTTTCGGAAGACTAAATGAGTCTGATTATTAAATAAACTGGAGGGCTGAAGCAATTTCGGCCCTTTTTTTGTTGCGATCGCCCATTTAATCATCAGGCCTGATCTTCTGTAAACCGATCAATCGCTTCTACCATTATTTCTGAATAGGGTTCGAGTATCGTAGAACAGAGATAAAGATCAGCCAGAGCTTGAGAAAATTCTTCAGAGTCGGGATCGCTACTTTTAACGACTTGAATGGCATTCAGTGCTTTTTCAAGTTGGGGTTGATATTCATTCAAAAAATTTTCTAATCTCTTAAATGGATTTTTATAGATGGTTGTCATCGATGAACGCCTAATCCTGAGCAACAATGACCACCGTAATGTTATCTGAACCGCCCGCTTCCTTAGCTGATTCAATCAAGGCGATCGCTTTTTGCTCATAGGACGTTTCCTTAGAGGCTAGGATTTCAAAAATCGTCTCATCTTCAACTTCTTCCGTTAAACCATCGCTACAAAGTAAAAAAGTATCGCCAGGATTGACATCTAAAGCCTCAACTTCGACTTCCGCCAAATCTCTGCGCCCTAAACACTGAAAAAGCACGTGTCGCCAGGGATGAACCCTTGCCTGGTCTTCGTCAATATCACCCATTTTTAAAGCCCTAGCCACCCAGGTATGATCCTCACTGACTTGCTGTAACTTAGAAGATCTCAAACAATACAAGCGAGAATCCCCCACATGGGCGCGCCAAGCTCCATCATGGCGAAAGGCGATCAAAACCGCCGTTGTTCCCATATCTCCCCGTTCGGGATGTTCTTCTTGATCTTCTATAATTCCTTCATTGGCGGCTAATAATGCGTCCTGTAGGAGTTGGGGGGAAGGTATGTCCGATTCCCACTCTTTTTCTAAATAGTTCGTGACAAATTGGGTGGCAATTAAGCTCGCTTCCTGACCGCCTGCGTGTCCCCCCATCCCATCCGCAACAATAAAAAAACGCGCAGAAGGATCAATATAATAGCTATCTTGATTGGCGGAACGAACAACACCAGTATCAGTGCGTCCAACAAATTGGCGATTTGTCATGGGGGAATTAGTTTCTAACACGTGGGCAATATCGTGGGAATAACGTTTGGAACTCTTAAAATTTTCGGTCTTGTCGTTCTAGTCGTCGGATTAACTGCCAGAGCGCATAACCAGGAGCGATTGCTATTAATAATACAACAGCCGCGATCGCAACGTATTGATTGACAAACAGGATCGTCGCAGAAATCAATAAGGCACAAAGGATCAAAGTATAGTTTGTTCCTAACTGCATCGTACTGAGACGGCGCAAAAGTCGGTCAGATTCCGAAGATCGTACCCGAATTAGCACATCTCCCCTGTCTAGCTTCTCAATTGTATCCTCAATTCGTCTTGGTAAACCCAGGGCCGTGTTACCAACTTGGGCTGCTTGCCGTCCGAGTTCATCAAACAGACTACTGCCAATACCATTATTCATACTATTTGTCATAAGCTGCATTGCAAAGGGTTGGGCCACTTGCATAAAGTTAAAATCCGGATCGAGTCCTTTGCCGACTCCTTCTAGGGTAGAAAAGGCCCGCATTACAAAGGTAAAAGTCGCAGGAAAACGAAAGGGTTGACCATAGGCAATTTCATAAAGATCATCACTAATTTTGGTGATCGATTGCTCCTCGAAGGGTTTATCCATAAAATTATCCAACAAAAATTGGATAGAGCGACGAATCGGCCCCATATCTTCTGTTTGGGTCAGTGCGCCTAACTCAACCAGGGAGGACACGATGCGATCGGCATTTTTTTCCGCTACCCCAAAGAAGGTATCCATGAGTTTTTCCTTGGTGACAGGGGTAATTTCACCCATCATGCCAAAGTCATAGAAAATCAACGCCCCCTCATCAGGACTAACCGCTAAATTCCCTGGGTGGGGATCAGCATGGAAAAAACCATCATTTAATAACTGTTGGAGATAGGCTCTAGCACTCAACTTTGCTAACTGTTGACGACTCAAACCTGCTGCTTCTAAGGCTTCGTAGTGACTAATTTTAATGCCAGGTAAATATTCCAGGGTCAGAATGCGAGTGGAAGTATAACGCCAATAGACGCGGGGAACCTTTACCCAATCAGCTTCTCGGAAGTTACGGCGAAAGGTGTCAGCATTACGACCTTCTTTGAGATAATCGGTTTCCTGCCAAAGAATACGAGAACATTCATCATAAATGCCTAGCCAATCCCTTCCTTCGCCCCATTTAGGATGATTTTGGAAATAATAAGCGATTTTTTTGAGGATAGCTAAATCAATCGTGAAAAGTTGCTTGAGACCAGGACGTTGAATTTTAACAACAACCTCTTCCCCTGTGTGGAGTTGGGCTTTATGAACCTGTCCTAAACTGGCTGCTGCGAGGGGAATGGGATCAAAGGATTTATAGAGGGTAGAAAGGGGTTTTCCTAATTCTTTTTCAATTAAACCTGCCGCTTGTTCGTAGCTAAAGGCGGGAACCTCATCTTGAAGCTTGGAGAGTTCATAGACGTATTCGGCGGGAAAAATATCGGAGCGGGTTGAAAAAAGTTGACCCGTTTTAATAAACGTTGGCCCTAGATTGAGCAGACTTTCCCGAATCCAAACGGCTTGTTTTTGTCGTCTGCGAGCGAGTTTTTCTTCGCTATAGCCCCCTGAATAAGTCCATTTTTTTCCGTTACGCCAAAATTGAAAAAGCAAAGTGAGGACGAATCGCCAAATGTCAATGCGTCGGCGGGGGATGGAATAACTTTCTTGATTCCAGCGATATTTTTTCTCGGTCTCTAGGGAGGTCACTCGTTTACTAGAGACACTACCCATTGGGAGGAGAGGAACGGAAGGATTAACGTTAGGGGATAGGGCAGACACGCGCTTTGGGGGAGTGAGGTTTCTAGAATACGGAGGTATGACCGAGGGAAAACAGGGGAAATTCTCAGGAGGAGGATTCTCGATAATTCTTGAGTTCTGATTTCAGACTGGCCATTTCAGCCCGCAACTTATCTAGGGTTTCTTGCAAATCTGCGGGGGAAACTAGGCCGTCAATGGTGGCGATCGTCGTATTACCTTGAGTGACATCCTGGGCGGCTTTGGCTTGCACCTCTTCGATAAAGGAACGTAAATTTTCCCGTTGTTCAGCATCGAATTTGCCTAATTCACTCAGGGCATTCGTGAGACTATCTTCAGTTTTCTCGGTTAAAACCTCTGCGAAGGCGCGACCCAAGAAAAAAGCATGGAGGACTGGATTCGACATAAATAAGGATGAAGATGAGTTTTGTTACAAATTATAACAATTATAACCTGATTCTTAGGGCTTCTGTTCTAGGCTCTCTGATGAATTCTGGGAAATCGGCCAATCCTGGCGAGGCGGAAAGGATTGGGGAGACAGGCTTGCTTTAGGATTGCCCAGGGGCCGACATCACTAAACCGAATAGCCGCGCCGAACCCCACTCCCGCCGAAAGGGCGATCGCACTGGTCATGAGTAGGAACTGGAGCAAAAATCCAAGAGATCCTTTGGGACGGGGAAAAAACAGATGGGGTGCAGATTTAAGCCAATTAAGTCCTAATTTCATGGATCAAGTCAGAGGATGCAAAGTAACAATACTTGCTTGAGGTTATCGCAAGTGCGGAAAATTGCCAAGGTTGGTAGGGATCTTTACTCAAATTGAGTGAGCCGCTACACTGGGGATTACGGCTATTTTAAGATTTAAGTTAAAATTCAAATTAAAATTCAAATTAAATTTGTAACTTTCAACATTTCAATCCTATTTTTAATTTTCTATGAGTCAGGAACGATTTACGACAATGCAAGTAATGGCCACTTCGACGGTAACCCCCGATCGCTCAACGTCAACGACCGTTATTCGTAAAACCTATCCCAACTACAAAGTTATTGTTCTCAATGATGATTTTAATTCCTTTGACCATGTGGCCAATTGCTTATTGAAATATATTCCTGCCATGACCAGCGATCGCGCTTGGGAATTGACCAATCAAGTGCATTTTGATGGCCAGGCCATTGTCTGGGTAGGGCCCCAGGAACCCGCCGAACTCTATCATCAACAATTACGTCGAGAAAATTTAACAATGGCTCCCCTAGAGGCAGCATAAACTCATGGCACACTCCGCAAAAGGGAGGTTAGTCTGGAATCATTCCACTCATCTGGACGGATTGATTCCCCACTTAGAAAAATTAATTACTCGTGAAGGCATCGGTACTGTAACCCCAGGCGTGATCAGTCGTACCCGTAGCCATATTCCCCACTTAAATTTTCGGATTTCAGTTCCCATTCGGGGGGATTTAAAGTTATTGCCAGACAGGGAAAAACCGCTCAAGAAATTTTTATTTTAACGAGCTTGGAGCAAGATGCTTTACAAGGATTGTTAGAGGCGTTATAAAAACAAGAATAGGGCAGGAAGTCCCCACCCTCAAAGCTCTTAAAGAAGCTAAAAATTGACGTAAACCTATGGGATTTAGATAATTTCATTTCCGCTAACTAATGGAAGAGATAATGAAAATTTACGCGCTTGTTCTTCTTTTGCTACCAAACTTCTTCCCTGTGGTGCGAGTTGCGGCAGAGCGAAATTGGCGAGCATAGGCTCTATTGCGCTCTGCTTTTTCTTTTTTTAGATTACGACGTTTAGCCACTACATTTTCCTCATTAAGACAATAAAAATCCCTACGTTTAAGTAGGAATACTTCGGCAATATTTCGGGGAGAAGCTTGAAGAAAGCTTAATAGAATCTATTTAGACCTACAAACTTATTTTTCTACCGATCTGCCAATCACTCGGCCATTCTAACACGCTAGGTTATCCTACTCCTGGACTAAACGTCTATAATCATAGATTTTTATGACCTCAAAGCCTTAACCTATCTGCTTTACGATTAGTTTCAGAGATTTTGTTAGGGGGCGATCGCGGTCACTAGGACAAAGGGTTGGACGATCAAGGTATTAAATTGTTTTTCGGGTTCGGCGTTCCAGTGATTGAGTTCTTCCTGGGAAGGCTTGTGTAACAATAGTTCACTCAGCCAGTTTTGGACAACGGGCGCATTATCCTCGGCGATCGCGACTCCGACCTCGACGAGATCCAAGGCTCCATCGACTACAATCACCGCATCTCGTTTGGCGTGGGGAATCAGGGTTTCCCAATCCATCGGGGCCAGGTCTTTAATGAGTTGAGTTTTAACGTCTGACATTATCCATTTTTGATTAATACTTTTTGGAGTTTAACAGGATTTAATGTTGATTTAAACTGAAAATGTTTCGGATATTTTCAAGAAAATTCTATGGGGCGCAAGACTTACGCCCAATAAAATATCCTACCTCAAGCAAAACTCACGCTTTTTTGTAATATAGTTTCCAGTTCCACAATCAGAGAATCCAGATCAGACCCCAAATTCACAAAACATTCCGACGGCGACGGATCGGGTTGAAAATAAATCAGTTTAATTTGTCCCTTCGCGATCGCAATAATAGCGACTTCAATTTCAGGATCATACCCGTCTAAAATTCCCAAAATTTCCTGAAGTTTATCGTCCACCCGTTGATTGAGCTTCTCAATGGCATTTTTGGGACAACTGACAAAATGGGGCTGGGGTTCGAGATCAATGCCCAAATGATTGTCCGTATCTGTCCATTCTTGGTGAAATCCCCAGGCAAGGGCCGCTAGTTGGTGACGATTAGCCTTAACAAAATCATCGAGCTGAAAACGCCATTGATTTGCGGCATCATCGGGAAGGGTTGTACCCAAGGGAAGCATCATAAACTCCTAAAATTAACGTCGATATTCATCACCACAATCCCCAATCGATTGATAAAGATTGCGAGATTTTTTCCAAATCGGTTCCAATGCTTGATAATCCTCTTCATCTAGGCTAAAACTAAAAACTTTAGCGGTATCCTCTCGATGTTCAGTGATTCCGAGCCTGGTTCCCACGATCACGCCTGCTACCATCGGTTGTTCCAAAACATAGCGTAGGGCTATATTGGCAATGGAAGCCTGATGTTTATCGGCAATCTTTCTCAGGATACCCAATAATTGTTGCAAAAGCGGCCAACCGCCCAAGCCTGGACAATATTGTGATATTTTCTCAGACTGGCGTTATTGAGTCTCAAGGAGGCAGAATAGCCTAAATATTTATCGGTCAAGAGTCCCCCCGCCAGGGTTCCGTAGGCCAATAGTTTAATATCCTGTTCTTGGCAATATTGGCTCATTCTAAAAAGGGGACGACGATCTATCAGGGAACATTGGACTTGATTGGAGATAACCTTAATCCCTGCTTCGGTAATAATTTTGAGATGTTCGGTATCAAAGTTAGTTAAGGCCAAATGTTTGATTTTACCGATCTTTTGCAGTTCACTTAGATGATACAGAGCTTCTAAATAATCCTGATTTTGGTAATCTGCCCAATGAAACTGGAGCAAATCCAAGCAATCCATTCCCAGGCGATCGCAGGAAACATTGATATTATTTTCCACCAATTCCCGCGTCATTTTGCCCGATGTGGGAAACCATTTGGTAAAACATTGCAATTCATTTAAAGCGGCTGATCCTTTTTGATCTTCCCATTCCAGACGAAATTCCCCGATCAAATCCTCTGCGGGGCCGTAGTGATTGGCCAAATCCCAAGTGGTAAAGCCAGCTTCTTGATAGTCAAACATCTCCGCAATCGCGCGATTGGGATCAATAGGGCCATGACCGCCTGAAACTTGCCACAATCCATTTAATACACGACAAATACTGAGGTCTGGGGTTAACTGAAATCTTTCTAATTCAGTCATGGGTTTATCGTGATGGAAGAATAGATCCCTACTATACCTTACGCAGGGTAGGTCTATTTTTTGCGCGATCGCTTTTTGTCAATGCAATTTTTATCAATCCTCTGGTGTTGATCCTGTTTTTGGGGCTATACAATCCTACGCTTTAAGTTGGTGGACAGTATGGATATGACTCTATCCCAAATGGGAATCTACCTTGCTTTTTTATAACGGATCTAAGAGATCAAAAATACGGACTCTCATCTCCTCAATCTGGGATAGGGGATCAACGCCCATCGGACAACTCAGATTGCACATCCGACACCCATTACAACCCCAAACGCCCTTGGTTCCTTCGCTGTGTTGTTCCAAACGGGATGAGGATTCGCTGTCACGGGAATCGATAATAAAACGATGGGCTTTGGCTAGGGCGTGGGGGCCGACGAAATCGGCATTTTTTCCCTTGGCATCACAATCGGAATAACAGGCCGCACAGAGAATACAGTTGGCAGTTTTAGTCAGTTGTTTACGCTCGTCGGGGGATTGGAGGTTTTCCTGTTCGGGTTTATTCTGGCGTTGATCAATGAGATAGGGATAAATCCGATCCAGGTCGGCCCAAAAATTGGTCATATCTACCACTAAATCTTTGATGACGGGTAAATTTCCCAAAGGTTGAATGGTCAACTCGTTCGTGTGGATGTAATTGTTAGCTTCTAGCCACGCAAAAACTGTGCTGACATTTTCCTTGCAAGCCAGAAAAGGGCGATTATTAATACGGATAGCGCAACTGCCACAGATCGCATTACGGCAGTTTTTCCTAAAAGCGAGGCTACCGTCCTGTTCCCATTTGATCTGATTGAGACAATCTAGAATGGTGGTGTTGGATTCCACTTCTAGGGAATAATTTTGGAACGTCGGTATTTCGTTGGGGTGTTGACGATAAACTTTGAACTGGATTTGCATAGATTAGGTGAGGTCAGGAGAAAACCTGTTGCGATCGCGTTTTTGTCTTTAGTTATGCGATCGCGTATTTTGAGAAAACTAGGGTTTTAAGACTTTTTTAAGAGCCGCTAATAATAGAAGAACTTTTTCGGGTTTGCTGTTGTAACCCATGAGTCCAATGCGCCAAACCTTACCCGCTAATTCCCCTAAGCCTAAACCGATTTCCATATTATATTCGATGCGTAATTTAGTCGCGATCGCCTTAGCATCTAATCCATCGGGAACGCGGACAGTCGTTAAAGTTGGTAAACGGTAGGCTTGATCCACTAGACATTCTAAACCGAGTTCTTCAAGTCCTGCCCAGAGGGATTCTGCATTTTCTTGATGACGTTTCCAACTATTTTCAATCCCTTCTTCTGCCAACAGATAAAGAGCTTCTCGGACGGCATAATTCATATTAATAGGAGCCGTGTGGTGATAGGTGCGATCGCTTCCCCAATAATGACTGAGTAAAGACATATCCAAATACCAATTAGCGACTTTTGTAGAACGATTCTGCATCTTTTCTACCGCTCTTGGACTCATAGTAAAAGGCCCCAATCCCAGGAGGACAACCTAAGCCTTTTTGACTACAACTATAGGAAAGATCAATTCCCCATTTATCCAAGAAAATGGGAACGGCTCCTAAACTGGTGACCGTATCAACTAATAGTAAACAATTATTTGCCCGACACACTTCACCCAATCCTTCTAGGGGTTGACGAACGCCTGTGGAAGTTTCGGCATGGACAATGGCTAAAATCGCGGGTTTATGGGTCGCGATCGCTTCAGTGAGTTCTTCGAGACTAAAAACTTCTCCCCAGGGTTTGTTAATTGTACGGACATCGGCTCCGTAGCGTCCCGCCATATCCACTAAACGATTACCAAAATAGCCCTTAACTGCCACTAAAACCACGTCCCCAGGTTCAACGGTATTGGCCAAAGTGGCTTCCATCGCCGCACTTCCCGTTCCACTCACAGGAATCGTCATGGGATTTTCCGTTTGCCAGGCGTAGCGCAACAGGCTTTGGGATTCGTTCATCAGAGTGAGAAAATCGGGGTCAAGATGGCCAATGGGAGGCAGACTCATAGCCGCGAGAATACGGGGATCGGCATTGGAGGGGCCTGACCAAAGAGCCAACGTCCAGAAATTTCTACTCTAGTCTGAGGGAAGCGATCGCGTTCGTTAATAGCAAAAGTCGTCATGGGAAGAAAAAATTCAATATTACTCCCATTTTACCCCAGATGATCGACCCTATTATTAAGGAATGTGCGATTCGTTTAATGCCTAATAAATAAGCATTACAGCTAAAAATCTAAAAAAATAGATTAACTGAACTATCCTTCCGATGAGGGTGTAAGCCCCTCTCCTTAAACTCGAAGGTAACTCCTCATCTGCCCACACCGAATAGACTCGGAATTCTATAGAGTGAAGCTGGGAACAGGGCTGAACCAGACCAGAGTTGTACTGGACACTGCGGCTAACAGGGAGTCCCCATGATAAAACTGAGCCTCGAAAAGCGACTTAAGTAAGGGCAGACACAACAGAACACCGTCTGACCTCGCCAGAGATTAGTACCCCGCCGCACCCTATTCCTAGTAGCGGCAAGAGTAGGGGGTTCTGGCAGTTGAATTGGCTATATCTAAAGGGACAATTAATCGACAGGATGGAACGAATAAAAACGAATGCAGGGTCTGAGGGCGGTCGAACTCTTGGTAAACCAGACGAGAGGTGTAATCCCTTGCATTCGGGTAGGACAGTCCGTAATTGGGCTGAGGTATATAGAAAACACAAACAGATGCAGATTATGGTTAGACACGGTATAAATACCAGTGAACTATGGAAAAACTTACCTTGGAAGAAATTCAAAAAGACGTTATTCCGACTACAAAAGCACGTGTTCAAAGCAGTTCAAGTTGGCGACAAGCGCAAAGCTCGGTCACTTCAAAAACTGATTCTAAAATCTCAATCGGCTAGATTACTAGCAATCCGACAAGTAACACAGTTAAATGCTGGCAAGAAAACGGCTGGAATAGATGGTAAAGCGTCCCTCAACTTTGAAGAACGCCTTGCACTTGATGACCTTATAGGTCAAAGCCACTCTAACTGGAAACACCAAGGCTTACGAGAAATTCCCATCCCTAAAAAGGACGGAACGACACGAATGCTAAAAGTGCCTACCATAGCGGACAGAGCTTGGCAATGCCTAGCAAAATACGCTCTCGAACCAGCACATGAAGCAACTTTTCATGCACGAAGCTACGGATTCAGAACAGGACGTTCAGCGCACGATGCTCAGAAAATCCTTTTCCTAAATCTAAGAAGTACAAACAACGCAATAAACAAACGAGTCATAGAACTTGACATCGAAAAATGCTTCGACAGGATTAACCACTCAGCAATCATGGATGAACTCATCGCCCCCAAAGGGCTAAAGCTAGGTATCTTCCGATGCCTCAAAGCTGGAACCAATGTGGGATTCCCAGACCAAGGAACGCCGCAAGGCGGGGTGGTAAGTCCACTGCTAGCCAATATTGCATTAAATGGAATCGAAAGTATCCACTCCTACAAAACAGGAGGGTATAAAATGGAACCATCAATCCGTTACGCGGATGACATGGTAATCATACTCCGACCCCAAGATAATGCTGAGGCAGTACTTGAAAGGATTAGCGAATTTCTAGCCAAACGAGGAATGAAAATTAGTGAGAAGAAAACTAAGATAACCGCTACGACAGATGGATTTGACTTCCTCGGCTGGGTGCGACTCGTTCTAGCTTCGGGAAAGGCTAAAAAAGCCCCAAATAGCTAGCCTAGAGAAAATCTCTAGAGAACTATCTCAATCATGTAGGTTAAATTCCTACCGATGTAATGACCATCTGAAAGCATCTTGGATAGGCAAGCGACTGGTTCTCAAATGTCTAAAGCTCCGAGAAATGAGGATAAACTGATAGCCTAAATCAGTGACACTTCTAGCAAAATCACTCATGTGTAGGTTAGACGAACTTTGTCAAACCCTCGTTAGGAAAGGAAATACCAAATAAGGCTGAAAGGTATTAAAACTCTGAAGCTAATTAGAATCCATGCCGCTAATTAGGTCATTCAATAAGTAGGAGTCGGGGGAGGTCAAGGACACTAAAAGTGATACGAAATGATGAGATGGAACGAAGTAACTCCTATAGGACTCTCGGTAAGGTCGAAAACCGAGTAGTAACCAGCGCAAGTACTATATGGAGCGGGATTGTTTCAGAAGCCAATGCCCAATCATAATGGAAGGGATATGCTGACGGAAACACTTTTATTTGAAAGAAAAGGTCGTAAATAGTAGATGAAAAGCGATGAGCAAAGCGAAAGCTAAGTATACGAACTGGAGTGAAATAAACTGGCGTAAGCTAGAGAAGAAACTCTGGAAACTACAAAAGCGAATTTTTCGAGCTAAGAAAGAGGAAAACGTCAAGCTGGTCAAACAGCTTCAGAAACTTTTGGTCAAGAGCTTTGCCGCTAAAACATTAGCAGTGAGAAAAATAACTCAAGACAATAGAGGGAAACGAACGGCAGGTATTGATGGAGTAAAGTCCATCCCACCAGCAAAAAGGTTTCAATTAGTGGAAAGACTCCAAATTTCCCACAAAGCTAAACCTCTTAGACGGATATATATCCCAAAAGAAGGTACGGATGAGAAACGCCCACTAAGTATACCCACGATTAACGATAGAGCAGTCCAAATGCTCATCAAAATGGCTCTAGAGCCAGAATGGGAGGCAGTCTTCGAGCCAAATTCATATGGATTCCGATTAGGTAGACAAAGCCAAGATGCCATTGAACAAATCTTTTCTAGCATCAATAAAAAGCCTAAATGGGTTCTTGATGCTGATATCTCCAAATGCTTTGATAGCATAAATCACAGCTATCTATTGAAAAAGTTAGGAAAATGTCCTAAGAGCATCAGAGTACAAATTAAAGCATGGCTCAAAGCAGGATATCTGGAAGGAAACGAATTATTCCCAACTGAAGAAGGAACACCGCAGGGAGGCACTATAAGCCCCTTGTTAGCCAATATCGCCCTTCACGGTATGGAAACGGTCTTGACAGAATGGGTAAGAACTTGGAAAGGATGCAAGAGGGATAACCTCGATTCATTTTCCTTTGTAAGATACGCAGACGACTTCGTTTGTCTGTATGAATCCAAAGAAGTGATAGAAAGTGCAAAGGAAATCCTTAGCGAATTCTTGAAACCAATTGGATTACAACTTAAACCCGAAAAGACCCAGATAGTTCACACACTGAACACAAATAAAGGATTCGATTTTCTAGGATTTAATGTACGACAGTACGCTATCCAAAATGGGAAAACGGATAAAAGGACAGGAGTTAAGAGAGGATATAAAACTCTCATCAAACCCTCCAAGAAAGCTATCAAGAGACATTATGAGAAAATAGCTAAAATAGTTAGAAATAACAAAGCAGTAAAACAAGAAAATCTCATTAAAATACTCAACCCAATTATTAGAGGATGGTGTAACTACTACTCCTCGACAGTAAGCAAGAAAATATTTAAAAAACTAGATCACCTAGTTTACTGTTTACTTCGTAGATGGTGTATTAGAAGACATCCTAATAAGCCTAAAACTTGGGTTAAGGATAAGTACTATCATCAATGTGTTACAAAAGATAGCGTTAAAAATTGGGTTTTCAAGGAGGGTAAACAGACACTCTTAGTACACGCAGACACTAAAATTGAAAGGCATATCAAAGTCAAAAGTGGAAAATCTCCTTATGATGGTGATAGCATTTACTGGGCTTCCAGACTAGGTAGAAGCAAAGAACTAGGTACGTCAACCAATAAACTCCTAAAACAACAAAAAGGCAAATGTTTATACTGCGGAGCGATATTCAAAGAAGGTGACGCTATAGAAACCGACCATGTAGTGCCAAAATCATTAGGTGGAAAGGACTCCTATAGCAATCTCCAGTTGCTTCATGCTCACTGTCACGACCAAAAGACTGCTCAAGATGGCTCACTCAATCAAGGTATTCATGATAAGAATCAGGTAAAAGAGGAGCGGTATGAAGTGAAAGTTTCATGTACCGTTTTGAAGACGAGTGGTTTTCGTGAGAGAATTGCTTAGTTCAACCGATTTAAAGTCCAGAACAACGGTAAGTTCAGATGTACCCCTTCAGAGGAGAACTTATGGCATTCCGTAAGAAGGTAAAATCAATAGTCAATAACTCAAATTATGGAGCCACAATAAAGGCTAAGAAATTAGCTCCATTAGTTAGAGGATGGAGACAATACCATAAATACTGCAAAATGGATGCAAGTAGGAACTCTCTCTATCACATCCAGAAGCGGGCATACGCTGTATTTAACAGGGAAGCGAAACAGAATCGCCATACCAGTAAGACATTACTGGATAAAGCATTCCCAAAAGTACCCTATTCTGAAAACAAACATATCAACGTTAAAGGGATGAAATCACCCTATGACGGAGATATTACCTATTGGAGTGAGCGTAATAGCAAACTTTATGATAACCACACTTCTAAAGCCTTAAAACGGCAAAACCATTCATGTGACTCCTGCGGACTTAAATTCGTAGGAGAAGAAAAAGTACATTTACATCACGTAGATGGAAATCACGACAACTGGAAAACAAAGAATCTTGTAGCAATACATCGCTCTTGTCACCAACTCTCGCACATGAGCAAGGGTTAACCCCCTAATATATCGGGAGCCGTGTGCGGTGAAAGTCGCACGCACGGTTCTAATTGAGAGGGGCGAGGTTTAATAGCCTCCCTCGACTCTACCAAACCAACAGGAACTTAATACTACTAATCTACGGACTTTTTCCATCAGTATCATTAATCCCCCAAGAAATTCCCTCCTACTTTTGAATTTTGGGAACCGTTATAGCAAAAGTTTGAATGTTGGAAAAGTTCAGCGATCGCAGAAAAAGCCTGATCGACTGTAACTAATCTATCCAAGGGATTTCTTCCTCTGACTCCAAGCTGAGTAAGGCCTCACCACTGTTCCTACTTGACTGCGAGACAGCTCCGACATTTTTTCGGTAAGTGCCACCATCGCAAACGATTTCGTTTCCTAAAGAAAGGCGGAGGTTGGGATCATTTATGAGGGATTGACTAATGAAAATAGATTTAGGGCGAGGAATTGCTTTTTTCATAAAAGTTATCTGTTCGGAAAATAAAACTTGGTTTGTATCCTGAAATCCAGACCTTCCTTTAGACTGCAACACTAAATTTTTGACAAAATAATCAACTGTTTCTTTTTTAAGCCAACCTTTAACAACGGCAACGTTTCCGAAACGGATACCCATTTGTTTTTGTTCCTGAAGGATGGCGTTAATTTGTTCTGTTTCTAGGAGAGAAGCCAGTTGAAAATAGTAACCCAGGGGATGACGAGAAGAATTATTGAGTAAGGACGACCACTGTTCTACAAAAAAGTCCGCAGTTTTTTGATTGAGCCAACCGCGCAAATGCAAAATTTCCCCCAGGGGAAGCTGGTAGCTTTGTTGATCGCGGAGTACGACTTCGAGTTGAGCGGCTGAGATGAGAGCGGCTTCCTGTAAAATTTCACCTAATAACTGGATAGGGGGATGATGGGGCATAGTTTATGAGCAAATTCATATATTTGCCGTCAATATTGGCTTAAATGATAAAAAGGTATCAAAAATTTATGTTTTTTTTGTGAATAGCTTCGATGCAATGAAAGTTCATCATCAATTCCTGAATTTGCCCTAGCTCAGTTTTGGCAGCTTGAACGCAGTCTAGGGTTGGATTTGGTAGTATCGAATCACGACCGATTGTAAATAAAGATGAATTAAAAATTTATCCCTATGTCAGAGACAATGACCGCAAGCCCTTTAACCCACGATCGCGATCGCCTGGAAAGTCGCCTTAAGGAAATTCCCACTGATGCAGGGGTCTATTTCATGCGGGATAAAACGGGAGATATTCTGTATATCGGGAAAGCGAAGAAATTAAGAACCAGAGTTCGTTCCTACTTTCGGGGATCGCCTTCCCATAATTCCCGCATTGCTCTGATGGTGAAACAGGTTGCCGAAATTGAATTTATTGTTACTGATACGGAATCGGAAGCGTTGGCATTAGAAGCTAACTTAATTAAACAACACCAACCCCACTTTAATATTCTCCTGAAAGATGATAAGAAATATCCTTACGTTTGTATTACCTGGTCAGAGCAATATCCCCGTCTTTTTATTACTCGAAAGCGGCGTTTAGGTAATCCGAAAGACCGATATTATGGCCCCTATGTAGATAGTCGTTTATTACGACAAACGTTGCAATTAATTCAACGGGTTTTTCCTCTTCGTCAGCGTCCTAAACCTTTATTTAAAGACCGACCTTGTTTAAATTATGATATTGGGCGTTGTCCTGGGGTTTGCCAGACCTTAATTACCCCTGAAGATTATCATCAAACTCTCCAGAAAGTAGCTATGATTTTTCAAGGGCGATCGCAGGAATTGACAACCAAACTCCAGCAACAAATGGAAAAAGCGGCGGAGGATTTACGGTTTGAACAGGCGGCTCTCCTTCGGGATCAACTGGTTGCCTTAAATAGTTTAAATGCAGATCAAAAAGTTGCCCTCGCTGACGACACCATTTCCAGGGACGCGATCGCCTTAGCTAGTGAGGGAAATCATTGTGCTATTCAATTATTTCAAATTCGGGCGGGTCGATTAGTCGGTCGGTTGGGATTTTTTGCCGATAGTCAATCTGTAGAACCAGGGGCGATTTTACAACGGGTTTTAGAAGAACATTACAGTCAAGTAGAATCCGTTGAAATCCCCAATGAAATTTTATTACAACATCACTTACCCAATGAGGAAATATTAGCAGAATGGTTGACAGAACGTAGGGGAAAAAAAGTGAGTTTGATGACTCCCCAAAAGCAAAGCAAAGCTGAATTAATTGAGATGGTAGAACGCAATGCCCGCTACGAATTGGAACGGACGCAACGGTTAGCAGAAAGAGATTTGCAAGCCTTAGAAGATCTAGCGGAAATTTTAAATTTACCCGAAATTCCTAAACGCATTGAAGGCTACGATATTTCCCATATTCAGGGTTCCAATGCGGTCGCCTCTCAGGTGGTTTTTATTAATGGCGTTCCCGCTAAACAACATTATCGTCACTACAAAATCCAAAATCCCGAAGTTACCATTGGCCATTCCGATGATTTTGCCAGTTTAGCCGAGGTTATTGGTCGTCGTTTTCGGGATTATGCCAATATTAAGATTCAAGATTCTCCTGATTTTCCCGATTTAGTGATGATTGATGGCGGCAAAGGTCAATTATCGTCAGTTGTGGCAGTTTTAGAAAAAATGAATTTGTTAGACCAATTAACGGTGGTGAGTTTAGCGAAACAACGAGAGGAAATTTTTCTTCCCGCAGAAACGAAACCCTTAGCAACCGATCGCGAGCAACCAGGGGTGCAACTTTTAAGACGAGTGCGGGATGAAGCCCACCGTTTTGCGATTACCTTCCATCGTCAACAACGGTTAAATCACAGTCGGCGATCGCGATTAGAAGAAATTCCAGGCTTAGGATTCCAGCGACAAAAGCAGTTATTAGCCCATTTTCGCTCCTTGGATTATATTCGGGAAGCAACCTTAGAACAATTGAAACAAGTCGAGGGAATCGGCGATCGTTTAGCCCAGGAAATTTATCAATATTTTCATCCCTAATTCTGATTTATTTTTTTAGGCACTCAGAGGATAGGGTTGCAATTTAGAAAATTTAATTGATTTATTTTTTCTAGAAGAAGTATAATTCGGATACAATTTAGGGGGTAAAATCTGCTGTTTTATCGCATATTTTTTGCTCAAAAACTTCCTCATTTTTTTCGGATCGGGCAAGTCTAAAAACTTGGGGGATTGACGATCAGGTTCAAATACTTCAATGTCAAAAATAATCGAAGAATCATGCTCTAAATAAGTTAATTCAATCGCGTAATTTGTCAATCGAAGTTGGCTGGAGATCAGAGAAGTCTCTTCACATTTTACTAAAATTTCATCCACACAAAGATCTTCTGATTTATTTTCATCTATCTGATTAATTGGGAGTACTTCATCGGAACTTACTTCTTTTTCTGGATTCAACCCAAAATCTTTATTTTCTATATTTTGAATAATCTTGTCAATTGGCAATGATTCAACGGGACTTATTTCTTTTTGTGGACTTAATTCAAAATTATTATCTTCAATATTCTGAATAATTTCTTGAACCGATATTCTGTGTTTAGATTGGTCAAATATAAATGAATCAAGTTCAAAGGAGAGAGATGCGTTCTCATCCCTATTCACGATTAGATCGGCTAAATTTTGCTCTAGAATTGAATATCGCTTTTCTTTGAAACTCGCTATTTCAGTGGCTAATTCTAACTGTTGTTGGGATTGGCTTTTCTCTTTTGAAAAAACTTCTAGGGTGATTTTTTTCTGCCAATTTTCTCCACACAATTCACTCATCAAATCAGGACGACAAGAAATTTCCCAAACTCCAGACCTTAGTGGTGTAAAAGGGAGAATGGCGAGGAAGCCTCGGTCGTTTGTCTGACGATAATATTTTTTTCTTTTGGGAGTAGTTAAATCAGATTCGGGACGATAGGTAATCGAAATATCGACTGCTTGGTTCAATTTGGGTGTCCGAACCATTAATCGATATTTTCCCGCCTTGAGTCGAGAGATGGCCGTGACGGAAAACCAGGTTTTTTCGTCTTCTCGTTGGAGCAGAAATTCCCAAGTATTCATGTGTTTTATCGGAGGGGTAAGAGGGATAGACAAATAAAGATAAGTAAGTTTAAATACTCATCTTTAACGGGAAAATTATTATTAAGTTATTTGAACCAATGATCCCCAAAACTTGATCTATGAAAGTTTATGTCGATTCAACTGTTCCCTAAGTTCCCCTAACTGGGAAAATAATTCTCCTTGGGTCAGGGTGCTTTCTTCTTTGCTAGTCATCCATTTGAGTTTGATGGTCTCAGTTTCGGCTTCGGCTTCTCCCAACACCAGACAGGCGATCGCCTTACTACGGTCAGCCCGTTTAAATTGTTTGCCAAAGGCACTACCACTGAGGTCGAGTTCCACGATAAATCCTGCTTGACGGAGTTTTTGCGCCAAAATCAAACTTTGGGCCTCGGCTTTTTCTCCTTTGGAAATGAGGTAAAAATCGGGGGTTGCCTGGGGAGCAGGTTGTAATTGCTGTAACAGTAAAATCAATCTTTCCATGCCGATCGCCCAACCGACTGCGGGGGTTTCGGGGCCGCCCAATTGACTGGTCAGACCATCGTAACGACCGCCGCCACAAACCGTTGCCTGCGCTCCCAAATCCTCGGACTGAATCTCAAAAGCCGTGTGGGTATAGTAATCCAAGCCTCTGACTAAACGGGGATTGAGTTGATAGGAAATGTCTAAATCGGTTAATAGTTGTTGCACGACATCAAAATGACGACGAGATTCTGTACCCAAATAATCGAGAATACTGGGCGCGTTGAGGGTAATTTCTTTCGTCCGCTTATCTTTACTATCCAAGATACGGAGGGGATTGCGGGCAAGGCGTTTCTGGGAATCAGGGTCTAGTTCGGCTTGATAAGGCGTTAAATAATTGATCAAAGCTGCTCGATAGTTTTGTCGGTCTTCGCCATTGCCCACTGAATTTAAGTCTAAAGTTAGATTTTTTAGCCCTAATGCTTTTAAAATATCGGTTGCCAGGGCGATCGCTTCCCCATCGGCACGGGGATCGGCACTACCGAGAATTTCTACCCCAATTTGATGAAACTGACGTTGACGACCTGCCTGGGGACGTTCATAACGAAACATAGAGCCTTTATACCAAAGCCGTTGTACTCCACCTGTTGCAAAAAGATTATGTTCAATAAAGGATCGCACCACTCCCGCCGTTCCTTCTGGGCGCAAGGTTAGAGAGCGATCGCCCCGATCCTCAAAACTGTACATTTCTTTGCCCACGACATCGGTGGCTTCTCCAATTCCCCGCTTAAAAAGGGCGGTTTCTTCAAAAATAGGAGTCCGAATTTCTTGATATAAGGCACGATTGAGAATTTGACTCGCGATCGCTTCAACCTGTTGCCAATAACCAATTTCGCTGGGTAAGATATCGTGGGTTCCTCGACTCGCTTGGATTGTCCCCATTGCACGTTTCAACCTAATTTTAACTAATGATTAACTTTATTCACGATAACGGATTGGGGACGCGATCGCTACTTGGGCATAGCAAAAGTTCCTAGTAAGTAGATGGTTGTAATTAAACTGACAATTAAGTTTTGCGCTCGATCCCCCCTGCCCCCCTTGATAAGGGGGGTGTCCGTAGGACGGGGGGATCCTATATGTTTCAACTCCCACTCACTTATTTGGCTATAATGTTCTCGATAGTTTACTCAATGCTGAGTAGAATTATGTTACTTTTTCAGATTCTTGCAATAACATTTTTTGACGGTGAATTTGTTGTAAATTAAAGCTCTTTTCTGTCACTTTTTCTAACATATAAAGAATATGATCGGCTTGTAGTAATGTCCCATCATGTTTACAACTTCCTTGATAGAAAATCTTAACGGAATCCGTTGCTTGATGAGTATCTGTTACTAAACTCAAGTCAAATAATTGTTCTCGTAAATTAAGAATCACTTTTTTGCCTGATTTAGTGGTTTTTTCAAAGAGAATTTCAGGAGATTGATTCACCACATCGATCCAATTTTGCCATTGTTCCATCGGGACAACTTGATCAATGGAAACGGTAATAATATATTCGGCTCGGTCTAATAAACTGGTAGTCGCTGGCGTTTTTAAGCCTAATTCTTCTACTTGATAAATGGGAATCTCAGCAGGTAAAACGTTGATTAATCGCTGTTTAAAATCATTAATCTCTAAGGATTCTGTCAATTCAAAATCGACGAGTTCATGGCTACTGGTGATTCCTAACGAGAGGGCATTGGCGATCGCGATTCGCGGGCCAGGGTGAAATCCTCCCGAAAAAGCAATGGGTAGAGCCGCACGACGAACAACGCGATCAAAGAGACGAACGAGATCTAAATGACTCAGTAGGGCCATAGAACCCAGTTTCCCGAAGGTGACGCGCAAACGTTGTACCCGATTTTGATTGGGTTGAAATTGTCCTTTGAATTCGGGAATCGGTAAGGGAGGAATGACAATATTATGGCCAAAATCTAAGCCACAAATTCCGCAGTGGGAACAACCTTCAAAGGAACAATCGGGGACGGTTGCCGATTCTAAGGCTTTCATTAAATCATCCTGGAGCCATTTTTTACTAATGCCCGTATCAAGATGATCCCAGGGTAAAGGCGCATCATAATTTTGCAGATTAGGAGTTAGACTTAGCTCCTCTTGCTCTTCAATTTTTTGGGAAACTAGGATTGGAAGTCCCCCAGAATTGGGGGATTTAGGGGGCGAGAGAGGATTTTCTACCTCTGAATCTGTCTTAAAAATATTCCATTCCCCTGCTTCCACTTGCCGATATTTCCAAGCCAAACCTGCTTCCTCGATCGCCTGTTCCCAAGCTCCGTAGGCTTTATGTAAATTTTCCCACCAGGCATCCATTCCTGCCCCCAATTCCCAGGCACGACGGACAACGGGAGCCAAATTGCGATCGCCCCTTCCCACAAAATCTTCCATCGCCGAAATTCGCACATCGGTATAATTCACCTTAACGCCACGCATTCCCTTAAATTCCGTCTTAAGGAGGTTCTGTTTCTGCCTAAATTCCGTTGTTGAAACCGAATGCCATTGGAAAGGCGTATGGGGTTTGGGAGTGAAATTAGAAATGGTAATGTTAAATTCCAAAGGTCGGCGTTTGGGCATCCGACATTCCCGTTTTAGCCAACGCACGGTTTCAGCAATACCAATCACATCAACATCCGTTTCCCCAGGTAAGCCGATCATGAAATAAAGTTTGATTTTATCCCAACCCTGTTCGACTGCCGTTTTAATACCCCGTAATAATTCTTCGTTCGTTAATCCCTTATTCACCACATCTCGCATTCTTTGGGTTCCTGCTTCAGGGGCAAAGGTCAGGCCACCTTGACGAGTTCCGCCTAAAATGTTGGCAATATTTTCATCAAAGCGATCGACTCTTTGACTGGGCAAAGTTAGGGAAATATTTTCATTTTGCAAGCGATTTTTGATTTCTAAACCCACCGCAGGTAACGCCAAATAATCAGAGCAACTGAGGGATAACAACGAAAATTCATTGTGTCCTGTCGAGCGAATTCCTTCCGCAATCGCATCAATCACGGCTTGGGGTTCCACATCACGGGCGGGACGGGTCAACATTCCAGGCTGACAAAAGCGACATCCCCTAGTGCAACCGCGTCGAATTTCTACGGTCAGTCGGTCGTGAATGGTTTCGATGTAGGGGACTAAACCAATAGAATAGGCGGGAATGGGGGTCGCGACTCGGCGTAAAATGCGCGGGGGAACATCGGCACGGTTGGGATGAACGGAGCCATCTGGAGCTAAATCATAAAAACGGGGGACATAAACCCCTGGAATTTGCGCTAAATCGAGTAATAACGATTCTTTGCTTAACCCTTGATTTTTTCCTTCTTCTACAATTAGGCCGAATTTCGGGCAATAATTCTTCCCCATCACCCAGGGCAATAAAATCAAAAAAGTCGGCGTAGGGTTCGGGGTTAGAAGTCGCTGTTTGCCCGCCTGCAAAAATGAGGGGATAGTTTCCCTGTTCCCGTTCTTGCCAGGTAAAGGGAATTTGGGCTAAATCTAGCATTTCTAGGATATTCGTCGCCCCTAGTTCATAGCTCAAGCTAAACCCTAAAATATCAAATTCTAATAACGATTTACGGGATTCAAGGGCAAATAGAGGCGTTTGGGTTTCCCTTAACTTGCTCGACAAATCCGAGGCGGGTAGATAGGTGCGATCGCAGAGTTGACGAGGTTGGGCATTAATAATGTTGTAGAGAATGATATGCCCCAAATTCGATGCCCCTAGCTCATAGACTTCAGGATAGGTTAATACCCAGCGTACCGTCGCGCTTTGCCAATCCTTATGGACAGAACCCAATTCATTACCCAGATAACGGGCAGGTTTATTGATTTCAGAACTAATTAGGGTTTCAACGGGTACGCCCACGATTTTCAAGCCTCGGCTAGTTAGGTTTCTCCTATTATAGGGGAACTGCTTGCTATCTGAAAATCCCAATGGTGTTTAAGGCGATTCGACTTCTCTCATAATAATAATCACGCCAAATTTTTCCTGATTAATATTCCATAAAGCATCAATACTTAAACGACAATCAAAGGTTTTCCCCCGTCGATTAATGGCCGAAACAACAAAATCCTGTTGCTCTTGATCACTATGAATACAATTATCAATGGCTTCTCTGACCTGATCGAGGGGTAAGCCAAAGTCTAGATCAAAAAGAGATTGATCCTGGACTTCATCGGCTCGTAAACCCCACATTTCTTCGGATTTAACACTCCACGCCAAAACTTTCGATTCTCGATTTACTACAATAATTGCCCCTCGAAGGGAAAGTAAAATGGCGTTCAAAAAATTGTTCACCCGATTATATTCTTCGGTTCTCAATCGGACTTCTTCATTGACACTTTGGAGTTCATTGTTGGTAGATTGTAATTCTTCATTAATGGTTTCTAGTTCTTCATTGGAGGATTGAATTTCTTCATTGGTGGTTTCCAATTCTTCATTGGTTGATTGGAGTTGAATATTCGATATTTTTAGTTCTTCATTGGTTTCTTTTAGTTGTTGATTGATTTTTTCAACTTGGTTGCGTAATGCCAAGGATTCCGTAACATCCGCCAGGTTAATATTGACTCCTATTACATTTTGATCCATTTGGGTCAGGGGATTAATCTGAATATCGAAATATTTTTCGCTTCCGTCATTCGATTGATAGAATACATCCTTGATCTTTAAGGCTTTTTTTTCTCGATAAACTTGATCAATTAACGGTTTTAGCTCAACAGGGTGATTGGAAATTTCTAAGCTATAAAAATTTGCTCCTACGTCTTTAATTGATAAGTTAAAAAAGCTACGAGCAAAGCGATTTGTTCTTACCAAATCACCATCTTGATCGACGATAATTTGAGCATTCAAAGCAGATTCAAATGCAAGTTCCTGAAGTTGCCAATGATGATTGATCACTTTATCTTCTGAAATATAAGGTTGAAAAAGGCGGGAAGAATTTTCTTTGTCTGTATTTTTAGAGAGACATTTAAAAATGCGGTACTGGGAATTGAGCGGTGTGAATAAATCTCCGTGAGTGAGTAACATTTCGGCTTTTCCGAGAAAAAGAAGACCCGTGGAATTGAGTCCAAAATGAAAACGCTGAAGAATAAATCTTTGAGCTTCTACATTAAAATACATCAGCGTGTTGCGGCAAACCAATAGGTCGATGGAAGAAATGGGCGCGTCTTTAAATAAGTTGTGGCGACCGAAAACCACCATACGTCGGAGATCGGTATTAAAGATAAATTCACCGTTGTCTATCGGGTCAAAATACTTGTTTCTGAGTTCAGGGGGAATGACTGCGATTTGTTTAGCGGTATATTGGGCTTGACGGGCTTCGGTTAGGGCTTCTTCGTCAATGTCGGTGGCGTAAATTTTGACTCGTTTTTTAAATTCTTCTATTCCTAATAGTTCCGCTAGGATAATCGCGATGGTATAGGCTTCTTCTCCTGATGCACAACCTGCACTCCAGCAACGAATTGGCTGAGATGTTTTCTTCGCCTTCAACATTTCTGGGAGTAATTCTTCTTGTAGATACTGCCAGGCATTAGTATCGCGAAAAAAGGCTGTGACGTTGATTAAAATGGTATTAAATAGGGATTGGAATTCGTCGGGATGGACTTCTAGGTAATCTCGGTAATCGTTAAAATTTGTTATTCCGCGATCGCGCATCTGTTTGAGAATACGCCTTTTGAGGGTATTGCGCTTGAACTGGGTAAAATCAAAACCCCGCGAATTTCCTAAATATTCTAATAGGGATTCAAAAAATGAATCTTCTTGGTTGCCTGTTTCAGAGATTGTCATATATTGTGTCAGATATCAAAGGGAAATTTATGGATTTTAATTTTTGTAAATTTTTTTATGTCGATTTATTTAGCAGTGATCACAATCTACGGAAAAAATATTTCCATTAATGAAAAAACGCCCTTGATTTATTAAGAGATTTTTTATAAATCTGTTCTTACTTCATATTCTAAAGCGATTATTGCTATTTTGGGCGTTTTATTGCCCATCAATTTATTCAAAGGTATTTTTTCTTAATAAATACTTGCTTTTTCTTGTGGACATTTTGTGAAGTTTATGATAAACGATGCTCTTGATTTTCTATAAAAATTATATAGAGCGTGTCATCAATTAACACACTTGACATTAGTGAATAATTATGCTGTTTAAACTGGGCTACGCTAACCATATAACTGATGCGGCCAGATAGATGCCGCCTAGAAAATTGGCTGAGCGCTTGTCGTAACGAGTCGCAAGCGCACGATATTGTTTGAGTTTCGCAAAGAAGTTTTCGACTAAATGACGCGCTTTATACAAAAATGTATCATAAGGGCGAGGTTCTTTTCGATTACTTTTCGAGGGTATCACAGGCACTATCCCTCTTTTTTCTAGAACCTTAATGACTCTATCGTCTGCGTCATAGGCTTTGTCCCCTAGCACCGCTTCTGCTTCTACATCAGGCAATAGCACATCGGCTCCGTCTAAATCACACGCTTGACCTGGCGTTAGGAAAAAAGAGACTGGATTCCCTAATGCGTCTACTACGGCATGGATTTTCGTACTTAATCCTCCTGTACTCCTTCCTATATCTTCTTCCTCTGCGCTACTGTTTTTTGCTCCTGCACTGTGTTGATGCGCTCTCACAATCGTTGCATCTATCATTGCGTATTCATTATCAGCGTCCTGCGCTAAGTGCTTGAATACCTTTTCCCACACCCCTGATTTCGTCCATCGCGTAAAACGCGTGTGAATCACTCGAAAATCTCCAAACCTTTCGGGTAAGTCTCTCCAAGGAATGCCCGCTCTATATCGATATAATACGGCTTCAACAAACAAACGATTATCTTTGGCTGTTACTCCCACATCTCCCTCTTTTCCAGGTAATAGCTCTTTGATTCTTTCCCATTGGTCATCCCGCAACGCATAACGCCTCGTCATATTCACACCTCTCTTCAACGTATATTGTGTCATTTCATACTCTGCGCATTATTTGCCACTAATGTCAACCCCCCTAATTGATGACACGCCCTAAGTCAAAAAAAAAGAAATATTATCAAGATCTTTTATCAGATGGAGTCGGCTGTAAGGGTCTCAGGATCAAGGTTAGGGCGTTGGATGTGAGGGACATCACAGAGATAGTGTGATCTTTGGGGCGGCTAAATTTCCAAGAATCGAAAAGACTGGGAATATCAATTCAGATTTCTAACTGATTATGCTACAGACAACCCAAACGATTTCTCCAGAGTTTTCCTTTTCCGCCGAAGAGTATGATCTCTCTACCGCACGGATCGATTTAGAGAAGTTTTTTAGCAATAATGGCTCGCTTGACTCTAATATCATGGATTTGGAAACTAAACAGCAAATTCTTAAATCTTCTGTGTTCCGTATCCGTAAAATGTCTTGTATTCGTCGTTTATCAGTGACAAAGTTAAAGCGGTAAAATCTTTTCAGGCTAAATTTTATGGGATTTGATGTGCGATCGCCTCTTAAATCTGGGAATGCTTTAAACTGAAAGTCGAGAAAAAAGTTTAGGTTATTACCGTGAAGTTCAGCGATCGCCCCTTCGGAAATCTTAATCGGCACTTCGACAAAATTCTGTTTGGCGTAGGTTTTATTTATTTAATTGCGGTGAGTGGCTGGCTGAGTAGTCAGAATCGTCTAATTTGGCCCTGGGGAAACAACGCTCAATCGGAAATTGCTCCCGAAAAAATAGCTCTATCGAAGGATGAGTCCCAATTTATCGCCTATCTCCAGCAGTCTTTAGAAAAGTTAAGACAATCCAACGCTTCTCCAAAAGAATCTTCTGCCGTTGCGATCGCGCCTCCCCAATCCCCGACTTCCAATATATTGCCGCTCCCGATCCAGATTCCCAAAAGCCAAATTCCTGCCGCACCCACTACGCCGACGGTGATTGAAAGGATCTATGTCCCTGTTTATCCTCCCCAATCAGCCCAGGTTGCCCCAGCCGCTCCTCCCGTTCGGCCAACATCAACGACCCCTATTCGCCTTCCCAATCCTCCGCGATCGACATCCCCCCTTTCTGTTCCCCTGGCTCCTCCTCCCAGGGTTTCTCCCCAAAAAGCCTTGATTTCTCCCCTGGTGGCCAATAGGTCTTCCTATACCCTCGTGGGTATTTTGGAATCTGGCGATCGCTCCTCTGCCTTGTTTACGGAAAATGGACTAACCCAACGCATTCAGGTCGGCGAAAGAATCGGTTCTAGTCCTTGGAGCTTAATCGGAGTCGAAAATCAAAAGGCAATCCTATCCGATCAAAGCAAAACACGCTATCTTGAAGTAGGACAAACATTTTAAAGTCAACGATTTTTCACCACTGGTTTAGGTAATATGGGAATATTTGACGATTTTAGTCATTTTTTGGAGACTCGCTTAGAAGAATTTTTGCGGAATAATCCCCATTTAGAATTACAGGCATTGGTAGAACAGTTAAAAGAACAAGAACAGGATACGCGATCGCTGATTCAGGAATTAGAAGGCCAAAAAAAACGGTTAGAAGATGAAATTCTGGCTCTAGCTCAGGACATTCAAACCTGGCACGCCCGCATTGAGAAAGCCCAAAAAGCCCAACGATTAGATCTCGCCCAAGCCGCCCAGGAAAGGGAAGCCGCCCTCTTGCGTCAGGGCAATCAAGTTTGGGGACAAATGGAAGGGGTCAAAAAACGTCTGATTCAATCCCAGGAATTATTACAACAAATTCAACAACGCCAGAAAGAAGTCCAGATCAAAGCCGAACAAATGAAGGCAGAACAAGCAAAAACTGCTCAAACTACGGCTAATTCGGATACCGTCGGGTGGAACCAGGGAGCCAATTATCGAACCTATAATCGAGCCGCCGATCCCCTAGAAACAGTATTTCATGACTGGGAAATAGAAGATGAATTAAGGGAAATGAAACGTAATCTGGGGCGTTAATGCTGAAAATGCTCTCTAACTCAATATCATAAGACCGCAATGAATGATCCTCTGTCGCCACAACTCCCCAAAAATTCGGAATTATCCTTACCAACAACTCAACAAAATGGTGATAATTCTCGTCTTTCTCTAGAGGATCTGCATTGTTTGATTGAAACGGCGATCGGTCGCTATTGGTCTAGGGGCGTAAAAATTAAAACTCAAAAAGATCTCATTAATCTGGAAAAAGTGACCCAGGTGGTTAATGATTCTTTAACCAATCAATCTACATCTTTAGATGCCCAAAACCAAACTTATTTTGAAATTTTACAGGGACTCTATCAGGAATTTACGGGCAATTTTAGCGCGGCCTTAAATTACTATCAAGCGGCGATCGCGGGCTATCAACAAATTGAAGATAAAAATCAAGAAAAATGGGTTTTAATTCAGACAGCCCATTGCTATTTTTTACAAGCCTACTGGGAAAAAGATCTAAACCATTCCGCCTGGCAAAATACCCGTCATTACCTCACCCAAAGTCTCCAATTACTAACAGGAGATAATTGGCAAAACCTACGGGATGATTCCTTAACTCTACTGGGTAAAATCCTCAGAGGTTTAGAAGATTGGGAACAATTAAAAATCGTAGCTGAGAGTTTTTTAAATTTATATTATCAAGCAGAGGAAAGAGAGCATCAAGACTCTACAAATTTAGGATTATCTCTCCCCAAAAATGGGAAAAATAGTCTCTCTTCTAGCCTCATTGAAGCCCAGGGTTTTCTGGGAGAGTGTTTTATCGAACAGTGGCAATTTGAAGAAGCGAAAACCGCTATTCAACAGGCTCTCAATTTTTATCATCAATCCCCTGACGGACTAAAGCACTTTCATAGTTGGCTCCATTATCTGTTGGGTCGGGTACAGATGGGTTTAAAGGAAGAGGAACAGGCGATCAATCTCTTAGAGAGTGCTAAAGAGAGCATTACCTTTGAAGCCGATCCTCAATTATATTTGGCAATTTTAATTGAGTTACGTTACTGTTATTGCAAACGACAGGATGCCATTGAGGTATTAGCTATAGACCAACTCTATCAAGCCCTAGAGTATCGCATGGGGAAACGGGCTTTTATTGGGCTAAATCCCCTGAGTAGTTTTTGTTTATTAAAATTAATTCACCCGTTAATTTCCTATTCTTTATTCACAGAAAATGAAAGGGATTCTGGCATTATCCCGACAGAAATTGCCCATTCAGAACGCATTCAAGATCTACAAAAAATTCAATCTTTAATCAGCGATCGCCAAACTAGAATTCTCATGCTTTATGGCGATCGGGGAATTGGCAAAACCTCTGTAATTCAATCAGGATTAATTCCCTATTTACACAAGAATCAGAGTTTGCCTATTTTGATCCAGGATCTCAAAAACTGGCAGTTGGTTTTTAAACAAGAATTAGCTACCGTGTGTTCTGTTCATGGTATTGACAAAGATGATTTTAATGCTGTCACCCTATCTAGTCAAGAACAATTTAAAGATCAACAAATTCTCTTAAATCAATTACAAGAATTAGAAAAAAAATTGATTAAAGTGGTTTTAATCATAGATTCCCCCGAAGATTTCTTTAATTCCCATTTATCTAATTATCTGGATCGAACCTTTTGGCAATTTTTAGGGGAATGTTTCAGTCAAACGAATTTACAAATTATCTTTTGTACTACCCCTGATTATGTCACTCCCTTACTTAATCATTTTAGTGCTGAGTTCAAACAAAATGATGTATTAAAGCAAATAACGTTTTACCAACTCCATCCCTTTTCTGAAGAACAAGCTTGGCAAGTGATTCAGGCATTATCCCATAAAACGAATTTTCCCTTGCCCCCCGATCTGATTGCTGCAATGATTCGCGACTTACGGGATCAGGCAGTGCCGCTACGCGATCGCGACCAAAACATTAATTGTCGTGAACTGCAAATTCTGGGAACTGTGTTAGAAGACCAACAAATCAAGAGTTTAAAACAATATCAAAATCAAGGGAAAGACCAATTTATTGACTATTACATTGGTACTATTCTCAAAAATTGTAGCCCGACTCAGCAGAAAATTGCGAATATTTGTCTCTATCTTTTATCTCAATTTAATCAATCCCTAGTGCTTAAAAGTTTATCCGAACTAAAAGCGCAATTAGAGCAATACCATTTATCCATTAATCCAGAGCAACTAACGCCAATTCTGACGCTTCTGGTTAAATCGGGTTTAATTACAACCGTTATTAATAACAATGAAATTTATTATCGACCTCTGACTCTCCCCCTTGCCAAAAATATCCGTAATTCCCCTCTAGTTGCCCAACATCATTTAGGATCCAATTCTGAACCCCAAAAAGCTTTATTGCTGGATCATCAAGAAACCCTAATTGATCACTCTTTAGTGGACAAAAAATTAGCAGATGCCCAACAGCAACTAGAAGACGCAAAATCTCAATATCAAAATGTTCTCATTGGTATCCGTTTAGAACGTCAATCCCTCATTACCCTCAAACAATTTGAATCCCAACAGATTGACGGCTTACTTCTGGCTCTCAAAGCAGGTAAAGAACTCCAACAATTGCTCAAGGAAGATACCCCCCTGATGGACTATCCCAGTATTAGTCCTCTGCTGACCCTGCAAACGATTCTTGGTCAAATCTATGAGCGCAACCGCTTTCAACAACGGGCTTCTATCACGGATCTACATATCAGTCCCAATGACCAATTGATCCTCACGGCTTCCTCCGATGGCAATGCCCGTATTTGGGATAGGTTGGGGAAAAAACTGGCGACTTTAAGGGGACATCAGGGCGCGATCACGAGCGTTCGTTGGAATAGGGACGGAAATTATATTTTGACTGCTTCGGCGGATCAAACCGCTAGGCTCTGGAATGGCAAAGGGGAATTTTTGGCGGTATTACAGGGGCATCAGGATTGGGTCAGGAGTGCGGAATTTAGTCCTGATAATCAATGGATCGTGACGGCTTCTAGGGATGGAACGGTTCGACTGTGGGATCTTTTGGGGGAAGAACGAAGCGTTTTTACGGGTCATCAAAGTTGGGTCAGAAATGCAGAATTTAGCCCCAATAGCCAGTATGTGTTGACAGCGTCCAAGGATGGAACGGCTCGCCTGTGGAATCTGCGGGGGCAAGAATTACTCAACCTCAAAGGTCATCAAAGTTGGGTCAGAAATGCTCATTTTAGTCAGGATGGTCAGCTGGTCGTAACAGCTTCGGCAGATGGAACGGCGAAAATTTGGGATTTGTCGGGAAAAGTGGTGGCAACTCTCCAAGGCCATCAAAACTGGGTCAGAAATGCGGAATTTAATTCCACTGGCGATTTGGTAGTCACGGCTTCGGCGGATGGGACGGCTCGCATTTGGGATCTATCAGGAAAGGCGATCGCGATTTTGCAGGGTCATCAACAGGGATTATATGACGCTCACTTTAGTCCCAACGGTCAATTTATTGTCACCACCTCTCCCGATCGCACGGCACGGCTCTGGAATCGTAAAGGAAAAGCCCTAGTGATTTTGCGGGGCCATCAACAGGACGTTTATCAAGCCCAATTTAGTCGCGATAGTCATCAGTTAGTCACTGTTTCCGCCGATCGCACGGCCCGTCTTTGGGATTTATCCGATAAAGGCGCGATCGTTCTACGAGGTCACACCCATTGGGTCAGAAATGCCCATTTTAATGACGACGGCTCCTGCATTGTGACGACCTCCAGGGATAAAACCGCCCGTCTCTGGGATAACCAGGGCAAAGCTCTCGCGATCCTAGAAGGCCATCAAGATTGGGTCAGAAGTGCTTCTTTTAACCCCAATGGCCAGTTACTCGCCACCGCTTCAGCCGATAAAACCGCCCAACTCTGGAGTACAACGGGGAAAAAATTGACCACCTTTCAGGGTCATCATGATGCGGTTTTAGAAGTTCAATTCAGTCCCAATGGTCAGTATTTAGTAACAGCGTCTAAGGACAAAACCGCTAGGGTCTGGACTCCCTCTGGCCGAACTTTGGCTGTCCTCCGAAAACATCAAGATGCCGTTTATAGTGCCTCCTTTAGTCCCGATGGTCAATTTATCGTGACCGCTTCTGGGGATGGAACCGCCTGTATTTGGGACATTATCGGTCGAGAAATGGCCACTTGCACAGGCCATGAACAACCGATTTATAGTGCGCAACTCAGTGCGGATAATGAATTTCTCGTGACAGCTTCCGCCGATAAAACGGCCCGCGTTTGGGATATTACGGGTAAACAAATCGCGCTTTTGGCGGGTCATCACGGCATGATCTATCAAGCCCGATTAAGTCCCGATGAACACTTGATCGTCACGGCTTCGGCAGACAAAACCGCTTGTATTTGGGGACGTTCTGGGCAAAAAATAGCGGTTTTATACGGTCATCAAGCCTTGGTTAGTAGTGCGGAATGGAGTCCCGATGGCCAACTCATCGTCACGGCTTCTGAGGATGGAACGGCTAGGCTCTGGGATCGTATGGGTAGGGAACTCGCCACTCTACAGGGACATCAAAGTTGGGTGAGAACGGCGGAATTTAGTGCTGATGGTCGTTGTATTATCACGGCTTCGACGGATGGGACGGCTAGAATTTGGCAGATTGATTCTCTCGAAGAATTAATAAATAAGGGTCGTGATTGGCTCCAGGATTATTTGAGTAATAGTGCCCTGGGTAAAGAGGCCGAAAAAACCATTATTCGCAGTGCAGTAGAGCCTTCTGTGCTGTTCAATCGTGAGGGAGAGGCAACGGTTCTCTCTAGTCAGTCTCGTTAATTAAGAGGGTGAATGCAAAAAGGGCGATCGCATAATTCCCCAAAAATCGAAATATTTGTAAGAATAGGAAACAAAATAGTTCCCGTTGATCGTCTTTGGTGAACAAGTCTGATTCCCTTTTTTTTGATCTTTTTTCTGATGCAATCTAGTTTTTCCATCGTTTTTAAGAATGGACAGACCGCGCAAGTCCTCAATGTAGAACCTGAGTAAGATTTGGCTTCGGCGTTGGTTGCTGTCAGTTTGACGGAATCTCGTCCTGTTTTAGTGGCGATCGGGGGGCAAGTTTAATTAGTGAAGAAGAGGATTTACAGCGTTTTTTTAGACTTTTAGCCTGTACATTCTATCGTTAAAAAATAACAAAATAAACTAAATTTAGCTATGAAATTCCAATTCAAAGAATGGTTTACACGGAAAAAACCTGAGAACAATCCTCCTGAGAAAAAGTCTCGTGAAAAAACTGAGGATGAGAAAGTGTTCGAGGGAATGATTGAATTACTCAAATCAAAACAGGAACTAGATGATTTTCAAACTGAGTATTTAAAATCGAGGCTGGTCAATCAAATAGTCTATATGGACGGTAAGTCTAATAAATGCAAAGAAAAGTATGTAAAATCTCAAATGATTTCTATTATTGGAGGAGTTGTTGTGACAGCTTTAGTCGGACTGAGTACATTTATTCCTCCTGAGAAAGATAGTGTAGATATGCGTAAATTCTTTGGAGTTGCTGCTTTTGTAGTTAGTCAAGTCGTTACTGTTACCAGTGCTTTAGAACAGTTACATAAAAACAACGAGTTGTGGTTATTTTATCGACGCAGTAATGAATATATGAAGTCCCAACTTTGGCATTTTTTAGAATTGACTGGCCCCTATGAAAATATTGGTAGAAAGACTGCTTTTAGAATTCTTGTTAAACAATCAGAAGAAATTATTCCAAGGGATTTGGATATACTTTCCGCTAAAAGCAAGGAAAATAATATATCAGTAAATCCTGAACCAGACAATAAGAAACAATTAGAAAATAATAATCAAAATCTTCTGGATGGATAAAGATTGATAATCAAAAGTTATCATGAAAAGTAAGCCAAAAATTAAGCTTGTAATCTCCTCGCAATCTAAATTTAAGTAGGTAGAGGCAATGAAATTTTCAGAAAATCGATTCACAGCAAGGCTTTGAAGGTAATCTATTCTACATTTAATTCCAACCACCTAACTTAATGCTAAATACGTGCTAATGTATACTCTAGCAAAAGTGTTTGAATTTAAATATTCAGCAACTTAAGTACCTTGACAAAATTATTTACACAAGGTAATCCTTGTACAGTAAGACTTCTGGGCTTGTCTAATAGGTAATTTATTTTGCAGAATCACTTAGTAATGTTTGATATTTTTATTTGTTATTCTCGAAAAGAAATTGATTTTATTCACTGTCTTAATATAGCCCTAAAAAGCATCAAATTAAGTGTGTGGATTGATCAAGAAAATATCTTCAATGAATCTGATTGGTATCCGCTTGTTAAGAAAGCAATTCAAGAATCTATTCTTTGTTTGATTGTTGTAAATCAAGATCTTCTTAACTCAACTTCTTGTTTTATGGAAATTGAAAGAATAATATCTCTTCAAAAGCCGACTATTTTAATATTTCGATCTAGTGTTTTGTCTATACCCACATATTTATCAAAACTTAACTTGATTTATAGTTGTGATAGCGATAGTTTAATTAAATCTTATGATGTTTTATTAAATGAAATTTTAAAATTTAGAGAAGCTCAAAACAGTGCCTCAATATAAGTTTTTTCTGTAATGGAAAAAATAAACTTCCTTATGAAATTTTGACATAATTAAAAAATGCGATCATCCAACATACTTTAATAAGATCGAGTTTGAAAATTTTCGGGAGTCTCTAATTCAAAAAATTCATCGTGAATGCGAGCAACATAAAAACCTTCTTCCAGCGTTTTTTCGCGTAATTCAGGAGACATATCAACAGCCGCTAAAATACCATAGAGTTGCTTATCCCGATGCTCAGCAAAAAAGCTACGAAAACGTTGCAAAATACTTTTTAATTGCGTAATAAATTCTTCCCTAGCATGACTTTTAACTTCGACAATATAAGCAGTATTCAAATTACCATTAGCATAGGCGAGAACATCAATTTCTAGATGTCGGCCTTCCTTACTGGCCCGTACACTAGGACTAATGATTTCCATGCCAAACCGTTGTCTGAGAATCTTTTCCATTGAAGGAAGCGCAAGACCTTCCGTAAAACTACCAAATTTTGAACCCAATCCCCCAATTTGTTTTCCTAACTCTTTGAGTTGGCGATCGGTCGCCTTCTGTTGTTGAGCATTTTCCTTCAGTTGCAGGTCAGTTTCTTTTTGAGCAGTGGTTAATTCAGCGAGAAGTTTCCAGACATCATCTGCGGTGGTTGCCATAGATGGTTTACCTCTGTTATTGTTTTCTCTATTTTAATAGAGTGTCCGTGATCTTTTTTAATGGATGATGAGCAACTATTTGACGATCGCCGTTTTGAGAACTGGGAGAGCGATCTGAGGTGGCCCCAATAGGCTGAACAAAAATAGCGGGGAGTGAAGCTCTGAAGTTAACGGACTCCCTAACTAAAAACGTTCTCTCAAGTCAAATTCAAACTTTGACCGTAGACTTGCTCTGGCGTTTGATATTCTAAGGCTTGATGGAAACGTTCCTTATTATAGAAATTAAACCATTTCTTTACCTCTTCTGTCAAGTGTTTTCCATCCTCAAAGGAATAAATATAAATTAATTCGTATTTCAGAGAACGCCACAATCTTTCAATAAAAATATTGTCGTAGCAACGTCCTCTTCCATCCATACTAATTTTGATGTTTTCTTGCTTTAAACATCCTGTAAATTCCTTTGAAGTAAATTGGCTTCCTTGATCACTATTAAAGATGTCTGGTTTGCCATAAATTAATAATGCTTCCTCCAAAGCTGACTTACAAAAATAAACATCCATCGTGTTACTCATCCTCCATGATAAGACTTTACGGCTAAACCAATCCATAATGGCGACTAGATAAAAGTGTCCTTTTCCTATTGGCAAATAGGTGATGTCGGTACACCACACTTGATTGGCTTTTTCAATGCTTAACTCTCGTAATAAGTAAGGATAAATTTGATGCTCAGGGTTTCGTATTGTTGTTCGTTTCTTTGGGTAAATTGCTTGTATCCCCAATTGATTCATCAATCGTATCACTCTTTTTCGATTTACCTCATAACCCAACGTATTGAGGTATACTGTCATTTTTCTACTCCCATAAAATGGTGTTTTCATATATTGCTCATCCAACAGTCTCAATAGCGTTAATTCTTCGGAACTTATTTCCTTCGGTTCGTAATAATAACTCGAACGACTTATTCCTAATAATTCACATTGACGTTGGATACACAATTCAGGATGCTTGGGGTCTACCAAGGTTTTTCGGTCGGCAGCCCCAATTGTACCGACCTGTCTACTAAAAAATCTCGCTCGACTTTTAGCTTTCCTATTTGTCGATATAGTTCATCTATCTGGGTTTCAGCTTTTTCTTTGATTTCTTTTCCTTGTTTTTCTGTCTCAAAGATTTGACTAGCTTCTTCCAATATTTTTCTTTTCCATCCATTAATCATTGTTGGATGAATTTCATATTGACTGGCTAATTCAGATACCGTTTTTTCTCCTCGAATTGCTTCTAAGGCGACTTTGGCTTTGAACTGGGCACCGTACTGTTTTTTCTTGTTGCTCATAGATCTCCTGGGTTTCGATTTAGAGCTTACACTACTGTCCAGTTTTGGGGGGCCACTTCAATCACCTCTCAGGAAATATCACTTCAACCCTAAAAAAATTGCAAAAAAAAAGAGTCCTTATCCTGCTAACTCATCTCAAAGCAAGGATAAAGACCCACAGTTATTAAACTTACAGTAAATACACCAAAATAAAGAGAATAATCCAAACCACATCGACAAAGTGCCAATACAATTCAGCCGCTTCTACGCCAAAATGGGAACTACTTGAATAATGACCAGCAGTACGCGATCGCCAAAGAACCGCCAAAATCAACATCAAACCAAAGGTAACGTGTAAACCATGAAAACCCGTTAGAACATAGAAACAACTAGAAAATAAATTAGTTGTTAATCCCATTTCTAAATGGAAATATTCATACAACTGACCCGCCAAAAAGACCGCACCCATGACCGCCGTAATCCCTAACCAAAGTCTGAGACCCGCTTCATCATTTTTCTTAATTGCGGTCTGACCCTTGTGCATCACAAAACTACTGGCGATTAGGATCACGCTGTTAATGCCAGGTAACAATAATTCCCGTTCTGGCGTTCCTTCAGGGGGCCAAACGGGTGACATACTACGATAAATCAAATAGGCCGTAAAAAGACCCAGGAAAATGGCACTTTCTGCCAGCAAGAACATTACCATCCCAAACATTCGATAATCGGGATGACCGTGATGGGAATGGGTTTCTGTCTCAGTGTATGCCGTCGTAACATCGGTGGACGAAATAGCTGAACTCTGCATGATGATTAATGAGTTATGGATATAAATAGGTAACTGCTTACAATTCAATTGGCAATAGGTTTTAAACTCGATCCCCCCTGACCCCTTTGATAAGGGGGGTGTCCGTAGGACGGGGGGATCTTACCGTTTTAAATGCTCACTTACTGAGAAAACTAACGAGATTCGGCTCCCACTTCGGCCAGCATTTGTTCTACGGATTCTTCCCCATCAACATATTCTGAATCAATCCCAAAATCGTCAGGGGCCAGACCACAGAACGGGTTCTTCTTCAAAGTTTTCGATGATCGGTGGGGAAGCGGTTTGCCATTCTAGGGTCAACGCACGCCAGGGATTGCGTCCAGCCTTTTCACCTTTCCATAAACTCCAAGCTACGTTAATAATCAAGGGAAAAGTTGAAACAGCCATAAGATAGGCTCCTAACGTACTCAACTGATTTAACGGTTGAAACTGCACATCATAGAGCGCGATCCGACGATTCATTCCCAACAAACCCAATTCGTGCATGGGTAGAAAGGTTAAGTTTAAGCCAATAAAGGTTAGGGCAAAGTGCAGACGACCCAGATTTTCATTCACCATACGTCCCGTCATTTTGGGGAACCAGTGGTAGAAACCCGAAAAGAGAGCTAAGGCACTGCCACCGAAAAGCACGTAATGGAAATGACCCACCACAAAATAGGTATCGTGGACGTGGATATCGAAGGGGACAGAAGCGACCATGACACCCGTTAATCCCCCCATCAAAAACGAAGCTAAGAAGCCGATCGCAAACAACATGGAAGAATTAAGGCTGATTTTGCCACCCCAGAGGGTTCCACACCAGCTAAAAATCTTGATGCCCGTTGGTACAGCAATTAGCATGGTGGTCGCCATGAAAAACATTCTGAGCCAGCCAGGGGTTCCACTGGTAAACATATGGTGCGCCCAGACAATTAAGCCCAAGAAACTAATGGCTAGACTGGAATAGGCGATCGCGCGATAACCAAAAATCGGTTTACGGGCATGGACAGGAATTACTTCAGAAATTACCCCAAAAAAGGGCAAAATCATAATATAAACGGCAGGATGGGAATAGAACCAGAATAAATGTTGATAAACAACTGGATCACCCCCCCCCCGTCGGATTAAAGAAACTCGTCCCCGCAATCAGATCAAAAGACAACAAAATTAAAGCGGCGGCAAGAACAGGAGTTGAAAGCAGAATCAAAGAAGAAGTCGCCAACATCGCCCAACAAAAGAGGGGCATACTGTGGAGATCCATATCAGGAATCCGCATTTTGAGGATCGTGGTGACAAAATTAATGGCTCCCAAAATCGAAGAAGTTCCCACTAACAGAACACTTAAAATCCAAATTTCTTCCCCCCATTTACCACTAATTAAGCTCAAAGGTGGGTAAGATGTCCAACCAGATTGGGGCGCACCAACAAAAAAGCTAGAAATCAGTAAAATACCGCCTGGAGGCGTTAACCAAAAAGCCACTGCATTTAAACGAGGAAATGCCATGTCTTCAGCCCCAATCATCAAGGGAATGAGGTAATTGGCAAAAGCCGCCCCCGCAGGCACAATCCACAAAAAGATCATGATCGTACCGTGCAGGGTCATTAACTGGTTATACAGTTCGGGAGAAACAATATCGGGATCGGGAGTCGCTAGTTCCGTCCGCATAACCTCGGCAAAGGAACCACCGATAAAAAAGAATAAAAAAGAGGTAACCAGGTATTGAATACCAATTACTTTATGGTCAGTACAAAAAGTAAAGTAGTCAGTCCATTTTCTCTTGGGATGAAGTGCTGGAAGGGTAGCTTCAGTTGACATAATTTATGAAAAAAGATAAGAGAGAAAGCAACAATGAAAGTCAGAAGAAAATTACAGCATATTGTGATCCTGGACGACAGATTTAACCTGGGCCAAGGTTGCCGAACCAATTCCCATTTCCTTAGCATAGGGAGCTAAAAATTGTCCTTCAGAGAGAGCGGCTGGACTCAACTGAGCGACAGGTTCACTTTCAGTTTTAGCAGGAGCATTGGCCAGAACCCATTCATTAAAGTCTTCTTCGGATTGAGCATAGAACATCGATTTCATCCCCCCGTGATAGGAACCACAGAGTTCGGCACAAATGATAGGATATTCACCCTCTACGTTTGCCTTAAAGGTTAAGGTAGAATCCCGACCTGGAATAGCATCTTGTTTTAGGCGTAATTGGGGAATCCAGACTGCATGGATGACATCTCCCGCCGTAATGTTTAACTGAACGGGACGATTGATGGGAGCGTGCAATTCCCCTGACATGATGCCTGTTTCAGGATAGTTAAAAATCCAGGCATATTGAATGCCTTTAACATCTACGACTAGGGGCTTGACTCCATTTTTTTGGTCATCAGGGCCAGAACCGATTCCTAGTGCAACGCGGGATTGGGGAGCCATCGCCAACATATGACTATGATCATGTCCTTTATGACTGGATGCGACTTGTTCAGATTGACCATCCCCAGAATATACGGGGTCTAGACCGCCTAAATTGTTATAAACTTCAAAACTATAAACCGCTAGGATAAAAACCAAAACAGTCGGAATGGCCGTCCAGAGGATTTCTAGGGGAACGTTGCCTTCAACGGGCGGGCCATCGGTTTGATCGCCTTTGCGACGACGAAAACGAATCACACAGTAAATCAAAATTCCTTCCACTAGTAAAAAAAGACCAGTGGCGATCGTCATCATAAAGTTGAAAATTTCATCCACTTTTGTGGCATCGCTAGAAGCGGCAACGGGCATCAGTCCATGATTTTGACCATACCAAAGGCTGATCAAGGTGATGGCGATACCCGCAATTAAGGTAAGAATATTGCTAGGAATTTTCACGGCGTTTTGGATAGTATAAATTTGCCTTTATCTATAACAGGGTAAAGCAATTTCTCCATTAGGGTTGCCATGCAGACCACATTCTTCAGAGAACTTTAACTTTTATTCCCGTATTCGCGATCGCGAAAGAAAGATCCCGATCTTGTTGATTAAGTAAACTTGACTTTTTCTAGGATTTCATCTCTTAAATTGCTTAATGGGTGCAAGAATCCTAAAATAAATCTTAATTTTAACCATCCTTACCAGGCCATTCGAGTGAATCTGCGTTATTTTTAGCTTAATGCTCAAAGGACAAGGTTTCGCTTTATGGTAACGCTGCTAGAAAATCCCTTTCGGGTTGGACTCCGACAAGAAAGAACACCAGAACCGCTCATTCTCATCATTTTTGGGGCATCGGGCGATCTCACCCAACGAAAACTCGTTCCTGCAATTTATCAAATGAAACGAGAACGACAACTTCCCCCCGAATTAACCGTAGTCGGTTTTGCTAGACGGGAATGGAGCCATGAGCACTTTCGAGAACAGATGCGGCATGGCATCACAGAATTTTCCGACGGCATTGGCAACGAAGATCTTTGGAATGATTTTGCCCAGGGACTATTCTATTTTTCTGGTGACATGGATAACCCAGAAAGTTATCAAAAACTCAAAGCATTCTTAGAAGAATTAGACACCAAACGAGGAACTAGAGGCAATCGAGTCTTTTATTTAGCCGTATCACCCAAGTTTTTCCCGCCAGGCATTAAACAACTGGGAGCGGCAGGAATGCTAGATGATCCCATCAAAACTCGGATTGTCATCGAAAAACCCTTTGGAAAAGACCTGGGTTCCGCCCAAATCTTAAATCGGGTAGTCCAAAATGTCTGCCAAGAAGAACAGGTTTATCGCATTGACCATTATTTAGGCAAAGAAACCGTTCAAAATCTTCTCGTTTTTCGGTTTGCCAATGCCATATTTGAACCCATCTGGAATCGTCAATTTGTCGATCACGTTCAAATCACCGTTGCAGAAACCGTTGGCGTAGAAGATCGAGCAGGTTATTATGAAACCTCTGGCGCATTGCGAGACATGGTACAAAACCATATTTTGCAACTGCTCTGTTTAACAGCAATGGAACCGCCTAATTCCCTATCAGCAGATAGTATTCGCAACGAAAAAGTTAAGGTTTTACAAGCAACCCACTTAGCAGATATTAATAATCTCGAAAAATCTGCTATTCGTGGGCAATACAAAAAGGGCTGGATGAAAGGAAAACCTGTTCCAGGTTATCGGGAAGAGCCAGGCGTTAATCCTGAATCTGGCACTCCAACCTTCGTTGCAATGAAATTAATGATCGACAATTGGCGTTGGCAGGGGGTTCCTTTTTATCTACGGACAGGAAAACGGCTCCCCAAAAAAGTGAGTGAAATTGCTATTCAATTCCGCGATGTACCCCTACTAATTTTTCAATCCGTTGCTCACCAGACGACTCCTAATGTCTTAAGCTTACGAATTCAACCTAATGAAGGGATTTCTTTACGATTTGAAGCAAAAATGCCTGGTGCTGACCTACGGACTCGCACCGTAGAAATGGATTTTGGCTACGGTTCATCTTTCGGGATGGCAACGGCGGAAGCCTATCACCGTTTGTTGTTGGATTGTATGTTAGGCGATCAGACCCTCTTTACCCGTGCCGACGAGGTAGAAGAAGCTTGGCGAGTGGTGACTCCTGCTCTGAGCGTTTGGGATTCGCCCGCCGATCCAACGAAGATTCCTCAATACGAAGCAGGGACTTGGAATCCCCCCGAAGCTGAAGACCTGATTAATCAAGATGGTCGTCGTTGGCGTAGGTTGTAGAATTACCTTTTTTAAATGATAATACTTAGAAATTTCAATAAGTGAATATTTCGCTTAGATTTAGTATGGATCTCCCTTAATTTTACAGATAGAGTTTGAGTAAAGAGGGAGATTTTTTTAGATAACATAACTTTAAAATTTCTGGATATTATCACTTGAGAAATCACGCTCTGGATTTTTTAGAACGGTATTTCTTTCTTGGGTAAAATTAGGCTAATCGTTGTTTTAACCACAATGCTAACAAAGGCAGGGCAACTCGATAACCCAATTTAGCTCCATAAATCAAGCCTTTTTGTTCTAATCCTAATAACGCACCTTGCAAACCGCCCCCTTTAGAAAGTTGATGTTTATGGACATATTCCTTGGCGTGGGGACTATCGGTGGGATCACTGGCGAAGACTTTCTAAAACCCTGGCTTGAATGGGCGGCAATAGTAACAAGAGGGATTCAAAGGTCTGGGAAAGGTCTTGGATGAGGGCGAGGGTGCTTCGATGAACCTGATGGAATTGGATCAGATTTTTGGAAAAATTTGTTGGCAAGGGAGAGGAATTGACGTTTTTTTCTAGGGAAAGATGGTTGTCCCAATCCTCAATTCCCAAGGCTTCAACCCGATATTCCAACCAAAGACGACGGGCTAGGGCGATCGCGTCTCCAGTGTGACCCTGTACAGAATCCAGAAATAATTCCAAGGCATCCTGTTGAAATTTCAGATTCTTTGCAGCCATCACATCAATGACCCAGGCTTGAAGTTCTTCCCGTTGCAGAGGCGCGAGGGACATCACCTTGAGATTGCTATCATTGGCCCAAATTTCGGGAACAGTGGCGAGAATGACGTAATTAATGCGACTTTGCTGTTGGACTTCTTGACGTAAGTATGCCTCCCATTGTCCTGAACGATCCCAGGAACGAATATGGGGAAAATTTTGGAAAACAAAGACCACCCGACAATCAAGTTGCTCGGCCAGCATTTGGGGAAAGGCTAATAAGGCTTGGAAAATACTCCATTCTTCCTTTTGGTTGACTTTCCAAGTTAATCGGGGAGGCTGGGCAGAAATTTTTTCAATTACTAAGGGAAAATTGCAACAAATTTTTTCGATTAATGCTAATTCATCAGGAAAAACGGCTAATAATCCTTCTGCTAATAGAGTCAAAAATTGGGAAGAGGTCGTGGCCCGCAGACAGTCAATCTCCATGACCTTGGCCCTAACTCGTTGGGCCGCTAATTGAATCAGCGATCGCCGTCCACTCCCCGAAACCCCTGCTACCATTAAATCGCCATCTGCCGCCAAAATCTGACTAATTGCGTGAATTTCAGCTTTTCTGAGCAAAAATGAAGAATGGATATGGGGACGTTCATGAATTGGCAACAAACGAGGGATCATCCTAAGCGTAAATTTAAACCGATATTACTAAATTACTAAATAGACCGAATACAAGCCCAAAATTTTAAGGTTTGAACTCTAAAAATCTCTCTCACCATAATACTTTTACAGACTATCACCCATTGTGATGGGTTGTAACAAATTGTCAGGAATTTTATTTTAACTCTATTTAGTAGTATCATGGTTAACCATTAATACTGTTTTTTAGTATCGCTCCTCTAGGAAGTTGTTGACTATGTCTTTGCCCCCAGATTCGACCGTGACCACCACCACACCCATTGCTTGGCATACGATCGCCGCCAATCAATCTTTGACGTTGTTAAATAGCGATCGCGATCGGGGTTTGAGTCAAAACCAAATTGAAGAGAATCAACGGGCTTACGGCACGAACGAATTGATCGAAATGGGGGGGCGGAGTTCTTTCGATATCTTCATCGATCAGTTCAAAAACATTATGTTGATCATGCTGATCGCGGTGGCCCTGATCTCGGCGGGTCTGGACATTCATCAGGCGATGGAAACGAAAGAGTTTATCTTTCCCAAGGATGCAGTGGCGATTTTTGTGGTGGTTTTACTGAATGGGGTTTTGGGCTATGTCCAAGAAAGCGGCGCGGAAAAAGCATTAGCGGCGTTAAAGAATTTATCTTCTTCTAAAGTGCGGGTGATTCGGGAGGGAAAAACTGAAGAAATCGACTCTAAAGATTTGGTTCCAGGGGATTTGATGTTACTCGAAGCAGGGGTCAAAGTTCCCGCCGATGGTCGCATTTTAGAAGCCGTTAACCTCCAAATTCGAGAATCTGCCCTCACAGGAGAGGCCGAAGCGGTGCTGAAACAGGCCGATTTAATTGTGAGTCAAGATAGTGCGGTGGGCGATCGCCTCAATTTAGTGTTCTCTGGTACGGAAGTGTTGCAGGGAAGAGGAACAATTCTAGTTACAGAAATCGGCATGAAAACCGAGTTGGGTAAAATTGCCGCCGCCATGCAATCGGTAGAAGCCGAACCCACTCCTTTACAAAAACGCATGACCCAATTGGGAAATGTGCTGGTGACTGGCTCCCTCGTTCTAGTGGCGATCGTTATTGGGGTCGGAACCCTAATGAAACCCGATCTTTTTCGAGAATTAGTCGAAGTTTCCCTCAGTATGGCGGTGGCGGTGGTTCCTGAAGGGCTACCTGCGGTGATTACCGTCACTTTGGCTCTGGGAACACAACGGATGGTCAAACGCAATGCCCTGATTCGTAAATTGACTGCGGTGGAAACCCTGGGTTCTGTGACCACTATTTGCTCCGATAAAACGGGAACCCTGACCCAAAACAAAATGGTCGTACAAGCCGTTTATACCCCAAATTGTGATCTGCGAGTGACAGGAGAAGGTTATATTCCCACAGGGGATTTTCAAACGAGTGAGTTAGAAAGTATCGAAACCGAGACCCAACCCGAATTACAGTCTTTGTTAATGGCTTGTTTGTTGTGCAATGATGCGATCTTACAAAAAGAAAATGGGGATTGGTCAATTTTAGGCGATCCCACCGAAGGAGCTTTGTTGGCCGCCGCAGGAAAAGCGGGTTTGTTTAAACATGACCGAGAACATCTGTTTCCCCGTGTAGGCGAGTTTCCTTTTTCTTCGGAACGTAAGCGCATGAGTGTGTTAGTTGCCGATGAATCCAATCAACTGAATTCCCAAGGCGTAATGATGTTTGTCAAGGGTTCCCCCGAATTAACCCTAGAACGTTGTACCCAGATTCAAGTTGGTGGCGAGATTCAACCCCTCAGCGATTCACAACGAACCCAGATTTTAGAAAAGAATAATCAATTAGCAAGTCGAGGATTACGGGTTTTAGGCTTTGCTAGTAAGTCTTCGGGTGAAATTCCAACTACCGAAAATGAAGCAGAACAGCAATTAACTTGGTTAGGCTTAGTGGGAATGCTCGATGCGCCCCGTCCTGAAGTGCGAGATGCCGTAGAAAAATGTCGGATTGCAGGGATTCGTACCGTCATGATTACGGGAGATCATCCCCTCACCGCCCAGGCGATCGCCCAGGATTTGGGGATTGCGCTACCAGGTCATCAGAGTTTAACGGGCAAGGAACTAGAACACTTTAGTGACGCTGATTTTGATAACGTGGTTGAAGATGTCGATGTTTATGCCCGTGTTTCTCCTCAACATAAATTGCGAATTGTCCAAGCCTTACGCCGTAAACATCAAGTTGTGGCCATGACAGGGGATGGAGTGAATGATGCCCCTGCCCTCAAACAAGCCGATATTGGGGTTGCAATGGGCATTACGGGAACGGATGTCAGTAAAGAAGCCAGTGATATGGTTTTATTAGATGATAATTTCACAACGATTGTGGCCGCGATCGAAGAAGGTCGGGTCGTTTATTCCAATATTCGCCGTTTTATTCGCTATATTCTCGGCAGTAATATTGGGGAAGTGATCACCATTGCGGCGGCTCCCATTCTTGGTTTAGGCGGTGTCCCTTTATCACCATTACAAATTCTCTGGATGAACTTAGTTACTGATGGGGTTCCTGCTCTAGCCCTCGCGGTTGAGCCAGGTAGTCCTCTAATTATGCAACGCGCCCCCAAGGACACCCAGGAAAGTATTTTTGCAAGGGGTTTAGGGTCTTATATGGTTCGTTTAGGGATTATTCTTGCCGTCGTTGCGATCGCCATTATGGTTTGGGCCTATGGTTATACCCCAGAACACACCCAAGGCGGAACCTTAGACCCGAATCGCTGGAAAACCATTGTTTTTACTACTCTTTGTATTGCCCAAATGGGTCATGCAATGGCGGTTCGTTCCCTGAATCGTTTAACCATCGAAATGGATGCTTTTTCTAATCCTTTCCTGTTGATTTCCGTTCTTGTCACCACCTTATTGCAATTGCTGTTGATTTATGTAGAACCCCTACGAGACTTTTTTGGAACCCATTATTTACCCTTTAATGAGTTAATGATTTGTTTTGGTTGTAGTGCTTTGATCTTTATTTGGATTGAATTAGAAAAAGTCGTGATTCGTTTATATCAAATGTATCAAAGTCGTAATGTAGGAGGGAATAATTAATAATTCCATCTATTTTCAAATTACTATTGCAATGACAATATCAGACGGGAAATATTAGAAAATAATTTTGATTTACTGCCTTTTAGAGCCTTGGTTTAAGAAGACTTGGCAAGTAGGAGAAATCGAGTTACTGAAATAGTCCTATTCAGAATATTGTTTGATAGCTTGACTATCCACTAGGCTGATCGCCCTTCATTCAGAGAAAGCGATCGCAGTAACTCGACAAAGGCGATCGCTATAATGAAGATAGCCTGTTTTCCTTTACGAGAATTTTTGCCCTTTATGCTAGACTTAGAAACTCTTAATATCAATAAATCTGAAAGTGTGTTAACTGGGTTGTTACAAAAGATCAATCAAGATCATTTACCTCGGTTGTTAGTGAGTAGTCAGGGGGATGCTGTGATAATTTCTAAACAAGAATGGGAAAATATTCAAGAAACGCTCTATTTGCAGTCTGTTCCAGGTTTAGTCGCATCTATCAAAGAAGCGGAAGAACATGATGATTGGGTCACAGAAGCTGAGTTTCTGGGAGCTTTAGATGACTTGGAAAGTTGAATTTAGTCGTAATGCCCTTAAGGATACAAAAAAATTACAGTCGGCTAATCTCTCGAAAAATGTCAAAAGTCTAATTAATATTCTTAAGAAAAATCCTTATGAACCTCCCTACGAGAAGTTATCGGGTGATTTAAAAGGGTACTATTCCCGACGAATTAATATTAAACATCGTTTAGTTTATTCTGTTGATGAAGGTACAAAAATAATTCGAGTGGTTTCTGTTTGGTCACACTATGAATAACGCGATCGCACTTCATCAGAGAAAGCGATTGCAGTAACTCGACAATGAGCAAAAAAAAGTTATCATTTCCCATAGTTGGGTTGCGTTCCTTAAGCTAACTTAGAGGATCGGCGATCGCACTGTAAATTTCATTGACATGAAGAATTCAGTATTTTTACTGAATCTATTAACAAGTTTTTATCATAAAATTAAACTAATTATAATCTTGAACTTTCACCGACACAAATGAATACATCATCATTATCTCTGGCACAAGCGAATATTGACTTGACATTATGGCAGATCGAAGCAGATTTGCTATCTACTAGTGATTTATATGCTTGGCTAATCAATAGCGGTCTTCCCAATGATGTCGCCAGCCGATTACATGAACTGATTAGTTTTACCCAAAAAGTAGGTAAGAAAGTCTTCAATATAGGAAAGATTATTTTGATTAAGATTATAGAGTTCGTCAAAGCTCATCCTTTTTTAGTTACAGGTACAGGAATCGGTGCAGTTGTAGGAAGTGCCATTGCTGGTTTAATAACATCTATTCCTTTTCTTGGTCAATTATTAGCTCCAATTGCAGCAGCGTTAGGGTTGACAATTACTTTGGCTGGTGCTGTTATCGGTCATAATTTAGACAAGAAATTTTCATCAATAGGTGGAGATATTTTTGAAATCGTTAGTGATTTTTTTGCTCTAATGATTGATGTCTTTAATACCGTTTTTCGTCATGCCGTAATTGACTAATTATTTCATTTAGAAAAACAGATAAACTTCTATATCATTTTTTTAAGAATATCATGACAATTCAGAAACCAACAAAAGAACAGCTTTTAAAAGCTATCGAAAAACTTGAAAAGGATGACAATCTTGGCGGTTTTTTAGTTGATGTTGGCTTAGGTGCAGTAGGCGCGGTCGGTGCGGGGGCGGCAGTTGCCGCTTTTGGGGGAACTTCAATTCTCTTCGGACTGATTACAGTTGCCCCTCCTGTTGGGTTAGTTGTTGGAGGAGCTGCTTTAGGAGGAGCCGCTTTAGTGGGGATAAAGAAAATTTTCTTTGATGGAACTTTTGATGAGGGAAAAAAGACGGAATTACTCAGGCAGTTAAAAGATCAATTAAGGGAAGTTGAAGCTAAAGAACGAGCATCTAAAATTAAAGAGTCTGATAAATCTAAATTAATTGTTCTGCTAAAGGAACCAATTAAATACGATTTAA
>CAWEDJ010000047.1:0-20828 GCA_963807635.1 uncultured cyanobacterium
TAATTAGTCCAGAAAAAGCCCAAAAATTAATTGATGCTGTTGCTAGTGGAAAATTACCTTTAACAGAAGCTTACGAATTGATAAAGAATTTACTTAATTAAAAATCTGAATTTCACTTAAAGGTTAAGCTCTTCTTTTAGATCCTCTGGGATATTTTTTACGTTATTAAACTTGCTTTTATCAGCAGGCCATAGAGTCTCTGGATTCCATCTAATATTGAGAAGGTCAGCATTAAAGAGGTCAGCTTCACCGAAGTTAGCATTACAGAGGTCGGCGTGACAGAGAATAGCGTGAGAAAGGTCAGCGTGACAAAGGATAGCTTTACAGAGAGAAGCATTGGAGAGGATAGCATGATTGAGATCAGCGTGATCTAGGTTAGCATTGTATAGGTTAGCATTGTATAGGTTAGCATTAGAGAGTTTAGCGTGAGGAAGTTTGGCATTAGGGAGTTGAGCGTAAGGGAGTTCAGCGTTAGACAGATTCGCAGTAAAGAGATCAAGATTTAGTTTACCGATGACATCAGATTCAATCAGAAAATCAATAACACTGGTTTTACGTTCCGTGTCGTTTTTAAACAGTCTTAAAATGGATAGCGTCCTGGCTCGAATTAGATTCAGTGACGAATCTAAAAGCTCTTGCTCTTCAGACTTAATTTCACCTGAATTAAGCTTATTTGAAAGTGCGATTAAGTTCTTGTCAATTAACAGCACGGATAATTGATCAAAGTAGGTTTGTAAGACTTCTTCCTTGGTGTTATTGTCTGCAATTTTTTGCTGGTCTTTAGATAGTGTCGCCGCACGTTCTTGTTGTTCTTTTTGTAGCCAAGTTCCTAAAACTAGTAATGTTAAAGGTACTCCTAAAACACTTAGCCAATCCCAGACAGTTTTTCCATCGTTATAGGCAGTTATTTCTACTGTTTTAACGAGATTCCCTTGTTTATCTTTTTTGACAGTTTCAACAGTTGTTGTCGTAACAGATTTATCCTTTCCTATGCCAAATCCACCAGGCCAGAATATCGTCGGAAAAGCCGAAAAAACGACAACGAAAATTAACAGGGCAATTGTTGGGCCAAGAAAATTTTAATTTCTTTAGTTCAGAAAGCATTATTCAAGAAGATAACTCATAATTATTGATTATATGTGATTTTTAGCAATTTTGTTTCGTGTCCAAGATTCTAAAACATGGTCGCCTTTACATTAACTCTAAAAATCTAAACTGCGATCACTTTTATTGTCTTTCATCATTGCAATCACAGAGCTTGTGGTGCGATCACTGTCTTCTTATTGATTAAACTTTAAAACCGCAATCGCTTTTTTTGATGAAGTGCGATCGCTGATCTGTCAGTTGAAGTGACGAAACCAAACAAGCTTTGCAACCAGCTACTTAGGAGGGATTCATTAAAGTTATTGTTTGACTAATTTCTCTCGTAATTCGCTTTTAATGCGATTCAAAATCGAAGCCTCATCGAGGGATTCTAAAATATTAGTCACAACGGTTTTCGGGCAATCTGCCCCAGGAAGCTCCATTGGCTAAATAGGTTTTCGTGACTTGCCCGATCGCGTAACAGGTCACTCCTGCCACCCCCGCCTGGGTAATGGCAATGGTCATATAAGGCGCGAGGGAAATTCCCCCTGTCACAGGAACCGTTAATCCCAAAATCCCTTTGAGTGAACTTAATCCGAGGGATGTTAGAAACTCGCTGGCACTGATGCCGCCCATACTAATGCCAATTTTTTGTAAAAGTGCGATCGCGGAAGTGTGGGTCATGGTGATACCGTAGAGGCGGGAAAGAGCCAAAATCATGGCGATATCAATTACGGCTCCTGTAAATAAATCTACCGCAGTCACAGGATTTAAGGCGATCGCAACGGCTTTGATCATCACAGCTTTTTGAATAGTGTCATCAGCCAGGGCATTGCGGACTTCCATCTTGCGTTGGACAAATTTTTCGTTCACATTATCGGCACAAAGTAGGGTATTTAAAGCCACCAAAGATTTCCCTTCCCGTTGTAAAAGTTCGACAATTTTTAACTTTAATTCTGTTACCTGGGGTTCACTTCGATATTGATGACGCTTCACTTTTCCCGACTTATCTTTGATTAATTCTGACTGTAAAGGATTCGCGGCGACCATGACAATTTCATCGGGCGAAAGTAATTCCTTGACTCGTTCATCTCGAATTTTTTCATAAATGGCTAGGCGATCTGTTTCAGGATATTGATCGATTTTATTAAATACCAAAATCATCGGTTTTCCCACTTCTCGCAATTGAGAAAGGGCATTATATTCAACCTTACTTAAATCCCCTGCAATAATAAAAAGAATCAGATCAGTTTTTTGAGCAATATCACGGGCTAAGGCTTCACGGGTTTCTCCATCCACTTCATCAATGCCAGGGGTATCAATTAGCTGAATTTGCGAATTTCCCCAACCCGATAGAGTAAACTTTTTAACCTGTTTTAAATTCTCATCCTGACTCACTTGCCAAGGCGCAGATTCGATGATTTTAGTGACTCCATGTAGTGGCCCTGCTTCAAAAATAGGTTGACCCAGTAGGGCATTTAAAACTGAAGATTTTCCCCGTCCAACCATCCCAAAAGCGGCAATTTGCACAACCGAGTTATCTAGTTTTTCTAACATCGAAGAGAGATGATCAATGTCTTTTTCTAATCCTTGTTTTTCTCTCGGACTCAAATCTAGATGATTGACTAAATCCCTTAAGGTATGTTGGGCTTTTTTATAATTTAATTCCTCTTGAATGGCTTCAAAATCGATCAAAGCATTCTCGAATTCTTCATTTTTCCAATTATCTTGAGGGGAAAGTTCGGTCATAAGAATTAGAATTAAAAAAGTTAATATTTAAAAAATGAATCGTATTGGATTATCTATACAAAATGTGTTACTTATTTCCCATATAAATTAAGGACATAATCTATTATGTTTCTACAGATACTTTTTGGGTGTTCATAATTGGCGATAATTCCTGCGATCGCTATAATAAATTGTATTGATTAGCCAAAAATTGCTTTTATGAAAGTATCGGGCATTTTTATTTATCCTATCAAATCCTGTCAGGGAATTGCTCTCACTGAAACCGACGTTCTTCCCCAGGGTTTTGCTTGGGATAGGGAATTTATGCTGGTGGATGGATCGGGAAATTTTTTAACCCAACGACAATATCCCCAACTAGCAACGATTCAGGTCAAAATTCAGGCTAATCATTTAATTTTATCGGTGAATGAAGAGAAAACAGTTATTCTAAAGCCTCATTTTTCTGGCGTTGAAAAAACCGTTCAAGTGTGGCGCGATCGCGTGACAGCCATTGATCAAGGAGATGGCATTGCGGAGTGGTTCCAAACGGTGTTAAATTTGCCATCTGAGACTAAAATTCGCTTAGTCAGACAATCTCCCGAACATATTCGCCCGATTAATAAAAATTACACCAATAATGAAGAAAAGCCCGTCAGTTTTGCCGATGGTTTCCCGATTTTATTAACGGCAACCGCTTCCCTCGCAGAATTAAATCGACGCTTAGAACTCAACTATCCGAACCAATCTCCGTCTATTCCCATGAATCGTTTTCGTCCCAATTTAGTGATCGAAACCGAGGAGCCTTTTATGGAGAGCGACTGGCAAAGGGTTACAATTAATCAACTGACTCTTGCCTTGGTCAAACCCTGTTCTCGCTGTATCGTCACCACAACGGATCAGTTAAGCGGCGATCGCAACCCCCACAATGAACCCCTGAAAACCCTGAGTACTTTTCGCCAAATTCCCCAGGAAGGCATTATGTTTGGAGAAAATGCGATTCCCCTAAAGACGGGTAAAATCAGCATTGGTGATGAAGTAAATGGAGAATAGGGGATTTGAACCCCTGACCTCTGCGGTGCGATCGCAGCACTCTACCAACTGAGCTAATTCCCCTTGGATCGTCTATCTTATCATCTAAATGCTATTATTTGTGATCTGTTTTAATCTATCTTTGACGCTCTTCAATCTTTATTTGGTGTTGCGTCTCCTACGATTGCGACAGTATTTAAAATGTACCACCCAGAGATTGATACGACTCGAAAAGTGTTCGCACCGTCTTTTGGCTCCCCTACCCCCCAATTTGACCCAAGCTAAACAAGGAACGATCCAATTGAGGAAAGGTTATCAAAAATTAAGCAGACAATTAATGCTTTTGCAGGGACTATTACAAAGTTTACAAGTGATTAATCTGATCTGGAAAAAACGAAGATGGGGAAGTCATTCAGTCTGATCAAAAATCAAAAAAGAAGAAAAATGCCGAAAATAACTTACAAAAAATTGCCTTGTGATAACAGATAAATCTTTGTAGGGACATAATATATTATGTCCTTCCTCTGTTATAGAATTTAACCGCAAAATGCTATATTTATGTGAATATTACTATAGAAATTTCCCAAATTATTCTTTGATCGCTATATGTTAGATTTTTTTCAATTTACGATGGGGAGTTTTGCCTCCCTCTTTCCCGTTGCTGATCCTTTGGGAGCGGTTCCCCTATTTATCGTTTTATCCGCTAACGCACCGCCCGAACTTCGCAAACAATTTGCTAGTAAAATTGGTCTTTATACCATTTTAGTGCTGGTGATTTTTTTATTTATTGGTGGCAGTATTTTAAACTTTTTTGGGATTTCTATTGCGGTCGTTAAAATTGCAGGAGGAGCGGTTATTTTTGAAGCAGGATGGCAAGCTTTAAAGGAAGGTTCCCAATTGACTCCAGAAAATAAAACGGTCGCGATCGCAGAAGTAAAAGAACACGAAAATATTGCTTTTATTCCCATGACGATTCCCCTGTTGGCGGGGCCAGGTTCCATTGCCGTCACTCTCGGATTAGCGGCCCAAGCAGGACAAGATTTCTCCCTAAAAACAGGTTTAAATTATGGGGCGGCCATTGTCGCGATCGCGATGATCGGATTTGTGAGCTTTGTCTGTTTACGACTTTCTAGTTGGTTTTTGGAAATCTTTGGAGAAACGGGAATCATGGCTATTAGTCGTTTATTAGGTTTATTTATCCTAGCGGTTGGAGTCCAATTAATTCTCAATGGATTTACCGATTGGATTCATGATTTTAATGGAGAAGAACAATCATTAGTAAACCGTTGGCTCTCATTTTTGATTGGCAATTATTTTGGATAAAATAAATAAAATTACTTAGTTAAATAGATCAGAAAATTCTGAAGTTAAATGCCGCTCCATCAAATTTTTAACCGCTTCTTGGGGAGTAGTTTTACCCTTTAATAAATAATAAACTTGATCCGCAATCGGCACAGAAATTTCTTTAATTTGTGCAATTTTAACCAAAACTTCCGTTGTATTCACCCCTTCAGGACAGCCTTCACTTTCTGCTAAAATTTTCTCTAAACTCATTCCTTTTCCTAACTTATAACCCACCTGATAATTGCGAGATAACGGACTACTACAGGTTGCCAACAAATCCCCCAATCCCGATAGACCAAAAAACGTTTCAGGTTGCGCCCCCAAAGCCAAACCCACTCGAATCATTTCTGGTAATGCCCTCGTTAATAAAGCCGATTTCGCATTAGTTCCCAGGGCTAAACCGTCACACACCCCCGCCGCATCGCCACCACATTTTTGAGAGTACCGCCCAACTCCGTCCCCAAAGGATCACGATTCAAATAAACCCGAAAACTAGGGGAAGAAAAAATAGTTTGCACCCGATCGGCCGCCAAGGTATGTTTGCTCGCCACCGCCGTTGCCGCAGGAAGTCCCATCGTAATTTCTTTGGATAAATTCGGCCCCGATAAAACCACTAAGGGAAAATAGGGAAAAGCCTTTTTCCACAGTTGGGAAGGGGTTTGCAGAGTGACAGGATCTAAGCCTTTTGTTGCTGTCACTAAAATCATTTTTTCGGATAAATTTAAGGGGTGAAGTTGATTAATTACGGCTTGAACCCCCGCCATAGAAACAGCAGATACAATCACATCCGTACCTTGGAGAATCTTTTCTAAAGAGTCTGAATGATTTCGCGACCATAACCGAACCTCATAATCATTCCGTCTTGCCAGTGCCGCTAACGCCGTTCCCCACCGTCCAGCCCCGATAATGGTGACAATTTTTGATTGATCTTCCATTGTATTAATTGCGCGCGATTTTAAGTCCTAAAGCTATTCTCTCATAAGCTGTTAAAATTGAGAAATTGTAAACAAATTAATCGCATTAAGATGACGGTATTTCGTAATCCCACGCCGACGGTAGATATTATTATTGAAATGATCGATCAACCCCATCGACCCATTCTTTTAATTGAAAGAAAAAATCCGCCCCTGGTTGGGCTTTACCTGGAGGGTTCGTGGATTACGGAGAAACGGTAGAAGCTGTCGCGATAAGGGAAGCAAAGGAAGAAGTCAGCCTAGAGGTGGAATTAATCGAGCAATTTCATGTCTATTCTGACCCCAATCGGGATGAGCGACAACACACCTTAAGTATTGTTTTTATGGCGATCGCCAAGGGAACCCCTAGAGCCGCCGATGATGCTAAAAAAGTTGGTTTTTTTGAACTGAGGGAATTACCCAAAGTCCTCTGTTTTGACCATCAACAAATTCTGCAAGACTATCTCCGCTATCGTTACTATGGAATACGTCCCCGTTGAATTTAATGTGTTTTTAATATTTGTAGTTTAGAGTGAAAAATCAATCTACTTCAACCCCTTCCCTATTTGCCCCTAAAAACTTACAACGTTCCTAAAATTATGGCTGATTCCAATAGCTTTCCCATTCCAGAACAAAGCCTCGATCGCGATTGCACCACCCTCTCTCGCCACGTCCTCCAACAACTCCACAGTTTCGATGCCGATGCCCAGGATCTCAGTGCCATCATGAATCGTATCGCTTTGGCAGGTAAATTAATCTCTCGTCGTCTCAGTCGAGCAGAACTCATGGCCGATGCCCTGGGATTTACAGGAGAAACCAACGTTCAGGGAGAATCCGTCAAAAAAATGGATATCTTTGCTAATGAGGTTTTTATCTCTGTTTTTAAGCAAAGTGGCTTAGTCTGTCGCTTGGCTTCGGAAGAGATGGAAAAACCCTATTATATACCTGAAAACTGCCCCATTGGACGCTATACCCTGCTTTATGATCCCATTGATGGCTCTTCTAATGTAGATATCAACCTCAGCGTGGGGTCTATTTTTTCCATTCGTCAGCAATCAGGAGAAGATCTCACAGGAGAAGCGACGGATTTATTAACTCAAAATGGTCGTCAGCAGTTGGCGGCGGGTTACATTCTCTACGGCCCTTCGACCATGTTAGTTTATTCCCTGGGCAGGGTGTTCATTCCTTTATTCTTGATCCGAGTTTGGGCGAGTTTATTCTGGCTCAGGAAAATATCCAAATGCCCGATCACGGTCAAATTTATAGCACCAATGAAGGAAATTTCTGGCAATGGGATGAAGCAATTCGGGATTATGCCCGCTATGTCCATCGCCATGAAGGTTATACGGCGCGTTACAGTGGAGCTTTGGTGGGAGATATTCACCGAATTTTGATGCAGGGCGGCGTTTTTCTTTATCCTGGGACGATTAAGAATCCTGAAGGGAAATTGCGTTTACTCTACGAAACGGCTCCTTTGGCTTTTTTAATTGAACAAGCAGGAGGTAGGGCGAGTGATGGTCACACTGATATCTTAGATTTAGTGGCGGGAAAACTCCATCAACGGAACCCGCTAATTATTGGGAGTAAAGAAGATGTTCAATTGGTAAAATCGTTTATTACTGATCGAGAAAAAAGAGAACGGGACGGAGAAGGTTAATTTTTTATGATGAGTGATTCTGACAATACTCTGGCGATCGCAAACTTAGCCTTTGAAGCCTGGAAAATGGGATTAGCCACAGGTAACTGGGAAGCCTTTTTAAACCTGTTGACCGAGGATTTTACTTTCTCTTTTCCTGTTGGTAAATATCAAGGAATTCATCAAGGTAAAGAAAGCGCAAAAGAATTTTTTGAGTATGTTTCTAAAATCTATTCGGAAGGTTTAGAAGTTGATTTAAAAAGAACGCTTCAGACGGATCAAACCGTTATTTTCGAGATCGAATCTGCTGGCCAAATGTTAGGACAAGCCTATCGTAATCAGGCGTCTGTTTTTTTTGAAGTCAGGGGTGAAAAAATCTGTAATTATCGGGAATATCTCGCGGTTTTTTATCGCATAAATCCATAATTTTGCACGTGATCGCATCCCAACCCCGATAGATTATCCTAAAATAAGAAAATCTTCCCCTCAATCAAACACCAAAGGAATGATACATCATGGCAACGATGATCGAAACTGACCTCAAGGAAATCTTATCTAAAATAGACAATCGCTTAGAACACATAGAAAAAGACTTGACGGATTTTAAAGCTGACATGGCGAAAGAGCTAACGGACTTTAAAACGGATATCAGCAAAGACATGACTGTTCTGAAAGTCGATATGGCAACGGTCAAAGCTGACCTAACCACCGTTAAAGATGATATCAAAGACCTTAAAGGTTCTCAACGCTCTCAGATATGGGCGTTAATTATCACCGTCATCGGAGCGACTATTACCGCCGTTGTTAAATTTGGTTTCTTCCCTAATCCCTAATCCAAACTAATTACAACCAGAGGAAAAATAATCAATGCATATCGTATTTCGGACTGAGAAAGAAGGTATCCAATGTCTCAATATTAGTAATTGGCTCATAGACAATAAAGGTTATAAGGGTAAAGGTTCTATAGCGGAGTTATGTATTATCATTGATATCCCTGAACAATGTATCAACTTCAATGGGGATGCTAAGTTTTGTACTCAAATTGAATATCACGAGAAGAAATGGTTTGTTGTCACCTTAGAGAATAATACTATCCATATTCCTGACTTTGAGATACTAGAAATGGAACCTGATATCAGGAAGTATCTAGAAATCTAGAGAATCTATGGGGGGTAAGATGCGATCGCGAAAGTCAAGAGTGCGAAATTTTATTATCACAGTCATTGGGGCGACGATCACCGCCGTCGTAAAATTTGGTTTCTTCTCTAACCCTTAAAACTGCGATCGCAGTCTAAATCCTATAAATTAACCTAAAAATACGAAGACTAAAGGAGTAATAAGTCATGACAACTACAATTGAAACTGACCTCAAAGAAGTATTAGGAGAAATTAAATCTCAGCTAAACGAAATCCAACGGGATGTAACCACTTTTAAAGTCGATATGGCAACAGTCAAGGCTGACCTCAGCACCGTTAAAGCAGATATCAAAGAACTTAAAATTTCCCAAAGCTCTCAGATTTGGGTTTTAATTGCGGCTATTGTCGGAGCCATTATTAAATTTGGTTTTTTCCCCAATCCCTAAAACCGCGATCGCTAATTAAATTCTAAGTTTTGAGTTTTAATCAAGAATGGTAAAAAATTAGATTATTCTACTGGTGTGGCAATTTTAAAATTGTTATGGCATAATTTTAGATAATGATTTGGCGAGAAATTAATTATGACGACAACCCGAACCTATAAATTAGAAATACATATTGATAGTCAACAAATTACAAAAGAATCTTTAGAGAAAAAAGCTAATCATGTTTTACAAAAATATATCGAAAAAAACTCAATTAGCCTAGAAATTAATACTCCAAATTCCAGTTTTCATCAATTAATTATTAATGGTGATATTGAATCGGTTGATCAATGTCACAATAAAATTCAACAGAAAATTATTAACGAAGAAAATTTAATGTTTTATCACTATATTGATGAAGCTGGTGATGAAATTAGATATAAAGCTTATCCTATTTTGGCTTATATTGAGCAACGTCTTCGTGTTTTTGTTAATGAATCTCTAGTTGAGATTTTAGGTTTTGCTTGGTGGGAAAAATATGCGCCTCAAGATATGGCTAAAACAGTGAATCCACTTCATTCAAAATACAAGGATGATTATATTGCTCCCTCCGTTTTGGAATGCACATTTTTTGATCATTTAATTGAGCTTGTTACTGCTGAGGTTTCTGAATTTCCGTCTAATAAACCTATTACTAGTGATGAATTCTCTAGTATGTTAGGAAGTTGTCAAACAATTGACGAATTCAAGTCTGTGTGGAATGAAAAAACAAGAATTATTTCTTTTTGGGATATATTCTCCAGGTATTTTGAAGACAAGCAGACGTGGGATAATTTACAAAGAGATCTAAAGGGTTTTGTTGTTGATATAAGAAATAATGTGATGCACCATCGTCCCATTGGTTTCTTTGTAATTAAAAAATTAGACGAAATAAAAGAAGAACTAATTAAAGTATTTGATTCTGCTAAACCTGAACTCACAGAAGAAGAAAGAATTGAAGCCAAGCAAGAGATTCAAGAAATAGTGTATCATGGGTTTCTTACGGGCTATGCTAAAAAAGCAACCGATTGGTTAACAGATCAAGAAAAAAAGTTTCAAGAGTTTTAATGATATAATTTAACGATATAAATCAACTTGATTAGTTATCAATCGAAAATTAGTAAAAATATAATCTACAGAAAGCTCTTTTTTAAACAACAATAATCTTAATTGCTAAACTTATTCCTTAAAGAATTTATTGAAGCATATAATAAATTTCACAATATCAACATCTATATTATTATTCAGTGACAAAATTCGTAAAAAATTCGCGATCGCATCCTAAATCCCTATAAATTAACCTAAAAACAGAAAGACCAAAGGAATAATTAAGTCATGGCAACTACGATTGAAACTGACCTCAAAGAAGTATTAGGAGATATCCAAAAAGAACTCAGGGAAATTCGAGGCGACTTAAACGATCTCAAAGTTTCCCAAGCTCAAATTAAAGGAGAATTAGCAGCTTTTCAGGCTGAAATTAAAGGAGATCTAAACACGCTTAAGGTGGAAGTCTCTCTGATCAAAGAAGATGTCAAAGACTTAAAAGGAAGCCAACGATCGCAGATTTGGGTTTTAATTGTGGCTATTGTCGGAGCCATTATTAAATTTGGTTTCTTCCCCAATCCCTAAAACCGCGATCGCACTTGCTATTTTATGTCGGCATTCGGTAAACGAGTTCCAATCGGTTTCGCAGGAATCATCGGTTTAGTCAGGTGAGAACTACTCTTTTTTAACACCGATACCGCTTGGAGATATTGGGGATCAAGTTCCGTCCCCACAAGAGAAGGATCATTGCGGAGTTGTAATTGTTGATCAATAGATAAATCTAGATAGACATCAGGATTAATGCCCTTGTGATTGATATCCGTCCCGCTAGGGGGATAATAACGCGCGATCGTTACCGCTAATCCTGAACCATCAGAAAGAGAATGAACGGATTGAACAGTTCCTTTACCGTAGGTGGTTGTCCCTACAATCGTTGCTCGTCCATTTTCCTTTAAGGCTCCTGTTAAAATTTCACTAGCACTAGCAGAACCGTTATCGACGAGAATTACGAGGGGTAAATTGGTGATATCTGTTCCATTTGCTGAAAAATGGCGATCACCGCCCCTGCGGTCAATGGTACTCACAATTTCCCCTTTTTTGAGCCACATCCGTGCAATATCAACACTGGCAAACAATAGGCCCCCAGGATTGCCCCGTAAATCGAGAACATAACCCGAAATTTTCTTTTTGTTTAGATCTTCTATGGCCACTTTCATTTGCTCGGCGGCATGGGAACTAAATTCATCCAAACGGATATAACCGACCCGAAGATCATCATTTTCTTTGAGGTCATAGGTTACAGAATCTAACTCAATTTGTACCCGTTTCAAGGTGACATCAAAGATTCCCTTATTGGGACGAGACAACTGGAGGCTCACCTCCGTTCCGATGGTTCCTTGAATCTCTTGACTGGCCTGCTCCAGACTCATTAGGGCCGTGGGTTTGCCATTAATTCTGACAATGCGATCGCCGATCTGGATACCCGCCTTCATAGCAGGAGAATTTTTAATCGGTTCTACGACATACAGATCACTGGTGCGCTTATCCAACGTCATCCGCAGACCAATACCCGACACTTCCCCAGAGGTTTGGTTCGTCAAATTCTGAAAATCATCGGGAGGCAAAAAACGAGTATAGGGATCGCCCAAGGTCTTGAGAGCTTTCACCACTTCCTTGTAAGCTTGTTGCGGACTACTGTAATTTTTCTCTAACAACTCCTGTCGCTTGGCTAGCCAATCTACATGATTAAAGCCCTTATCGACAAATTCATTATTAATTAACTGCCAAACCTCATCGACAACTTTTTTGGGACTATCTTCTAGGCTATTATCAGAAGGTTTTGTTCGTTCAGCCTTGGGTGTTTGAGCAGGAAGGGATTGGGAACTAAAGGCAGGGGCGGCAAGCGTTTCCAGCACTGAGAGAGATTAGGGCGACTTGGGCAAATAACCTAGAAAGTGATCGGGGGAAACGGGGGGATGGTGTCATGGCAGTTTAAGAAAAAACGGAGTAAGTGGATGGAAAGAGTGATTTAGGGGGTTAAATTGAGGGGTGAGACGTAAGAGAGAATGTTGAACTTTAACGTAAGGCGTTGCTAGGTCTTTTTCAAGCGTTCCTAATTTAGAGGCTTATTACTAATGTAATTCGGCTTTCAGAAAATCGTGTAAAATTCTTTGATGAATTTCACCCAATGGACGGTTTTCCTCTGCCTTGATTGAATAAATTTCTCCTTGAAGAATCTCCTCTGCTGAGATGAGGGCAAAATCCCAACCTTCCTGAAGTGTTAGTTGATCAAGGGAAACGGTTAGGGGAGCGTGAAAAACGTGACGAATAGCCCGCTCATCTTCATAAAAGCCAAAGGGATCAAATGTTTTAAGTTCGTAGGCGATTTCTTCCCAAACTTCCCGTTTAACGGCTTCTTCAGGATTTTCTCCTATTTCGATGTGTCCTCCAAATAATCCCCAATAACCAGGGAGAGTATGTTAGGAATATTATCTCGAAGTTGCAATAGGAACTGATTCTCTCGATACAAAATCGCTAGGGCAACTGACGGTGGTTCGTTATTTTTGGAGGCGTTTATGGGGGAGGAATTGGTCATCGACATTGATTTTAGTAGGAGTTTTGGGTTTCGTTGGGGTAGTTTGGCTGGGAGAGGGAACCACTGGGTTGATGACCTTATTTTGCTCAGGCTTGTTCTTGGAGGGAGAGGAAGGAGAGGGGCTGGGGACGGCGATCGGCTGGCTCGAAGGAGTCGGCTTCGGGGTTTCAGCTTGAACAGGCGGGGTGACGACGGGATCTTTAACTGGACGGGGACTCGTTTCGACGGTTGGACTGGCGGGGATCGGGTTTGGGGGTGGAGTCTCGGCTTGGATCGGGAGTAGTAATGGGGGCTTGGAGATGGTCGGGGGGCGATCGCTGGGAAGTGTAACGTCCTTGGTGGGGGGAGTTGATACAGGCGGTTGATCGGTAGAACCCATAGAAGATTGGGGTTCTTGACTTAATTCTAAGAGGTAGGATTCGCCTAATTGCTGTTTTCCGACAAAAATCGCCTCATATTGTAATTCTCCCTTGACAATAAGGGAAGACCCTTTGGGGGGAAGGGGTTTATCGGTTCTGACCCAGACTGCCCCCGTTGCATCCTGAAGTTGGTAAGCTCCTCCCTCTAAAAAGGGCGCGACATTCACGACGATTCCCTTGAGGGTTATATTGCTCTGATTGGAGATTTTCCCTAGTTCCGCGATCGCGGTATATTCCCCAGACGCTAATCCCAAGGGATTTAAAGGACTACAGCTAATTATCAAACCGCTAATCAAAAACGGTATGGCTTTTTTACGCCAGTGGTAAATCTTGAAAAATGTCATACTTCAGCAAAAAAAATCACCCTAACTAAGTTATCTTAACCATAGCTTGTCAATAAAATCCCTTCATTTCCTGAAATTTAATTTTTATTTTCATTTTCAAACCCTATTGTTTTAGTTTTCTCTGATTCACCATGTCTATTCACCAATCTGGTCAAATTTTAGACGGCAAGGCCCTCGCACAAAAAATCCAGCAAGCTTTAAAAACAGAAATTCAAACCCTCGAACCGCAAATAGGGCGATCGCCTGGTCTTAGCGGTTTTGATGGTAGGGGATAATCCTGCCAGTGCGGTTTATGTGCGTAACAAAGAAAAAGCCTGTGAAAAAATTGGAATGCGCTCCTTCGGCAAACATTTTCCTGCCCTAACCTCTCAGGAAGAATTAACTGCCGTTATTCAGGAGTTAAACGCCGATCCCAACGTTGACGGTATTTTAGTTCAATTGCCTTTGCCTAAACATCTGGATTCTGTTGCCTTATTACATACCATTGCCCCCGAAAAAGATGCCGATGGATTGCATCCCGTCAATTTAGGTCATTTAGTCAGAGGAGAAACGGGTTTACGCAGTTGCACTCCTGCGGGTGTGATGGCCTTACTAGCAGAATATAATATTGACGTTGCAGGAAAAAACGCGATCGTCATTGGGCGCAGTATTTTGGTCGGTAAACCTTTGGCTTTAATGTTATTGGAAAAAAATGCCACTGTCACCATCGCTCATTCCCGCACCCAAAATTTAGCAGAACTCACCCGTCAAGCAGATATTGTGGTCGGCGCAGTGGGTCAACCTGAAATGATTACCGCCGAGATGGTCAAACCTGGCGCGATAGTAATTGATGTGGGTATTAATCGGGTGATAGATGGGTCAGGAAAGGCTCGTTTAGTAGGAGATGTGGATTTTGCTGGGGTTGCGCCGATTTCTAGCTATATTACCCCTGTTCCTGGTGGCATTGGCCCAATGACGATCGCGATCCTATTGCAAAATACGGTCTTAAGTTATAAGTCCCATTTACCTGCTTAATAGTGTATTTAGGAAAAATTTTGGCTTTTTTTTCTTCCCTTGACCCCAATCTTCGTTCTCCTTTAGCGATCGCCTTGGGAGCGATTCCTGGTGCCTTGAGTCGCTATTATCTCACCATCTTTTTTGCCCGTTTATGGGGAGAAGATTTTCCCTATGGAACTTTTATTATCAATATCACAGGCTCTCTCTTGATGGGATTTTTAGTTACCCTTGCCCTGGAGCGATCGCTGATTTCTCCTGATCTAAGATTATGCTTGGCCGTCGGTTTTTTGGGTTCCTATACGACCTTTTCAACCTATGCCCTCGACACGACCATTATGTTGAAAACCCATCAGCAACCAATGGCTTTATTATATGGATTAGGCAGTACGATATTAGGAGTTTTAGGGATAGAAATTGGCAGTTTTTTAGCCCGAAGATTGCCCCAATTATGATTCCCATTGTTTATCATCCCCACTACGTCGCACCATTGCCCCAGGGTCATCGTTTCCCGATGGTGAAGTTCCAAAAACTCTATGAATTATTACTAAAAGACGGCATTCTCACCCCAGAAAATCTTTATCAACCCGAAATTCCCGATCAATCCCTGCTTGAGCTAGTTCATACCCCTGATTACATCGAAAATTACTGTCAGGGAACCCTAGACACTAAAGTGCAACGTCGTATCGGTTTACCCTGGAGTCCCGAATTAGTGCGGCGGACTTGTACTGCGGTGGGGGGAACCATTTTAACAGCAAAACTAGCTTTGGAATACGGGATTGCCTGTAATACGGCGGGGGGAACTCACCATGCTTTTCCTGATTTTGGATCGGGTTTTTGTATTTTTAATGATTTGGCGATCGCGGCTAGGGTTTTACAAAAATGGGGACTGGTTAAACAAGTTTTAATTGTGGATTTGGATGTGCATCAGGGGGATGGAACGGCTTTTATTTTTCAAAATGATCCCAAGGTTTTTACCTTTTCTATGCACTGCGAGATTAATTTTCCCAGTCGTAAACAAACAAGTGATCTAGATGTTCCTCTTCCTGAAGGTTTGGATAATGACGGTTATCTACAAATTTTGGCGAATTATTTACCCGATTTACTGAGCCAGGTGAAACCCGATTTGGTGCTTTACGATGCAGGAGTGGATACTCATGTCGGCGATCGTTTAGGTAAATTAGCTCTGACGGATGAGGGGCTTTATCGGCGGGAACGGCAAGTTTTAAGTACCTGTCGGGCGGGGGGCTATCCCGTTGCCTGTGTCATTGGGGGAGGATATGCAGAAGAGATGGAAAGTTTGGTTTATCGTCATTCTTTGTTGCATCGAGCGGCTAGGGATGTATATTTTTGATTTACAACGGGTAAGCCGATAATGCTAAATAAATTAGGCGATCGCGTTATTCAGCTTGAAGATTTTCCAAGTTGAGAAATTTAACTGGATCTTTATCGTCTTTTTGCCTATCTAATTTTCCTGACCTAACGCGGTCATTAAGGCTTTTTGACTAGCCGTTTGATAAATTTGTTGGAGAGATTGTTTAACTTCTTGGGCTTCCTCGTAGGGCAAAGGCAAGGTTCCCAAGAGTTCTAAAATGTCTTTTTGATTGGTCGGTGGTGCAATAACAACTAAGGAAGAATCTAGCGGTTCATCATACTGCCAAAATCTTTCAATTTGAGTTAATATTTCGTCTTTTGATGGTTTTGATTTTTTGTTCGTTTTAGTTGAGTGATTTGTTTCTTCTAAAAAAATTGAGTCGGACGCGATCGCCGAACTTTCCTCTACAATTTTTGGGGTTTCTTCGAGGGAAATGGATGGTTTCTGACTGCGGAGTTGACGAAGTTCCGCTAAAATTTGGGATTTGGTACGACCGCGTAATTGAAAAATGACAAAGGGATCTTCACTAAAGCGATCGGCTAATTGATAATAAATCGCTCCAATGTGTTTACAGGGATTAGCCTTATCAGGACAACTGCAATGAGAACGAATATCAGACAAATTAAAAGGAAATAAATTCAAACCATTTTTAATAAAGACTTTTTCGATACTTTCAGGCATTTGTCCCGCCAAAAGTTGAGCTGAATAAATCGCTTTTTCGGCTAAAGTTGTAACCACATAATGCCAATCTTCATCGTTAAAAGGATCAAGCTTTAAGGAAACTTGATAAGGTTCTACTTCACTGCCCTGGACGGTGGCTAAAACTTGGGCATTCTCAAATTCAATACTTAGAACATGACCTTCTCTGGCATAGCTTCTGGCCCTTTCTAAACGTTTCTTAAACCGATAGGAATCTAATAATTCTAACCAACGTTCTACCCACCATTGTCGATTCTCAACCTGATAGTTTGTCATAATCCGTTATTAGAAAAAATACACTTTAATTATTGTCTCTATTTCCTGCAAATTCATCAAAGGGCGATCGCTGTTTGGGGTCAACGGGCCAATCTTCATTTTCGCCGCCGATAATTAAGAGTCTAATGGGGACAAATTCTTTATCCAACTGGGTCAGGGCATTAATGAGAATATCGATCGCAATCAAATCACTCGTCCCCAAATCAAACCAACAGCGCCCCAAACGCCTTCGTACTGAAAATCTGCCATATTGTGCATCGGAGCCATCATCACTTCGGTAGCGAGGGAACTGTCATAGTTCATATAACTAATATCAATCCCCACATCCTGCACCTGAAGATTTTCGGCGTTAAAAGCACTTAATTTGCCGAGATAAAACCAAGAATCAAAGACTTCTTCAATATATTGTTGCTCCATTGGCGAAGGTACGGATTCAAACTCTAGCCATATCCAGAGATCAAAAGCATTAAATTCTCGAAATTGAACTTCCATAAATTAAATGACTGGGCTAAAGCTTAAGTTTAATACGCAAGGGGCAATGCTGGCTGAATAACGGCTCTATGGATTTATGGTTTAGGAAATTGCTGTCAAAAAACTGATCTCGTTGATGTCTTCCTTTGGGTAGGGGTAATGGATGAACAATTCTGATAGGGATGCCTTAGTCGTGTGTCTATTTTTCCAGAAGCATTTCGGTTTTATCAGCTATATTTTCAAAAAAGAGATAAAAAAGCTGATCTGGGTCGGAATGGGAGTGATGAGAGCCAGCAGAGATGAGATAACAACTGGTGTATTGGATTGTATCTCTATTGGTAGGTTTTTTCATGGCTTTAAAGACCATAACTTTATTTTTTGAGTTACTGATTTTTTCTAAAATTGTATCAAGTTTGATGAATTCAGGACAGACTTTTCTGATATCTTCTTCAATTCTAATTTGGTCGGAATAATCACAATCGTTGAGCAGTTCTGAGGAGATATATTTAATTTTAAAATTTTTATTAATAACTAGATATTTTTTGATTTGGACAAGTTCTAGGGGCGTTTTTGGAATGATGTCTAGGGAGGAAAAGGAAAAGTCTGTTAGGGGGTGGTAGCCGTTATTGGGGTTAAATAAGGGGTTTAGTCGATAGCCGATGCCGTAGAGATTTTCGATAATGGTGATGGAGTTGTCAATTTTTTTAAAGGCTTTTCTAATTTCTTTAATATGGGATCTGATATTACTTTCGGTGGGGGTATGGTCAATGTCCCAAAGTTCGTTAATGATTTTTTCGTAGTCGAAGATTTGATCGGGATATTTTAGAAATAATACGAGTAGTTGATATTCTTTTTGATGGAGACTAACCTGTTTTCCGCCATAGGTCACAATTTGGGATTCAAGATCGTCTGAGAGTTTGTGATAGGTGATTGTCTGCATGGTTAAGGGTGGGACATAAATTAAGCTTTTTAATTCTTTTTGCCATAACTAGATGGAACCTTGAGGGAGAAAACTCAGGTTCACATCTGTTTAGTCGGACACCCCCTAAATGGTTGCATTTGTCTGTGAATATTTTGTGAATAAATGCTATTTTTTTGTTTCATTTTATAAGTGTTTGTAAAGAGATTTGACGTTTTTATAAGAGTTAGTAAACAAAGCGATTTTTGCACAATTGGATTTTAGGGTCACGCGATACTGATCGGTGGATCTACTGAGTGAGCTTTATGAAATTCTTTTTGTCTAGATGAAATTTTGAACGGTTCTATTCCGGGATTCAGACGGATTAATCCAGTAGGGGGGACTATATTTCGCCTAATTTGAAACCCTTCTTTGAGGAGTGGAGGGACGTAAAATGAGGGAACATAGCCGATTTTTGAGGTTTTTTGGTATTAACGATTTAAATCAAAACAATTTAAGACAATTTTAATTTGAGGATAAATAATCATGGATGATTATTCTTTGATTGATCCGTTGGTCAATGACGGAGTTCAGGATTCGGTGGCTTATACGGTTATTACGGATAAGCTGGATTACGCGCCAGGGGAGACCGCGACGATTACGGCGAGTGGTTTTAAAGTTGGCTCGACGATTGAGTTTGCGATCGCAGAAACCACTCCAGGTGATGATGGCGAGTTAGATAGCTACAAGACTTCGCCTAGTTTTCAGCCCTTTTCTGTGACGGATGGAGGCAAGGATGATTTAGATGGGGTCGCCAATGGTCAGGTGGTGACGACTTGGTTTGTGCCGACGAATAACAATGGCACTGATGGCAGTACTCCTGATTCGTTGAATGCGACGTTGAATTTGACAGCGACGGGTTCCAATGGTCAGGTGGCGACGACAACGTTTACGGATGCGCTGCCGCCAACTGTCAATTTAACGAATGCTAATTCAACAGGTAATGTTGGTGTTGCTATCTTTTCCAGTGCCATTTTCAACGCGGGATCGGGATTATTAGCTTCATTTCAAGTTGTAGGTGATGGCAGTAAAACCATCACAAAGGGTTATAATACCCAAGGCACACTGGAATTTGACACAAAAGCAGCATCTGAGAATCTTCCCCTCGGAGTAGGGATCGCTGGAGGTGTTCCTATTTCTTACATCGGGATCACGCCCTACCTCGAATTTCGGCTGGATATCAACGAGAACCAGAATAAAGATGGTGACCAGTTTCTGTCGCTCGATGCGATGGACTTCTATATCACGAATGACGAAACTCTAACGGGTTACCCCTTTGAATCTGGCTTGGGAGGCAATGGCACCGGTCAGGCCAACCTAGTTTACAGCTTGGATGCTGGTAGCGATAAATGGGTGGCACTTAATAGTGCGCTGCAACCGGGTAGTGGCTATGGTGATATGTCCACTTTCCTACCTGCAAACCTGTTTTACAATATTCTAGATTCTACAGACCCGTCAACGTGGACTAAAAAGGCAAACTATATCACGCTGTACACAGAATACGGGCTTCAGGGAAAAACTACTGATAGCACTGGTGCCTTTCCACCTGTTAAAGACCAACAAGGGAATGATTACTATGTGCAGAACTGGGGTAACAGTGATGGCTTTGAAGAGTGGGGTCGTGGTGTAGGTCGCCCCCTTCAAGCCAGCAACATTCGAGGCTACAAGTTTTTCGACAAAAACGGTAACGGCGTTGATGACGGTGTTGCTGCCGGCGAAGGTCCACTGCAAGGTGTCACGATTTACTTAGATGCCAACAATAACCAAACAAAAGATCCGGGCGAGTTAAGTAAAGTCACAGACGCTAGTGGCATTTACGAGTTTAAAAATTTAGTCGCAGGTCTGAGTGGCACACAATCTACATATTATGTTCGGGAAGAAGTACCTTCTGGGTATCTGGCGACTTCTCCGAACGATGGCACTAAAACGATCACGATCACGCCACTCCCTGGGAATAATTCTAGTAACGCGACCCGAAATGTAACGGTTCAGAATTTTTCGGCTGCGTATGGACCTACGATTGTCGTCAACCTCGACATTGCCCAATACACCTATAATCTCGATGTTGCCAATTCACTGACCAATAACACAGCTTTTGGTAACAAGCGCGCACTCACTACTGTAAGTCTTAATGGTTACAAGTGGCATGACCTCAATGCGGATGGCATTTGGCAACAGCCTACAGAACCCGGCTTATCAGGCTGGACTATCTTCTTCGATACCAACAACAACGGTACACAGGATGCGGGAGAAACTACAACCACTAATGCTTCAGGTCA
>CAWEDJ010000048.1:0-23855 GCA_963807635.1 uncultured cyanobacterium
AATTTCCCGACTGGCGACTTGTTCTATTCGCCTTATACCAACTCAGACCAACCTGGCAAAGTTCTCGACCCAGTGATAGATCAATATCGAACTGGCGTTCTTATCGGTGACTACGACCGCAATGGTAAAACAACTATTGATCCAATTACGGGTAAGCCGACCGAAAATACTATCTTCTACACCACCGCACAGGCATTACAAATTCTGAATGCCTCCGATAAAGACCCAGACTCGCGGTATATCCTCGACCGGCAATTGGTGGCATCCTGGTTGAACTTCCTCGCCGGCAACCCGATTGACACGGCTAATCCAAATGATAAGGATGCCCGCTACTACATCAACGAAGGTATTGATTGGATACAAGCCCTAACGCCAGATCAAAACAGCGATCTCAAAGGGGATGGTTATCTGAAAGGGTTGACAGGTAACGAGACACCATCGACACAAACGCCGGCGATTCCTTCTAGTTCTACCTACTGGAATGTTGGTATTACAAGTACTATGGGCTTACCCAGTCCCTATAACTTGAATGCTGCCGTTAACTATCCTGTTGATGCTGGCGTAGTCATTAAAGACGCTCTTGCTCTATATAACAGCAGTGGCTTCGGTGCTGATGGGGCATACTACGGTGGCATCTAGTTCAATCTTGTTAAACATTTAACATTGGCTGGCAATCTTGCCCGCCCTAATTAGATAGACTTCCCCGCTTCAGCTTACCTGGGCGGGGATTTATTCTTGAAGTATAGAACCAGATGGGAGAGCGATCGCGAATCTTTTTTTATGCCGACAAAAACGCGATCGCAGATCTCCCCCATCAATTCATCCCAATTTCAGCAAAAACCCAAGTAAGCTACAATAAAACAAAGGATTTTGCTCCTCAATCAAACTTGATCATCATCCAAACCCTACTTTCAAACCTTATTCAAATAAGAACTTTTGATCAGGTTAACCCACCCCTTAAAAATCACCCAACCGATGAACCCACAAGCCCTTCATCAACTATTAGAAGCCGTTGCCCAAGGAAACATTAGCCCCGACTCTGCCCTAAACCAACTCAAACATTTTAGCTTTGAATCCCTAGACTCCTTTGCCAAAATTGACCACCATCGCCACCTCAGAACAGGCTTTCCTGAAGTCATTTGGGGGCCAGGCAAAACCCCAGAACAAATTGCCCAAATCATGATCGTAATGGCTCAAAAAAATGCTGTCGTCATGGCAACTCGCATAGAACCAGAAGTCGCCGAACAACTAGCCCTAGCCATTCCCTACCTAACCTATTATCCCGTCGCCCGTATCTGTGCCTTAATTACCAGCGAACTAACCGTCAAATTTAGCGGAACCATCAGCATCTTGACCGCAGGAACCGCCGATCTACCTGTCGCCGAAGAAGCCGCCATTACCGCCACCCTCTCTGGTTTTGCCGTCAAACGATTATGGGATGTAGGAGTCGCAGGCATTCATCGTTTATTGAGTAATCGAGACATCATCACCGAAGCCGATGTTCTAATCGTCGTCGCAGGCATGGAAGGAGCCTTACCCAGTGTGGTCGCAGGTTTAGCCGATTGCCCCGTCATTGGCGTTCCGACCAGTGTGGGCTATGGTGCAAGCTTTGGAGGCGTGGCTCCTTTGTTGACCATGTTAAATTCCTGCGCCGTTGGGGTAGGAGTAGTCAATATTGACAATGGTTTTGGCGCGGCGATGTTGGCGGGACAAATTTTACGAACGGCTCAGAGATTAAAAAAATCCTCAGATGAGTGAGTTTAACTTGAAAAAATTTATTTTTTATCCCTTAGATTATTCGCCTAAATTTCTTGAATCATGTCTCGCATTCTTATTTGGTACCGTAATGATCTTCGTCTCCATGACCATGAACCCCTACACCAAGCCCTAGCCCAACAAGCCCAAATTATTCCTGTTTACTGCTGGGATTCCCGATTAGAAGGCACAACTTCCTACGGATTCCCTAAAACGGGCAGATTTCGTGCAAAATTTTTAGCCGAAAGTTTACTCGATTTACGCACCAATTTGCAAAATATCGGTAGTGATTTGATTTTACGCCCAGGGCAAGACAGAAGACGTTTTACTGCAACTGGCCCAGGAATTGAAGATTGATCGCATTTATTACCACGCAGAAGTCACCTCAGAAGAATTAGCTGTTGAAAAATCCCTAAAAAATGCCCTCATTCCGCTAAATATTTCCTTAACGTCCTTCTGGGGTCATCCCCTCTTTCACCCCGATGATTTACCGTTTACTATTCATCAAATTCCCGAACTATTTACCCAGTTTCGTAAAATCATTGAAAAACAAATCCTTCCTCGGCAACTTTTCCAACCCCGATCCAACTGCCTGCCCTTCCCCCCATTCTGATGGGAGACTTACCGATTTTTTTAAGCCAGGCTCTCTATACCGAGAGTAGCGATCGCGGAGGAGGATTAACGTTTATCGGAGGAGAAAATCAGGCAATAGAGCGTTTAACGGATTATTTTTGGCGAAAAGATTGCCTAAAAACCTATAAAGAAACCCGCAATGGGATGCTGGGAGCGGATTATTCCTCTAAGTTTTCGTCTTGGTTAGCCCTGGGGTGTTTATCGGCTCGTTATATTTACAACCAAGTTAAAACCTACGAACAGGAAAAAATCGCTAATGATTCGACCTATTGGTTAATTTTTGAACTACTTTGGCGGGATTATTTTCGATTTATTGCCGCAAAACACGGTGATCGCCTTTTTCGTCCATCAGGGCTACGGGGAATTAGGATTCCTTGGCAAGAAAATCGGGACTATTTTCAACGATGGCAGAAAGGGTTAACGGGCTATCCCTTGGTGGATGCCAATATGCGAGAATTAGCGGCTACGGGGTTCATGTCCAATCGCGGTCGGCAAAATGTGGCCAGCTTTTTAACGAAAAATTTGGGACTCTCTTGGCAGATGGGGGCTGAGTGGTTTGAATCTTGCTTGCTCGATTATGATGTCTGTAGCAATTGGGGAAATTGGAACTATACCGCAGGAATTGGCAATGATGCGCGGGAATTTCGTTATTTTAATATCACCAAACAGTCGCGGGACTATGATCCCCAGGGAGAGTATCTACGATATTGGTTGCCTGAATTAGCCCGATTACCAGGGGATAAAATCCATCAACCTAGTGCATTATCCCGACAGGAACAAAAAGAATTTTGTTTCAAAATAGGAGAAGATTATCCCCGACCTATTGTTGATTTTTTTGAATCGGTTAATAGTAATAAAAGTATCTATCAAACCGCCCTTAATTTCGTTTCTCGTTAATATTTTTGGGCAAAAATAATTGATTTAAATTTTAAATACTTGCTCAAGGTAAAATCCAAATATTGAGAATCTTAATTCTAGGCGATCGCGTTCAATCTCGATTAAACTATTTTTCATACACAAACAGGAAAAAATGATCATGGCTTCCCCTCAGATTGCTCCCTTTGGTTCTTGGAAATCTCCTATTACTGCTGATGCTATTCTGGCAGGGAGTATTGGCTTAGGGGCCGTTACTATCGATGGCGATGATCTCTATTGGTCGGAATCCAGACCCACCGAAAAAGGCCGAAATGTTTTAGTTAAACGCGATCGCAATGGCACAAACGGTCGATCTCACCCCTGCGACCTTTAATGTGCGGACTCGTGTTCATGAATATGGCGGAGGATCTTTTTTAAGAGAGAAAGGAACGACCTATTTTGTCAATTTTAGAGACCAACGAATTTATACTCAATCTTTAAATACAGAACCGAAAGCCTTAACCCCAGAAAGCCAAAAACGATACGCAGATTTTATTTTAGATTCCGCTAGAAATCGCTTAATTACGGTGTGCGAAGATCATGGTACTAATTCCCCAGAACCTGATAATTTTTTAGCTAGTATTAACTTAGAAACAGGAGAAATTAAAACCTTAGTTTCAGGGAATGATTTTTATTCTTCTCCTCGTCTCAGTCCAAATCGATCCCAACTGAGTTGGATTACCTGGGAGCATCCCAATCTACCCTGGGATAGTACCCAATTATGGTTAGCCGATATTAATTCAACGGGAGAGTTAGAAAATATTCGTTGTATCGCAGGTCAATCTCAAATTGAGTCAATTTCTGAACCGAAATGGTCGCCCGATGGGATACTTTATTTTTCTAGCGATCGCAATAACTGGTGGAATTTATATCGTTATCATGAGGGAAACATTGAATCAATTTATCCAATGGACGCTGAATTTGCCTATCCCCATTGGGTCTTTGGATTATCGACCTATACCTTTGTGAATGCTGAAAAAATCATTTGTACCTATACCCAGAATGGTCGTTGGTATCTGGCTGAAATTGATTTAAAAACCCAAAAATTAATTCCCATTGAAACCCCTTTTAGCAATATCACCTCTTTGATCAGTAATGGTAACATTGCCCTCTTTATTGGCAGTTCTCCCACCGCATCTTCTGCCGTTATTTCCCTAGATTTACAAACCAAAGATTGGACAATTCTGAAACAATCGAGTGAATTAATCCTGGATGCTCGTTATCTTTCCGTCCCAGAAGCCATTGAGTTTCCTACCGAAAACGGTTTAACTGCCCATGCCTGGTATTACCCACCTAAAAATCCCGATTATCAAGCCCCTGAAACCGATTTACCCCCGTTATTAGTAAAAAGTCATGGCGGGCCAACGGCGGCGGCGGGCAATTCCCTCAGTTTAAAAATTCAGTATTGGACAAGTCGCGGTTTTGCCTATCTGGATGTCAATTACGGCGGCAGTACGGGCTATGGTCGGGCCTATCGTCAACGATTGGATCATCAATGGGGCATTGTGGATGTGGATGATTGCGTCAATGGAGCGAAATTTTTAGTCCAAGAAGGTAAGGCTGACCCGAATAAATTGGCAATTTCAGGTGGAAGTGCGGGCGGTTATACCACGTTAGCGGCGTTAACCTTTCGTCAAACCTTCAAAGCAGGAGCCAGTCACTATGGCGTGAGTGATTTAGAAGCCTTAGCGACGGATACCCACAAATTTGAAGCCCGTTACCTCGATCACCTGATTGGCCCCTATCCCGAAGAACAGGAGCTTTATAAAACGCGATCGCCGATTAATTTTACTAATCAACTAGCTTGTCCCGTTGTCTTTTTTCAAGGTTTAGAAGATAAGGTTGTTCCCCCCAATCAAGCGGAAATGATGGTAGAAGCTCTAAAACAAAAGGGTTTACCCGTTGCCTACGTGTCTTTTCCCGAAGAACAACACGGATTTCGCATTGCGGCCAATATCAAACGGGCGTTAGAAGGAGAATTGTATTTCTATTCTCGAATTTTTGGATTTTCCCTAGCCGATGAAGTTGAACCGTTAGAAATTATGAATTTATGATCCCAACCTAATCCAGAAAGCTAGAACCCACAATCATAGAACCGATTCCCATATCACTAAAAACCTCTAACAACAGGGCATGGGGTAAACGACCATCAATAATATGGGCCGCTCTGACTCCCTGGGCCAGCGATCGCACACAGCAAGTCACCTTGGGAATCATTCCCCCTGCCACAACGCCTTCTTTGATCAGTTCCCGTGCCTGTTGAATATCCAATTTAGTAATCAAGGTTGAGGGATCTTTATAATCTCGGAGAATTCCGCGCGTATCCGTCAAAAGAATCAATTTTTCTGCCCCTAAGGCCGCCGCAACTTCTCCAGCAAAGGTATCCGCGTTAATATTGTAAGCTTGTCCCGACTCGTCCGCCGCCACACTAGAAATCACGGGAATATAACCACTCTTAGCCAAGGAATCTATTAATCGGGGATTAACGCTGTTGACCTCCCCTACAAAACCAATATCTTTATTGGGAATGGGACGAGCTTTCACTAAATTACCATCCTTGCCACAGAGTCCAACGGCCATCCCCCCTGCTTGGTTAATCAAAGAAACCAATTCCTTATTGACGCGACCCACTAAAACCATCTCAACCACGTCCATTGTGGGGCATCCGTTACTCGCAACCCATCTTGAAACTTCGGCTCGATGCCTAATTTATCCAACCAGCTATTAATTTCTGGCCCGCCCCCATGAATGACCACAGGGCGAACGCCGACGGAAGCCATAAAAACAATATCTCGAATCACCTTATCCTTGAGGGAACTATCTTTCATCGCCGCACCACCGTATTTGACGACAACGGTACGCCCCGCAAAGTGTTGGATGTAGGGAAGGGCTTCACTGAGGATGCGGACTCTCGTTGCGGCTTCTTCGTTGATGAAATCAGTGGTTTTGTTCATAAATTTATGAATGGAATTAGGATGATTAAACAGCTAAATTTTAGTGTAAGGGCGGAGTGACTCTAGAATTCTGTTCAGGATTAACAGTTCAAGCTTGAAATTTTGATATTTATCCAAAATGAAAAATCCCTACTTTAAAATTAAGGCAGGGATGGGGCAAACTTTTGATATTAAGGAATTTAAAAATCAAAGATTTAGGTGATTCGTCCTAGATTATTCGAGTATTTTCTTTTCGGATAACTGGGATTGGCTACAAAAATAAGGCTTCAATCGCGGTCGCTATTTTGAAGAATTTACCCAGTTTTTCGATTTCCAACCAAAAAGTGTCGGATTAGACTGGAAAACTTTCAAAATTAGGAAGATCTTAAAACCTTTGTTGTGTCTATATTCAAAGAATTTTTAAATAAAATACCTTGGGTTTATTGCAGGACAATAAAGACTTTTGACTGACTTTAACCGATGCGAAGAACAAGGGAAGTCGTCAGAAAATATTACCTAGATACGAAGTAACCTGTGAAGCCGCAGGTCCTTTTGACCTTGTTCAATAGTATATTCTACGCGCTGTCCTTCAGCCAAGGTCTTGAAACCATTGTCGGCGATCGCTGAAAATGGACAAAGATATCTTTTGAGCCGTCCTCTGGTGTAATAAAGCCGAATCCTTTCGTCTCATTAAACCATTTAACTGTGCCTTTGAATTTGTTGGACATGTTCTTGAATTCTAACTGGAGATTGGTGATGTAAACGCACGAGAGTCATAAAGACCCTAATATAATTATGGAACTACACATTCTTAGTGGTGTCAAGTAATTGGGTAAAAGTTCTATCAATTTCTATAGGAGAAAATGCTGACTAAAAACCAAAATTACTTGGATATATTGCCCGATGGGGTCGTATAAATCCACTGAGGTAGTTGGGTTGTGAGGCCCGAAATAATTATAAGTCTATTTTATCCGAATTTAAGTTGATGTATCGGATATATCTAAATGGTTAACAATCGGGAAGTAGAAAATTTTGCTCCATTTTTGAGCTAGAATCTTTTAGTCCTTTCGGATACATCATAAATAATGCTTTTTCGTAAACTTGGATTTTTTGGTGTCTGTGCCTTAATGGGGGTGACAATCTTTTCTTTGAATAATGCCCTGGTAAATGCCCAATCGGTGACAGAAGCGGCTACAGGAAGTTATGCCCAAATTAATTGGTTCGAGGCGTTATTTTTAGGACTTATCCAAGGCTTAACAGAATTTTTGCCGATTAGTAGTACTGCTCACTTGACCGTTATCCCTCAAGTATTCGGTTGGACGAAGCCAGGGGTTGCCTACATAGCAGTCATTCAATTAGGCAGTATTGCCGCGATTATTTGGTATTTTTGGAACGATTTATCCCAAATTACGATGGGAATGCTAAAAGCCATTAAGACTAAAGATTATAGTTCTTTGGAATTTAAGTTGGCGTTGGGGATTGGGCTGGGAACGTTACCGATTGTTTTTTTTGGCTTGTTAGTCAAAATTTTCGTTCCCGATTTGGACAATTCCCCTCTGCATAGCTTAACAACGATCGCGATTGCCTCTATTGTAATGTCGTTGTTGTTGGCGTTGGCTGAAAAAGTGGGAACCCATCGTCGCCCCTTTGAAAAGTTACGGTGGCAGGACGGGGTTGTAATGGGATTTGCCGAGGCAATGGCTATTATTCCAGGGGTGTCGCGATCGGGTTCAACGCTGACGGCGGCGCTATTCATCAATTTAGAACGCGCTACTGCCGCACGCTTTTCTTTTCTGTTGGGGATTCCAGCCATTACCCTAGCGGGGTTGGTGCAATTAAAAGATGCGTTTAAATCAGGATTTTCGGGAGAAACGGCATTTCCGTTGATCATTGGCGTTATTTCAGCCGCTTTTTTCTCTTATTTAGCGATCGCCTGGTTATTAAAGTATTTACAAAAAAATAATACCTGGGTTTTCATTTGGTATCGTTTGGCGTTTGGTATTTTAATCTTGTTATCTAGTTTTGTGAAAATTCCTTAGAACAGGATTCAACTAAAATAAAAGTGACTCGTCCGTAAATTTTTCTAATTTTAAAAATGGGATTTATTGCAGTTATTGACTACGACATGGGCAATCTCCACTCGGCCTGTAAGGGACTAGAAAGGGTGGGAGCCAATCCCAGGGTGACCCATTCCCCCGATGATTTGTCCGCCGCCGATGGAGTGGTTTTACCTGGAGTCGGGTCTTTTGATCCCGCCGTCAGGCAATTACGCGATCGCCAGTTAGTTGAACCCATTAAAGCCGCGATCGCATCAGGGAAACCTTTTTTAGGAATTTGCTTAGGCTTACAGATTTTATTTGATGAATCCGAGGAAGGAACCGAGCCAGGTTTAGGCATTATTCCAGGCAAAGTACGGCGTTTTCAATCAGAACCTGGCCTGACGATTCCCCACATGGGCTGGAATGGTCTAGATTTTACCCAAGCAGATAATTTCCTGTGGCACGATTTACCTGAAACTCCCTACGTTTATTTTGTTCATTCTTATTACGTTGATCCAAGCGATCCCCAGGTCAGAGCCGCCACTGTTACGCATGGCCAACAAACCGTCACCGCCGCGATCGCCAAAGATAATTTGATGGCTGTCCAATTTCACCCTGAAAAATCCGCCGATTTAGGACTGAAAATTTTGTCTAATTTTGTCCAACTGGTTAAGGGTTCTCAGGTTTAAGCCCTTGGAGCCGTTGGGAATCAAAATCCAACCTTGTTTATCCCAAAAAATTAAGTAACAATATATTAAGGAGTCCCTCAGATATTGTTTAACTAACCCAACGTATCGCTAAAATGTCCCAATTATCAGCCCCGATGATAGATTCAGCCCTGCCCTACGATCTCACCATAGTAGGAGGCGGCATTGTTGGTACAACTCTGGCCGTCCCGCCCTCAAAACATCAGGTTTAAGGATTGCCATCATCGAAGCCCAATCTCCTGAAAAATCTCTTATTAAACCCCAAGCCTACGCCCTATCTCTACTTTCCAGCCGTATTTTGCGGGGCATCGGTGTTTGGAAAGAAATTCTGCCCGATATTGGTAAATTTCAACACATTAATCTTTCGGATCGAGAGTATCCCAACCCTGTCCCCTTTGAAACCCAGGATCTCGGAACAGAGGATCTTGGTTATGTCGGCGAACATCCTGTTATTTTATCGGCTCTTCAGGAATTTTTAGCGGATTGTCCCCAGGTTGAATGGATTCGTCCTGCGGTTGTGGTTTCGGTTAGTTATTTAGAAAATCAAGCAGAAATACGGATTAAAAAGGCAGAAGGCGAAATTTTAATTACTTCCAAACTGGTCATCGGAGCCGATGGAGCTAAATCCCAAATTCGTGACCTAGCAGGTATTAAAACTCGCGGTTGGAAATATTGGCAATCCTGTGTAGCTTTTACCATCAAACATGAAATCCCGAATAACAATATTGCCTTTGAACGGTTTTGTGAAACGGGGCCGATGGGCATTTTACCGTTACCTGGAAATCGTTGTCAGATTGTCTGGACGGCTCCCCACGCCCAGGCGAAGACTTTGGCGGAATTGGATGAAAAATCCTTTATTGCCCAACTAGAAAAACGTCTTAATGGTGTTCTCGGTTCGGTGCAATTAGTGCGATCGCCGATTTTGTTTCCCGTTCAACTGATGCAGAGCGATCGCTATGTGCAATCTCGATTAGCTTTAGTGGGAGACGCGGCCCATTGTTGCCATCCCGTCGGGGGTCAGGGCTTAAATTTAGGCATTAGGGATGCGGCGGCCCTAGCCCAGATTTTGCAAGAAGCCGCCCAACGAGGAGAAGATATTGGCACGCTAAAGGTGTTAAAGCGTTATGAGAACTGGCGAAAGCCCGAAAACCTAATTATTTTAGGCTTTACAGATTTGTTAGACCGACTTTTTTCTAATAATTGGTTGCCCTTGGTTTTCTCTCGTCGAGTGGGTTTGGAGATGATGCGCCATATTCACCCCTTAAAAGTCTTTTCTCTACGACTAATGACGGGGTTACTCGGTCGCCATCCCCAGATTGCCCATGGTGGCTAAGCATAAGGGCGATCATCAATAAGAATAAGGGCGAACGCCATTCGCCCCTACTTTTCAAACTACGGTTTATATAACCAGAGCGGCTGTCCACTGGTTGATAATTCAAAATCTAGCCAATTGACAACATTATTAAATTGGTTTGTTTGCAGAGAAATTCGACTCTGACCCAAAACTTTTTTCAACAGAGGTTTGGGTTCTTCGATGGTAAAAAATTCTGCCTTTTCAGGGTTTAATCCCGCTAGTTCTGCGGCCCACACCCTTGCATCCTCTTCCGTTCCTAAGCGATCAACTAACCCCAATTCCACCGCCTGTTTGCCTGTAAAAATGCGCCCATCGGCAAATTGCTTAACGGCTTCTACGGATAATTTTCTCGCTTCTGCAACGGTTTCGACAAATTGTTGATAGGTGTTATCAATCATGTTCTGGAGAATTTCTTGCTCTTCGGTCAATAATTCTCGGTCAAAGGCCAAAATATCTTTGTAGGGCCTGATTTAATAACTTTGAAAGATACCCCCACTTTTTCCAAGAGTCTTTCTAGATTATTTCCCCGCAAAATCACGCCAATACTGCCCGTAATTGTCCCAGGATTGGTCATGATGTGACTCGCTCCCATACCGACATACACCCCACCAGAAGCAGAGATATTGCCAAAACTGGCGACAATCTTGACCGTTTCTCCTAATTTTTTGAGAGCTTCATAGATTTCTTGGGAATCGACGACCGTTCCGCCTGGAGAATCAATCCGCAACAGTAGGGCAGGAAATTTCTTTTCTTTGACCGTTTGAAGGGCTTTTAAGACTTGGTCACGGGTATTTCCCGCGATTGCGCCTGAAATTTCAATACGAGCAATTTGTTTGGTACTTTTGGGTTTTAAGGGCCAGATCATAGAAGTTGAATAAAGAAAGTGCGTAATCAGAAAGGGAGAATGAATCGTGAATATCTCTTTTGTAACACTAAATTTCATTAATTAGCCTGGACAAAACCCCTGAACTGTCTTATATTGTCTTACTCTAGGGTTTTATCTCAGTTTTTGTCCATTGCTCAAATATTTCTTTTTCCCCTCTTCGTTTCAAGAAAATTTAGACCAAGATCCTGATATAGCCAACCTAGATGAGATGTGAACAGGCCAAGGATGGAATCTTTTAATTTCCCAAAACTCAATTAGCTTCTCTCCATGACTTCTGTTAGAAATAAGGAATCAGTAAAAAGAGCTTGAAGTTTTCACAATTGATTTAGGCTCGCTATAGGATAAAGTAATTTGTAATCATCAATTAAGAGGGATATAAAACAATCATGTCTTTAAAAAATTACTGGTCTCGTTTATTGGCCTTGGTTCTGGTTGCCGTCATTGGTTTAACGGGATGTAACAGTTCGACAGGGCTAACGGGTAATTATAGCCAAGATACTTTGACAGTCATCGAAACCTTGACGACGGCTCTCGATTTACCCAGCGATGCCCCAGATTTAGCAGAAATTCAAACAACCGCCAGAGAACAAATTAACGATTACATCTCCCGCTATCGCCGAGAAACCAAGTCAGGTGGCTTGCGTTCTTTCACGACTATGCAAACGGACCTTAATTCCCTCGCAGGTTACTACACTGCCTACGGGAGTCGTCCTATCCCTGAAAAACTCAAAAATCGCCTCAAAATTGAATTTAAACAAGCAAAAGTCGCCGTTGAACGGGGTGTATAAAGTTGGGGCTTGCTGAAGTTCTAGAGTCATAAAACAGGGCAAGCTGTCACACATTCAGATTGCACAATGATTTTGCTCAAAGTTTTGTAACAAGGGGCTTAAGCCCCTTGCCTGTAAGAGCTTTAGATAATTAACAGCCTATTTGATTTAGACAAAAATTTCTCGTTTTAGTCTGTTTCTGTCAAATAATTTACCCCCTTTATTGTTTCTAGCCTCCGTATTGCCAGCCCGTGCTTTCTAATAACAAGGGATTCCCTTCTCGATGAATGCCTGCTCCTATCACTTCCCCTACATAAACCGTGTGATCGCCGTGATCAACTTGGCCAACGACTCGGCATTCGACGTAACCCAGGGAATCTTGGATAATGGGACAGCCCGTTTCTGGGCCTTGATAAAATTCAATGTCTTCAAATTTATTGCCTACTCGTTGCTTGGGTTTAAAAAACTGAGCCGCTAAATCCTTCTGATTTTCGTCTAAAAAACTGAGGGCAAATACGCCAGAATTTTTGATCATGGCATGGGAACCTGAATCGGCCCGCACACAGTTGATCACCAAGGGAGGCTGAAATGATCCCTGCATCACCCAACTAGCGGTAAATCCATTGACTTGTTCCCCATCCTTTACGCCACAGATATAGAGTCCGTGAGGAATTTTACGCAATAAAGTTTTTTTGGCTTGTTCGTCTAACAAAATGAATGCTCCTAGTCTAGGAAGTAGGCTGTCCAATAGCTAATCATACCCGATCGCTTTATCATTGAAAGCATTCTATCGGCATAATTTGAGGATGAATCAGGTGAAGTCCGCGATCGCGGTGAAGGATGTCTATTTTGAATGGAATGAGTCGAACCCCATTCTTTCCGCCTGTTCCCTAGAAGTTCCCAGAGGGGAATTTTGGATGCTATTAGGTAATAATGGCAGTGGGAAATCAACGCTGTTGAGATTGCTCGCAGGTTTGTTAACACCCCAATCGGGAGAAATTCGCCTAGATGATCCTTTGGGTTTTGTCTTTCAAAATCCCGATCATCAATTGGTCATGCCGACGGTGGGAGCGGATGTGGCCTTTGGCTTGGTGAAAGAAAATTTATCCATCCCCGAAGTTCGTGCTAGGGTCGGAGAAGCCTTGACCGCCGTTAATCTTTTGGAAATGGAACGTCGCCCGATCTATGCCCTCAGTGGGGGACAAAAACAACGGATTGCCATTGCTGGCGCGATCGCTCGTCATTGTGAAGTATTAATTTTAGATGAACCAACAGCCCTGCTAGATCCCGATACCCAGTTAGAATTAGTGGTACAAGTGCAAAAATTAGTCAAAAATCGCGGAATGACGGCTCTTTGGGTAACCCATCGGTTAGAAGAATTAAATTACTGTGATGGAGCTTTTCTATTGGAATCAGGGCGGGTTGTGGCCCAGGGAGATCCTCAAATTCTTAAACAACGCTTGATGCAATCGGAAGAAAAAGAGTAATTCCAATTTTGCTATTTAAAATCAGCAGATTAAATCCTTAGAACGTAAAGTCCTATGTTATTCTATGAATCGAGTATCTCTACAAATAAGTCTCAGGCGATGAGTATGACCAAAATTCTGGCTATTAATAAATTTCTATTGGCGATCGCCGTTTTGCTGATTCCCATGAATAGTGCCTTTTGCTCAATTGGCCACCCCTAGCCCAGCCTCGACAGAAACGATTAGTAGTCTAGTGTCTCCCGATACCAAAATTGATTATCTTCCCCTCAAAAATCTGCTGGCGGCTAAAAAATGGAGACAAAGTAATGATGAAACACGCCGATTGATGTTACAAGCCGCGAACCGAGAGAAACAAGGCTGGTTAACTGCCGAAGATATTAATAACATTCCGTGCTGGGATCTGAAAACCATTGATGATCTTTGGAAACAAGCCTCTAACGGTCGCTTTGGTTTTAGTGTCCAATATCCTATTTTCGTTGATACGGGCAATAAACCTGGACGATTGATGGCTCCCGATGCCTACGATAAATTCGGAACACAAGTGGGTTGGCGACAAAATAACGAATGGATACTGTTTAAAGAAAATCTCAACTATTCCCTAGATGCGCCCATTGGCCATTTACCTAATCCCAGGGATGAATATCAAATTAATGGTGGACGTTTGGAATATACCAATCTAACCAAGCGAATTGCTGACTGTAAGATTGTTGCCGCTCCTGTTCAAACGATGCCCAAGTTTTCACCATCCAAAACTCTTCCCAAAAAATAATTTTCAGGGTGGGTTTGTATTTACATCGAAGTTCACAAGTAAGAAAATATTAAGGCGATCGCTTTTTTTGCGCCCAGAGAAGGAGATCGCAGATGACCCTTGGAAAAAATTAAATTAAATCTAGTTGATGACAAATAATCGCCGCCAAGGTCGCGATCGCGGTGATACCTAGTGCAATAATCGGATGCTGTCCCTGGGCAACGGCGAAGGTTGTGACGATACCGGCACCAATCCCTGCCGTTAGTGCCGCACTGAGATAATCCTTATCCTGATTGCTTTTATACATAGCTAAACCAAATTGGCCAAATATAAGAATGTTCTAAACAATAACATCTCTCTTGGGATTAGTTTAAAAATCGCAATCAAGCTTTAAATTTAGCTAACTTTCTTTACAATTCTCTACAGATTTTTCTCGTACCCAATCGCGGATCAGTTGATTGACCTGTTCAGGAATTTCATCGTGGGGACAGTGACCGGCCTGTAGGTAATATTCCGTTAAGTTTTGATAATATTGCTTAAACTTCTTGCCTCTTTCTTTACACTTCATCCAGGGATCACCTTCTCCCCACAACATTAATAAAGGACAATTGACCGACGCTAATAATTTATCTACCGAATCACCCTGGGGCGTTTTAAAAACCGAGGCAAATACCTGGGGAGCACCGCGATCGCAGGAAGGACGATAAATATCTTCCACTAACTGATCTGTGACCGCCGATTGATCAAGATAAACTTTTTCGAGGGTTTTGCGGATATTTTGACGACGACGGACGTATTGGAATAATAAATAACTCGCCCAGGATTGCAACAAAACCGTGCGGATCAATTTTTGAATCGGATTAGATTTACTCGCGGCCAAGGCATCACTGAAAGGGCCTGCACTATTGAGCAAAATCAGTCCTTTGGCTGAATCAGGGTAATAAGAAGCTAAGCAGAGAGAAGAATATCCCCCCAAGGAATTTCCCGCTAAAACGGCTGGTTGTTGAATCACTTCGGTAATAAATGCTTGTAGTTGGTCTCGCCAAAGATCTCTACCATACTGTAAGACAGGTTTAGCAGAACGCCCAAAACCTAATAAGTCGATCGCCCAAACTTCAAATTCTTTCTGAAGTTCCGCAATATTTTTTCGCCAATGATCCGTTGAAGCCCCAAATCCATGCACCAAAAGTAAAGGAGGCAGACCTTCTCGGCGATCACCCGACTTCACATAATAGATATCGTGTCCCTGCCACTGCCAATAGTTTCCAATATCCGTACTAGTATTATTGAAGGTAGTCGTTTGCATAAAATTAATTTTTTAGCCGTAGGTTTCGATATCAGGTTGTTATATTAAGTTATGTTAACAAAAATAATGCTGGTAACGATAGAGGCGAACTATAAATTCATGAATTATCTCATCTTGGCTTGTTTATTATTGCTCTCCCCCATCCCGCAAATCTCCCCTTCTATTGCCCCATCGTCTCCCGTCACCCTCATGGCTCAATATAATCCGAATCAAATTAGTTTTGAAGACGCGATCGCCGAAACCCAAGCCTTACTGGAAAAAATGGCGACTAAATCTATCCCTGATTCCGAAATTCAAATAACCATTACTAACTTAGTAAAAACCCAAACTGGGGCTAGGGGCTTTTTCGTAACCTACCTAACGGACGAAAGACCCTTTATCGATTCCCCCTCCAAAGGCATTATCAATGCTCTGCAATCTTCCCCTGACATTGTCGGAGAGTTATTAGTCAAAAACTTAGTGATGTCTTCTGCTTCTGCCCTAGCCCATCGCCGTAATCAGGATGAAGCTATGGCCAAAGGCTCTGAGCAAGTCCGAGATCGCACATCATATCTAATCAAAGCTGTTAAATTACCGATTGTTAATGAAAAACTTCAGGAAATGGAAAAATCTTTAATTACAGGGCAAGGAGAATATGAAGCTTTTTTGGAACGCTGGGGCTATGATGCCGAACAGAAAAAAGTCATGAAATCAGCCATTCTTCAAGTGAAGCATTGAACTAAAAAGGGCTTATTGCTTGTGAGTCAACCCTTTAATCCAGAAGCAATAATGGTATTTTTTACCATAAATATTCGCAAAAGGCACTAACAAACAAAAAATTGAAGAATTACGTAAAAGTTCTAGACAACTTGGAGTTTCTAAGAAATTTGGGGCTTGGTCACTTTAGGTTTCTTTAAATATAATTCAGCGATAATAACTGCCAAAAGAGTCATCATCAAACTCAAAATAGCCCCTATCGCTCCCAACATAAAGGTCAAAATTGCGATCGCGATCGTTAAACCCGAATAGGTCAAGGCGACTTGAGGATGACTCCAGCCTGATTGTTGTAAACGTTGAAAAATATGAGTGCGGTGTGCCTGAAAAATATTTTCACGACGACCTAAACGGACAAACAATGTATAAATGGTATCTGCGGTGATCGGTAAGGTGATCGCTAAACTTGACCAGCCTAACGTAACATCATTGGTTTGAATTAAGGCGATCGCAATAGACGCACCTAAAACCGTACTACCCACATCTCCCATAAAAATCTTTGCAGGCGACCAATTCCACCACAAAAAACCTAAAAGAGCGACAATTAGTAACCACCAGATCGGTTGATTAAGATACAGGGCAATAAAACTCAACTGGAGGGCGGTGACACTGGCAACAATGCCGTCCAAGCCATCCATAAAGTTATAAAAATTGATAAGGGCTGTAAAACCAATAATAGTTAATAATCCCGCAAAAATGATGCCAACAGTGCCAAAATCCGTTAGCCAAGGCTGAGTGAAAATACCATAATGAATAACTGCAAAAACTGCGACACCAAGCTGTACCCCATAGCGGGCAAGAGACGGTAAATTGTAGCGATCGTCTAAAAAACCAATGGCGGCGAGAGGGAAAAGAATTAAACCTAAAAAAGGATCAGCTTTAACGGGTAAATTTGGAAAAAAAGAGATAAAAATAAGTCCAACAGCAAAAGCAAGAAGAAATCCTAGACCGCCTCCCCTGGGCGTTGGTTGAACATGGGAACTGCGATCGTTGGGAATATCCATTAAGCTCTTTTTAAGGGCATAACGACGAACCAGACCTGTGAGAGCTAGGGATGAAACAAATATTAAAGATAATAATAGACTGAAATTTAGGGTCAGGGAAAAATTGGTCATCACTCATTTAATGTCTCAGATTGTCACGGACATCAGATAACGTTTACAGAAATTAGATAATACCAGCTATCTACTTTTAAACCAATCTGCCGTTGCTTGTAAACCCTGGTCAACGGTATAGGGTGGAGTCCAATCTAACATCTGACGAATTTTACCACTATCGACTTGCAAAGAACCTAATAGGCGATCGCCGATATCCGCTTTACCTAGTAGCTTTGTGGTTAAACGGAGTAATTCAGCAGGAATGGGGAGAAGTAAGGGTGACTTTCCCAAAGCTTTAGCCAGACGACGAATCAAATCGGTTGTAGAGAGATCTTCACCATCGCTCACAATAAAAGTTTTGTTTTTGGCGTTTGGGTGATTGATACAGGTAATAATCGCATCAACTAAATTATCAACATAAAGAAAACTTTTTTGATTATTAATTGCTCCCAAGGGCAATGGAAATCCAGTCTTTATTAATTTCATTAACCGTTCCATATTGCCAGGATTGCCAGCCCCATAAACTAAGGTCGGGCGTAAAATCGTCCAGGTCATTGAAGAATTTCGACATAGTTCGATTAAACTCTGTTCCGCTTGTAATTTACTACGACCATAAGGACTGTCAGGACGGCAGGGAGACTCCTCTGTAAGGGCATGTTCACTCAAGGTAGTCATCGCACCAATGGAACTAATAAAAATAAAGTGCTTAACCCCTGATGCGATCGCCTGTTTTACTAAAGTTTTTGTTCCTTCGTAATTAACTCGTAAAAATTCGGCTTCTGGATTAATTGCCTGATCATTTAATTGATGAGCGCGAGCGGCTAGATGAATCACAGTATCAACTTCTTTTAAAGCTTCTGTCCAATCAGTATTCTCCTCAATTTCACCCACATTAACAACCTTACAATCAGAGTTTAATTCCTTAGATAAATGATGGCGAACAGCTAATACAATTTGTAAATTTTGATTATCTAATGTTGGAAGCAAATGGCAACCAATAAATCCAGTTGCACCAGTCACTACGATTAATTTAGTATCTGAATCTGTACAATTACCATTCATCGGTTTTCACCATTAGATGTCTATATCTTTGATAAAAATTGCCAGCGATATAGCTCGTTGGCATGATCAATAAAGCGATAAAAGTCATTATAAAAATAGTTAATCTGCTAGGAGTCTCCTCTGAAACTCCGCGCCAGATTTCTTCTTGAAAACTAGGGACGTATTTAATGTGAACTCTTAGAGTTTCTATGCAAAAGATCAATAATGAAAAGAAAAAACTAGTCGCTAAAAACAACAAGGCACTATTAAAATAGATCGAAAATAAGAATAAAACAAGATAAAAAACAATAAATATAACTGGTAATTTACTTCTTAGGGGAGAGCTACAAGAGTGTTTTTTAGTAGTTAGATATCTACCTCTGCCATATTTAAAATACTGAATACAAAGTTTTTTCCAGTTACTTCTAGGGGTATACCAAACTTTTATATCTGAACTAATATAAATTGCTTTTTCAAAAAGTTCTAATAATTTTAGATTTAATTCTGCGTCTTGATTAGTGATTTGAGTAGTGTCAAATAATTCTTTTTTAGGGTTATTATATACAATTTTTTGCAATGCGTCTGTTAAAAAGCACCCTAAATAGACAGTATCAGCATATCCATCGTAATTTGGATCATGATATTTGGCTGTTCCTGCTAGAAAACTACGAAATGCAAGAGCAACTCCTCCTTGAAAGTTATTTCTAGCTATATGACGCTGAGAACCACCCACATTCAAAGCCTGAGAAGATTCTAATGCCTCAATACATTTTTGAATATAATCGGGGGCATACTCGGAATGAGCATCTGCTCTTAAAAAGATATTTCCTTGACAATGTTTAAATATAAGATTTAACCCAGCCGATTGAATTTTTAAAGGGTTGTTTAATAGTCTAACCCTAGAATCTTCAAAAGCGATTTTCTGGATAATTTCTTGAGTACCATCATTACTACCACCATCTGCAACAATTATCTCTAATAAGTTAGGATGATTTTGATTTAAAAAGCCTTTAATAACGGATTCAATATAGTTGGCTTCATTGTAGGCAGGAATGGCGATAGTTATTGTTAGGTTAGTTGTCATAAATATTGTTTAAATTTAGCCTAATATGCTCATAAACAAACTATGTTTATGCTCAAACTAAATTAATACTTTACTCCTATACACCAATTGTATTGTGATTACAGAAAAAGTTTTGTAGGGATACTAATATATTTATATCCCTACCCTCTACGGAGTTTAACCACAAAGTGCTGTATTTAATTGACTGGTCAGCTACGGTAACTTTTATATCTGTAATTACCGCTAAATTATATGCAGTTTAGTGGTGTTCTATTTATATTTTTTCTAAGTATAGTGCTACCTGCATACACCGCCACAGCTCATCACCTCGAACAGTTGCCGAAGTAACATCATACTCATGTAACTTGCTTACCAAATCAGAGCCAAAAGGAAAAATTGCTAGTGGCAAACCCCATTTAGAATATCCCAAGACACCTTGAATTGCCTTTATAGTAAAGTATTTTTCGATTAGTTTAAAATTTTGCTGAGAAAAAGGATATTCCCAGTCACTATCGACTTGAAAAGGACGATATAGTCTTCGTGCAATCCATATCGGAAGAGATGTCTCCATTGGATCAAAACTAATAACTTTTCCTCCAGGATTAAGACGTTCGTGTAGCAGTGATAAGAAAGCATCAAAGTATTTAAAATGATGCATCACCGCATAAGCATAAATAATATCAAAAGATTCATAAGGAAAATCAGATTGCAGAAAATCGAAAGCTCTGCCTGTGCGTGTGGCAAGTTGTTAAGCAACAATTTTTCATTCAATTGGGTGATAGCTGGTTGACTTAAATCCATCCCCAAGTAAAAACCACAGTTTTTTGCAATATCAATACTCAAGTCATTTCCAGAATGGCATCCCAAATCGAGTACCCGCTTGCCTTCAAGATTACCCAGCCAATATAAATGACGTGCACGAATTAATTCTGTGATCCCTAAATTTTCTCTAACTTTATATAAATTTCTCCTTGTTTTATCCCATAATTGGTTCGCTATGCCAATTTCTTCATATCGACTACCTTGTTTTTGTTCATAAAATTTCTTTTGTTGCTCATTAATTTGCAACATTTCTTTTTGTTCTTGATTTGTATTATTACTATTCATTGTTTTTACTCCATCAATGTTTTTTGAGTATCTATAATCAGAAAGTTGATTCTGACAAGTCAAGAACGATCTTGACTCAAAAAGCTTCTAATAACGGATTCAATATACTGGGTTTTATTAGAGCAGTAATTGAACGCTAACACAACCTAACAATCTCAGTCAACGGAAACTCTTGTTTATAAAAGAGTTGAGAGACTGCCCAAGTATTTTGCTCTCTACGAATGACGGTAGATTTATGAATGTTTCGTTACAAACAAAAAGACTGAAAAGCTTACCCAGTCTATAGCTCACGCGAATCCAGATTTATCAAGAGAAATTCTCATGAGATTACCCTGTTATAGGCAGGAATGGCAAGCATTATTGCTAATTGATTTTTCATTCCATCTCCTATTAAGTAAAGCTGATTCCGAATTAGTTTGTGTCTTTCCTTTTGTCCAAAGGCTTCTCAGCCAAGGGTTTGGGCAAGGAAAGGTCTTAAGCACTGTCTTTTATACATCCCGATCAGTGTTTTTCCCTAAAAAAAACACTGATCGGGGGCATTTAGGTGATGTCAGGAGACTCAAAGTCTTATTCTCTCGTAGCCACAAACTCGTGCGGAACTAGAAGTAGAGCTACATATTTATATATAGCGATGTGTAATAATCCATGAGCCAATAGCACTAATTACTTTATCTGCCTTTGATCCAAACCTTGCATCCAGTTCAAAATTTAATTTCTGAAGATTAAATTTTTATCCATATCAGGCTCGTTTATTAAGATTTTGCAATTCAAGTCTTGAAATAAATTAATAAAATCATCGTGACGTAATCTGTTCATATACATATAACGATTGCCTGCAATTTTATCCCATTCTTGGATTTGGATTTTGTTTTTTTGAATATAATCTAAATCATTTTTCACAAGCTCTTCTTTCAAATAAGGATTTAAATCTACTGTAATAACTCTTTCAGCACCTAGAAGCCAAAAAGCCAGAGGAGTGTTAAGTCTCCGTCCCGTTCCCACCTCTAGAAAAGTTGCACCAACAAAAGAACGTCCTATTTTTTCGATACGTTTACAAGTTTCAATTCTCGCTTTGAGGCGACTCATCGGATTGAGGTTCTCTTTCCTCAGTCCACCAAAGTGTCTCCGCATCCAGTAATAGAGAGGATAGGACAGGGAGGTAGGAAGAACATTAACTAGATTTTGAATTTTTGCTTTTAATTTGTAGTTCATACGCAGCTTATTAGAAAAATCTAATCCTATTTAGTTAATAATTCTTTATAAAGAGAAATAGTAGCTTTCCCTGCTCTACTCCAACTAAAATATTTATCAACAGATTCCCAGTCTTCTAAGGAGGGGTGCCAACCAGAACTAATTTCCATGATTGGATTAAGTATAGCTTTTTCAGCAATAAACCTTAAATCTTCCCCCCAAGAGAATATCCAACCAATTCTAGCTACATCAAAGGGATCGGGTAAACCACCAACATCAGATACAATACAGGGTTTCTTGTAGGATAATAAAGTCATTAATAAACCACTTTGACTCATACTTAAATAAGGTAAGACACATACATCAGAATTAGATATTTCCTTTTCAAGGTCTTGATTAGAAAGCCATCTATTATCAATAACAACATTGGTAATACCATTGTCTTCAATAAACTTACTAACTTTATCAAAGTATTCTGAATCCCATTTTCCCACTATTCGCAACTCGACTTTATATAAGACATCTTTATGGTTATTCAAAGCGTAAAGCCAAACCTCTAAGTATTCGAGAATACCTTTATCTACTCTAATAGACCCAAGAATAGCAAAAATCAGTTGCGAATCATTCATTTTTTTAGCAATTTTATGCTGTAAAATTTTTGAATCCTCAATAGCAGGGCCAAGTTTACCATAAGGTATAGTATCGACTTTATCTGAATCACAACCAAAATGACTAATTAATAAATTTTTAGTAGATTTTGAATGAACTATAACTCTGCAAGCTGATTGGCAAGCTACCTTAGCAAAGAAAAAACTGAAAAAGTTTTGATTATGAGGTAAAAAATTGTGGGAGGTGTAAACTACAGGAATTCTTAGTATTCTTAAGAATTTCATAAAGAAAATATCTAATAATGGTAGTTTCATCCATTGAATATGGACTAAATCTGGTCGATCACTAATTATCAAATAAATTATTTTACTGTAAGAAATAGAATAGCTAAGTGCCTTTAGTAAGGAATTAGATGATTGTTTATAATTAAAAATTGGCTCAATGGAACAATAATTCAAGTCATTTGTATACTCCTCGCTAAGTATGCCTTTGTTACAAATAAACTTAATCATAACTCCTGGTTCAGCCATTTGTTGCAGAAGATTTATATCATATCTTCCAAGAACATTGTAAGACTGAGGATCTATATAATTGATTTTCATTTGCATTAGATAAATTGCTATAAGTTTTAGGAGGAGATAGGTTCAAATACTTGATTAACTGATCCCTGCATTCGATTGCCAACATAGCCAAGAGAGGCAAGATAACTATTAACTTCGCTAGAATCTCCTTCAACTAACAATATGGGTAAATCTCTTTTAATTAGATTTTCCATGCCTTTCAACACATATATTTCATGACCTTCTACATCAATTTTTGCCAACTTGATAGAATGGCTAATGTTCAAGGAGTCAATTGATATACTCAAAATATTTAATGCGTTAGAGTTATTAGAAATGTGGGCCCTATAATAATTTGAATTCTTGCTTTCAGGGAAGTTCTCAGGAACCACCATACCCACCAAGTCGGTTTTATTAGAAACAGCTACATTAAATGTAGTTAAATTTTGATAGGTTGCTCTAGATATATTTGATGCCAGTAAATCCACTGTTGATGGCACAGGCTCAAACACCAAAACACGACCAGACTTACCAACAAGTTCTGAGAGCCTCAACGAATAGTGCCCCACATTGGCACCAACATCTAAAACCCAATCTCCAGGCTTAATCCATTTATCCAATAATGAATACTCAATTTCAGCGCTCTTAAAAGACTTCCGACGAATTTGCATCCCGTAGCGGAATCGCCGCAATTCATGTTGAATAGTTTTTGGTAGGTATGAAAATAGGTATCTGAGCATTTCTGGTTCTATCCAAATTAAATGTACTAACGTTTGTGATGAAGGTTCTAGATCTACGAATTGAAAGATTCTTTTAGGTTGAGGTGTATTTCATGCATTTGTACCAGTTTTCGCCGATGTAAGGTATATGGATTTGCCCGTAACGCTTGTCCAACAAATTTTCT
>CAWEDJ010000049.1:0-35454 GCA_963807635.1 uncultured cyanobacterium
GGGATTTTCTGGTGTACATCGTCCGATCATGAACGGCTATGGTAAGCGTTATAACACTTCAAAATATTCTTTCCTAAATGCTCCAGGATTTATTTCTGATAAACAACTAATACAGTTTGTGAATAGAATTTAATCGGTGGAAAGACTCTGAAAAGGAATTTATCCACTATTCGCAAAACATTGGTGTAGCGATAGCCTATCAACCTTTCCAGACGAATTGTGAAACCGTATGAGTTTAGATGAACATGTCGAAAATACCTTTCTCCACCAGCAATCAATTCTTGGTTCGTCATAGCCCTATCATCAAGCGCTCCGACATAATTATTCCATGATTTTCGTTGCAAGATAGATGGTCGGTAGTAATTACTTCCCTTTTTTCCTGCCGGGGAATAAATTTTGGATAAAGTCAAACAGTTTACTATTCTCAACGGGTTCAAGGAAAATTGCTATACCACCTGGCTTCAGTACTGTACAGCTCTCCTGGAGTGCTAACAAAACATCCAATTCAGAAAGATGGTGTAAAATAGCAAGACCTAAAACAATGTCGTAGGCATCTGATTCAAAAGGAAGGCTAGTCACATTGCACTGCTGAAATCTGCAATCAACTTGATTTACCATGTCCAAGGTTCCACTGAGCCACGATATTATAACCTATATCAACTCCAGTTACTTTCGCTCCTTGCTTTGAAAGTGAAACTGAAACATCACCAAATCCACAAGCCAATTCGAGAATCTCTTTATCCTTCACCTGCGAAGGACTTAGCAAGGTAATTAACTCATCTCCACAAGTGTTGGCTTTCCAAGGTGGAAGAAGAGATGCCTGTGCGTCGATAATATATTTATTCGGGTTTTTTTGAATATCCAATAATCGACTTTCACCATATGAGTTCCATCGTTCTTGGGGTTTAGAATGCTCTGATTGTTTTTCCATAAAAAATCCTTTGAAAGGGATAGAAGTGTAGAAAATTATGGCTCTTAGCTATTTTGAGTTTCTATTTAGAAATTGCTTACTTGGTAATTTCTAAATAGAAACTCAACTAACTTACGACTTACGCATTGACAAAAGTTGTTCCCTGTGCGTCACGGAAAATTGGTATTTAATGTTACATTATGAGAGGTTTTCAGTAAGATGGGTCGGGTTTGTCGACCATTTTTTCACTTCATACAGATTTTCTCAAAGTGGCTCAAATAGCGCAATTGCGTTGCTACACAATTTTATTATTCTGTCAATGCGTAACTCCTATAACTTATTTAAAATAAATCGTTTCTACAAAAAGTCCAACCTGGTTCGCCCAAATATTTGGTGTTCTAGCATTTTGAGTGTATAGTATCGATCATCCAATCTAGTTTTCACTATTTTAACCCCATTTTTTGCAAAAATTCTCTGTAAATTGTAGAGAAACTCTTAGTTTGCTGATGACCAATAGCTAGTAGAATACTAAACTTGAAAGGTGCAAGTAAAAAAGTTGGTGACCCGTAGATGATAAATTCCACTAAATTAAACCTCTGAATCAGAATAGCCGCCCGCTCTAGCCAGCCTCTGAGAAAATTGTTTGGACTAGTTGAAAAACCACCCCTTTCAAAAAAAGCTACTTTAATGGGTATTTTACTCGCTTTACAGCACTGAGCAAAAATGAGTTCCCAAAAACTTTCTTGATCAGACTGAATTGCTTGAGATTTTTTATCTAAAAGCATAGATTCGCGAAATCCACCAATGCTTAGTAGTTTCTCTAGATCTACAAATACTGCCTGATGACATATATTTTTCCTAAAGATGTACGACTTAGTTATCTGCTCAGGATAGTGAGTAGACTCAAGCTTAGGCTGCCAGATAATGTCACCATAAAATATGGTACTCTGACTATTACTAGTAATAAAGTCTTTTGTCTTCTCTAAGACAAACTGATCATAAAAAGCGTCTCCTGCATTAAGAAAATACACAAAACGTCCATTGGAAAGATTGAGAGCTTGATTCATTCCAGAGTATATTCCTATGTCTGGAGATGAGAAAAGAGAGGTTTTGTCTAACAATATATACTTTTTTAAAAGTTCTATTTCCTGAGCGTGAGAGCAAGCATCTTTAATTAGATGCTCGTAGTCTTTGCAAGTCTGCTGGTAAAGTGAATTCAATGTGACTTCGATTTTTTTGGAATCATTTAAGAAGACTGTAATGATAGTGAAAAAGGGCTTTGAATCCATATAATAACATTGTTTATAAACATTGGGAACGCCAGTAACTTATTGCAACTCGGTAATAAGCTGTTTCACAAAGTCTGGGAAACTTAAGGAAGGTTTCCATCCAGTTTTTGTTCTTAATTTAGTTGAATTGCCAATTTTTACAGGTGAACGACGACGCAGAAGAGTTGGATCTTCAATAACATATTGTTCAGGATCTAACTTGAAATGCTTGAAGGCGATTTCAACAAATTCTTTGACTGAGTGAGCCTCACCTGTTGAAATAATAAAATCTTCACTATGATTAAGTTCAAGAATATCTTGAAAAGCTTTCACATAATCAGGAGCATAGCCCCAATCTACCCGAGAAGATAAATCACCGACAACTAGCTTCTCTTTAGAACCAGAGGCTATGCGTATCGCTGATTGAACGATTTTTTGTGACAAAAAATGAGCTGGCCGCAGATAGGACTCATGGTTGTAAAGAATGCCAACTGAAGCAAAAACATTGAATCGTTCACGAAACTCCCGACACAGTAACATTCCTTCCGCCTTAGTAATTCCATAAAATCCTTGGGGTGATAAAGAAGTTTTTTCATCCTGTACCTCACTATTTTCGTTACTAAAAACTAAGGATGAAGAAGCATAAAAAAACTTTGAATTAGGTGAAATTTCATAAATAGCAGATAGAAAGTTTAAAGGACCAATTACATGGGTTAGTTGCGAAAGATAGAAGTCATTCTTAGGATTATTTTCTGAGAGAGTTTCTGAGGAAGTGTGATGGGCGGCAAGATAATAAATCTGATCGGGCTTGATTCGGTCAATTAGATTATAGATTGAGTCTGAGTCTTCAATGGACGCTTGGATATCTGAGTATTGAGGATCAGTTGAATAAGTAGATGAACGACTAAAACCAAATACCTGGTCTCCATTATTTTTCAGTCTACGACAGAGTAGGGTACCATCTTGTCCCCCATGACCAACGATGACGATCTTCATGGATTTTGAGCCGCTAAACAATTTCAATTTCAGGCAATGGAAAGATCAACTTACCCCCAGAGGCTAGATATTCGGCCTCTCGTCGAATAATGGAATCGCGGAAGTGCCAAGGCAACACCAGCATATAGTCAGGTTTCATTGCTCGCACTTCTGCTTCAGATAAAATTGGAATATTGGTACCGGGGGTAAAGGCACCAAACTTATCAGGATTTACCTCAGCAACGCAAGCTATGTCTTGGTTGGTAAAATTACAAAACTGTAACAACACATTACCCTTAGTTGAAGCACCATAGCCAACGACTTTCTTATTATCTGCATTTAAGGCTCGAATTAAGCGAGATAGATCATCCCGATGACGAAAAACTCGCTCTTCAAAATCTCGAAAAGGCTTTGGTGTATGTAAACCCATACGATCTTCTTGACCAAGTAGCCAGTCGATAACGGGATCATTTGATTTAAGATTGGAAGACTTTTTAGCAACTGTCACTGCAAAACTTCCTCCGTTAACAGCATTCATTTGAACATCGATCAGTTTCAGACCACATTGTTCAATCAAATTTTTAACAACACCAAGAGAGTAGTATTCTAAGTGCTCGTGACATACAGTGTCATAGGAGTTCATTCGCAACATCGTGGGCATATAGCTTTGCTCAAAATGCCAAACACCGTCATCATCTAAAATCTCGTAAATATCGGCGACGAAATCGCGGGGTTTCTCTAAATCATAAAACATGGCAATTGATGTAACAATCTTGGCTTTACGAGCCTGAAATTTTGATTGGAATGCTTTGGCGGTAAAGAAATCTGGTACTAGCTCTATCCCATTTTGATAAAATTCAGAGAATTTTTTTCCAGTAGGATCAATTCCAATCCGATTAAGTCCATTGACATTATAGGCCGACAATAATGTTGCGTCGTTACTTCCTATATCTAGAACAATATCTTCGGATGTTAAAGGACGTAAACGTTGTAAGTAATTAACTTTGTACTGAAGATGTTGAACCATCGATTGATTTAACCCTGATCGGTAGCCATAATTCATCCCATACATCTCGGCTAAATCGTATGAGTGACGCAATTGTAATAGCCCACTATCTGGACACCAAACCAGTTGTAACGGCCCCTCTGTTATTGGTGTATCTATTTTTCTGGGAAAAACACCAGTTAATGACTGTAAACCCAAGTCAAGAACTGTTATTAAGTTTTTACTACCGCTAATCCGACAAGACTCAATTTCATTACGACTATTCATAGGGTAAACCTCATCTGAAATACAATAATAGGGTTGTTGGGTAATAAAACAAAAAATAGCTGTAATGCTTATGTATACTGGGGTTCGGAGATTTTGCAAGAAAATCGCTCAAATGCTTGCCAGATAGGGGGTTCAAAGATTTTTGAGCTGATTACCCGACAGATCCAATAAGTCGAAGGTGATAAAGACTTCACTTTTAGGGAAAACTAATGGCAACTTGCTGTTCAAAAGGAAGCGAGACCATCATACAACAATATTGACTCTTGCATAAGAATCACTTTAATGCATAGAGTCGTTTTGATTAATTACTCTATGGAGAACCTCGAATAAAAGACTGTGTTAACAAAATGTTGGTTAAGGAAATTTACTTGATATACTGTAGCAAGGAGAAACCGTTTTAAATAACTAAAAATGTGTTTTGTAACTCAGCATCTTCTAACGTAATCGGGTTTATCTTTAGGGCTATAGCAGTCCTAAACTATTTGTAAATATCGATTCGCTCTGGGCAAGGGTTTCAAGTCTCTCAACAGCACGAATTATTTAGGATTGCTATATAGAAATTCTGAATCACATGAGGTACAAACAAACAGCTGAAACTTATCTCCTCTATTGATTTAACCGTACTTCGCTAAACCAAGATTTGAGTTTTTGTTAGTTAATCGTCACTTGAATACTTACCCTGAAAGAAATCTAGCGTTTAAAGAAGGTAACGGTTTCGCATGATTGATAGAAGAGCATTAAGATGTGGAAATAAGGTTTATACTGATTTTTTTTGGTAGAGTAGCCTTAAAAGCTTTGTCCAATAATTGTTCCACAATTTTATAAGCAAAGGCTATTATACAAAGTTGTGAAGAGCCTTTTTTTAATCTTTATGGCTGGTGGAATGTGGGTTAGATGCCAATAACAGGAATTAATTAATACGTGAGCTAATAAGGAAATAAATATAATCCCATATGTTCTGAGTAAATACTTCACCCTTCCAAAAAACCACTGTACCACCTGACAACGGAGGAACATTGGGCATATTTGTTAGCCAATATAAAAAGTACAAGAAAGATAATAAAAATGAAAAATATACAAATTTTTTATAGAATATTTTTTTTTCTTCTAAAACCAAAACAAGGAAAAAGCCGTGAAAAACGATTGAAAGCAAAATAATTCTAAATAGCAAATAAGGGTTAATCAATAATAAAATAAATTGAGCAAATTGAATGATAAACAATAAAAACAATAATAATGACAAATTTGAAGAAAAAGTTTTTTTCAAAAAAATAACTATAGCTAGAGCAAAAAAGTTTACATAAAAAATCATTCCAATGCCTCGCCAAAAGTTGTTTCTAAAATTTAACCCTTGATAAAGTTCTGCTTTTGAAGAGCTAAAATCTGATAATTGTGTACTATTAGTTAGTTTAGATAAAAAAGTAAATAAACCAAACAAATTATTAATACTTGATCCTAAAATAACTACTGAAAAAAAAGTAAAAACAATAAAAATATTTTTCGCGGTTTTATTATTTATTAGAAACTTAGGTAGTAGAATTGTGCGAATAAAAGATGATAATTTATTTGTTAAGGAAAAACCATTAATTTTTTTGTCTAAAAAGAGCTTAAATTTAAAGAGAATTAAAAGAAGGATAGTTGGAATAGAAGAGAGATGAGAAAAAACAGATAAAAAAAGAAACAAAATAAAAGGTATTACAAAATCTATATTAACAACAGCTGCCATCAAAAATGCTACGGACAACATCTGTCTCATTTGAAAAACATGATAATAATAAAATATGCTTGAAAAAACTATACCTAATAAGGTAGGATAATATTTTGTGGATATTTTTTTTGATATTACAAAAGTTACTAATATATTAAAAATAAGGCTTTGATTAAAAATAAACCAATACGGTGATGCATTAGAAAAGTAATTAATAGGAAGAGAAATTAGAGGGAGGACAAACTCTAATCCATAACCATAATATGGAGGAAGATTAAATAAAGAATTAAAGTCTGTCCAGTTAAAGTAATCATTCACATAAACTTCTGTATCTGAATAAACCGTAACTGAGGAACAAAAAATAGTCAAAGTCAGAACAATTAAGACCAATATCAAGTTAATAATGTATTTAGTTTTTATAGAGTTCCTTTGATTTTGATGTAATAAACACAGTCTGTATCCACCAGAGTAAAAAAAAGATTCCAACGATAGGGACTAAAGCCCATACTAAAAAACTGAAGATTAAAAAAGCACTATATTTTTTCATTAATTATCTAGGTGTCGGAACGAGAAGTCTTAGAGCATCTCAGCTGATTAGCTGGCAAAACATCATCGTAATATTATGACAAAAGTAGCCAATATTAAATATAAAGAAGTTGGTAAATTGCAGGGAGTGAGAAATTGGGTATAGCGAGCGTAAATAAATTGTGAGAACTTCAAGCTCTTTTTACTGATTCCTTATTTCTAACAGAAGTCATGGAGAGAGGTTAATTGAGCTTTGGGAAATTAAAAGATTTCATCTTTTGGCTGTTCACACTCTATTTAGACTGGCTATATAATATAAAATTATTAAAAACGAGATTTTCAAGCAAATAATGCTAACTTCCAGTTTTCTAACAAGTTAATCGCACTATTGACTCTAAATTTGGCGAATAAAGCCATAGCAAAGTCAACTATTCTATAGAGCGAAAAACAACTTTCGTTTTTCAATGAAAAATGGCGATTGTCCAAATTATTCTTCTTTATTTTCGCTGTTTCACTCTTGGTATTACAGGAAAGCTAGGTACAGAAAAAAATGTAAGGAGTCGAGAAAAAGAGAAGAATTGGTTAAAGAAGGTAAATTGTCACTATCATACATAGATCATAGTTTTTAATTTAATCGAAAGAAAAAGTTTAAAATTAACTATTACCATTTAAGAATTATTGCTTAGCAATATATTTTGATATTGATAGTGATTTCTTTTAAAAAGCCTTGTTACATTAAAACCTAAAAGCCCCAAGAATAAGTAAAATAGCAACTTGGTCTTTTGAGCTGGACTAAATATAACTGCTAACAGCATGAAATATAAAGCTTTTGGTCGGTTAGCAAGACCAGAAGAGAGTAAGATTTGTCCATTCGTAAAATATGCACTGCTAGTATATTGACTTTTAAAATCTTTTATTTTTATTTTCTTTTCTATTAAATGCACCCATTTATCACAAACTTGATTGAGTCCTTTAAGACGACGAGATAAGTTGATTGAAGTTCTTTCTTCGTTATGTTGGTAAAATTTTGTCACTAAAGCTTTATGAGACTTGATTGCGAAAGATTGATTGATTTTTATCCAAATATCATAATCTTGAAAACTCACTAAATCCTCATCGAATAACCCGACTTGTTCTAGTATTTCTTTTTTGAACATTGATGAAGACAGAGTAACAGGGCAATTAATTTCAAGGCTACATCGGGGACTAATAATGCGGTCGGAAAGCTCGTATTTTGTGCTTAAGTTAAAGATTTTATCTACAAATATGGCACCACCATAAACCATTGCGACTGATGACGCATCGAACTGTTTGTAATGATTAACGAGGGCTTCTGGCAACAACTCATCATCATCATCAAGAAACACAATATATTCGTAAATTGATTCTAACAACCCCGTATTTCTAGCGCCACATCCTCCTTTTTTTCGGTTATTTTTTATATATCTTAACCTAGCATCACCTATTTGAAGAACAGCATCTTTGGTAGCTTGATATATCTCATTATTATCATTATCATCAACGACAATAACTTCTCCAAGTATTGCTCCTTGAATAAGTGAGCTATTAACAGTGCACAAATCATACCTGCCCTATTATAAGTTGGAATGACAATCGATACTTTAGGGAGCGTCAACATAGTTTTTATTGATTAAGGTAAAAAACAATACATATTGTTCCTTGTATAATTATGGGAATTGTCAGTTTTCTAAAAAAAATAATTACATTTTTTTGAAAACAATATCTATACAAAAAATAATAAGCCTGAAAAAAATTCAAACTAAAAGCTAACAATAGGTTCCAAGATAGTAGAACCATATCGTGTTGAACAAGAACCCCATAAATAATTGCAATTACCATAAGAATTGCCGATAGAAATCCACTCAGAAAAAGAATGTCTGGACGATTCATTGCTTGGAAGAAGCTGCCGCTAGTGGATAAAACAACTTGGATGGGGATTGAAAGAGCTAAAACACTAATAATTGGAATGACTTCTATCCATTGATTACCAAGCAGAAGAAGTACTATCCACTTACTGAATACTAAGACGATAATCCCAGCCGCGATGCCGATAAAAGATAGCTTAAAAACAAAGTCACTATGAATTTTTTCTGCTTGGATTGGGTCATGGGCATACTTCCTCATCACGGGTTGTATCGCTGGTGCCATCGCAAAGGTCAATAACATCAGAGGATAGCGCATGAGGGCGTAAGCTTTGTCATAAATCCCTAATGAAACAGCACCAAGGTAACGTCCGACCAAGATATTATCTAAATTTCTGGAAAAAAAGTTAATGAAGTTAAAGCCAAATTGAAACAGCGAAAAGGATAATAGGGGTTTTATTGCTGAAAATTTTGTGCCTAGCTTTGGCTGACCAAATTCAGTTTCTTTGGAGAAGTAATAAAGAACTACAAAGTTGATAGTTGGGATCGCAACTATTCTTGATGCGAGGGCATGAAGTGGAGAAACAAGCTGAAACAGTGAAACAACAATTATTAGCGAACTTACTTCGGCGACGAGTCCTGCTTGGGCGATACGAAAAAAATGTTGATCGCGATTAAGCGTTGCTGTAACGTAAATTAAAGCACCAGAGGATAAGGCACTGAGGGCAGCATATCGCATGACAACGCTAACACCCTCAATTCTATAAAACGATTCTATGGGGTTGGCTAATAACAGCAACAACACAGAGGCACAAATCCCTAAAACGAGAGTAAGGGTAAATATTCCATTTCTGTCTTCATTGGATAACTCTTTCTGATTGATGATTGCAGGCCCTAGACCTGATTCGATAAACATTTGTAAAAATGTAGATACGATGGCAACTGCTCCAATAACTCCAAATTGTTTCGGTGTGAATAATCTCGCTAGAACCGCCATTGAAACTAAATTGACTAAATATACTGAATAGCGACTCAGCATACTCTTAGCGATAGCTTTATGGAGTTCTCCTACATTCGATATACGAATTTTTTTTAAAACAAATGCTAACCATTTTCTTAAGGACAAATTCATTATGGGGATTTTTGTTTTTTGCAAGTATCGAATTTCATTAGGAGGTTTTTATCTTAAATTAATGCTTATTTTTAAGCAAAATTTTTCTCAATAAGTTTTTTGCCAAAAAGAGAGTATAAAGAAAGGGATAAAAAATTAATATTGATATCTTTAAATAAATTGGAAGCTTTTGAGAAGTTAGTATATGTTTTACAGCCCTAACACTTTGTAATGGATTTTTAGATAGGCGAAGCCGCCATTGTTGTTTATAAGTAAAAGCTAAACAAGCCAAAATCGATTTAATTGGTTGATCTTCAAATAGTCCCAAATAATTTTGATATATTTCGGTTAATAACCCTGAGTCATCATAAGCCCAATCTTTTGTATTCCCTTGACTAACCAGCACTTGAAATTGAGGAGCATAAATTGAATTATATTTATTTAAGTTAAACGATATAAAGTAAATGAAAAGATAAATATTTCTAAAATTGGTTTTAGATAAATATTCCTCTAGGGTTTGATCGCGATGAATAACTAAACCGCTTAGTTGATGTCCGAATTGGGACAAGTTAAGGATTGCAGATAAACCTGGTTTAGTTTTTACACTTTCACCTGCTCTTGACACAATTAAGGAGCCATCTTTATATAGAGAGCTAAAACCTGGAATGACACATCCAATTTTATTTGTCTTAATTTGCTCAATAACAAACTGTATATATCCATCAGGCAAAAAATCGTCATCCCCTAAAAACATCACCCATTCGGCAGTGGAAGCAGATAATACTTTAACTGCATTAGATTCTAGTCCTAAATTGGTAGATGAGTTTAAAATATTGATACTAGTGGGAAAGTCTTTTTTGATTTTTTCTATAGAAGGTATTGTTCCGTCGGTCGAAGCATTGTCAGAAATAATAATATTGACTAACGAAGGATCACAAAGTTTTTGGATTTGTATACTTAAGAGTTTTAAATTTTTAATTAAGTCTAATTGTCGATTATATGTAGGGATTAATATATCTAATAACATTTCAGGATAGTTTATCTTAAATTTATTAAGCAGATTCAGTCACCCATTTTAATTGCTTTTGAATGCCGTCTTGATATGAAATTTTTGGAATCCATTGTAACTTTTGTTCGGCTGCTTGAATATCAGCCACAAAAATCTTTTGATCAGAATGTCTTGATGGTAATTTTTCAAATTGAAGATGAATATCTAACTCTTTTTCTAGATTATTAAATAATTCAAGTAAAGATAAGCTATTGAGAACTCCTCCTCCAATGTTAAAAATAGAACCGCCTAAATTCGTCCTTTTTTCAAAAGCTAAACTATATAAGTTAATTAAATCTTCGGCGTGTAAAACATCTCTCACTTGCTTGCCGTTGCCAGCGATAGTAAAACTTTCTATTGGTTCTCCTTTTTCAGCAAGTTGTTTTTGCTTGAGAGCTTGAAGACAAAACCAGCCAATCCAGCCTTGATCAAATGTTGAAAACTGTCGCCCGCCATAAATAGAAGAATGTCGAAAAACAATCGTATTTAAACCATAATTACGATGCCAATCTCGCACGTATTGATCGGCAGATCCTTTAGAGCAACCATAAGGACTCGAAAAATCCAGAGGAAAAGACTGATCGAAACCTGTTGGAAAATCTGGAGAGATATAGCGAGTATCCGTTTCTTCCAAACGAATTTGCTCCATCTCCCCATAAACCTTATTCGTACTTGAATAAACAAACACCGCATCGGGAGAATAAAGCCGTGTTGCTTCCAATAAATTAAAGGTTCCTACAGTATTTGTTAAAAAATCTCGACGTGGATCTGCCATCGAAGTTGTCATTGCAACTTGACCTGCTAAGTGGGCAATCGCATCAAATGTACCATACTTTTCAAAAAAGCAATTGACTGAATCCGAATCTGCAATATCAAAGGTTTGGATAATTAACTGTTTTGGAGATGACTGAGATTCTAACCAAGCTTTATTTTGTTCACTGCCAACTCTCATCAGAGCATCAATAACAAAAATTTCATCCCCTTGTTTTAAAGCATGGGCAACAATATTAGACCCTAAAAAGCCACACCCACCAGTCACTAATAGTTTCACGCTAGATTCTCCGTTTTGATTTCTAATTAATTATTTTTAATAAACCTCGTTCCAAAGTATTATTGGAAGTCCAACCAAAGGATTTTAATTTATCTAAGTTAGCTTCAGAAAACATAATTTCACCTTCTCGATAAGGCACAGTTCCAAACTTTAAAATGGTTTTTGACTGAGTTAGTCTGTGTATCATTTCAACTAACTCTCGAATCTTTATTGCTTTACCACTTCCAACAGGATATTCTTGGTAAAAGCTAGGCTCTTTTTGAACTTTTTTAAGAAGTAGTTGATAAATAGAGACAACATCATCTATGTGGATAAAGTCTCTCTTTTGTTCTCCTGCTGTTAACTTCAACTCTTCTATATTATTAAGACAGTTTTTGATAATGTAGGTTACAAATTTAGAATCATCATCACCTGCTCCAAAAATGTGTTCCAGCTTAAGATTAACAAATTTAATTGTTTGCTTTTGGACAAATTGTTTACCCCAATCTAGAAAGTGCTTTTTTGAAGTCGAATAGATATTTAAATATGATGGCAACGTAGTATCAGTATTTAAAAAGATATCAGTCTTAAAAAAAGTGGCAGCCTCCAACAATTTTAACGGAAAAATGACATTTGCTTCGACTATTTCAGTAGAACTTTCATTATTGCGTCCATAACAGGTTGCTGTATGAATGACCGAATCAATTTTACCTAAATCTTCAAACGGCTTCGTTAACTCACACTGATCAATATCATAAACACAACACTGGGACAAAATATTTTCAATGCGTTTAGTATTAGAAAAACTACGTTTTAGAATGATAACTCGATAATTATCTTTTAGTAAAGCCTTAACTAAATGGCTCCCTAAAAATCCCGTTGCTCCTGTTATGAGTACAGTTGATGACATTTTTAGTGGTTCAAATTTATACTACTTTAGCTCAACAAAATCCTTAATAACCTGACAAATAAAATCTATCTCATCTGAACCAATGCCTGGATAAGTCCCCAGAAAAATGGCTTCGTTCATTAGTCGATCTGCACCTATCGTTTCAACCGCAATACGCAATGTATCGGGCTGAGTTTTACGCAAATCCACAAAAACTGGCTGACGGAGCAAATTACCGCCAAACAACATTCGCGTACCGATACGATATTTTTCTAAATGCCGAGCTAAATCTGCTCGCTTAAAAGGAGCCGTTGGTTTCACTAATAATAAAAATCCGAACCAACTACAATCGCTACGATGTCCAGAATCATTCCACACAAAACCATCATGAGAATTCCAGCCAACGGCATGGGTCGGTAAGCTAAACTCAAACACGTCTTCTAAACCAGCTAAACCCTTGCGTAACATTTGCCAATTTTGTTTACGTGCTTCAATAAATTGGGGCAAACGTCGTAACTGAACACGACCGATCGCAGCCTGAGGATCAAGAGGTTTGAGATTATAACCCAAGTGAGAATAAATATACTTGTGGTCATAGCCATCGGGGAGTTCACCCAACTGCCAATCGTAGCGTTTATTACAAGTGTTATCTTTTCCACTCGGACACCAACAATCCCGACCCCAATCTCGAAAACTCTCTGCCACTCGTTTTAATTTTGCACTACGAACAATATTCACTGATCCGCCTTCACCCATTGTTAAATGATGCGGTGGATAAAATGACTGGGTACTAATATCACCCCAGGTTCCTGTCCAACGAACAACGCGATCGCTTCCTTCATCTAAGCCTGGAGTATTCTCTTTAAAACCTAAAGCTTCGGCTTCTGAACGCGGCAAAGAATAGCTGCAACCTAACGCATCACAGTTATCTTCAATTAACCAAAGATTATACTTACGACAAAAAGCTAAAACAGCACCTAAGTCAAAGGGATTTCCTAACGCATGGGCGACCATCACCGCTTTGGTTTTACCTGGTGAATAAGCTTGCTCTAACTGATCTACTCGTAAATTACTTGTAACAGGGTCATTATCAATAAAAACTGGGATACAGCCATTTTGTATAATGGGTGATACTGTCGTTGGAAAACCTGCCGCACAGGTAATAACTTCATCTCCTTTTTTTAACCGCCTAGACTCTTCGATTAATGGAGAGGTTAACGTACTTAAGGCAATTAAATTAGCGGATGATCCCGAATTAACGGCTAAACAGTAATGGACTCCTAAAAAAGCAGCTAATTCTTTTTCAAAGGCGGCTCCTTCAACTCCTAAGGTTAACCAAAAATCTAGAGTAGTAGAAACGGCCGCTTGCTACTTCCTCACTAGTGAATACTCGTCCTGCGTAGGGAACACTTCCTCCCGAAAACGTAGGTCGTAGAGGAATCAATTGCGGGTCTATTTTGAAGATGTTTGAGGTGAGAGAATTGACGGGTATTTTGTAATACAATAGCGCGATGAACTTCTGCTAATGTCTCTGTTTTTAATTGAATTCCTTGCTCGACAATAGTATTCAAAGGTACTGTCAAGGGTCGGTCTGTACGAATATAAACTGTTTTCTCAAGGATGCCTTCCGCTAAATCTTTGGAAGTAACCTCAAGTAAGTTTGGATAATCAGGATTATTAGTAACTTTTAAAAGACTGATTTCACCTTCTGAATCTACTTCTGATAATACCAAGGCAAATTGGTTTTGTTGCTTATTCGTATCTTCTGACGGTACAAACAGTTTAATGATTTGTCCTAATAACTTCACAATTAATCCTCGGCTACTTTGTGGGAATCGTTTGAGAGTAAAATCTTTAAGATCAGAGCAAAAATATCAAGAAGCCTGATAATTAGCAATATCAGCTAAGACCTTGGCTTGAGCCTCTTTTGAATTGCTTAAGGTGTGGAGATACCAAAGCACCGTGCGTTCAATAGTGGTTGAAAAATTCCAGCGAGGCTGCCATCCCAGATGATGATAGGCTTTATCCGTTACTAGATTCAGTAAACCCGCTTCATGGGGGGCATTCGGGTCAGATTGATCTTGCCAATCTCCTGGCCAATGACGTAGGATTTCCACTACTAAATTTTCTACTGTTCTGTTGGAACTGAGTAATGGGCCAAAGTTAAAAGCGGTACAAACTTGAGCGAGTCGCTCTATGTCATTTTCTGTTAGATCTTGATAAATTTTTTCTGCTAACAATAAATAGCCACTTAAAGGCTCTAAAACGTGTTGCCAAGGTCGGGTTGCTTGGGGATTACGAACAGGGATTATTTCTTTCTTTTGGAGGGAACGGATAGCATCAGGTACAATGCGATCCTTTGCCCAATCGCCTCCTCCAATTACATTACCCGCTCTTACACTGGCAATTTTAACGGGGCATCTACTATCGCTAAAAAAGGAACTTCTCCAAGAGGCGATCGCTAATTCTGCTCCTGCTTTACTCGAACTATAGGGATCACGGCCTCCTAAATGGTCATTTTCTCGATATCCGTAGATCCATTCCCGATTTTCATAACATTTATCGGTGGTGATGAAGATAGCAACACAAGGATGATTGATTTTTCTTAGAGCTTCTAAGACATGAATTGTACCCATTACATTGGCATTCCACGTCTCAACAGGTTCTAGATAGGAAAACCTAACTAAGGGCTGAGCGGCTAAGTGAAAAACAACATCAGGCTGGGATTCTTGGATGAGTTTAGAAACTAAATCAGCATCGCGAATATCCCCTAAGTAATGAGTGAGATGTTTATCTAGTTCCAACTGCTCAAATAAAGCGGGTTGAGTATTAGGAGGCAAGCTAAGACCAATTACTTCTGCTCCTAACTCTAAGAGCCAAGTAGAAAGCCAAGACCCCTTAAATCCTGTATGACCCGTTAAAAAGACTTTTTTTCCTTGCCAAAAACTCAAGTTCATCGCCACACCTGCCAAGGAGCTTGATTCTTATTATGAAGGTCATTGAGAAGCTCTAATTCTCGATAGGTGTCCATACATTGCCAGAAGCCTTCATGCTGGTAAACGGCAAGTTCTCCTTTTTCCGCCAGAATATGTAATGGTTCAGCTTCAAAGACAGTGCTGTCATCTTGAATTAAGTCTAGAACCTTACGATGGAGAACAAAATATCCTCCATTAATCCAACCTTCGCTAGTTTGTGGTTTTTCCTTAAATGTTCCTACTAGTTGATCCTGAATCACCATTTCTCCAAAACGAGAAGGGGGACGAACGGCAGTTACTGTTGCTAATTTACCGTGACTTTTGTGATAGTCAACTAATGCTTTAATATCAACATCAGCTACACCATCGCCATAGGTTGCCAAAAATAAGTCAGCTCCAATTTTATCTAGATAGGGAGTTAATCTTTTTAAACGTCCGCCTGTTAAAGTCTCCTGCCCCGTATCGACCAACCACAATCTCCAGTCTTCTTCGTCGTGACCATTGTTTAACTTAGTAATACTTTTGTTTCCTAGCTCTAACAATATGTCGCTATGGTTCCAGTCATAATTGATAAAATAATCCCTGATTTGCTCTCCCTTATAACCCATGCACAACATAAAATCTTTAAATCCATAGTGGGCATAGGTTTTCATGATGTGCCAAATCATCGGGCGATCGCCTACTGTAATCATTGGCTTAGGGCGGAATTCTGTCTCTTCTCTCAGACGAGTTCCTTTTCCACCACATAAAATTGCTACAGGTATGGATGATTTCATAGTTTGTTACTAGATTGAGACGCTATGGGCAATTGAATTGAAGTACTAACAAAGTTAATACTAAGAAATAATTTTTTATCTCTCTACTTATTACCTTAGAATAACTGCATTTTGTTAGGAAAAATGAAAGTTACGATATTTTCGCTACTTTAGTTCAAAAAATAGATGTTTATCAGACAGAATTGACTTTCTTTTTGATAGACCGAAAGACTAACACGTATTTTAAACTTTTACTTTTATAATTCAGAGGTTAAAAGTATTTATTCTCAGTGTTTATATTTTTTAACTATGAAATTTACAGTAGTCTAACTAAATTTAATTCAAACTTACGCACTGTCGCACTTTACTTTGGGCAGTTTCTTTGAATAATTGTAAGTGTATGATTACGTGTTCAAGATTAGGCAGAAAATGATTAATCTTAAAAAAAGGCAATAACATACCTCTCTCTAAAACTTTAGAGTGCACTCAAATGGCGTCTTCTCGTTTAGTTTACAGCAAGCAAGCTGCTGGATTTAAAAAAATATTTGTTTTTTGAGATTGGTGGAGATTGGGATTTATTCCAACTACGGGACTATCCTACACGGCATTTTTAAAATAGGCAAGTGTTTTCTAGAAAATCATAAAAGATTATTTTTTTTGACTTAGTTTTTTTGATAAGGTTTTTTAGACTCTACCACAAATAAGCAAAGTTTAATTTTTAAAAAAAAATTCTAAGATATTTTTTAAATTCTAAAATTTATCTTGGATTTTTGATTCCCAGACTAAGTCGTAAAAGCGATCGCAAAGTAACTTCACAAAAGCTTCACAAAACACTGGATGTGATTATGCACTAAAAAACCTCCCTAGTCAAGAGGAAGGCAAAAATTAATAATCAATGGGTAGATTACTGCTTTAGAGATTGCCGCCTCGGAGGGCCAAGAGGAAGATGACGACGGGGCCTGCAATCAAAATAAGACCAACAAAGGTTAACTGAAAAATAGGTTCTAGATTAAGGGATGCTATTAAATCCATATGTTCTCCTAAAAATCGTCTATGGTATGAATGGGATAGGACAAAACGCCACGAAAACCATTGTCTATGATACCTTGGGATGGTTTCCCTGTTTTTGAAAAATGACATAAATATACATAAAGTTCTACAATGGCTGTCTTTGAGCAAGCGGGGGATTTTGGGAGATGGCCACTTGGCAATGTATTAAAGGATGCGGGGCTTGCTGTAATCTTGACCCCAGCGATCGCCCTGATTTGGCGGAGTATTTATCACCAGAGGAGTTGACCCATTATCTAAGTTTGGTGGGGGAAGGCGGCTGGTGTATCAATTTTGATGCTGAAGCTAGGGAATGTCGGATTTATGATGAGCGTCCTCGCTTTTGTCGGGTTTTGCCTGAGACCTTTGAGCAGATGTTTGGGGTCAGCCCAGAAGAATTTAACGATTTTGCCATTGACTGCTGTGAGCAACAGATCGCTGGGGTCTATGGAGAAGATAGTCGAGAGCTAGAGCGTTATGACCAAGCGATCGCGTAATTGATTTTTCCTAGAGCGTGTCATCAATCAGCAATTCTCATTATGGCAAAAGCCTTATGCAGAAAGCAAAAACAGGCTTTTATCCTACAGAAATGAGACACCGTAAGGAGGCCATTAAGTCAAAATTCGTCAGATGACACACAAAGGGAGACAAAAATCACATTCCAGCTGTGAGCAACAGATCGCTGGGGTCTATGGAGAAGATAGTCGAGAGCTAGAGCGTTATGACCAAGCGATCGCGTAATTGATTTTTCCTAGAGCGTGTCATCAATCAGCAATTCTCATTATGGCAAAAGCCTTATGCAGAAAGCAAAAACAGGCTTTTATCCTACAGAAATGAGACACCGTAAGGAGGCCATTAAGTCAAAATTCGTCAGATGACACACAAAGGGAGACAAAAATCACATTCCAGTTGTAATTATAAACAGAATCTTAAATCTTGAAATCCTTTAACAGCAAGGGGTTCAGGCGAGAATTTTCATAATGAGAATTGCTGGTCATCAATTAACACACTTGACATTAGTGGATAATTATGCTGTTCAAGCTGGGCTACGCTAACCATATAACTGATGCTGCCAGATATATGCCGCCTAGAAAATTGGCTGAGCGCTTGTCGTAACGAGTCGCAAGCGCACGATATTGTTTGAGTTTCGCAAAGAAGTTTTCGACTAAATGACGCGCTTTATACAAAAATGTATCATAAGGGCGAGGTTCTTTTCGATTACTTTTCGAGGGTATCACAGGTATTATCCCTCTTTTTTCTAGAACCTTAATGACTCTATCGTCTGCGTCATAGGCTTTGTCCCCTAGCATCGCTTCTGCTTCTACGTTAGGCAATAGCACATCGGCTCCGTCTAAATCACACGCTTGACCTGGCGTTAGGAAAAAAGAGACTGGATTCCCTAATGCGTCCACTACGGCATGGATTTTTGTACTTAATCCTCCTGTACTCCTTCCTATATCTTCTTCCTCTGCGCTACTGTTTTTTGCTCCTGCACTGTGTTGATGCTCTCTCACAATCGTTGCATCTATCATTGCGTATTCATTATCAGCATCCTGCGCTAAGTGCTTGAATACCTTTTCCCACACCCCTGATTTCGTCCATCGCGTAAAACGCGTGTGAATCACTCGAAAATCTCCAAACCTTTCGGGTAAGTCTCTCCAAGGAATGCCCGCTCTATATCGATATAATACGGCTTCAACAAACAAACGATTATCTTTGGCTGTTACTCCCACATCTCCCTCTTTTCCAGGTAATAGCTCTTTTATTCTTTCCCATTGGTCATCCCGCAACGCATAACGCCTTGTCATATTCACACCTCTCTTCAATGTATATTTTGTCATTTCATACTCTGTGCATTATTTGCCACTAATGTCAACCCCCCTAATTGATGACACGCTCTAGGTAATCAGCTATCACGAATTTAGATTGTATAATAATTTTATTGAAAGTTTTGTCACAACGGGATTAAAATTCTTTAGACAATTAACAAATTACCGTGTTACGCTGTACAAGATTTAAACGCTCTAAATCTTCTCATTTAATAGGGTAAAATATGTTTTCTTTAACACAAACAACAGGGCGACAACGGGAAATTATTGAAGTTGTTTTTGGTAACGGCTGGGACTATATGCGGGGTTTATTGACGGGGGAAAAATTGATGAACCCCAAATTCCGACTCCCGAAGTTCTGCGAAAAATTTTGGTTGAACTTGGCCCGTTTTATGTCAAATTAGGACAACTTCTCAGCACTCGTCCCGATTTATTGCCGCCTCGTTATATTCAAGCATTAACGGCTCTACAAACCAATGTTCCCCCCGTTGCTTGGCAAGAAATTGAAACCTTACTCCAGGGGCAATTACAGCAACCTCTGAATACGATTTTTCAAACGATCAATCCTACAGCGATCGCGGCGGGTTCTATTGGTCAAGTCCATCGTGGAACCTTAATTGATGGTCAAGAAGTCGCGATTAAAGTACAACGGCCTGGCATTGATAGCATTGTTGCTCAGGATATTACCCTGATTAGTGCGATCGCGGAACTAGTCGCCCTGACCGAATTTGGAAAAACCTATGATCTAGTGAAATTAACGGAAGAATTTACCCAAGCCGTCAAAGCCGAATTAAACTTTACCAAAGAAGGACAATATACCGATCAATTGCGACTCAATCTATCAAAAAGCCAATGGTTTGATCCCTCAGAAATTATCATTCCTAAAGTCTTTTGGGAGATCACAACCGAAAAAATTTTGGTTTTAGAATGGCTAGAAGGCGGCCCGTTACTGGATGCGGATTTATCGATTCCCCCCAGTGAAAAACCTTTATCAGAAAGAAAAAAAGCGATTACTAGCCTATTATTTCGAGCATTTTTTCAACAACTTTATCGAGATGGTTTCTTCCATGCCGATCCCCATCCAGGCAATCTTTTCTATTTACCTGATGGACGCATTGCCATTATTGATTGCGGCATGATTGGACGACTAGATCCGCGTACTCGACAAATCTTAACCGAAATGTTATTAGCTATTTTTGACCTCGATGCCCAACGTTGTAGCCAGCTAACCTTAGAATTATCAGAATCGACAAATATTCCTGATTTAGAAAATTTAAAACTCGACTATGAACGGATGTTACGCAAATATTATGACCTCAGTTTATCCCAATTTAATTTTAGTGAAGTAGTCTATGAAATCCTACAAATTGCTCGCCAAAATAAGATAAAAGTCCCTGGCAGTTTAGGTTTATATGCTAAATGTTTGGCTAACCTAGAAGGAACGGGCAGACAATTTAATCCTAACCTGAATCTTTTTGATGAAATTAAACCCTTAATGACGGATTTATTTCGTCTCCAATTAATTGGCAATACTCCCTTAGAAACTTCTCTCAGAACCGTTTTAGATTTAAAAACAACATTTTTAAAAACACCACGACAAATGGATGTTTTATTAAATCGTTTAACATCAGAAACCTTGCAATGGAACCTCAGACTCAAGGATTTAGATCCTGTCCGCCGCAGTATTGATGAATCTGCTAACCGTTTATCTTTTAGCATCGTAGTCGGTTCTTTAATTATGGGAGCGGCTATTATTTCCACAGGCGCAAATACCCAAGAATTAATTATTGTTGCCGATATTTTATTTGCCGCCGCAACCTTATTAGGCTTGTGGTTAATTATCAGTATTTTGCGCTCAGGACGATTAAAATAAAAAATCAATCTTAACGAGGAACATTGACTTGTTTTAATAAATTGTTGATCACACTATCTATTATCACTCCATCTAATTGGGCTTCGGGTTTGAGAATTAAACGATGGCGTAAAAGAGCAGGAGCCACACTTTTTAAATCATCAGGAATGAGGTAATCCCGACCTGTTAACCAAGCACGGGCTTGACTTGCCTGTAACCAAAGGACGGCGGCACGGGGAGAAGCTCCTAATAATATATCAGGATGGTTACGAGTTTTTTCAATTAATCCTAGTAAATAATCAATTAACTTTTCGTCTACAGTGATATTTTTAACAGCTTGGCGAGCGGCTAAAATTTCTTCGACGGTTGTTACCGATTCAATTTTTTCTAAATCTAATCGTTTAGCCTGAAAGCCTTGTTGATAATTGAGTAACATTTGTTTCGCCGCGTCAGTATCGGGATAATCTACCACTAATTTGAATAAAAAACGGTCTAATTGCGCTTCAGGGAGAGGATAGGTTCCTTCAAATTCTAGGGGGTTTTGAGTCGCGGCAACCCAAAATAAATCGGGTAAAGCTAGGGTTTCCCCATCTAGGGTAACTTGCTGTTCTTCCATTGCTTCAAGTAACGCCGCTTGGGTTTTAGGAGGAGTACGATTAATTTCGTCGGTGAGGAGAATTTCCGTAAAAATAGGGCCTTTTTTGAGGGTAAAGTTACGATTATTGAGATCAAAAATATTTGTTCCTAAAATATCCGAGGGTAAAATATCTGGAGTTAATTGAATGCGCCTAAAATCGGCTTGAATGAGTCGGGCTAGAATTTTAATTAAAACGGTTTTTCCTGTTCCTGGAACACCTTCTAAAATAATATGTCCCCCACTCAAGAGGGCAACGATTAATTGCTGAATTAAGGTTTTTTGTCCTAAAACATAGGAATTTAAGGCTTCACTCAGGCGTTTAAAAATAAGATTGTCCGCAGTCATAAGGGGTTAGGGTTGGGATTGCTTTTTAATAGTGTGCCACTTTTCTAGCCAAATTCGTAAAGCTTCGTTATTTTTGGGCATATTTTTCTCCTCTAATAGCGATCGCAATTTACTACTGGAATCTGAGTGTTGCTGTTCCCAAGCGGCGACCAAAGCGTTGCTGGGCAAGGGATTAGTCCCCAAACCTAACGCAGATTGAAGAGATTGTTGTTCCGCTTCCTGTAACCGAGAAACCACAAAATCAGCACTTTCGGCTTTTTCTAAAACCCCTGCGAGGGCTTGGATATAGGCTTCACTATTATTGCGAGTTGGGGGAATTACTGCGATCGCCTGACCAAACCGCCGATTGCCAGACCAGAGGAGAAATAATATCAGAATAACGAGTTGAATCAGGACGAATAACAGGGGAGTCTTGAGGAAAAATAACCAAACATTTTGACCAATTTCTGAGCGAATCACGTCACTATCTTTGTAACCGTGTAGATATTCATCGACCCAGAGAGTGTATCCTTCTTTAGTCGCTAAATCCGCTAAAAATTGATAATTACTCTGAAAATCTTGATAGGCATTGGCGGCTAAATTCGGCGTTGTCGCTAGGATAATTTCGCCTTGACCGACTTGTTCTCGCCATACAATTGCCCCAAAGCGATCGCCTAAAAGTTGCTCTTTTGCATTTTTAGACCGCCGACTGGTATCAATGGCAATATTCCCAAAAGAACTCGGTTGCATCGTGGTAAAAGGGGCTTCGGTGACGGGTTTTAAAACCCCTAAAATAATTAAGCGATTGCCTTTTTCTAACCATTGAGGTGATATTGTCAGTTGATTAACACCTTCAGACTGTAGGGAATTTTGAATTTGTAAGAGTGTAATTTTTTCCGACTTTTCTGATAGCTTAGATAAGGGTTTTTGCCATCGTTGAATCGGAGTTCCTTTTTCTTCCATAAAAGCTGCCCAAGCTCCATAACCACTGGGATCACGGCCATAGGTCGAACCCTGTTGCAAAAGTTGACGATTGGGGGCAAAAATCGCGGTTAATAAAATCAGAAATCCAACGGCGATCGCGATTATTAAAATTAATTTTTTACGGGGTAAATTTAGAGAATTCATCTTAGAAAATTCCTACTCTTGTTTATGTTGAAACCCATATAAATCTCTAATTAAATACAAAGGACGAGCCTTAACTTCCTCATAAACTCGTCCTAAATATTCTCCCATCACCCCCAAGCTAATGAGTTGAATTCCCCCTAAAAATAGGATTGCTACCATTAACGAAGCATAACCAGGTACATCAATTCCGAATATCAAAGTTCGAATGACCAAGAAGCTGGCATAAACTAAAGAAACAAGAGAAATGACTAATCCTAAATAACTCCAAATCTTTAGGGGAATGAGAGTAAAGGAAAGAATCCCATCTAGGGCAAAATTCCACAGTTTCCAATAATTCCATTTCGTTTTTCCCTGATAACGGGGTTCACGGTCAAAGAGAATGGAGGTTTGTTTAAAGCCAACCCAGGAAAATAAACCCTTCATAAAACGGGTTCTTTCGGGCATTTGTTTAATCGCTTCGACTACTTGCCGATCCATTAGGCGAAAATCCCCTGTATTGGCAGGAATCTCGATCTGAGTCATTTTACCAATGGTTTGATAAAAAGTCTCCGCACTAAATTTTTTAAACCAACTTTCTCCCGATCGCGATCGGCGGGTGGCATAGACCACATCAAATCCTTCCCGCCATTTTGTCACTAAGTCACCGATTAATTCGGGAGGATCTTGTAGGTCAGCATCAATGGGAATAACGGCTTTTCCTTGGGAATAATCGAGTCCTGCGGTGAGGGCGATTTCTTTACCAAAGTTGCGAGAAAAATTAATAATTTTAATCGCTGAATTTTGTTTGTTATATTGAATCAGATTAAATAGAGTATTGTCTTTACTACCATCATTAATACAAATTATTTCGTAGGTCATTTTTAATTGATCTAAAACTAAAGTAATTCGCTCGAATAGGTAATCAAGATTTTTTTCTTCGTTATAAAAGGGAATGATAATAGATAGGTCTATAAATTCAGTTGATACTGTCATTATGATGTTGAATTTTTTATAATTAAAAGTTATAAGATCTACCCATCTTACGGACACTCCCTACCGTTTACACAAATTTCTTTGTATCTCTAGAAGTTTGATCCCCCTGCCTACGGCATCCCCCTTAAAAAGGTGGACTGGGTTACTGATAGGAATATAGCCCCTCTTGTCAAGGGGGGTTGGGGGGATCAAAGCTCAAAAACTTAGATAGAAAGACTTGTATATACACAGTCGTTTATCAAGGAGGGGGACAGGGGAGATCGAGTGCGAAAATTATTGTCAGTTTAATTTTAACTAGCAATTTAGTAAAAGAAATGGAGTTCAAGAAATAACACAAAGACATAATATATTCTGTCCCTACGGTGTTTTTTTATCAATTTAAGGATTGGCTCCGAGGGAAAAACCACGACGGGCGGTATGGGGTTTTGCACGCTTGGACTTCAAAATTAACGTGATCTGAGTTTGCCCCATTTTTAACCGTTAATGTCCATTGTCCAGGCTTTAGGGGCCAAAAGACCGAATCTTTATTTCCCTCTGCTATTTGTTTTCCATTTAACAACCATTGCACCATCTCTTGATTGGGTCTAGCAATTTTTAATTCTAAACGAGGAGCCGAATTTCCCTGGGGAGATAAAAAGCGATCGCCGTCCTGGGGGAATAAAATTTTAAGCTGATGGGATTTTAGCTGAGTTTGGGGTTGTTTGGCTAACCATTCATTATATTCTGGCGGTAAATTGAGTTGATAGGGCTTATTATTGCTCGTAACAGCTTGATAAAAAGTATCGGGATGATTTTCGTAATCGGCTAAATCTTCTGGCCAAAAATATTCCTGGGTGACAGAAGGACAGGCGAGGGTCGGTTTTAATCCTGAAAGGGCGCAAATCGGACGTTTGACTAATTTTTCAGGCGGGGTAAAGGGTTGGGAAAAATTTTGTTCGTGTAAGCGCAAAAAAATCCGATTCCATAACGGGGCGGCTCCTGTCACCCCAGAAACCTGACGCATGGGTTCCCCGTCAAAATTTCCGATCCAGGTGGCGACCGTATAATCTCTGCTAAATCCGACTGTCCAGGTATCCCGAAAATTAGAGGAAGTGCCTGTTTTAACGGCAGTTTCAAAGGGCAAATTTAAAATCGAATCGACTCCAAAGGCTTTGGCTCTTGCATAGCGATCGCTTAGCATATTCGTGATTAATTGCCAGCTAGGAGCATTTTGTAAAGAAACGGAAGCTTTTGGAAGAGAATCAGCCGTTTGAGAAACTTGAGTGACTAAGGGCGTGATTTTTCCTGCTTGCGCCATAATGCGATAGGCTCTCGCCAGTTCCCAGAGACTCACTTCCCCACTGCCCAGGGTTAAACCTAAACCGTAATATTCGGGCGGCTGGGTTAAATGTTCAAATCCCAATTCTCGTAAACGGTTTAAAAAGCTTGCTACTCCAACTTTTTCTAGCACTTTGACGGCGGGAATATTGAGGGAATTCGCTAAGGCAATCCGAACTCTGGCAGGGCCATAGAAGGTCTCCGTATAATCCCTGGGACTGTAGAGTTTCGCCCCTGGAATGGCGTAATGGGCAGGAACGTCTGCCAAGACCGTATTGGGACGAATAACCTTGTTTTCTAATGCTAATTGATACAAAAAGGGTTTGAGAGTCGATCCAGGTTGCCTCAGAGCTTGTACGCCATCATTTCGACCCAAGGCCCGATCGCTGAAATAATCCGTCGAACCGACATAGGCCGAACACCTCCCCCGTAGAATTATCGAGAACCAATGCCGCCGCCTGATGGACATTATGGGAATTTAGGGAATGAACCACTCCTCGGACTTGGCTTTCCACAAATTGTTGTAGGGATTTATCAATCGTCGTGGGAATTTGGGGAGAATGATCGGCGGGGAGTTGTTTCGCTAACCAAAACAAAAAATGGGGCGCGGCTAAAATTCCCTGTTGTCGGGGTTGCAAATTGACGGTTTCCTGTTGAATTCGTTTTGCTTGATGAGCGGTCAGATAACCCTCAGCCACCATGCGATTTAACACATATTTTTGGCGTTTTTTGAGGGATTTCCAAGCCGTATAGGGATTCAAATAGGTGGGATTATTCGGAATCGCGGCAAGTAAGCTAGATTGAGCAATATTTAACTCCGTTGCGGGAATGCCAAAATAAACCCGTGCCGCCGCTTCGACTCCATAAAGATTGCCCCCCATCGGTAAACGGTTAACATAGGCTTCTAAAATTTCATCCCGATTCATGCCTGCAACTAATCGCCAGGAAAGCCAAATTTCTCCTAATTTCGCCGACAAAGTGCGGGGAGAATTATCTAACATCCGCGCTAGTTGCATGGTAATCGTGGAAGCCCCACTCATTACTTTCTGGGTCTGGACAACCTGTAGAAGAGAACGGGCGATCGCCTTTAAATTCAGCGCACCATGTTGGTAAAATCCGCCATCTTCCGCCGCCAGGATAGCCTGAACAAATACGGGAGAAACGTCTTTCAGGGGAACCACTGCGGTATGGTCTTGATCTCGACTGAGAATCGTTCCCAGGGGTAATCCATTGCGATCGCTAAATTCTACGGCTCGATCATTTTGTGGGATGTCTTGACGATGGATCGGAGCGAGATAGGGCAAGGCGCGACCGATTAATAGAAGAGATAATAAAATCAGTAGCGATCGCTGAGTCCAAGGCCGTTGTTGCCAAAGATGTTGGTAAAGAAAGTTAAGCATTTTTTCATAAACACCTTTTAAAATGATAAATATTAACAAATAAAACTAAGGTAATGTATCAGGTAATAATGGCGATTTTTCAAATAATGGTGACTTCTCAAAATTACTATTACTATTAATATAAAAATTTCGTTTTTTGGGATCTTCTCTTATAATATAATGAGATTTTTCTAGACTCAAAAATATTTTCCTAATTTTACTCTTAAAATACTCATATTTTTTAATATCAACTACTTCTTTTGAAGTGCGAAAATAAAGTATGTTTGATACTAAGTTGGCACTAGCAAATTCCTGCAAACTATATTTGTTAAGATGATAAATAGTGTTTAAAACATTCTTATAATCATTGTTTAAATAATTATAATCTTTGCCAAAAATAGTCCTCAATTCTAATGTAAAATCGTCTTTTATCAATTCTCTATCAACTAAATAGACGGAATAAGGATAAGGACTATCAGGATGTTTAAAAATCAATCCTTTCCCTTCTAAAGTTGCAATAATTTCAAAATGATTATTATCATGAGTTAATAAAATTGTATAACGTTCCAAGTAATTAAGCTTTTCAGTTTTAAAAAAATAGGATAATACAATTTTTTCTTCTATGCTAAGTTCTTTTCCATTACATTTCTTTTTTAAATAACCCGAAAAACTATCCAGCCAAGATTCTGACGATTCATCATAAACTTTTCCCTTGGGGATAACTAAATTAATATCTTCTCTTCTTAAAACATAATAAGGAATATCAATTTCATTATTTAAACAAGCATTCGTTAGGGAAGCCATGCCAATTCCTCGGCCTTCCCATTTATCATAGACTTTAAGAATTTCTGCGAGTTTAGGATTACTGGCTTTAGGATCGGGAATAATTTGTCTAATTTTGATCTGATCTTGATCAACCGTAATGAGTTGTTGGGAACGAAAATTACCTGGATTCCGAATTTCTAAACTTTGGTTAGGGCGAATATTAATAATAACAAATTGATCACTACGATAATCTCGATGAGCGAGAGCATTATTAATTGTTTCCCGAATTAATTTTAAAGGATATTCGGGTAACTTACTGCCACCTTTGGCATAGCTGATTCCTATTTGAATATTTTGCAGACAAAAATCATAGCTATCATCCATTAATTTCAAAATATTATTTTTAAATATCTTTTTATTGCTTGCTAATTCTGTAAACGAATCAACTTCTACATAGGCATCTACTTGGCAACGTCCACCAACAAAATCATCAATATATTTACCACAAACTAACATTCCTAAAAGCGTTGGTTTTTGCTCCTTATTAATAAAGGATTTACGACTTAAAAAGGGAATAGCCGCTTCTAGATCAGACTTAAGCGTTTCAATGCGAGTAGATTGATTAAGGGATTGAATATATTCATTAAGTTTATCCAAATCTAAATCCTCAATGGTTGCATTGTCAACGGAATAAAGTTCTCTCGCACGCTTCCACTCTTCTCGTCGTTCTAATTGAGCATTAATTTCATCTTGGCTAATCTTATAATCACCAGTAATTTTTCGTTCATAAGCTATTTTTTTCCAACAAACATATTTTTGATCTTCTGGTAAAGCTCGGATGTCAATAATACAAATTCTTTTATCTAAAAAATCACGAATTTCCCAATGAAAAAATTCTCTTAAGTCTAACAAGTTAGATTCTACATTTTTGTCTTGAGAATCAGAAAATTGTTGAGCTAATCTGATTAAATTATTTTCATTACCATCATCATAACCTGTGAGTGTATATTTCGGAGGCTGCTTGGATTGGTTTAAATTTTCGTAAATTCCCACAATAATTGTGCCTCCCTGGGTATTTAAAAATGCACAGGCAGATTTATACAATTCATCCCACTTACCCCCACTAGATAGGTCTTTTAATTCAAAAGAATCAGTCTCTACTGGCTCGTAAGTGGCATTTTCGAGGCAGTTTTTGAGTTTGAGTAAGATATCATCAAGTTTGCTCATTAATAAAATGGTAGTGAATATGATCACATCAAGCTATTACATTATAACAAATCTCATGATTTGCCTATTAAAGTAGTATTTAGGCTTTCTACACGATCGCTTCTATTTTCTCCGTTAAACTCTCCCTATGTCCAGACAGATTACCTATAGTCCAGCTTATACCCTCGTTCCGACCTACGAATGCTTTAATCGCTGTGATTATTGTAACTTTCGAGTTGACCCGAAGCAAGACCAATGGATGACTCTCGCAACAGCCAGAGATAAATTGCAATCTTTACAAAATCAAGGTATTTCAGAGATTCTCATTCTTAGTGGTGAAGTTCATCCGCGATCGCCGCGTAGAAAAGCATGGTTTGACCACATTTATCAACTATGTGAACTCAGTTTATCCCTGGGATTTTTACCCCATAGTAATGTCGGCCCCTTGAGTTTTGCCGAAATGGAAAAACTTAAAAAAGTGAATGTTTCAATGGGATTAATGGTAGAACAAATTACTCCCAAATTATTAGAAACTGTCCATCAAAATGCCCCTAGTAAAATCCCTGAATTGCGCCTACAGCAATTAGCCTGGGCAGGAGAATTAAAAATCCCCTTCACCACTGGCATTTTATTGGGCATCGGTGAAGCTGAACAGGAGCGTTGGGAGAGTTTAAAGGCGATCGCCGAAATTCAGCAGAACTACGGTCATATCCAAGAAGTCATTTTACAACCCCATTCTTTAGGAACAAAACAAAGTTTTCAAAGTTCAGAATTTTCGATTAATCAGTTACCCCAAATTATTTCTAAAGCTAGGGACATTTTACCTTCTTCTATTACGCTACAAATTCCACCCAATTTAATTCCGACTGTCCCATGTTTACTAGACTGTTTAGACGCAGGAGCAAGAGATTTAGGCGGCATTGGCCCCGTTGATGAAGTCAATCCTGATTATGTCCACTTCGACCATCAAAAACTCCTCAATATTTTGACAAAAGGAAATTGGGACCTCGTCCCCCGCTTACCGATTTATCCCCAATATTATCATTGCTTGTCGTCAGCGTTACAGCTAAAAGTCAAGGAATGGCAGAATAAAATCCTCCTAAAAGTATAATTTTCAAGGACACATTCAGCTTGAGTGATTTCAGACGGAAATTTAGGGTCTGTTGGGGCTTTTATTTAGACAAAGGGGATAATAATTGAGAGACTTCAGGGTTATAAATCCGCATATAATTCCAATAATTACTGAAAACTGACTCTACATAATTTTTAGTTTCAGAGAAAGGAATATTCTCGATAAAGAGATCGGGATCGCTGCCTTGATATTCTTTTAACCATTTGGCGACGTTGCCTGGCCCCGCATTGTAACTGGCGACGGCGAGGGCTGAATTATTACTGTATTCGTCGTGGGTATGTTGAAAATACCAGGTTCCCAGGTTTATGTTGTCCTGGGGGTTGGTTAGGGAAAATTTCTTGAGATCAATCTGGGGCGCGATCCAATCGGCGGTAGAGGGCATGACCTGCATTAATCCTGTGGCACCGACGGGGGAACGGATTTCTTTTTCAAAACGGGATTCTTGGCGGATCAGGGATGCCACTAAGAGGGGATTGAGTTGGCGTTTTTGTGACCAATCGACAATAGATTTTTCGTAGGGAAAGGGAAATAAAGCTTGCCAATAGTCGGGGGTTTGACGGAGGGCTTGCCATTGTTTTTGATCCTGGGGATTTTTGGAATCTCTCAGGTTTAGAATCTGATTAATGCCCGCTAAATAGTCGCTTTGGGTGAGTTTTAGGAGTGCATCAGTAAAGCTTTGATAGACATCTAATTCTTTTTTGTCACTCATTTCTGCTTCAAAAAGAGCGATCGCGTCTTGATCCTGTCCGAGACGATAAAGCTCTTTAAACATATCCGATCCCGCCGTTGGTAAGGGACGAGTGTTGGGCATGACGATATTGGGCTGTAAAAAGCGCACACTATTAAAATCTCCGACTTGCCAGCCCGACAGAACCGCCGCCCGCCAAGCATAGTAGGACTGGGGATAACGGGCTAAGACATTTTCAAAGGCCGCCTTTGCATCATCAGGACGACCGAGTTGTTGGGCCCATTTCCCGATCCAAAAGGTTGCTTTAGGAGCGATCGCGCTATCAGGATTTCCTTGGGTTAATTTCTGCGCCCATTCCCAGGCTTGAACTAAATTTCCCGCTTTGGCTTGTTTTTTGGCCTGTTCCCAGCGATATTCCGCCGCCGCGTCTGAGGCAGAATAATCTTTTAAGAGAGTTTCCCTAGTCTTTTGGGCCAAACTTGGATCAATGTTATCCAGAAGATTGGCTTTTTTCAGGAGAGCATTGGGCGCGTCTTCAGGGAATTTTTGAACGATTTGGTCTAAATAGCCGATCGCTTCTTGGGGAGGCGTGAGGGAAGCTAATCGTCGTAGGGCTTGGGCAGTTTCAGGCAGATTAGGATAACGCTCAATCAGTAATTGAAAATTTTTAATCGCGTCCGTTTTTTTATCTTGAATCTGTTGAGAACGGGCTAAGCGGTAAAGATTTTGGGGAGTTTCCTCGGCTTTGGCGTAGGCAGTCAGGGCTTTTCCGTACTCCCGTTGTTGCCAATAACTATCGGCGATCGCTGTCCAATCTTGGGGTGTTAATTGCTCGGCATGATCTTTAACTAAGACCGTCCGAATTTTGGGCGTAGAACTGTCATCGGGGGACGTTTTGACAATCTGACGCATCAACTCCACCGACTGGGGATCTTTTTTGAGACGCTGGTGTAAAATCTCCAAGGTGCGGGGATGGTTGGGATGTTCCACGATCGCCTGATCCCAGTATTTCGGGTCAGACCGTCCCAGTAAATCGAGGGCATCTACCACCACAGGAGAATCGGGGTATTTCTCCAAAAGTTCTTGCCAGGTTTCTTGGGCTTTAATTTTTTCATTAGACAACTCGTAACCCCGTCCGCGTTTCAGCAAAATATAGGGGGCGAGGAGGGGATAGTCCTGTTCTAAATTTTCTAATAACTGAATTGCTTCACCGCCTTTATAGGCTTTCAACAGATCAGCGGCCAATAGATATTTCGCTCGACTACGTTCCAAACTGGATTCGGATTGGGTCGCGATCGCCTTGAGTTGTTCGTCTCGTTTTTCAGGGGGAAGGGTCGCGAGTTTCAATACCTCTGAGGGTTGATTGCTTTCGGTTTCTAGGGTTTTCAGAACCTGTTGTTGTTGTTGGTTTTCTACCCAATCCATCACTTTGGGGGCAATTAGGGCAAGACCACCTATAATCAGTAATATTCCGCCGCCTAATAACCAAGGAAAGGGTTTTTTGCCTGTTTTTTTATCTTTGCTAGTTTCTGAAGTTATCTCTTGCTCGGTTGTTGGAGATAGGGGCGTTGACTGAATTTCTTCTTGATTTAAGGGGGGGATTTTCCACAGCTCAAGCCGTTTTTTAGGGACTGCGGGTTCTATTGCTGGTTCGACTGACTCTGTTTCAACGGATTCACTAGGCTCAATCGGTAGATTCCGACTCTCCTCAGCCAATGATTCTATCTCAGGTTGTGTTTCCTCAATGGGAATAATTTCTCTTTCGGGATCAAACTTTTCTTCTGATTGTCTATGGTTTTCAGAAGATTCTGTGAGGTGATCCTTCTCATTGGAAAAGGTGTTTTTGAGGCGATCGCGAAAATCATTAATCATGCCAAACCCTGAATACGGCCTAAGTTATTATTATCAATGGTGGTGGGATTTTTGTGAAATCCATGACATTTCTGATGGATTTTCTAATTAAAAAAACAATTATCCCTTGTTTTTAGTGAACTTTTTGCAGTCCGTCCTACGCTATAATTTTTAGTCAATGATTCTAAGGTCTTGTGATGGCAACGATGAGATCAAAGGCGATCGCGGTAACGGAACATGAGAATAGGTGTCCCGAATGTCTGCACCTGGAGATTTGGGGGGAACCTGTCGCGTCCAAAGGTCTTTTACCGAGTTTCAAAAAATCTGAGCCTGATGCGATTGACTTATTTGTGCGGATTAATTTTAATGAACAGTGGGTTGATTTTTCTCTTGGGCGGGTTAAGTTTGGCTTGAGTGGGGGAGAGTTACGCTTAAAGCTGGAGAATGGCAAAATGCCTTCTGAGTTGAGAAATCAGGATTTGAAAAAGTCTTTGGAAAGGGAAATGAGTGTTGAACGTCAATCAGGGGGAGAGCAGGAAACAAAGTCTCAGGTTGAGGGATCTTTGGCTCCTGATTTATCGAAGGCTGGCTTAAAGGCAGTGGGAGAAAATCGTCAAAAAGATTCTCGTTCGGATAAATTTCAGCTTAACCTTGCTCAGATTAGTCACAAGGGAGCGGATGATCAGCCCGTGTGGGTTTTTGAGAATAAAACGGGAGAACCTGTTTTGATTGGGGAATTAGCTGATTCCTTGGGTAAAATGTTAATTGAGGACATTACTTGGGGCGTTGAGGCGACATTTACGACTGAAATGCGTCAGATTGTTATTACAGGTTTAGAAAATTTATTTAAAGATGATATTTCAGGTCGAAAATTGAAAGCGTTTGAGTTAGGAGTTGCCAAGTTATTTCTGAAGCATAAAACCCAACCCCATCTAAGTCGGCAGGTATTACGTTATGAGTGATGCAGATTTTATTCGAGAAGTTGAGGCGTTGTATCAGCGTATTGCAGAAGCCGATACCGATAGTTTTTTTGAATTGGCTAAAATTGCGGGTTTAAATATTAAGACAGGTTTAGTTGGGACTGATTTAAGAAATGTAAATCTAAGAGAGACTTCCTTTTGGCAGGCTAACCTAAGTGGTGCTAACTTAAGTGGTGCTAACTTAAGTGGTGCTAACCTATGGGAGGCTAACCTGAGTGGGGCTAACCTGAGTAGGGCTAACCTTATTAGGGCTAACCTTATTAGGGCTAACCTGAATGGGGCTAACCTGAATGGGGCTAACCTGAGTGGGGCTAACCTGAGTGATACGGATCTGAGTAGGGCTAACCTGAGTGGAACTGACCTGAGTGGGGCTGACCTTAAAAATTCTCAGATAGATGAACAGACGACTATTGCGGATAAATGGCGTTTAGTTTGGGAAATCCTCAATGTTGTAAGAGAAAATAGACAATTAACTCAAGTTGATCTTAGTGAAGCTAACCTGAGATTGTCTAATTTAGTTGGGGTTGATCTGAGATGGTCTAATTTGAGTCAATACCTTAGCCAAAAAAAGCGGATGAAGAGAGAGGACTGAATGTAGTAGAGTGATAGTCTTCAAAAACAACACCTCGAAAACCACAGACAGCCCATGTTGGACATACTAACACTCTTGCAATGCCTAGTACCAGAAATAAAAGTGACAACGATGCGTCAGTTGAGGCGTATTATCATGGCAATGTTAGGCATGAGCGGACGAGTGACAATGTTGGGAATCTCCCGTTGGGCAGGAACTGGTGGTAGTTATCGGACAGTGATGAGATTTTTTCATACAGTCATCCCCTGGGCAACAGTATTTTGGATATTTTTTCGTCGGCATTTGTTCTCTCCAAACGATGTTTATTTGCTGGCAGGAGACGAGGTAGTGATAACGAAAGCGGGCAAAAAAACTTATGGATTAGATAGGTTCTTTTCAAGTCTATTCAGTAAACCAATATCGGGACTATCTTTCTTTACATTATCGTTAGTAAGTGTTGAACAAAGACACTCATTTCCGATTCAGATAGAACAGGTAATCAAGAGGGATGTAGAAAAAAGTAGTATCTCGCCAATTCCAGAAGTAAAACCTCAAGAAAAACGGGAACGAGGACGACCAAAAGGAAGTAAGAACAAAAATAAAAAAGAGGTAGTTCTTACACCTGAATTATTACGAATTAAGAAAATGATTAATGAGTTAGTCAAGTTAATAGCAAACTTTATTCCCCTCACTTACTTGGTCTTAGACGGTCATTTTGGAAACAACAATGCTTTACAGATGGCGAAGCAGGTTAACTTCCACATCATTTCCAAGTTACGTCATGATTCAGCACTGTATATACCTTACCAACATTCTGACCCGAATCATCCCTCTCGTCGTAAATACGGGGATAAGCTGAACTGGCAGAATATTTCTGATGAATATTTGCGTCAAAGTATTATTGAGGAAGATATCCAAACCGATACTTATCAAGCTACCTTACTGCACAAAGAATTTGCCCAGTCCCTGAATGTAGTGATTTTGGTGAAAACCAATCTCAAAACTAATGCACGCAGTCACGTAATTCTCTTTTCCAGTGACTTAACTTTATCCTATGACAAAATTATCGACTACTATAAACTACGCTTCCAAATCGAATTTAATTTTCGTGATGCCAAGCAGTTTTGGGGATTGGAAGATTTTATGAACCTCGGTCAAACCTCTGTTACTAATGCGGCTAACCTTTCTTTTTTCATGGTCAATTTATCCTATCTTCTTCTAGCTCAGTTCCGTGAAGATAATCCTGGCTCTGGCATTGTTGATCTTAAAGCTTACTACCGTGGTTTGAACTATGCTCATGCAATGTTAAAAATGCTTCCCGAACAGCCAGAGCCTATTTTATTAGCCCAGATTTTTGCCAAGCTTACTTCTCTTGGTCGTATTCACAATGTTTCTACAACAATTGAACTCTCGTAATTTGGCAAAG
>CAWEDJ010000050.1:0-46933 GCA_963807635.1 uncultured cyanobacterium
ACTCCTAGCAACTCAAAGAGGAGAGAGTGGAAAGTTAAAAATAATTGGTAAAAGATAGTATCAGTACGCATAATTTTTAGAATAGCAGACCCCGTTTAAAAATTAAGGTAATTTCCTATAACGGCCAAAAGTCAATAAACCCAGATAAATAATAGAGGTACGATCGCGGATAAACCTTATAAAATAGGTGGGATTCAAATTACCGATTCATTTCCTGGGACACCGCTTATGCCACGCCGCACAGACTTAAAGAAAATTTTAGTATTGGGAGCTGGCCCGATTGTTATTGGGCAAGCCTGTGAATTTGACTATTCGGGAACCCAAGCCTGTAAAGCCTTACGGGAAGAGGGTTATGAAGTGGTATTAGTGAACTCTAATCCCGCTTCGATCATGACCGATCCAGAAACAGCCCATCGCACCTATATCGAACCGCTCCTCCCTGAAATGGTGGAAAAGGTGATCGAGAAAGAACGGCCCGATGCTTTGTTACCGACAATGGGCGGACAAACGGCTCTTAATCTGGCAGTGACCTTGGCGAAATCGGGTGTCCTAGAAAAATACGGCGTTGAGTTGATCGGGGCCAAATTAGACGCGATCGAAATGGGGGAAGACCGAGAACTGTTTAAGGAAGCCATGGCCCGCATTGGGGTTCCCGTCTGTCCTTCAGGGATTGTGAGTAATATTGAAGATGCTCGCCGTGTAGCCAAGGAAATCGGTTCCTATCCCTTGATTATTCGTCCCGCCTTTACTCTCGCAGGAACAGGGGGGGGGATTGCCTATAACCAGGAAGAATACGAAGAAATGGCTCTCTATGGATTAGAGCAATCGCCTGTTTCCCAAATTCTCGTCGAAAAATCCCTCTTAGGCTGGAAAGAATACGAATTAGAGGTCATGCGAGATTTGGCAGATAATGTGGTAATTATCTGTTCGATTGAAAATTTTGATCCGATGGGGGTACATACAGGGGACTCGATCACCGTTGCCCCTGCCCAAACTTTGACAGACAAGGAATATCAACGGTTACGCGATTATTCGATGGCAATTATCCGAGAAATCGGCGTAGAAACGGGCGGATCGAATATTCAATTTTCCGTGAATCCTGCCAATGGGGATGTGATTGTCATTGAGATGAATCCCCGTGTTTCCCGTTCTTCTGCTCTAGCATCTAAGGCAACGGGTTTCCCGATCGCGAAATTTGCGGCGAAATTAGCGGTAGGTTATACGCTGAACGAAATTTCCAACGATATTACCAAGAAAACCCCTGCATCCTTTGAGCCGACCATTGATTATGTGGTCACGAAAATTCCCCGTTTTGCCTTTGAAAAGTTCCCTGGCTCGGAACCGATTTTAACGACCCAAATGAAATCTGTTGGGGAAGCCATGGCCATTGGTCGCACTTTCCAAGAGTCTTTCCAAAAAGCGTTACGTTCTTTAGAAACTGGTCGTTTTGGGTTTGGTTGCGATCGCGTCGAAACCCTGCCGACCTTGCCCCAGGTGCGTTCCCAACTGAGGACACCCAATCCTGATCGGGTTTACTCGATTTATCACGCCTTCAGTCTGGGCATGACCGTCGAAGAAATCCATGAATTAACCGCGATCGACATCTGGTTTTTGGATAAATTAGCAGATCTGGTGGAAACAGAAAAAATCCTCAAAAAAACGCCCCTCAAATCGATCACGGCGGCAAAAATGCGCTCGGTTAAACAACAGGGATTCAGCGATCGCCAAATTGCCTTTGCCACCAAATCCAGCGAAGACGAGGTGCGAGCCTACCGTAAGAGTTTAGACATTATTCCTGTGTATAAAATGGTGGATACCTGCGCGGCGGAATTTGAAGCCCTTACGCCCTATTATTATTCCACCTACGAACCCTCAGATTCAGAGGTTTTACCCTGTGATAAGCAAAAAGTGATGATTTTGGGCGGTGGGCCGAACCGTATTGGTCAGGGCATCGAATTTGACTATTGTTGTTGTCATGCCGCCTTTTCTCTCAGTGATGCGGGTTATGAAACGATCATGGTCAATTCCAACCCCGAAACCGTTTCCACCGACTATGACACCAGCGATCGCCTCTATTTTGAACCGCTAACCAAGGAAGATGTTTTAAATATCATCGAAGCCGAGCAACCTGCGGGGATTATCGTGCAGTTTGGTGGTCAAACCCCGTTAAAACTAGCGGTTCCATTGCAAAAATACCTCAATAGTCCTGATTGTCCCGTCCAAACTAAAATCTGGGGAACTTCACCCGATTCCATTGATGCTGCCGAAGATCGGGAGCGTTTCGAGAAAATTCTCCGTGAATTAGACATTAAACAACCTGCTAACGGTATTGCCCGTAATTACGAAGAATCTCGCGTGGTTGCTAATCGTATTGGGTATCCTGTGGTTGTGCGTCCTTCCTACGTTTTAGGCGGTCGGGCGATGGAAATCGTCTATTCCGATGAGGAATTGGAACGTTACATGGTCTATGCGGTGCAGATCGAACCCGATCACCCCATTTTGATCGATAAATTTCTCGAAAACGCGATCGAGGTTGACGTAGATTCCCTGACTGATGCGACGGGTTTTGTCGTTATGGGGGGCATTATGGAGCATATCGAAGAAGCGGGCATCCATTCAGGAGATTCTGCCTGTTCTCTGCCCTATACGAGCTTAACAGATGAAGTTGTCACGACCATTCGCCAATGGACGGAACAGTTAGCCAAGTCTTTAAAAGTCATTGGTTTGATGAATATTCAGTATGCGGTGCAAGGCGATCAGGTTTATATCCTAGAAGCCAATCCCCGTGCCTCTCGGACAGTTCCCTTTGTTTCTAAGGCAACGGGGCGGCCTTTGGCGAAAATTGCGTCTTTAGTGATGTCGGGCAAAACTTTGACGGAACTGGGCATTACGGAAGAATTAATTCCCAACCATGTTGCGGTTAAAGAAGCGGTTTTACCCTTTGCTAAGTTTCCTGGCACAGATACCTTGCTTGGCCCTGAAATGCGTTCTACGGGTGAGGTGATGGGGATTGATAGTGATTTCGGGAAAGCCTTTGCTAAGGCTGAATTGGGAGCCAGTGTTAATCTATCAACAACTGGAACGGTGTTTGTTTCCATGAGCGATCGCACTAAAGAAGCAGTAGTCCCTGTCGTTCGGGATTTAATTGCTTTGGGCTTTAAAGTGGTTGCGACATCGGGAACCCAACAAGTCCTGAAAGATAATGGAATTGAGGGAATTGAAGTTGTCCTCAAACTCCATGAAGGTCGTCCCCATGTAATTGATTGGATCAAGAATAATCAGATCCAATTTATTATTAATACCCCTAGCGGTGAAGAGTCCCAATTAGACGGGCGATCGATTCGTCGGGCGGCTTTGGATTATAAGTTACCGATTATCACGACCTTAGCAGGGGCGCGGGCAACGGTGGCGGCGATTAAGAGTTTGCAGGATCATCCTTTGGAGGTTAAGGCTTTACAGGATTATTTTTAGTTAGTTCTGTTAATATAGATGGGATGGGTTAAACTTTTTAGTCTGGCCTGTCTCATTTAATAAAGCTAAGTATTTTTATGTCTTTAACGCTTACTTCTAAAAGTTTGTACGAAACTGATTATATGCTTTGGTTGGAAACAACTTTAGAGCAAGTTAAGCATCGGCAAGTTGAACAGCTAGATTGGGATAATTTAGCAGAGGAGATCGAAGGTTTGGGGATTGCATTACACCATAAAATAGATAGTTATCTACGACAGCTTTTAATTCATTTACTACTTTATAAATACTGGACAAGTGAACGCGATCGCTGTGGAAACGGTTGGAAAATTGAAATTCGCGCTTTTAGAGATGAACTAGCTTCTTTATTTGAATCGAAAACACTCTACAATTTTTTTCTAACTCGCATGGATCTGATTTATTCCAGAGCAAGAAAAGCGGTAATTGAAAAAACAGATTTATCTTCAAAAATTTTCCCCGAACAATGTCCATTTTCGGTTTCTGAATTGCTAGACTCTGATTTTTATCCTGAATCATAATCATGAGGTTTTATGACTTTAATACTAACTAAGATTTTTCAAAAAGTTCCTGAAGGATATATCGGTTTTGTCGAGGAATTACCTGGTGCATATTCCCAGGCTAATACTTTGGAAGAATGTCGAATTAATCTGGAGGAAGCTATTCAGTTAGTTTTAGACGCAAATCGCGTGTTAGCTGAAGAGCAATTACAAGGTCAAGACATCATTCGTGAAGCTATTTCTTATCAGGTGGCATGAAACGATTAGATCTTATTCGTCATTTAGAGTCTCATGGTTGCCAATTTCTGAGAGAGGGAAGCAATCATACTGTTTATGTAAGTCGTGCTACTCAAAGATCAGTTGCAATTCCTAGACATCGAGAAATTAATAACTTCTTAGTTCGAGGTATCTGCCGCGATTTACAAATACCTATTCCCAACAAAAAATAAGGTTACAAAAAGTGGTAGTGATTCGTTAGGCGGCTTTGGATTATAAGTTACCGATTATCACGACTTTAGCAGGAGCGCGGGCAACTGTCGCGGCGATTAAGAGTTTGCAGGATCATCCTTTGGAGGTTAAGGCTTTGCAGGATTATTTTTAGTTAGTTCTGTTAATATAAATGAGATAGGTTAAACTTTTTAGTTTGGCCTGTTCAGAAAAAACGAGATTAAATATCATACTAAATTACTTTAATCTACTAAACATAAATTAGTATTACTCGATCAATTTTTAGATTATTAGGATAGCTAAAGGATGATCAGGATCGGTGACTAGACTAATTGAAAAGGATTCGTTTTCACTAGGATTAACAATAATCGTTATTTCACGTTCCTGCTCCTCATAGACGAATTGAGTAGTACCAATCCATCCCAAGGCATTGTCTCTAAATTCTTCACGATAAACAAAACGATTAAATGGAATAGAAATAGATTCTGGCTTACAGTACACATTCAGCTTAATAAGCCAATCCTCAATTATGAATTTATGACCATTGTTATAAAAATAGAGTTCAGGGAAGTGGCTACTAAGATTGACTTCTAAATTGGATGAAGAGGAAATAATATCTTTAATTGTTGGCAATAATATTGTATTGAGAATATTATTTAAGCTAGTAAAATTAGAATTATTTGCGATAGATAGACTTTGGGCATTAGGATCAAAATTCAATTCGTACGTATCAAAACAATTTGTTTCTAAGTTAGGGTCTTGTTCTTTTCGGTCATCTATGTTTCCGAGTTTAATATTCCCAATATCTAGGATTTCATATTCAGGGTTAACGAAAGTCAATTCATAATCAGAAGTTGGAAAGAACCCATTTAATATTTTTTCTTTTCCTAAATCTTCCAATGTTAAAAGTTTAACTGTTGGCCCTTTTTCCTTTTTAACATACTCGATAATTGATGACGGATAACCCAAAGCGGAAACACAAAATAAGTGCTGCGCCCCTACTTCTTCCATTTTTTTACACCACCCATGAAAAGTGGTTATACTAGGTTTTGTTGCTCTTTTCTGAACTTCTACAATAGCAAAAGTTTGTCGAGGATATTTGCCGAATGTAATTACTACATCACATTGTCTTGGCTTTCTGTTTGGGTTGTTAATAACAGGCAGCTTAACATTGTGTTCGACTTTAGCCTCTGGTGATATAGCTTGTTCGATAAGTGCAACAATCTTTTCTGTAGATTCCCATGACAATGAAACCTTTTTGTTTTTTTCATCTCGAATCATGATTTCTAAAGGCTGAACTAAAATATCTTCTGTATCTTCTGGAAGAACTTCCCGCCTAACAATTTTAGGCCATAAATCAACAGGAGGTCGTAAAATTAAGTCACGTTTAAGTTTAATATCTTCAAAATCATCATGCAAATGAAGTCTTTTAGCACAGTGAAAAGCATCACAATTTCCCCTTGGTTCACAAATACGCCAAGGACAAGTTCGCCCCAAATATTTTCCTCTCGGATTAGCTAAAAAAGCATCTACCCCTGCATTATTACGTTTATCTTGCAAACGACCACTTAGCTGACGAGCCATTTTGGCAAGCGGAGCTAAATCAGCTTCATCAGTCACTCGTATCAATAAATCTACATCTTTGGGATAAGACTTTTGTCGTGTCAAGGAACCAATTAGAGAAATTTTTTTAATTCCATTAAGTTTACAAGCTTGCTTAACAAATTCTAAGGTTTCAGCAAGAATTACAGTACGATAAGTAGATTGCTCCGTCATAATCGCCCATCTCAACAGGAGGGATAAATTTAAGATAAATTATACTAAATTAAGTGTGATCGCCGCTCCCATAAACCAAATTAACGCAAAGAAACCCAAACTTAATTATTGGGGAAAACTTAAATGAAAGCCGAACTAACCGCAATCATTGAAGCCGCAACAGAAGGAGGCTATTGGGCAATCTGTCCAGAAATTGCTGGAGCTAACGGTCAAGGCGAAACGATCGCAGAAACTAAAGCCAGTCTAAAAAGTGCGATTGAACTCATCATTGAAGATCGTCTAAGTGAAAAAAATTGAAAATTTATCTTAAATAATAGTCAGGAGTAAATTATGTTAGCATTAAAGACACTTTATGAAACCGACTTTCATCTTTGGCTCGAAGAAACAGCCCAAGCCCTTCGAGATGGCAATTTAGAACAATTAGATAGAGAAAACCTATTAGAAGAAATCGAAGCAATGGGACGTAGCGATCGCCGAGCGATTAGACGAAACTTAGAACAATTATTAATGCACCTGCTTAAATGGCATTATCAATCCGATAAATTAACGAATAGCTGGAAATATTCAATTCGGGAATATAGAAAACGCCTTTTAGAAGATTTTGAAGAAAGTCCCAGTTTAAAGCGATATTATGAAGAAGTCTTTCCTCAGTGTTACCAAAATGCACGAGAAATGGCATCCGATGAAACAGGTTTAAAATTATCCATCTTTCCGTTATTATGTCCATTTAATCAAACGGAAATTCTAGATATTCGTAATTTACCCGATCAAACATATTGAAATGTTTAATCTATCTTGACAAGCGATTACACATCCTCTGTTTTACAGAAACATTAACAGGAATTCGTGTGATTAGTTTTCGTAAAGCAAACCCAAGAGAGGCTAAAAAACATGGAAAATCCAAAACCCTTGACTAATTCAGAAGGAGAAGTTCGTGAACTGACAGAAGAAGATTTCCAAAGAGGAATAAACTTCTCTGAATTACCTAAAAATCTTCAAATCAAGTTAAACAAAACCGAAGCTAATTTATCCTATCCAACTCACCTTCAACCAATCAGTAAATAAATGAACTTAAAAATGAGTCAAAAAGATGACGCGTTTTTAGGGAGTTTGTAAATGTTCGTTGAGCGATCGCGAATAAATAAAAAAAGGGACGATTAAACTCGCCCCATACCTAGAAAAATTTTTAGCAGGTAAATTGACAATTACTTTTTCGATGAGAGTAGCATCATCATATTGCGACCCTCTTTTTTAGGAGCCTGCTGAACATCAGCAACTTCACCCAGATCCGATGCCATCCGTTTGAGCAAAGTTTCGGCTAAGTGGGAATGTTGAATTTCCCGACCCCGAAAGGTAATGGTCACCTTAACTTTGTCGCCAGCTTTGAGGAAGCGTACCGCCTGATTGATTCGCACTTGATAATCGTGTTCATCAATTTTGTAGCGCATCTTCACTTCTTTGACATCAGCCGTGTGTTGCTTTTTCTTAGCTTCCTGGCCTTTTTTTCCTGTTCAAATTTGTATTTGCCGTAATCCATGATTCGACAAACAGGAGGGACAGCCGTTTCGCTTACTAAGACCAGATCCAGTTCTCTTTCTTCTGCAACCTTCAGGGCTTCGTCTGGAGTCAGGATTCCTAATTGGGCACCGTCGCTATCAATGACACGAATTTCAGGGAAACGAATTCGCTCATTAATTTTCGGTAAATCGCGCTGACTACGTTTTTTGTCGATTAGGGGTGTGTTTTGCAAATCTCGAACCAATGATGTGGATATAAAGGAATAAATTGTTTGATCAGTTAATAGCTATTCTACCTAGTCTTTAGAAATTTCGGCCTTAATTTTTCTTTAATTTTTCTTACATGAGATTGTACAGGGCAAAAAAGCCCAAGCTTGTCGAGAAAGCAGCTTAAGCGATCGCTATCAAGATCGAGAGAGTTGCCTGTAAAATAAGAAAAATGTAAAGATTTATAAATTTTAAGCTGTGATAGAGTCACTTCCCTGGCAAAAACGCATTGGTCATCAACGGGATTGGGTCTGGCAGGGACAGCAAACTCGTTATAGTTTTCTCCATCCCCCCGATCGCGATCATGCCAAACATCCCCCCCTGATTTTGTTACACGGATTTGGGGCGGCGATCGAACATTGGCGAAAGAATATTCCTGAGTTAAGTCAAAATTCTAGTGTTTACGCCCTGGATTTACTCGGTTTTGGCGGATCAAAGAAAGCAGATACCCAGTACAGCGTTTATCTCTGGGCGCGACAAGTCTATGATTTTTGGCGGACTTTTATTCAAGAGCCAGTTATTTTGGTGGGAAATTCCATCGGCTCTTTGGTTTGCTTAACGTTGGCCTACACCTACCCCGATATGGTGGCAGGTATTACGATGTTGAGCTTGCCCGATGTTGCCATTCGTCAAGAAGCGATTCCCAAACCCTTACAGCCGATTGTGATGGGGATTGAAGGTCTGTTTGCGTCCCACTGGTTATTAAAAAATTTATTTCTGTTTCTCCGTCAACCGTCGGTGATTCGTCGTTGGGCGGGAGTTGCCTATATTGATCAAAATGCTGTTAATGAAGAATTAATCGCCATTTTAACCCTTCCCGCCCAGGATAAAGGAGCCGATAGGACTTTTTATCGTTTATTTGATGCGGTGCGATCGCCCAATTTCGCGCCGTCAGCCAAGGTAGTGCTTCCCCGTTTACACATTCCCATCTTATTAATTTGGGGACTCCAAGACCGCATGGTTCCGCCCCTATTGGCCCCTATTTTCGCTAAACTAAATCCTTTGATTGAATTGGTGGAATTAGCAGGAGTCGGCCATTGTCCCCAGGATGAATGTCCCGAAAAATTTAATCTTATTTTGAAAGATTGGTTAACACGGCACTTTAGCCATTGACAAACCGTTGAATCATTGCCGTTGGAATTAAAGGATTTTTGCTGACATTATGACCATTGTAGATTCTGATTTAGCTAAACCTGTTCAGCGTTTATATTTATTACATCTGTATGGGCGTTGGCTCCTGACCGCGATGGCCTGGTTGTTGGTAGCTCCCTGGGCAATAGGACGACTATGGGATGATATTCAACTGATGACCGAATATTTTACCTGGGCTTCTGTCCGTTATAGCTTGATGTTTAATTTGATTCCTGCCTACGGTTTTCTTTTTTGTATCGGTGTCACGGTTTCAACCTTAATTTGGCATGGTCTTTATCTGTGGAAAGGAATTTCACCGAGGGAACAGTTTCGTTTAGCAAATCAGGTTAAAAAAATTCAATTAACAGGCCCCAAACATATCCTTTGGAAATGGGTTTTTAAGTAGATGAATGTATCGTTATTAAATCGCTTCCAAGGATGTCTCTATGGCAGTTTCCTTAGTCCCCAAATTCAGGATTCTGATGCGATCGCCGTTAGGAATTCTATTTTGATAGAAATTATCAATACTCTTGGTCATTCAGGAAATATTGCTCTAGAAAAATGGCAAAATTTAGCCCAAACTAACCCTAGAGAGTTTCCTGTTACATTGATTCCCACCGCCCTATTTCGCCATGATTATCTAACGGGTTTTCAAGATGAGTTAGGGATTTTAAGTGAAAATCAACTCATTAGCCCCGATGATGCCCTGGCTCTTTTGGGTTGGGGTTATATGCTTTCTTTGATTGTTAGAGAAAAGTTTCCATCTAAAAATAAGGTTGAATTTTGTCTTTCTTCCCTTCAGGCTTTTACCCAGGGAACTGTTTGGGAAGAATCTTTAATCGGGATAAAACGAGCTATTCAGGAAGGGTATTCCCCCGAAAGAGTTGTTGAAACGTTAGGAGCCTCTGAACTTTTATCTGCGATCGCCCTATCCCTTTATTTTTTTCTGGATACTCCCGAACATTTTGACTTGACGCTTAAACGAGCCGCCCTGATCAAGCATCCCTTGGTTTTGCCTTTCACGGGCGCATTAGCAGGAGCCTATCACGGTTTTACGGGCATTCCCCTGGCTTGGCGATTAACTCAACCAGAGCCGATATTTTCAGAGCGTATTCATCAATTTTGGGGTCAATGGTCAGGGGTTTTATCCGAAAAGACTTTACTCCTTGCGATCGCGATCGCCTCTCCCCTGGTGATCCAAGCTCGCCCTAATGTTCCCCTAATTTCCCAAGGCGAATATGTTGAAGGCTGAAAATTTGCCATCAATTTATTTTTCGGGACAATTCCAGAAAAGACTAGACAAAATCAAGTCTAAGCGGATTTAACCTCTTTTTTACTCGAAAACGATGATCAAGAAGCAAGGAACCATTGGAAATTTATGCCAACTATTGCTAGAGTGGTGGGGTGGGTAAGGAGTAAATTGGTTGCAAACAAGAGCCATAGACGTTTAATTAATCAAGCTTTGAAAAATAAGATTGAAACAAAGAATCAATTTCATTGGATAATAGGGATTATCGTCTTTTAATCCCCTAAGCCGCCAATGACATCGGTTTTTATAGCAATCCTTACCCATTGTCCAGCATGAAACCGTTTCAGACTGTCCATCAATCCTTGCAGGGCTGGTGGCGCGATTCAAAGGATCACCAGACAAAAGCTCCTCTCTGGTTGCGTCTTCTTCCCCCTAAGCCTTCGTTGTTCCCTAAAACCGATAAGTCTGCACCGAACGTTTTGCAGAAAGTTTGCTGTTCTCGCAAAATACGAAAAATCCATTCCCCTGTCATGTTTGGCATCACAGTGGTTTCTATGACGGGAGTGATCGGTTATCGCTTTTATAATCAACCCCAATTAGCCGTAGGTAATATTTCTCCGATTACCGTAGTGGCTCCCAAAGATGCAAAATTTGCCGATCAAAAAACGACAGAAGACAGACGAAAGGATGTTCGTGCAGGGATTATTCCCCGTTTAAAGCGAGATGATCAATTAACTCAATCCCTGAAACAAAACCGAGGGGTGTTGTTAGATCAAATCAACCAATTAAGAAGGATTGGCTCTCCTTTTCCGTTTATTTCTACCAATATCTTAAGTTTAGCTGACCAACAATATCTCCGCAATTGTCCCGAAGAGCAATGGCAACTCCTCCTCAAAACGCTCCAATCTTCAACCCCTTCCAGGGATCTCTCGCCCCAACTTCAAAAAATTAGTAAACGTTTAGGATATTTCCTCCAAGAGTCTTCTCAATCCGCCTCAAAAACCGAATCGACTCAAAAATTGGATACAGAGTTAAAATCCTTAATTCTCAAGGTAGAAAAAGCCCGCGAACAATATGCCCAGGTCATTAGTCGATTGGCGATCGCTAGAGTGGATCAGATCTCTCCTGAAACCCTAGTCACGGCTTTGCAATTAAATGACTCTACTTGGAAAGTGACTGAACAAACCATTATCCAGGTATTTGATCGAATTTTGATTCAAGGTCTGGCTCCAGGGATTTCTCCCGAACTTTTAGCAGAGACCATTCGGTTTCATTTACGCAACGTTTTACCGACAAATGCCGACAATGTTGCCCAGGAGGTACTCTTGGCCCTTTTAAAAGAGGGGCATAATTTAACCATTGATAAGGAAGAAACTAGGCGATACGCGGAACGAGCGGCCCTTGCCATTGAACCCGTAATGGTTTCCATCAAAAAAGGAGGGCCCGATTATTAAAGCTGGTCAACCCATTGAGCAAAGTCAGTTTGTGGTACTAGATGGCTTGGGTTTGAGTCAACGGCAAACCAACTGGTCTGGCCTCGCACTTTCGGCGGGATTAGTTTCTGCGGGGGTTTTGATTTTTTGGGGCATTAGTCAACGAGTTCACCGTCCGCTCCGTCGTCGTGATCATATTTTGTTGTGTTTATTGAGCATTAGTACCCCCGCCATGTCTCTGCTCCATCCCCGTTATGCCGATTTACCTGCGGTGGGATTATTGGTCAGTAGTTTCTATGGCCGACTTTAGCGGTTTCCCAGGTGATCCTAGTCGGCGGGCTTTCGACTTTTGCGACGGATAATGTCAATTGGGAATATACTCTGGGGGGCTTGGCAGAGTGGGATCATGGCGGCTTTGATTGCAGGAAGATTGCGATCGCGGGATGATTTGGCTCTGTTGGGAGCGGGCGTAGGGATTTTGCAAGGTGGGGTTTACTTGGTTAGTTATCTCATTCTCAGTACAACAGCAACTTCTGTTTGGTATGCGGTTTTACCTGGAGCCGCAATTTATGGACTTTTGGGCATGGGCTGGAGTATTGTTGCGATCGGGATTTCTCCCTATTTAGAACGATTTTTTGATGTTGTCACCCCCATCCGACTGGTGGAACTCGCAAATCCCAATTGTCCCCTCCTCAAACGATTGGCGATGGAAGCCCCTGGAACCTTTCAACATACTTTATTTGTCGCTTGTCTGGCGGAATCGGCGGCACGGGAATTGCGCTGTAATGTGGAGTTAGTCCGAACAGGAACGCTTTACCATGACATTGGAAAAATGCACGATCCCTTGGGTTTCATCGAAAATCAGATGGGCGGCCCCAATAAGCATGACCTCATTCAAGATCCCTACGTCAGTGTGGACATTATTAAAAAACACGTTTCCGAAGGGTTAGAAATGGCCCGTCGCTACGGATTACCCCAGGTTGTGCGTGATTTTATTCCTGAGCATCAAGGATCGCTTTTGATTTCCTATTTTTATTATCAAGCCAAGGAAGCGGCTGAAAAATCGGGACAGGAATTCGTGGATGAAGTCAGGTTTCGCTATGACGGCCCCATTCCTCAATCCAGGGAGACGGGAATTGTCATGTTAGCCGATAGTTCAGAAGCCGCCTTGCGATCGCTGAAAGATGCCACTCCTGAGACCGCAAGCGTCATGATTAACCGTATTTTCAAAGCCCGTTGGCGGGATGAACAACTCAAGGATAGTGGACTGAAATACGAGGAGTTACCGATTATTGCCGATGTTTTTGTACGAGTTTGGCAACAGTTCCATCATCAACGCATTGTTTATCCCAAGGCCGCCTTGGAATCTCCCGAACCTGTTGAGTTAGTGAATCAATCCCATAAAGTCAGCGCGGAATAAGTTCAAAGCCTGATCGCATCAGAGGCATGGTTTTTTACAAGCATTGCCAACCTAAATCAAGCCTTCTAACTCCAAATCTTCAATTGTTTGTAGTCCACGAGGATCACCCACTCGCAATAAAGCGGATTTCGCATCTTCTTTCACCCCATAGTCTTCATCTTCTACTAATGCTTCCAATAGGGCATCGATCGCGGTGGCATAGACCACATTAGACGGTAATTCCCGACAGAGTTGACCGATCGCCCAGGCGCAATTACTCCGCACAGCCCCCATGCTATCCCGTCTGAGACCTTCAATCAACGGGGGGAGGGTGGCAAGCACATCTTCATATCCTAAACTTGCGATTTGGGCCAAACTACTCGCTGACCAAAGACGTACCGCCAGAAATATCCGTTCTCAAGGCATGGATCAGGGGATACAAGGCACGGCGATCGCGACAATTGCCCAGGCCAGGCCACACCTTTACGGACGTAGCCATTCCAATCATTTTCCAAAAGATGAATCAGAGGAGCAACCGCATCAAGATGGGTATTGCGTCCCAAAGCATAGGCCGCACTGACTCGAACCAGGGGACAAACATCCGCTAATAACTGGATTAAATGGGGAATTGCCCGCTCTTCCTGAAGTTCACAAAAGGCTCTCGCGGCCAGCATCCTCTGTGACGCATCAGTCGAGACAAGAAGCGTCAACATCATTTCGGGATCAGGGGGGGGAGTTTCCGCTAGTCCATCGGCATCTAATTGGTCTAGGGGGTCTTCTAATTGATCCTCAAGTATGCTCAGTTCATGGTTTTTGTGCATATTGGATAAATTATCGCATTAGGGGGAACCTCTAGGAAACTGGATGTTATTTTTTTTAAGCAGTTAGCACTCAGAGTCCCCCATCTTCAGGGCGTTAATCCCGATTTAATCTTTTGTTTATGATAGATTTTGCGCGGAGAATCAACTAAATTGACCAAGCTTTCATTTTTCCTGGATTCATTAAACCGTAGGGATCAACTTGTTTTTTAAAGGCTAATTGCTCAGGATTAATCTGACCCGATCCACCTTCTTCGATGGTATAAACATGGGGATTGGCAATGCCCGTTCCTTGGTTTCGGTGGTAGGCAATAATTTCATTTAAGCGTTCTTCGGTGGTAAAACGAACCAGGGGCAAGCCCGCAGGAATAACTTTACCATTGACTCGGATAAATTCTAAGTGAATTATTACCTCATCCCCAAAATATTGATGGAGTTTTTCAACGGTTTCCACTGTCCAATAAAAAACTTGTAAATAGGTCAAACTGGGATCAATACTGCGAGCCAATAAAGTTGTATGGTTCCAGTTAAACTCTAAGAGATTATAACTTTTAGTAGCCTCTTCGGTATTTTTGAGATAGGTAATCTCTCCCGAATATTCTTGAATTAAAGCTTTAACTGCTTCTAGATCGTATTCAGAAACCATTAATAATGCACAGGCTTTTTGGGGTGAAAGATAATCTTTTAAAGCCGTAAAATATTGGGACATGGGAGCGGCATGAACAGCGACTTGTTTTTTGACAATACCACTACTCTCGCTTAGTGCTTGACCAAAATTTACCGATTGACTGAAATGATCAAAGGTGACGATTAATTCTGCCCAGGGATAGACGGGAGCCAGGGGAATTTCGAGTTGGGTAATAATACCGTTAGTTCCGTAGGCATGAATTACCGCTTGGGTGTCATCGCCCCGTAATTCAATAATTTGGGGAGTATCCTCTAGGGTGACAATGCGTCAGGCCCTGCACATTGCCGCGATCGCTGATTAAGCCGTAATTAACTGATCCCATGCCCACACTACCCCCACCGATAAAGCCGCCCATCGTTGCCGTGCGGTAGGTAGAAGGAGCCATCCGTAGTTCCCAACCCATTGGTTGACTTTTTTTATCAATATTAGCCATTTTGACCCCAGATTCGACCCTAGCGACCCCTGTTTCAGGTCAAGAATTTGATTAAGCTGGCTCAAATCCAAGATAATGCCACCGTCGAGGGGGATACATTGGCCATAGTTCCCTGTTCCTGCGCCTCTAACGGTCAGAGGAATACGATAGTTAACACAGGTTTGGGCAACTATTATTACCTCTGCTTCTGTTTTTGGGCGAACAACGAGATTTCCCCGTTTTTCTCGGAGTTGGCGGTCTAAAACGGGACTAAAATGAAAATAATCTAAGGAAAGTTTGTCCAGTTGACCGCGATCGCTAATAACGGTTAGATTCTGGTCGATTAGTGCTTGCTGAATTTCTGGCCAGGAAAAAAGTGGAGATGTCATAGATTTTGATATTTTTTCAGTAATAAATTATCGCACATTTAGATTGAATGGTAACTTTTCATTAAACTTTGATAACAAGGGGCTTAAGCCCCTTGCCTCTGTGCATTTTTGATAATTAACAGCTTACTTAAGCATACTTAAAATTGTCTTTCATAGCGGACTTTGACTTCATTAAAACTGTAATCATAGGATAACCGAACATAGGTACTTTTATCAACTTCGTAAATCGCTTCTAGGAAAGGAACAATTCTAATATCCGTTGTTCCCACCACATTACTAATGGAAGTTTCTACATCATAAACCAAACCTTGAAAAATCATCGGAATTGCTAATTGGGTAATGCCAAACTGGAGTAATTGACTGGTATTTTTTCCCTGTACTGCATCGGCTACGACCAGAAGTTGTTCCCCCAATAATCTAACAATTTCCCCTTGGCTCCGAGGAGGATTACTGGTTAATCGAATGACTGGATTAGATAATAATTGAGCATCTGTTGCCTCTTGGGAAGCAAGAATTCGTAAACAATCTGTCAACCGTTTTAATCTTCTTTCAGATAGATTTGCTGATTTTTTGATTGGTCTAAATCGATTCCTCATTCCACAAATATCAGCATTCTTTTCATTCAAATTAGGTAATAATTGATTTAAAGAACCTTTGAGTCCTAAATTAATATCAATCCGTGCTACTTGATTGAGGGTATCATCGGGGATCTCGCTACTTTCAGCAGAACGAATACGACTGGTCTGGGGAAGCTCTGAAACAATCGTCCGCATTTTTATGTCTAAACTGGGATTAAACAGGCCCTGATTCGGTTTAAAAACAATCGCATTTTTATAGCGTCTTTCTAATAAAAAACGAGTGTCAAGAAAACTGATTCTTCCTCGATTTAAGATAATCGAACCCTGGGATTGAATCCTACTCAAATTATCTAAGGAACCATTTAAGGCTAACTGACCTCCAAAGGAGAAATCGTAGAGGGGGGTTTGCTCTATAAATAAATTTTCTAAGGTAATTTGAAGATCTTCTAAGCGGGAAAAATCAGGGATTTTGTTTGACGCGGCTTAGACCAGGGATTTGTAAATGTTGTGGGTTCGGTCGCGACTTCTTCAGGTAAAAATATTTGACCATTCGCTAATTTAATCGCTCCACTCAACACAGGTGAAAAAGCGGTTCCCTTAACCCGAATATTTCCTTCAAAATTACCTTTATATAGACGATTAATATCTAATACGGTCTTATTAATCACTAGGTTTAGGGGATTTTCAAGGGCATTTTGTGGTCGGAAAATAGGTAAATCCCCTGCGACGAGTAACTGACCTTGGGCAAAGTTTCCAACTAACTGTTCTACTCGAATGAGTTCGTTATTTAGGGTAATTTTTCCCGTTAAAGTCACGGGACTGGGCAGGACAGGACTTTTGATCACACCATTGTTGAAATTGACCGTGCCTTGGGCTTGAAAGTCATAAAGACGAACTTGATTGGTTAGGTCTAATTTACCGATCGCGGAGAGATTAACTTCCCCATCCCCACTGATCCAGGTGAGTTGGTCTTGCGTCAATTCATCCAGTAATTCTAGGGCTGAGTTTTGTAATTTAACTTTGACTTCAAATTGATCAAACTTATCAAATTTATCTCCTTCATCAGTGGATTTTCTCCGAGTTGGATCAATGGGATAGGGAACACTGGCATAGAAAAATAGCGGAGAATCTTGGTCTGTGATAATCTGAAATCTTGCATCGGTATAGTTAAAATTACCCGCGATCGTTCGATCTAAAGACCGAGCATTAATTGCTCCATTAACAAAAGAAAATTCCCCTCGTAGTTCGGGTTTATCAAAGGTTCCTGTGATACTCCCCTGAGCATTGAGATCTCCTGCAAATTCCCCTGGTAAACGGACAAAATTACTAATAGTATCTAGAGATAAATTTTCGATTTGCCAAATTGCCGAAGTCTTTTCAGGAGAGAAGTTTCCTTCTGCGGAAAAAAGAGAATTTTTAATCTGGATAAAGGAAGGTTTAATGGTTAAAATTCCATTGGCTAACTGGGCTTGTAAATCAACTTGATGAATGGGAACAAATCGAGTATCTGTCATTACCAAACCCAAGGGAGGAACAATATCCGCAAAGGCTCTTTGGGGATACCAACTCCAATTTTTTCCTTGAAAGTTTAGATTAACCGTTGGATTATTGAGAGTTCCTGCCAGAGTTATTTCCGTATCAAATAAACCATCAATCTTTAATTCGTTAGGAATACCTCCTGCTTGATATTGCAGAGCTAATTCCCGAACCTTTTTATCAATTTGGTACAAAAGATTCACTTGATCCGCCAGATCATTACCCTCATTTCCGACAACAATGGGGCCTATTTGTTTGGCGATCGCCGTCGGTTGGGGTCTAAGTTGCAACACTCTGAGTAAAGAATCCACATCAAAAATTCTCAGACCTACTAATAATTCATAAACCCTGCCCTTTTCAACATTGAGACGGGCTTGAACTTCTTGGGTTTTAAGATTTAAACCCGCACTGAGGCGATACAAACCATTATTTAATTGAAGGACGGTATTATTAAGCTGTAAAAAATTATTTTGGTAACTAATCTCTGTTTTTAAAGATTCAGCAACCAGGGTTCCTACTCCCAAATTCTCTATCTGAAGGGTTCCTTTTCCTGTTAAATTTTTAACATTAATATTTAATTGAGCATTGATTTCTCCTTTTAAATTTCCTGGAATATTATAGAGTTTGCCAGGGGTGAAATTCAGGATCGCTAGGGGAAATTGACGAATATTCAGCGCAAAGCGATCGCCTTGCCGTTGACCTTCTGCCATGATCGGCGTTGAAGTTTGGTAGGTTTGACGGAAGCTAAAGGAAGCGGGAATATAGGGAAAAATGCAATTAATACAGGGTTCTAGGGCAACTGTAATAATATCCTCTTTTCCTCTTAAGTTAAAAGCTAATTTTTCCCCTTGACTAAAATTGACAGTTCCCGTTAATCGGGGTTCAAATTGCTGGTCATTGAGGACTAAATTATTCACTTGAAGATTGCCCAACAGATTCACATCCCGAATGCTTTTGACCTGAATTCCGTTTAAATTCCCCTTAAATTTAGCAATTCCACTTAATTCAACCGCCGATGGTCGAACTTGTTCGTTGATATTCACTAAAGATTTCTGGATCACTTGATTAATCAACGGATCATTCAGGTTCGCCTCGGCTTGGAGAGCTAAATTCACCTGCGCGAGCTTTGGTTGACGCAAAACATCCGTTAATAAAAGCGTTCCCTGGGCTTGTAACTGTTTTTTACCCGATCGCACGGAAACGGATTCGGCTTGAATAGGTAAGTTCCCATTGGGTTCTAAAAGATTTTTAATACTTCCCGATAATTTTAATTTCGCGGCGAGGCTAGAGGTAATTAAGCGGCTCATTTCTGGGGATAATCCAGGTAATGCGGCAATTTTATCAACACTAGCAACTTGAATCAGGCTTTTCCATTGATTATTGATTAAATTTGTTTTGGTATTAACTTCTATTCGATCAACGGTTCCCCGAATATCCGCGATCGCCTGAATACTGGCTAAATTCGGTTTGGCGGCCAAAACACTTTCCAAATCAGCAATGACATTCACCCGTCCTTGGGTAATTTGGGCAGGAACTGTTAATTGGGGTAAAACTTTTTTGAGTGAGATTCTTCCGACATTCGCGATCGCGGTTAATTGTCCCTGGGCGATTTCACTGCGAAGATTAAGCGGACTTCCTGCAACGGCTAATTGGAGATTGGCATTGCCTGTGAGGGTTTTTAGTTTTAAATTAGCATAATCTGTGATATTTCCCGCTAAATTGATTTTTCCTCGGACTAATCGACTAGGAACGGGCAGATTTGGCACTAAACTATTGAGATTTAACGCCCCCAAATTGGTCGCCGTTTTCAGAAAACCCTGATTGAGACTCGCTTTCGTACTCACAGGATTATTGGCAACCTGTAACTGAGCATCGGCGATCGCCTGAAATCCCTTGAGATTAATGCTCGAACCCGCCAACAAATTTTTTAGCGATCCTGTCAGATTTATCTGGGTTTTCTGCACGGTCACAGGAACCGTCAGTTGGGCGACATAGGGATTAAGCGGTAAATTTCTCGCTAATATATCGGCTTGAATATTTCCCTGATTTAAGTTTCCCTTGAGCGCAACGGTTTCTGTTTTTCCTTGAATCGCAATATTCCCCCCTCCTTGCCATCTTTCGGGTTCAAAGCGATCAAATTGTCCCCTTAAATTCAAATTCGCATTGGTGACGATTAAGGGTCGCGTTTTAAAAGCCGTAGGACAATTTTGAATAATTTGTTGCTCACAAAATGAACGAATAAAAGGCGTTAAAATGAACTGATTGGCTTTAATATTGCCCTGCCATTGATTGCGTCCAAAATTACCATTGGCATCAACCAGAAGTTTTCCTTCATTAGTTTTTAAAGTGGTATTACGAAGGAGAATATCTTGATTAAAAGTAACAATTTCTCCCTTTCCTGAAACGGCAATTTGAGCCACAGAAGCGGGCTTTTCCGTATTCCATTTTATTTCAGTTATCGCTTTTCCTAATGTGCCACTAATTTTTCCCGTTGCCGCGATCGCCGACAAACTAACATTTTGCGGAAGGAGATAGTAGGGAGTAATTAATTTTTCGGTGGGTAATTTTGCCTGAAAACCAAAGGAGAGAGGCATTTTTTGCCATTCGATGGGCTTCTGGTTCTTGATAAATTTTAGGAGATTGATCCCAACCGTCCCAACGGCCCTCACCTCACCCCCTTTACTGGGTTTAATACTAATTTTTTGAAAAATAATTTGATCTAAGCTGGCACGAATATCGGTGTTAAAAGCTTGAATATTAATTTTATCAACAGCAAGAGTATTGCTATTTTTAATCGTTCCTGCAACGAGGGGATTATTTAATAAACCACTAACTTTAAATGTTCCTTGAATATTACCTTTTGGAGTTAAACTCGTTTTAATGGCAAAGGTATTAAATAAATCTTTAATGCTGATATTATTGGTGATAATTCCTAGATTATAACCATTTTTCCAATCAATCAATCCCGTCAACTCTGTTGATAATTTACCCAGTTGGATTTGTCCCTGTTGAATCACTACTTTTTGCCCTTCTAAGGCGATCGCGAAATTAACCTGAAGGGGATCTTTAAAGGCATCCACTTTTGCTTGTAAATTATTTAAGTTGAGATTACCCAAGGTCTGCATTTGATCCAGCTTTTGGAACGAAGGCAGATCAACTTTAACGATGCCATTGCCGATTCCTTGATTGACAGTGGCGGGAAAATTGGGAATCAGAGCGATAATTTCGGGCAAACTTAGTTTTTTAAGAGATAAAGCGACCTTACTTTCTCCTGTTTCAATGATGCTATGACCCTTGGCTGTCATCTGGGACTGATTGAACGCGATCGCGACATCATATTCAATCCGTTGTTGTTGGGTTTGACGACGATTTTGATAACCCACTGTCCCGTTGATGTGTAGGGGAACCGCTTGTTTTAGGGCGTAGGGGTGGAGAATAACCTTGGCATTTTTCAGGGTGATATTGGCTTCAATATCGACGGGTAAATTAAACTTCTCTCCGCCTTCGGGCAAATCTAACTTAATCCATTTTCCCTGTCTGTCCTGTTTGAGAGACAGAATCGGGTCGATCAATTCCGCATTAAAGGCGATCGGTTTACCCACTAAAAATCCCAAAGGATTAAAAGTCACATTCATCGACGGAATCGACAACGTACTCGGATCAGTCCCCGTTGCAGGAATAGTGGATGGCCCCACACGGACTTGATTGAGATTAACCTGTTCAACTTTGCCGATTTTGACGGGTCGCTTGAGTAGTTTCGTTAATTCTGATTCCACTAGGGGCGGTATTTTCTCAGAAGCAAAGCGTTGGACTCCCACCACTCCCGCGATCGCCACCACCGCCGTAATCCCACCAAAAATCAAAGTAAAAGGCCGAGTCAACCAACGTACCGTGACTGAATGACCTGAAGGTTCCCGTCTTTCGGGAGGCGGATTGGGGGGGGAGTTGGTCATAGGAAAAAACGCTGTTTCAATAACTGAGAAATTAGACCCTACCAAGCGGGGTTAAGTTTCTAACGTCTGCTTGAATCGCTTGTACCAATTATAAATGAATCATTTTTCACCATCTTTTCAGAAAATATGTGACAATCACTAACCGAAGAGATTGATCGACACTCCAACAGAGGCTGGAGTTCACTCCATTGGCCTATTAGTCTATCCAAATAATTGTTGGACTTTCCAGTTATTCCCATAATCTCCCCTCTCATGAAACAATTTTTCCTACTTATTTACGGTTTATCCTTCATTTTTAGCTTAAATTTACTGCCTAGCCTCGCTCAAAACAACAAGAGTCCCGTTCTTTATCGGTGCAAGGGAGGCAAAACTTTTCAGGCGGAATTTATGGGCAACACCGTTAATCTCCAACTAAAACAGGGTCAAATCCTGAAGTTAACTTCTGTCGCAACAGGCTCTAGTGTTAAATATACCAATGGTAAGGTTACACTCTATACCAAAGGAGAAGATGCTTTTATCGAAGCCAACAAAAAAACAACCCATAACGGTTGTACTAGCAGTATCCGTAAAAATCAGGATGCTCTTGAAGTCTATTATAATTGTGATTCCCAAATCGCGCCCTTTTCCGCGCAAAGAAGATCTCAGCTTGAACGAAGCAGAAAAGCTATTAACCCAAAGAGATGGGGATTTATTTATTTATCACTGCTTTCCCCGTTAAAAAACGTAGGCGTTGCTGATGAGAGTGGATGAATCAGGAACAATAAGAGAGTCAAGATTTAAAAACATGAAGAATTTATGCTTTTAAATGACTGAGTTAATTGCGATTCACCCTGTCCGTTAAGCAACGCCCAGGGAAAACAAGTTCGTTAAATCCAAAAAAATTAACGAGACTTAGGCTTCGGCGGCCTGAGCCGATTTTTTGTTCTTACCCAGTTTTAGTTTTTGTAAAATACGGCACATTGTAGGAACACTGACCCTGATGCCTGTTTTCGCTTCGATTTGCTTGCACAGAACAACAAGAGTAATGTTGTTATTTTCTGCGATCATGCTCTCGACTAGAACATAATGTTCTTCGGTCAACTTTGCGGAAGCACCACCACTGTGGGGTTTGGGTTCAATTCCCCCCGTTTCCTGATGGCGTTTCAGTAATTTGCGGACGAAGCTGTCGCTCACCCCAAATTTTTCCGCGATCTCTCTGATACTGGTCTGGTTTTTTAAGTGCGCGTCTAGCACTTTTTGCCGTAAGTCAATGGAATAAGGTTTCATTATTGTTATGGGTGAATAGGTCTTTCTTTATTGTATTTTATTCAAGCGAAAACGCCCACCCTAAAAACAATTGATACAAATTGGGGATCGAATTTCACTCAAACAAAAAACTTTTCAGGGAAAATCATACCATTAAACCTGTGGTTTGACGCTTTTATTAGAAACTCAGATCAAACGACTGAGTACTAATTCTCAAACTTAAGTTCAGTTTCTAAGGATTTTAAGCCTCTGGCCGAACGCTCAAGCCCAAAAGTTTACTTTTCAAAGTTACCATAAGATCTAAAATTTTTCTAGCATTTGCGAAAATAGCCTTAGTCTTTAAATGAATTTGCTGATGATTGCCCCCTACCACAACGGATGTTTACAGGCTTCAAATGCAGACAAATTAACAAGTGTGATAGTTTTAAGGGTTTTACAAAACTGAATTTAGGAAGGAGGAGGGACTGGCATTTTACTTCCCCTTCCCAGATTTGAGGACGGAGGTTGATCCTCAGAAAGGATTTTTTTGAGGTTGCCTGTTCGTTGTTTTTGTTCCTGTTTGGCCCGTTTTTCTGGGGTTAAAAAGGGAAAACAATGGGGGCAGTAAATATCGGCTTGGTACTGGGGCGATCGCTTTTCTTGCTCGGAAAGGGGATGGCCACAGGCAGTACACAGATCGAAGGTACCTTCTGCTAACCCGTGCTGGACGGCTATGCGTTGATCAAAAACAAAACATTCTCCTTGCCAAAGACTGTCTTCAGGAGGGATTTCTGAGAGGTAATTTAAGATGCCGCCCTGGAGGTGATAGACCTCCTGAAAACCCTGACTCAGTAAAAATGCCGAAGCTTTTTCACAACGAATACCGCCCGTACAGAACATGGCAATTTTAGAGTGACGTTGAGGATCTAAATTTTGCTGGACATATTCTGGGAATTCTCGGAAGGAATGGGTGTGGGGATTGGTGGCTCCTTGAAATGTCCCTGTTTCGACTTCGTAGCTGTTGCGGGTGTCTAGGACTAAAACCTCTGGATCTTGGATTAAGTCGTTCCAGTCTTGAGGTTTTACATAATGACCAACGCGCTCGGTAGGGTCTGCTTGGGGTTGGGCAAGGGTGACAATTTCGGATTTAATTTTGACTTTCATCCGTTCAAAGGGGCAGTTATTCGGCCCAGGCATCCCGTGTTGTTAGGTCATTCAGTTCGGTTTCTGTTTTGAGTAACGCTAGAACTTCCGCGATCGCCTCTGGTAATCCTGCGATCGTGGCGTTAATGCCCTCTGAAGCTAACAAAATCGTTCCTTTAATCTCTTTTTGCTGACAATAGGCCTGCCAATCTTTTTTCTTTTGCTCAAGATTAGTCAATCGGACAAACTTATAAAAGCTACTCACCAGATAGGTCATGGGCAAATCTAAAAAAAAACTTGATTATTTTCGCAGTCTATGATTATAATAGCAAAGGCAGTGAAATCGTTATCGTTCACTAAGCCAAAGACCTAATGGGGGTATAGCTCAGTTGGTAGAGCGCCTGCTTTGCAAGCAGGATGTCTGCGGTTCGAGTCCGCATATCTCCATCTTTAAATTTTAAACAATATAGCCTAGTGAGAAACTAGACTAGTCTTTTTGGGTTGCAAGAAACTGAAAGGAATGCAATATTTTAGGATAAACACAAGGTAAGCTGTTAATCATCTAAACTGCATACAGGCAAGGGGCTTAAGCCCCTTGTTAAAAAGCTTTTAGAAAAAACATTATGTAATTTAAATGCGCGACAGCTTAACCTCAAGTTTGAGGAAAATTTTCGGCTTTCCCATGAGTTCCTGCTATTGGTACTTTTGGCTCCATTTGTTGGATTATGCGATCGCCCTTTTAACCTTAACTGTCAATCCGAACCGCGATCGCCGTTTAAAATGCACCATTGAAAGAAGATAGAAGCTTAAAAAATAGGGTCGTCGATTAAATCAAACGCAATTAATTAAGGTCAATCGCAAAATTAATTAAGGGCGAAGGTAATTCTCTCCTGCAAAAATTACTTAAAATAATTAAGATATGACTCTTGAACCCGATTCTCAGACTAATTTGAACAGCCAGGAACGCGATCGCCTTACTAACATTCAACCCGCATTAGCTGAAAACCTGCCGATTCCCATTCCTCCGCGATCGCTTTCTAAACCTTTTTGGACGAAACCCGTAGAAACGTCCGATCCCTGGTTGTTGTTAACCGCAGTGGGTTTAATGGCCATTGGTTTAGTTTTTAATCTTGCTTGGCTGGGATTTACTGCCGCAATTGTGGCCCTAATGTTGGCTCTTCAGGTCATTTTACCCTCATTTAAAAGCTGGATTCTGCGGTATTTAACGGTTCAAGAACGGCGATCGCTGATCGGTAGTCTGAGTTTTATTTTGGCGATCGCGGGAATTGCGAAATATATCGGGTTTTATGATCTCGTTAGCCAATGGCTAAATACCTTTAAATATGATGAATTTGGCTCTTGGGCTGAATGGGTGGGAGCTTTGGGTCAAATTATGATTGCCGTCTTAGCGGTTTATGTCGCCTGGCAACAATACGTGATTTCTAAGGATTTAACCATTCAACAAAATCGTATTACCCAGCAACAAACCATTGACGCTTATTTTCAAGGAATTTCTGATCTGGCACTGAACGAAGAAGGAATGTTAGAAGATTGGCCCCAGGAAAGAGCCTTTGCTGAAGGTAGGACAGCCGCGATTTTATCCAGTGTGGATTCCAACGGAAAAGCCAAAATTTTACGTTTTTTATCCCAGTCCAAACTACTGAGTCCCATTCGGCGGGATCATTATCTCGGTCGTCCCATTTTTGATGGTTTAGGGGGCTATCAAGAAGATCGAGCGGAAGGCATACGAGTGATTAGTTTAGGGGTTATGTTAGTGGCCGCCGATTTATCCGAACAGGATTTGCGCTGGGTCGATCTGAGTGATATTTATTTAATTCGCGCCAATTTAGGTTACACCGATTTAGTTAAAGCCAACCTATCTCGCACGGTTCTTTATGAAGCAAATCTGGAAAATGCTGACCTGAAAGGCACTCGTTTATTCTACGAACCCTTAGAAACCGCCACTCCCCGCGATCGCGGTCATCACCCTAATTACGAAACAGGAGAAAGAACGGGAACCGTCATCGAAAATGCTAACTTCAGGGGAGTTAAAAACATGAGCGAAGAACAACGTTGCTATTGTTGTGCTTGGGGAGGAGAAAATACCCGAAAAACAATCCCTGGTGGGTGTGAAGGGATTCCCAATAAGCTAGGACGTTGATTTGGGGGAATTATCAATCTTACTGTACAGGAAAAGCTTCTGGACGAATGGCAATCATTTGTATTTTTTGTTGCCGATCAATTTCTAATTGCAAAATTTGACCAATTTTACTAAATTCAACCTGTTCTTGAACGTCGGTCGCCGTTTCAACGTTCGTTCCTCCCACCTTCAGAATAATATCCCCAGGCTTTAATCCTGCCTGGGATGCGGGAGAATTTTTAGCAATTTGAACGATTAAAACTCCTTTCTCTGCTTCAATTTTGAAAGGTAACTCTTTTTGAGTCAGTAATTCTTGTTTTAATTCAGGGGTGAGCGTCACCATTTGTATTCCTAGGTAAGGATGTTCCATTTTGCCTCGACTAAAGAGTTGATCCGCAACCCGTTGGGCAGTTTGAATGGGAATGGCAAAACCGAGTCCCTGGGCATCAGCACGAATGGCAGTATTGACTCCGATCACTTCTCCCTGGGCATTTAATAAAGGGCCACCAGAGTTGCCTGGGTTAATCGCCGCATCGGTTTGAATAAATTTGACTCGTTTATCGGGAACACCCACTTCGACATTAGACCGTCCCAAGGCACTAATAATTCCCACTGTCACCGTATTATCTAGTCCCAGGGGATTGCGATCGCGATCGCCCATTCTCCTGGTTGTAGTTTATTCGACTCTCCAATGGAAACAGTGGGTAAATTTTGGGCTTGAATTTGAACAACCGCAATATCGGTCATCGGATCAACCCCCATCACCTTACCCTGATAGATTTTTCCATCCTTGAGGGTGACTTTCACCTGGGTTGTGCCTTCTATGACGTGGGCATTGGTCAAAACGCGACCATCCGCCGACAGAATGAATCCTGAACCTGTTCCCCGTTCTAAATGCTCCCTGTTTTCCTTGGGAATCGGTCTTTCTTGCCCAAAAAAACGCCGAAAAAATGGTTGATCAAAGGGATCATTTTCGCCATCGCTCACCTGACGAGCCGCATCAATCCGAACGACTGCGGGGCCAGTCTTTCCTGGGCCGCCTTGGCAATAAAGTTCAAATCATTGGGGTTTGTTTCTGGGGCAGTAAAAGGAAAGGATTTAACGGAAGTGGCGATCGCGGGTGAGGAAGTTGAAGCAGTATCCGCGTCCAAGGACGTAAAGAGATAACGAGTGCCAAAAACCCCCAAACCGCCTCCGAGAAGCAATAAAACGGTGGCGGCACCAAGCTGTTTAAAAGAAAGGTTCATTGGATTCGGCCCAGATAGGTTGGAGAGTGCGCTTATCTAGTATAAAGACTCAATAAAGTTTTGGCTGAAATTTAGCTTAAAAAATACTTTTTAGACCAAACGAGTATTCGGATCAAAAGTTTCTAATAAGGGTTTTAATTTTTTGATTTTTTCTTGTACGGATTTCTTTATTTCGTCACATTTAACTTCTTGAAATTGCAAGTTATTGCCTATTTTTTTTACAAAAATAACACTCTCTAATTCTTCAGGAGGAGTTCCCAAGAGATGAAAGAGCAGATGGGCAACGGGAATTTCGACAATATCCGTTGTACGAGGATCAACTGCTAAAAATTTGCCCGCGATCGCAATACTTGGAAAGGCATAAATGACTTTTTTGGTCAGTTTAGGGTTAGCGCGATTCTCTAAAACAGTAATGATTAATTCTCCTTGTTCTTGTTCATTATCACTTTTATTTTGCCAAGCATAATAAACATTTTGTAAAGGTTTAGCAAATTTTACGAAAACAGGAGAAACAGCTTTTTCAATAAGAATAGGAGAAATATTAAATTTTGAAGAACTATCGATAATTCCTTGCAGTTGTTCTTTTAAGTTCATAGGTTTATGGTGATTAATGGCGTTTAACTTGGCCGCGATCGCCGTCAGGACTTTATTGGTTAGCTCAGGAAATTGAACGAGTTCGTACATCAACGCTGATTTTTCCTCTTCTGAAAAGTGCATAATCATTGAGATGACCTGTTGAACGCGATCGCCAGAGGGCAAAGTTTCTCGACTTCGATCCTTGGGAGCCGGGGGAGCGATCGCAAAATTATCTTGATTTTGTCGTATGTCATTAACCGGAGTTAGGGGGGGGAATTGATCCAAGGGAAATTCTTCCAATGGCTCTAAAGGAGAAGATGCGGGCATGGAAATCGAACCTTCTTCCAATCCTGGCCAAGCAAACATTGATTCCAAGGTATCTAGGGGAGAGACGATCGCTGAATGAGATTCAATGTTTTTGGAAAACTGAAAATCTTGGGGTTCAACCAGGCGGGTTTCTCGATTTTCATTTTCTACATCAATCACTTCCACATTTCCGAGATCAATGTTTTCTCCAGGGAAAGAAAAGAAAGCTGAGAATTTTGACGGTAGGAAGCATCCTGTCCAAAGGCATCATGTACTCCCTGCAATTGGCCTTCCCAAGGAAGTTTTTCGTCCGCAGGTATTTCGTAGGTTTGTCTTTCTAGGCTAACGCGACGAATGGCCATTTCAGGCGGTAAACCCCGAAGATACCAGCGATACATTTGGGCGAGTTCTTCTTCGTCTCCCATCCATTGTAAAGCGATCATGTCTTGAATCACGATCGGCACCAGGGGACGCAGTTCGGGTAGGGACTTGAGGGAAAAATGATCCAATTCTTTGCCAATTTTCAGATAATCCTCATCCGTTGCTTGAGGACCCTAACTGAATTAAACGAAGCACTTCTTCAGAACTAGAACTCAGATTCTGAGTCCCGCCATGCTCTGGGATATTCCGTTCAATGGATTCTTCTAGACAACGACGAACGACCTTGCGGGCTGAACGATTTTGTTCTGCGGAAATCCATTCCACACTGGCACGATCAAATTGACGCATTAATCTTAAAACTTCTCGAAAAAGAAAGCGGGATTTATCGGCTTTGACTTCAGCCAGTCCATTGACCTGATTAAAAATAGTCTCACTGTTTCCCTTGATTTCAAGAGATTGAATACCCAACTGGATAGATTTGCGTAATCCGATGATTAATCCGTGATATTCCGCTTCTTCATTGGTCGTAAAAGAGAGAATCTGACTGACGGTGAAGCGTTTGCCGTTGGGCATCAGAAGAATGGCGGCGGCGGCTCCTTGTCCTTGTTCTCCGCGAGATTCCCCTGCAAATAACATGATGGGTAATAGATTACCTCTGATCGTTTGGCTGGTAGGATTAGACATCGTAGATTAACACAGTAGGGAATAATCAGGAGATAAGTAGCTGGTTATAATTACACTGAACAATACATTGTCCGCTCGATCCCCCCTGCCCCCCTTGATAAGGGGGGTGTCTGTAGGACGGGGGGATCCTACATTTTTTTAATGACCACCTACTTAACAAGCCAATGGAACGAATTCTTGAACCCGAAGTGATGGATACGGAAGCGGAAGCCCTAGAATACGACTCGATGGATTTCTTGGCGGTTAATGCGGTTTTTGCTCAACGGACGGTTGAACTAGGCTCACGAATCGCTCAAGTCTTAGATTTGGGAACGGGAACAGCACGTATCCCCATTTTAATCGCTCAGGCCCGTCCTGAATGGCAAATTGTGGCAATTGATTTAGCAGAATCGATGTTGACGATCGCGAGACAAAATGTTGTTAGTGCCAAGCTAGAAACCCAGATTCAATTAGAACTAATGGATGCCAAACAGTTACCCTATCCATCTTCTTCTTTTGACGGGGTGATTTCTAATAGTTTAATTCACCATTTGCCCGATCCGTTACCTTTTTTTCGAGAATTAAAACGAGTTTTAAAACCCCAGGGATTTTTGTTATTACGAGATTTACTTCGTCCCCATAGTCCTGCGATCGCCGATGCAATGGTGGCAGAAATTGGGACAGAATATGGCCCCCATCAAATCCAACTCTTTCGGGATTCTTTGGGGGCTGCCTTTACCTTGGAGGAAATCCAGTCCTTTGTGGAAACCGTCGCTTTATCCGATGTCAAAGTCTATCAATCCTCAGAACGCCATTGGACAATCGAAAGAGCCTTTTCTGCTTAGTGCTGAAAGTCCCCCAGAATTGGGGGATTTAGGGGACATTTCGAGCCTATTCTTTACCAACCACGCTCTGACCAAACGGGGTGGGAAAAAATCGAATCTGCTACCCTCACTCCCCTTAATTGATTTAACAAAGGCAAGTGACCGACGGGCGCATTCAAATCCCAAATAAAACCCCTGGGATATTTTGTCCAACTGTTGCCGTCTTTCCAGCCAATTTTTGGCCAGAGTTTCACAAAATCCCTGCCCATGCCTAACCACAGCTTGCGTTGCACCGAAAAGCCAAATCGACCTTCCGAATGTACCCACCAAAGGGCATTAACTGTGTTTAAATCTTCACTTGGAAATCCAGTGACTTCCGTAAAATAAATCCATTTGCGTTGGATCGCGCCGTCTCCTGCTAATTCACAGAGTTTTTCGCGGGTCAAGTTGTCGGCCAACTCAAATTTTCTCTGGACTAGAGCCTGTTGGAGGGGCGTGTAATCAATATTACGGGCGGAGGCGAGGGGAACAACACCCTTGGGAAAATGGGTGGTCAAAAAAGCCTGAATAGCCTCGTTATCAATGGCATACAGGGTTTGATAGGCTTTCCCTACCGCCAAATTCGGAGAGACGGCTTCTTTTTGGGATTGCAAAAATTCTTTTAAAATCTCCCAACCCGATTCCCCGAAGGTTTCTAGCTTGGAAATGAGGGGTAGTTGATTTTTTTCTGATTCCCCAAAAAATTGGGTCGCGAATGCTTGGATATCTACCGATGGGTCAGGGACGGATAAGGAAGAGAGATCAGTCATTTTGAACAATTAATTGTCTGCCATAACTACTAATAGCACTAATTTCACTGCTTTGCCGAAAAGTTACTCTAGGCAGGTGTGAGCTTTCGATATAATATACCCTAACCATTAACTTTTGAAGCCTAGAACCCTCTATGAGTCTTAAACTTTACTTTCTGCGACATGGAGAAACGGCTTCGAGCCAAACAGGAACCTACTGTGGACGGGTTGATATTGATCTGACAGAGGCGGGTTATCAAATGGCTGAACAGTTTGCCCAGGCTTACCATGACCTGCATTGGGCGGCGATTTTTGCCAGTCCCCTACGGCGTACCATCGCCACGGCCCAACCCTTGAGCGATCGCATTGGCTTAAAAATTCAACGTCGAGAAGGATTAAAAGAAATTGCCTACGGAAAATGGGAAGGGAAAACTCCCGCCGAGGTAAATATGGAATTCCATGATGACTATGTGCGCTGGTTAGCTGATCCAGGCTGGAATGCACCCACAGGCGGCGAAAAGGGTATTGATATTGCGCGGCGCAGTTCGGAAGTGTTAGAAGAAATTGAACAAACCTTTGATAGTGGCAATATTCTGGTGGTTTCTCATAAATCCACGATTCGTATTATTCTCGGTTCCCTGTTAGGCATTGATATCGGTCGTTATCGCGATCGCATTGGAATGCCCGTTGCATCGGTCAGTATTGTGGAAATGTCGGAACACGGGCCGCTCATCCATGTCATGGGCGATCGCGCTCATTTGGATAAAGATCTCAGAGAACGGTTTGGAACTTGATAGTTAATCGGTGAATTAGATTTGCATGGGCTTAAAACTCTATTTTCTTCGGCATGGACAAACGGCCTATAGTGCAACGGGGGGCTATTGTGGTACACCCGAAAATGATCCTGGTTTAACTCCCCAGGGTTTTGAAATGGCAGAAGCCTTTGCCGATGCTTATTGTCATCTTCCCTGGCAAGCGATTTATACCAGTCCCTTGCAACGAGCGGTACAAACAGCCAAACCCCTGAGCGATCGCCTAAGTATGCCAATGGATTTACGACATGGCTTAAAAGAAGTGGCCTATGGGGAATGGGAAGGAATGCACCCGAATGAAATTTATGAAAAATTTACCGATTCCTATGTACGTTGGTTAACCGATCCCGCTTGGAATGCGCCACCCAAGGGAGAAAGAGGCATTGATATTGCCCGTCGTTGTTCCCAGGTTTTAGAAGAAATTGAAGATCGTTTTCCATCGGGGAATGTGTTACTGGTTTCCCACAAAGCCACTATCCGTATCATGCTCTGTGATCTGATGGGGATTGATATTGGTCGGTATCGCGATCGCTTTATGTTGCCCGTTGCGGCGTTGAGTATTGTAGAACTCTGTGACCGTGGCCCTTTTTTTCCATGTCATCGGCGACCGCGCCCATCTCAGCCCCTATCTCCGCAGTTTACCCAATACATAGCAGAGAAAATTTTCCGATGTCCTACTTAATTTTATTCATTGCGATCGTTGCCGAAGTGATCGCCACCAGTTGTTTAAAAGCATCAGAAGGCTTCACCAAACTGATACCGAGCCTGGTCGTTATTGCGGGCTATAGCACAGCGTTCTATTGCTTAAGTTTGACCCTAAAAACCATGTCTATTGGCATTGTGTATGCGATTTGGTCGGGCGCGGGAGTGGTACTGGTCGCCTTAATCGGGAAAATATTCTTCCAGCAACAGCTTGATTTCGCGGCTCAGGTGGGAATTGGGTTGATTATAGTGGGTGTTTTGGTGATCAATTTATTATCCAAATCTGTTGCCTCCCATTAATTTGTGACACCCGCATCTGATAATGAAAAGAAGGTAATTTTCGATGAAACCCCTTGAGCTAAATCCATCGATGACTCAAACCAGCATTCCTCCCTCTACGGAAATACAAGAAATTTTTGACCGCATTGCTCCTGTTTATGACCAACTCAATGCCTGGCTAAGTTTTGGGCAACATCGGGTCTGGAAATTGATGACCGTTAAATGGTGCAATCCTAAGCTTGGTGACAAAGCTCTAGATGTCTGTTGTGGAAGCGGTGATTTGACTCAGCTTTTAGCAAAAAAGGTCGGTTCCCAGGGTCAAGTGATGGGATTAGATTTTTCTGCCAATTTACTCGCGATCGCAGCCCAACGAATTTCTACCCAAACGCCCCCTTTACCGATTGAATGGTTAGAAGGAGATGCCCTCAATTTACCCTTTGAAGCTGACACTTTCGACTGTGCTACGATGGGATATGGGCTACGAAACGTAACGGATATTCCCCGTGCCTTATCAGAGTTACACCGAGTTTTAAAGCCAGGGAGCAAAGTTGCTATTCTCGACTTTCATCATCCAAACCAAGCCTGGATACAGCTTTTTCAACAATGGTATTTACAAACAATTGTCGTTCCCACCGCTAATTATTTTCAAGTTACCGAAGAATATGCCTATATTTATCCCAGTTTAGAACGCTTTCCCAATGGTCGTAACCAAGTAAAATTAGCCTATGATGCAGGTTTTTCTCAGGTTGTACATTACGCGATCGCAGGGGGATTGATGGGGGTTTTAGTTGCCGAAAAATAGTTTTTATGATTTTTTAAACCTAATACCAATTTAATATGATTGAAATGCAAATACCATTTTTAGTGAGACTCCTCTACCTCCGACTTCTTCCTTTATTAAGCTACTTTATACAGACATCTCCTTATATCTTCAGAAGTTTGATCCCCCTGCCTACGGCATCCCCCTTAAAAAGGGGGACTATGTTACTGATGAAAATTTAGCCCCCCTTATCAAGGGGGGTTGGGGGGATCAAGACTAAAAAATTTAGACAGAAATACTTGTGTGTACACAGTAGTCTTATCAAGGAAAGATAATCAACTGAAATATTTTCTGTTTAATTCGGTATAAGTAAAATTTAATTTAATTTTTCAGATTTGAAGAAATGATAGAGTTATCAACGTTATGGCCGTTAGTCGTTCCACCGATCGCTGGAGCAATTATTGGCTATTTTACCAATGATATCGCCATTCAAATGTTATTTCGTCCCTACAAAGCGATTTATCTAGGTAAAGCCCAACTTCCCTTTACGCCTGGTTTAATTCCCCGCAATCAACCCCGTTTAGCGAAAAGAGTTGCTGATACCATTATGGGGTCTTTATTAACCCCCGAAGAACTACAAAGATTAGCCAAAAAACTCTTAGAAACCGAACGAGTAGAATCCGCTTTAACTTGGTTATTAAATTTAGCTCTTAAACAAATTCGTAGTGATAAAGAGCAAAAAACCGCAAAAATTCTTGCCAATATTTTACGGGATTTGTTCAGTGAGTCCCTGCCCCGATTATTAAAAGTTTTTTCCCGTCGAGAAGATTTTTTAGAATCTCAAATTAATCAAATCTTTGAAAAAATTCTACTAGATTTTCAGTTTTCAGAAGTTCAATCCCGACAATTTGTAGATTGGTTATTAGAAAGTATTTTACCGCCCAATACCCTCCGTTTAGCCCTAATTGACTTCCTCACAGACCGAAATATTCAGGTGATTGATGAAGGATTCCGCGAAAAAACCAGTGGAACCTATTGGGTCGTCGCCAATTTATTTGGAGTTCGTAATACCTTAATTCGTTTGCGGAGTTTTTGCATCGAAGAAAAGGAAGTTGCTAATACGCGATTAAAAGAGTTAATGCTTTCGTTGGAAGTGCGGGGTCGCCTACGCAATGGATTACATCGTTTTTCTTTACAAAATTTACCCCTATCAACGGTTAATCAACTGCGTAAAACCACAGGAGATGCCGTTCGTGCCTATATACGAGATAGTGGAGCCGATTTTTTACAGGATTTTGGTCAATCGATTGACTGGGATAATTTGGCGATTATTATTATTAACCGTTTACAAGTGTCCTCAACCTTTACAGGATCTTTAGGCGTGATTAGTCAAGAATTAGCGGCAATTTTAGAGCGTTATCTAGAGGAAGATTTAGAAAAAATTGTCCAACAAGCGATTCCTATTCTTTCCATTGATCAAGTTATTGTTTCCCGTATTACAGGAACTTCTCCAGAGGAATTAGAATTAGCGATTCAAGGCATTGTTAAAAGTGAACTTCAGGCGATCGTCAATTTGGGCGGTGTATTAGGCTTTTTGGTAGGATTATTACAAACTTTCTTTTTTCTCTTTTCTAATCCGATTTAACAATCCATTATGAAAATTCTTCACGGTACTTGGATTCCCAACGAAACAGACGAATTTGTTCAATCTGGCGGCTTTTATCTCTGGGTTGAAACGGATTCTATTGCTAAACAAACCAAAAAACTATCAGAAAATCATCATCCTCAACAATTAATCAAAGACAAATTAGCGATTTTTTTGAAGGAAGAATTAGGGATTCCCGCGCCCAAATATGGCAGTTTTAGTCAGGAAATTTTTAGTAAATGCTTTATTCTTCCTAGTACCGAAAATGAACCCTTGCCGTCCTCAGAACTCATTCGTTATCTCGAAGTTGAACCGCTAGAAGCGACAAAATGGAAAGCCTGGGAAATTGACTGTTATGAGGTCACGTCAATTATTAAAGTCCTCAATGACTTAAATTTCTTGTGTCGCTACACCACATCAGACATTCAACTAGGTTCAGATTTACTCTTTTGGTATCATTACACCCAATCCTTTAAACAGATTTTACTTAAAGATCAATATATTCCTGCCCTTAAATATCGAGAAATTGCTAAAAAAAAAGGTACTAAAAAAGTCACTTCCTCTTTTGAAATTTATCCTGGTTGGGAAATTATTTCTGAAACCTACGAATCGAATATTCAACAATTTATCGATTATATGCCCCTTGCCTGTACTTCAGGTTTAGATAGCTCTACAAAAAACATTGAATTTTATGATAAAGAAACCCTTTTACGTCACTTTTCTGAGTCGTTTCTTCATAGTATTGTAACTCATACCCCGACGACAGCCGCTTTCGATAAAAAAATATTTGGCTCTAATCTTCTACTCGGTTGCATGAATTCTCAAGGTATTAATACTCCTGCAAAAGATAGTGATGCCCTAGAAGAATATAAACAATGGCAATCCTGGCAACAAAAATTGGCGATCGCCCAAAATCATTCAGGATTCCATCTCGGTTTTCAGTTACAAGAAGCTTCGGATAAAAATCCCGATGATTGGTATCTCAAATTTGTGGTTTCCCTCAAAAAGATCCTTCCTTAAAACTCGAATTAGATGATTATTGGCAACTGAATACGAAAAGTAAACAAGCTCTTAAACAACAATTTGGTCAGGATTTTGAAAAGGATTTACTACTGAATTTAGGCTACGCGGCCCGAATTTATCCCCAGGTTTGGCAAGGTTTGGAAACGGATAAACCCGTTGGTTTTTCGCTGAATTTATTGGAAGCCTTTAATTTTCTGAAAGAAAGTGCCTGGGTTTTGGAAGATGCGGGTTATAAGGTGATGATTCCTGCTTGGTGGACTCCCCAGGGCAGACAACGGGCAAAAGTTCGTCTCAAGGCTTCTGCTAAAAAATCTGCTCCCGCCTCTGTTGGGAAAGGTTATTTCCAATTAGATAAAATTATTCAATATCAGTATGAATTAGCGATCGCCGATCAAGCGATTACTCCCGAAGAATGGCAACAGTTGGTTAATGCCAAAACGCCCTTGGTGAAATTTCGAGGACAATGGATGGAATTAGACCAGGCGAAAATGCAACAAATGTTAGAGTTTTGGCAAAAAAATCAGGGAGAAACCCAGGAATTAACCCTGATGGAATTGATACAAAAAGCTTCCCAAATGGGGGAAGAAATGGACATCGAGCCTGATGAAACTTTAGCAGAAATGATTGCTAAATTAAATGATCCTAGTCGTCTGGAAATTATGGATGATCCTGAGCAATTACAAGGAACACTCAGGGAATATCAAAAACGAGGCGTTTCCTGGATTCAATACCTCGAAAAATTGGGGTTAAATGGTTGTCTTGCCGATGATATGGGATTAGGAAAAACGGTGCAAGTTATTGCTTCTTTAGTAAAAGAAAGAGAAACTTCAGCCGATATTTTACCCACTTTATTAATTGCCCCAACTTCAGTAGTGGGCAACTGGAAAAAAGAAATTGAAAAGTTTGCTCCCCATCTTAAAGTGATTGTTCATCATGGCAGCGATCGCATTCAAACTGAAGCTGAATTTAAGACCGCAAGTTTAAAACAGGATGTGGTGATTACATCCTATACCCTAGCCCGAAAAGATAGCAAACTCTTAAACAGCTTAAATTGGCAAAGAGTCGTAATTGATGAAGCTCAAAATATTAAAAATCCCAAGGCTGCCCAAACTAAAGCAATTTTAAGTTTAAAATCTACCCATCGATTGGCTTTAACGGGAACGCCTGTGGAAAATCGATTATTGGATCTCTGGTCAATTTTTAATTTTCTTAATCCCAATTATCTCGGAAAAGAAGCTCAATTTCGGAAATCTTTTGAAATTCCTATCCAAAAAGAAAATAATCGAAACTCAATCGACCGTTCTCAAAAAATTGGTTCAACCGTTTATCCTGCGACGGGTCAAAACTGACAAACAAATTATTAAGGATTTACCCGACAAAATTGAACACAAACAGTATTGTAATTTGACTAAAGAACAAGCTTCTCTTTATGAAGCGGTTGTTAAAGATGTGATCGATCAATTAGAAGATGCTGAAGGAATTCAACGTAAAGGATTAATTTTATCTACCTTGATGAAACTCAAACAAATTTGTAATCATCCCAGGCAATTTTTGCAAGATGGAAGTGAATTTACACCAGAGCGATCGCATAAATTGGAACGATTAGGAGAAATGCTAGAAGAAGCAATTGCCGAAGGAGAAAGTTTATTGATTTTTACGCAATTTACGGAAATTGGTGAAGCAATCTAGACGTTATCTCAAACACAATCTTCATTACAATACTCATTATTTACACGGGGGAGTTCCTCAGAAAAAACGGGAACAAATGATTACCCAGTTTCAAGATCCTGAAGGGGAACCATCGGCTTTTGTGCTATCCCTAAAAGCGGGTGGGGTGGGGATTACTTTAACGAAGGCAAATCACGTTTTCCATTTTGATCGCTGGTGGAATCCTGCGGTAGAAGACCAAGCGACCGATCGCGCTTTTCGGATTGGTCAGAAAAAAAATGTATTTGTCCATAAATTTGTGACCTTGGGGACACTGGAAGAACGCATTGATCAAATGATTGAAGATAAGAAAAAAATTGCTAATCTAGTAGTCGGTTCTGATGAATCTTGGTTAACTGAATTAGATAATGATAGTTTCAAAAAATTGATTGCCCTGAATCGACAGACGGTTATTTGATTTTTTGTCCAGGCGATTGCGTCTCCCCGTGCGGCCCAACTCTATGATTTACCGACTTTAGCGACGAATATTAATGATTATCCCGATAATTGCACCCGATTTTGGGTTTTAGGTACTGAACCGTCTTTACAGGGAACTCACAAATTGAATATCATAAATTGCTGACAATGGGACGGTTAGGGGATTTTCAAGGAGAGGTTTTTCCTATGATGGGATTGTTTTACAAGTTATACTGCTAAAATCAAACAAAAGTAGAGGTTTTAGCGATGTTAGTATCTATAGTCAAAAAACATTGGATCTTGGGTAGTCTAGTTATCGCAATGGTTCCCCTTTTGAGTTCGCAAGTTTTAGCTCAAAGCAAAATACTTGTTCAGCCCCAACCGCAGATTCTATCTCAACTTACCGCAATAGATTACTCTAATCGCGGAGTTGCCAAGGAGTTATCAGGCGATTATCAAGGGGCGATCGCGGACTACAATCAAGCCATTAAACTCAATCCTGACTATGCTGAAGCCTACAGTAATCGCGGAGGTGCCAAGGGAAAATCAGGAGATTATCAAGGGGAGATCGCGGACTACAATCAAGCCATTAAACTTCAACCTGACTATACTGAAGCCTACTATAATCGCGGACTTGCCAAGGGGTTATCAGGCGATAATCAAGGGGAGATCGCGGACTTCAATCAAGTCATTAAACTCAATCCTGACCTTGTTTTTCTTGCTCGTGCCTACTATAATCGCGGAACTGCCAAGGGTTTATCAGGAGATAATCAAGGGGCGATCCCTGATTTTCGCCAAGCCGCTAAACTTTATCAACAACTAAATTTTCAAAATGGGTATCAAAACTCTATTGATAGACTTAAAGAATTAGGCATTTCCAATTAAATTCCCGTAGGGGTTTGGTCTCCAAATCCCCAATTTATTGATTCCTATCCCAAACCCCCAAAATTTCAATTCCTATCTCAATATCCCAAGTTTCAAACAACAAAATTCGACAATAACATTTTTAAATATTGGGTGATTACCGTGAATTTGGAAATGGATTTGGAAACCAAACCCCTACCGTTTATAAAAATTAAAATGTGATTGATTATTATCAGCAAATAGTATTCTGTCTCTACAATAAAACCATGACTCTAAAAGAACAACTCCTCCAAGAAATCGAACAGGCTCCCGAAATTCTATTGCAATTCTGCTTGGAACTTATTCTCTCCCATAAACCCTCCGTTCCTTCCCCATCATAAATGAAGTCAAAATCCGTAAAATGACTATCCCCACCAATCTCAATCACCAACTTTAACTTAGGACAATAAAATTATTAATCGATTTTTGTCGCCAGAATTTCACAGGAAAATTTCGTAAATATCCCCATAACTTACACTCTGCAAAGTGTGTCTTTTTTCAATATTTGTGTACACAGTAGCTTTGAGAAGGGAAAATATTTTTTTGTGAACTTTACTTTTTAAAAATGCGATCGCTGAGAGTATGATTTTTCGGTCGTATTCTAAATCTATAAAGATGAGTGCAAGAGGTTTACTCAGTAATCGCGCTTTCAATCCCAGCCTCTTTTCTGCGCTAGTGTGGAAAACCGTATCCCAGTGGTAGGGAAAATCTCAAATCGTTTAGGGACTGCGATCGCCCATAATAGGGGGCAGTACGAATAGATAACCGTACCCTCTAACAAGAACGTAATTTTAGAATTTGATCCATTATGACAGTACTCGAAAAAGGCAATATTACAATCCACACCGAGAATATTTTTCCCATTATTAAAAAATCCCTCTATACTGACCACGAGATTTTTTTACGGGAATTGATTTCTAATGGCGTAGATGCCATTTCCAAACGAAAAATGGCGGCTTTTGCAGGAGACGGTGGTGGCCAAGTCCCTGAACCTGAAATTAGCCTCGTTGTCGATAAAATCAATAAAACGCTGTCGATTACTGACAACGGCATCGGTATGACGGCTGATGAAGTTAAAAAATATATTAATCAGGTTGCCTTTTCTAGTGCGGAAGAATTTATTGAGAAATTCCAAAAAAATGCCAATGATTTAATCGGTCATTTTGGCTTGGGTTTCTATTCTGCCTTCATGGTCTCTAAAAAGGTTGAAATTGATACCTTGTCCTACCAGCCCGATGCCAAAGCGGTGCATTGGTCTTGTGATGGATCGCCTGAATTTGAATTAACGGAATCCGATCGCACTCAAGTGGGAACGACCATTACCTTGACCATCATGGACGAGGAAGAGGAATATCTGGAACCCAGTCGTATCCGTCAGTTGGTTAAAACCTACTCGGATTTTCTGTCTGTTCCCATTCGCTTTGAAGGGGAAGTGATCAATAAACGACGCGCTTTGTGGAAAGAATCACCCCAAAATCTCACTAAAGAAGATTATCTAGAGCTTTATCGTTATCTCTATCCTTTCCAAGAAGATCCCCTTCTCTGGGTACATTTGAATACGGATTATCCTTTCCTACTCAATGGAATTCTCTATTTCCCCAAACTCCGTCCCGATGTGGATGTGACTAAGGGACAAATTAAACTGTTCTGTAATCAGGTGTTTGTCAGCGATCGCTGTGAAGAAGTGATTCCCGACTTTTTGATGCCCTTACGCGGCGTTATTGACAGTACCGATATTCCCCTCAACGTTTCCCGCAGTGCCTTAACCAATCACCGCACCGTGCGTCGTATTGCCGATTATATTTCCAAGAAAGTCGGCGATCGCCTGAAAGCCCTTTACACAGAAAATGCGGATGAATATCTCAGATGTTGGGAAGACATCGGCACGTTTGTGAAATATGGCTCCCTCAAGGACGACAAATTTAAGCAACAAGTCGAAGAAATCCTCCTCTATCGCACGACCTATCAACCGACTGTGACTGAAACTCCCACCGTAGAAGTCCAAACCGATGATGGCGATGCTTGGCAGGATGTGAATACCCATAAAGATGGTAATCCCTACGAAAAAGCAGGTTACACGACCCTAAAAGCCTACTTGGAACGCAATAAGGCAAATCACGAAAATAGCGTCTTCTATTGCACCGATCAGGCAACCCAAGCCACCTACGTCGAGCTTTACAAAAACCAAGGTATCGAGATTCTATTTATGGACTCTTTTATTGATACCAATTACTTCATTCCTTTCCTCGAACAGGAATACAAAGATGTAAAATTCTCCCGTGTGGATTCGGATCTGGACAAAAATCTTTTACAGGAAGACAAAGCCAGCGAAATCATTGATCCCACGACGAATAAAACCCGTAGTGAACAGATCAAGGAATTATTCGAGAAAGCTCTCAATAAACCAGGGGTCAACATTCGCACCGAGGCTCTCAAATCCGATAATCCCCAGGGAACGCCTCCTGCGATGATTTTGTTACCTGAAGCGATGCGTCGTATGCAGGAAATGACAGCGATGATGACTCAACAAAGTATGGCTTTCCCTGAGCAACATATTTTGATGATCAATACCAATCATCCCTTGATTCAAAATATTATGGAACTCAATCAAAGCAGTATTGTGCAAACGAGCGGTGGGGATTCACCTTCGGGAGAATTAGCTAAAAATCTTTGTCAATATGTTTATGATTTGGCGGTGATGGCTCAAAAAGGGTTTGATGCAGAAGGTATGAAGGGCTTTATTGAACGCTCGAATTCTGTTCTAACTCGTTTGACTAAACACTAAACGTTAAATATTTTAAGCTTGAAAAATTTCATTGAGGCAGGGAGTGTTCCTTGTCTCTTTTGTTTATTTATGACTTTTTAAAATCTTGAATTCAAAACAAACTAATAGGTTTGGGGATGAAAGTTTTCAGGAATATCAAGCTCAAATACTTGATCATGAATGCGTGCAACATATAGTCCTTCTTGCAGAATTTTTTCGCGTAATTCAGCAGATAAATCAACAGCCGCTAAAATACCGTAGAGTTGCTTATCTTTATGTTCGGGAAAAAATAGCCGAAAGCGTTGCAGAATATTTTTTAATTGCGTAATTGAATCTTCTCTAGGATGACTTTTAACTTCGACAATATAGGCGGTATTAATGGAACCATTGGCATAGGCAAGAACATCAATTTCCATGTGTTGACCTTCTTTACTGGCTCTTACACTAGGACTAATAATTTCCATGCCGAAGCGTTCCCGCAAAATAGTTTCCATTGAGGGCAGAGCCAATCCTTCAGTAAAGCTACCAAATTTAGAACCTAGTCCGCCAATTTGCTTGCCCAGTTCTTTGATTTGTCGGTTAAATTGTTGATTACTTTCTTTAAGTTGCTTTTCTGTCTCTTTTTGAGCAGTAGCTAATTCTGCTAAGAGTTGCCATACGTCGTCTGCGGTGGTTGCCATTGATAATTTTCCTCTTTGATATCCTCTATTCGCTATTCTATCGGATTTGAGTGATCACCTTCTTCTTAAAAATGAATCTAAAACGCGATCGCTTTTTGAAGAGATTGAAATGGCAATGTTATTTATGCTATTTTAGAGTTAATTAATTGAAGTCCCTAAAATATCTATGATTGAACATATTTCGCTGGTACAGGCTGCACCGATTGTAATGATGATTTTAGACAAATTCTGGGACGGTGTGGGTTCTAAGTTAGGAGAGTTGGCAGTTGAGAAATTCCCAGAAAAGGTAAAGCAGTTAGGGCAATTTGTCTGGGAAAAGTGTTTGCGAGGGAAAACAGACACTAATAAGTTATTGGAGGGAGCTGCAAATGGTTCAGAAGAAGAACAAAAAAAGCTAGAGGCATACCTGTCTGAAATATTAATAAGTGATCCAAGTTTCAATCAAGAAGTTAAACAGTTGGCGACAGAGATTTATCAAGCCATTCAAGAGGTTGATGCCCATAATGTTCAGCAAGTTTTTGGTGGTCAAGGCTTACAGGTTAATGATCCAAAAGCACCTGTGATTCAAGCAGGCGAAAACGCTAAGTTTTATTTTGGGGGACAATCTCCTGACTGACTGAAGCCGCCTGTCGTAGATCAGGTTAAACAAAACTATTATGGTTTACCCCGAAGTGGAGTAATCCGTTTTGTTGGAAAACTTGAGGTTTTAGATGAATTAGATCAACAGTTAACAACTTCTGAACGCGTTGCTATTTCAACCTTAACGGGAATGGGAGGTATTGGTAAAACAGAACTCGCACTTCAATACGCGCTTAAGGATATTAAAAAAACGCCAGAGGATAGACGATATCAAGGGGGTATTTGCTGGTTAAACGCCCAAGGGAATATTGGAACTCAACTTTTAATGTTTATTAAAGAGTGTCTTCAGATCAACATCACCGATGAGGGAACTTTAGAAGAGCGGATTGCTATTGCTTGGCAAAGATGGCCAAGAAAAGAATCATTGATTATTTTTGATGATGTCCAAGAACTAACAAAAATTGAACCTTTTTTGCCACCAAATCATGAAAATCACATTAAAGTGATTATTACAACAAGAAAACAGAAAATTGCTAAGAATTTTTCTCCTTTACCTGTTGAATTATTAAGTTTAGTTGATTCTCTAGAATTATTAATTTCCTTTGTTGGTAAAAATGAAGTTAATCAGGATGAAATTACGGCGAAAGCATTATGTGAATGGTTAGGCCGTTTGCCATTGGGAATTGAATTAGTTGGAAGATATATCAGGGAAACCGAAGAAGAGTTAATCACTGTATTTGATAATTTAAAAGCTTTGAAATTAGCTGATGAAAGTTTAGATTATCCGACTGATGAAGTTATGACTGCTAAACGAGGAGTAGCGGCTGCTTTTGAATTGAGTTGGAAACAATTAAGTGAATCGGCTCAAATTTTAGCAATGTCTTTAAGTTTATTTGCCATTGCTCAAATTCCTTCTGAACTATTGTTGTCAGATGAGAAAAATTTGAACCAAATTAAGAAAGATTTACGAGATTTAAAAAATTTGAGCTTAATTAAAGATATTGGTAATAAAAACTACGAACTTCATCCCTTAATTTGGCAATATTTTAGAGCAGAATTAGATCAGTATAAATTATCAGAAGATTTAAAACGTCAGCATTGCAAATTAATTGCTTCTATTACTCGAAAAATACCTGCCAATCCTACTAAAATAGACATTAAAGATTTAAGTTCTCTCGCTCCTCACTTGGAATTAATAGTTGAAGAACTTAATATATGGTTACAGGATAATGATTTGATTTTTCCTTATGTTGTGTTAGGAAGATTTTACGAATCACAAGGTTTTTATGAGCGTGCAGAACCTTATTTTGAAAATTGTCTTGAAATTTCTAAAAATCGCTTTGGTGAAAAATCACATTATGTACTATTAAGTTTTAATAATCTTGCAACTTTATATCTCTCTCAAGGAAAGTACAAAGAAGCTGAAGTTATTTTTACAAGAGACTTAGCTTTAAAAAATATTGAGGGAATGGAAGAAAACTTTATAAGTATAGTTTTTAACAATATTTCCCGACTATATACAAAACAAGGAAGATATGAAGAGGCAAAAGTTTTTTTAATTAAGGCTTTAGAACTTACAAAAGAAAACTTAGGAGAAGAGACTCCTAATCGTGTTATCCGATTAAACAATCTTGCTGAAATTTATCGCTGTCAGGGTAAATATACGGAAGCTTTTTCTATTGCATCCAAAGCACTTACTTTATGTAAAAATTTATTAAATAATAAACATCCTTTTATTCCTGTTATCTTGAATAATCTTGCCAATACTTATCTCAGTCAAGGCAAATATAAAGAAGCAGAAGATTATTATTTGCAATCTTGTGAATTAGATAAAGAATTGTATGGCGAAGATAGTCTTGATATAACTATTGATTTCAATAATCTTGCCAATTTATATAAAATTCAGAAAAAATATGAAGAAGCAGAAAAATATTATCTTCAATCGCTGAACACATCTAGGAAGATTTTAGGAGAAGAACATCCTGATATAGCAGTCACTCTAAATAATTTAGGTTTACTGTATAAAAATCAAGGAAAATATGAAGAAGCAGAAAAATATTATCTTCAATCGCTGAACACATCTAAGATAATTTATGGTGAAGAGCATCCTGACATAGCAATTGGTTTTGAGAATCTTGCTTCGCTTTATGAGACTCAGGGCAAAATCGGGGAAGCTAAAACCCTTTTTCTTAAAGCGTTAGAAATGAAAAAGAAACTTCTAGGAATCAAGCATCCTAGTGTAGCAACTAGCCTGAGTAATCTCGCTGTTTTACATGACAATCAAAGAAAATATGACACGGCAGAGTTATATTACCATCAGGCATTAGAGATAATGCAAAATCTTTTTAATTTAGGTCATCCTGACATAGCAAGAATCTTAGATAATTTAGCATTATTATATGGTAAACAAGGGCAATATACAAAAGCGGAGCCACTTCATCGCCAAGCATTAGAAATGAGCAAAAAGTTGCTTGGTGATAACTCTCCTGATGTAGCACTTAGCTTAAATAATTTTGCAACTTTATACCATTTTCAAAAAAAATATTCCCTTGCAATTCCTTATTATGAGAAAGCAATTGGGATTTTTCGACAAGTGTTAGCAACCGACCACCATGACATCCAAAAGGTTATTAATAATTATTTAACAATGCTCCAAGAAGCTCCAGAGAAAGAAATTTTACCGTTGGTTTCTCCAGAATGGAAAGTAAAACTTTCAAATATAAAAGCATCTTTTAAAACAAATAAAGCTCTTCCAAAAAAACGTAAATTAAAAACCAAAAAGAAAATTACAAAGAGAAGTAAAGGATTTGGAACTTAAATGAATATTTTTTTAAACTACGTCAGGTGAACTTAAAGCCATTGAAACCGATGAAACTACCGTTACTGATTGGATCAACCAACAACTCTAAACCTTAAATATTCAAGTTTAAAAGGAAAAAATTATGCAAACAGTCACCAAAGACACCAAAGAAACCCTTAAACAAGAACTAGATCGTCTTAATGATGAACAGTTAAAACAAATTTTAGATTTTATTGCCTTTATTAAATTTCAATCAAAATTAAAACCAACTTAGGAAAATAAGTCCCATAAAATGAAACTTACTAACGGTGATCAAGCCCTTTTAGGAGACAAACTTGAACGCTATTGCCTTAATCCTGAACATTCAAAAGGAAAACATAAAGCCCGTCTTTTTGAAAAACGATTAGGAATCACCCTAACCAACAAAGATATTCTAGAAAATGCCCTAAAAAAAGCCGCAATAGAAGGAGAAGCTCAATTTTATAAAGTCGATCAATATGGCACTCATTTTGATCTCGTATTTACACTGCAAACCGAATGTGGAAAATCTCAGATTTTAAGCTGTTGGATTATCAGAAATACCGAAAAATTTCCCCGTCTTACCAATACTTACCCAGTTGATTAACTAACTATGAATACTATTAAAGAATACGATTTAGTTGCCCTAACCGAAGATGTAATGGCCACCCATAAAACAACTCATCAGCCAATTTTATTGCGTCGTGGACAAATGGGAACCGTTTTAATGTCCTTCGATCACCAAGCCTTTTTGATTGATTTTACCGATCAACAAGGTAACACTTTTGCAATGGAAACCATTGAATCTGTTAAACTTTTACGCCTAATTACTGAACCTGAATTAGTTTGTGCCTAAAAGCTATGGATTTTGAAAAACTTAACTACACAATTTCTACAAATACTAACCTTAAAATCTTCCTAAAAACCGCGATCGCAACTTAAAATTCCAAAATAGCAATGAACAAAATTAACT
>CAWEDJ010000051.1:0-9024 GCA_963807635.1 uncultured cyanobacterium
ACTATAGCAAAGATGTTGACGCTCTCTTAATTGAACTCTCTAATGACGCGATCGCCTATGCCGAAAACGAAGGAGTTTTATCTGCTGGTCTTGTGTCCTAACTTGTGACTAATGGCCCAAGGACAACTTTGGGAATTAAACGGTTGATGGTTTCGACTTCCACTATTTCCCCAATACCCAATAGAGTTCCATCTTCCTGTAAGACTCGAAAGGGTAGATTAAGGGCAAATTCTCTTTCTGTTACAGCGATTTTTTGCCCCTGACACCACCGTTGCGCCGTTTCCGCATCCAGAAGAATTTTAGGTAAATCGGTCAAAAGAGTTTGGGGAGAAATTAGACCAAAATTCTGACTTTCAACCCGATCTGCTAATTCTTCCAAGGTAATACTATTTGCTAACTCCATTCCCCCGCTTTCTGTCCGAATTAATCCCGCCAAGGTCGCTCCCACGCCGAGCAGATCTCCTAAATCCCTCGCGATCGCCCGAATATAGGTTCCTTCCCCACAGCGTATTGATAAATCGAGTTCAGGAAATTCGCCCTCTTGCCATCTCAAAACTTGCATATCAAAAATTTCGACCCGACGACTCGGCACTTCTACCATCTTTCCCTGACGGGCCAAATCATAAAGGCGTTGGCCATCCCGTTGAATCGCACTATACTGAGGTGGAATTTGTTCGATGATTCCTAAAAATTGGGGTAAATAGGGCGTTATTTTATCTAAAGTCAACTCCGAAGCCGAACAAGTTTTAAGAATTTCCCCTTCTAAATCGTCGGTTGCGGTCTGTATCCCAAAACGAACTTTCGCCTGATAGGCTTTGCGATGGGGCAAATAGGAAATTAAACGGGTCGCTTTTCCCACTGCGATCGGTAACACGCCCGTAGCCAAAGGATCAAGGGTTCCACCGTGACCCACTTTACGAATTTTGAGCAATCTTCGTACCTTGGCTACGCAATCATGAGATGTCCAATTTTTTGACTTATTTAAATTCAGAAATCCCAGCATATTATAAATTTTTGAGTGATGTTTTTTTAAAGCGAATTATTGATAGTTTACAAATCTGATCGCATTGAAGTGAGAGCAGTAATAACGTCTTCTGTCATGCCAGTCCAACCAACAATGCCACCCTGGGCGCAAACCATTTCTATTGTGGCTTGCTTAAATTCGGGAAAATAGCTAGCCGTTGCATCCTCTACCAACAGACACTCATAGCCGCGATCATTGGCTTCTCTCATGGTGGTTTGGACGCAAACTTCGGTGGTGACTCCCGTAATCAGGAGATGGGTAATCTTTTGGGCTTGTAAATGGGATTCTAAGGGTGTGTTATAAAAAGCTCCTTTCCCTGGTTTGGAAATAATAATTTCTTCAGGAAGCGGTTGTAATTCAGGAATAATGCCATTCCCCTCCTCTCCCAATATTAAAATCCGTCCCATTGGCGCGATCGCCAATTTTGAGTTCACTTCTACCGCGTTTTTGCTTGGAAGGAGGACAGTCAGACAGATCGGGTTTGTGTCCTTCTACCGTCTGAAAAATGGGGAGTTGGAGAGCGCGAAAAGTTGTTAAAAGGGATTGAATTTGGGGAATAATCGATTGCAGTTGACTAACATCATTGCCTAGTGCCTCACCAAATCCGCCCGCTTCTAAAAAGTCTCGCTGCATATCAATAATTATTAAGGCAACCTGCTGAAGATTAGGGATTTCATAATCGTAGGGTTGGGCTGGGATCTGGATCATTTTTTAAAATTAGTAAGATTTAATTAACAAAGATGATTGCAGTTTACAAATATTGAATTAATAAAAAAGTATTTTAAGCGACTCATTGATAGATCTAGCTATTGATTTAACCCCCAATTTGAGACATGGTGCGGGCATAGGTTCCGTTTTGAGTTCCTGAATCTCGCTCTTTAAAATTAATCTCTGGTTTTAATAATAATAATTCTGATACTTGTTGTTTTAATTGAGTCGTTGGAACGCCATTTCTGAGGGCATTTTTTAAGTCTAATTGACCCGTTTCATTGAGTAAACAAGGACGCAACCAACCATCGGCGGATAATCTCATGCGGTTACAGCGATCGCAGAAACATTCTGACATCTGACTAATAAATCCTAAAGTGCCTTTCGCGCCTGGAATTTGGAAAATATCGGCGGGGCCATTACCCAGTACTTGGGATCTTTCTAAACCCCATTTTTGTCGAATGCGTTGCCGTAATTCTTCTGAGGGAATCCAGGCTTTTTTTTGAAACAAATCTCCGTTACCGATGGGCATAAATTCAATGAAACGAATATGCCAATTTTTATCTAAAGTTAAGGCCGCGAGATCTTCTACTTCATGATCATTCACATTCGGAATAATCACGATATTTAACTTGAGGGGATCAAATCCAACCTGATGGGCTTTTTGGATTCCTAACCAGGTTTTTTCCCAGCGATCGCGTCCTCGATTCCCAATAATTTGATTAAAAATATCAGGATCTAGGGAATCTAAACTAATATTAATTCTGCGTAAACCTGCATCGTATAAATCCTGGGCAATTCTGTTAATAAAAAGCCATTGGTCGTGAGCGATAAATCTTCGGTTTCGGGTAAGTCCGCGATCGCCTTTACTAATTTAACAACCCCTGGACGTAATAAGGGTTCACCCCCAGTTAAACGAAATTTACGAAAGCCAACAGGAATAAAAACTTCCTTGAGAAGGATTAATAATTCTTCCTGGGTCAATAAATCTTTTTGTAAAACATAGTCTAATTCTTCCCCTTCTGGCAAACAATATTGACAGCGAAAATTACACCGATCAATCAGACTAATTCTTAAATAATCAACAACATTCATAGTTTATAAATCGTCTGTATTAATCACACAATTTTTGTATTGATTTTTATTAAACCAAGGAAACTTCTAGCGAATAAGGTAAGCTTATCAAGCCCCCTAAATCCCCAAATTCTGAGAGACTTGATAGTCTTAAATTTGTCAGAAATTACCCAAATTATTTTTAATAAAAGCTTTGATTAACTTAATTATTATGAACGAAAATAACTTTCTTGTTGGCTAAATTGAGAACAGTTCTGAATTAATTCTGTGATTCTTCAGAGGTTTCTAAAGACAGATTATCGACACTGGCTAACTGATGCCGCACATCATCGATCGCGCCATTGAGTTGGGCAATTTTATCTTCAAGACGACGGCGGGCCAGTTCAATATTCGTTTCCGTGTCCAGAATATTTTCGGGATTGCCGTTATTGAGGAAGGAATCCGTTTTATCCTCAATTTCCTTCGATCGCCGAGTCGATAGAACCACCCCTAACACTCCGCCGACAGTCCCCCCGACCAACGTACCGAGCAGAAATCCACCTAAAAAATTATCTCGTTGGCTCATAGTATTCTCCCTGTTTAGTTCATCTAGGTTCCAAAAGCGCGATCGCCAGCATCGCCCAATCCTGGAACAATATAGCCGATATCATTGACTTGTTCATCAATCATAGCGGTATAGATATTCAAACTGGGATAAAGTCCACTGATTTTTTGCAGGGCTGGCGGTGCGGCGACAACGGCAATTACCCTCATTAAAGCGGGATCTGCCCCTCTTTCGGTCAACATTTCTAGGGCTGCCATAATGGAGCCTCCCGTTGCCAACATGGGATCTAACAAAATAATTCGGGTTTCTGGGGCAAATTTTTCGGGTAGTTTATTCAGATAACAACTGGGTTGCAGGGTTTCTTCGTTACGAACTAAGCCTAAATGATAGGTAGAAGCCAGAGGTAAAAGGGTTTGCGCCCCTTCCTGTAGAGCTAAACCTGCTCTTAAAATAGGAACGATCGCGATGGGAATTTCGGGATTAATAAAAGTTGCCGCCGTCTCAGCGAGGGGAGTTTGTACCGTTGTCTCAAAGGTCGGTAGCCAATAACGGGTGGCTTCGTAGGTCAACCAACGTCCCAATTCCGCGATCGCGGTTTTAAATAAAACAGTCGGGGTAGAAACATCACGGGCAACGGCCAACCAATGTTTGATCAAAGGATGGTCGGGAACATAAACACGCAGTTGAGAAGCCATAGAATAAGAATTATTGTCCTATTAAATTGTCATTAGAAATGAGAACGGATGACTTTCCTATTGGGTATGGGTTAAAATCACACAAATACAAACTTTCTCTCGATTATAACGGATTATAGTCATTAATTTAACTTTAATTATCACCAATATTAAAAACGGTCAATTTAACAATCTAAACCTTGCCAATTAGTTTGAGATTTGCTTGAAGTAAATTTTCTATTCATAATATTAAGTACAACATGAAGATGATTTTTAACTTAAGGTTTTAGAAAAATTGTTTCGGTCAAATTTTCATCAACAGTAGCAAGAATAAATCCATAATGAACTGCTGTTGCCGCAATAAAGCGATCTGCTGGATCTTGATGAGATAAGTTGAGTTGACGACTGAGTATTGCAATTTCATTGGATAGTGTGGCCTCTTTTGTATCAAGCTTTTGTAAACTATCGGCAATCCATTGTTCGGGTGATGGTTCTAAAATGAGTCTGCCCTTTTCTGCTAGTAAATGAGTTTCCCAAAGACTGATAGGGCTTAACCAAAGTTCATTCTTTTCATCGGCAATAGCTTGTGCTAAAGTTGTTGAAAGGTGAGAGTCACCCAGAAGATACCAAACCCAGATATGGGTATCTAATAAAAGTTTAATTTTAGAGCATCCCAAGTAACTAAATTGGCCGTTGATTCGACAATATCTCCCACAATTTTACCAGTATTTTTCATTGCACCAAAAGCGGCTCGTTTACTTTTTTTGATAGGGGAAATAGTCGCAAGGGGAATACCATTTTGAGTAATGGTCAAAATTTCACCAGTAGTTTGAGCTTGGTTAAGGAAATTTTGAATTGTTTCGGGAAGTTCTGATAGAGTGATTTGTGTCATGTTTATAAAGATAATTTTAAAAAGTTTGTGGGCGATTCAATTATACTAAACAAGTAAATTTTATTGATTCTGTTTATCTAAAAAAGTTTTGTAATGCCATTCTAAAACTTGACGGGAAGGATGAAAATAGAGATATTGCGGAAATTTAACTATTTTTTGATTAAGTTCTTCATAGCAAGTATTGAGCAAATTAGAGGATATAACAATCCGATTTGTATTTGGATTAATCGAAATTAAGTATTGGTCGAAAAGCTTGTGAATATCAGAACGAAGTAGTAACCCATTTGCAATATAGTTGCTTTTAGTTCCAAGATAAGGAGATATATGCGCTGCGTCTAATGCGGCTTCCACATCACAATCTGTCATAGCACATTTTCTATTATAAACGTTGAGTAATTCAGCGCGAAATTTAGATTGTCCCTCACGTTGAACGCTTTCTATAATATTTCGCCTTCTATCATCTAATATATTTTCTGGATCAAAGTCTAATTCAGGTTTTAAATCTTCCCTTTGAAGTATAATTTCTTCTGCCTCTTCTGGAACTAGAGTAATTAGTTCAGATGCAAAATCTTCTAAATTATCACTACTTGAATCTCTTGTATTGACTGATTTTTCTTGTAAATAGAAATCATAAAACTTATTAAGCATTTCAGTCAATCGAGTCTCTTTCCCATCAGTAATTGAGACAAATAAATCTAGTAATGGATACATTCCTACAAATGCCAATTGAAGTTGCTTCAAGTGATTGTTAAAATCAACAGGAAAAAAGCAGGGTTCAAAAAATAATGGAGTATTTCTTATATTACTTTTATTTGACAAGTTGAAATTCTTGATATTTATTAAATAATGAAAATCATTAGAATATTCGTCATCAGGAAGATTGTAATAAATTCCAATATTTGTAAAAATTGTATTAAATAGCTCGAAATTAAATTGTATTTCTTGAGAAACTTCAGCAACAAAATTTGAATCAACTGAAAACGAAAAAGGGGAAAAAACAACTGTCATACATCCTTCTGGATAAATATCAAATGCAAGAATTGCAGGATGAATATATATGTCATTTCCTTTCGCATTTTTGATCGTAAGTGGCTGCTGATTTTTGTCTCTACGTTTTCCCGATATTCCTACACGAACTAGATCAGCTCCTGTATTCTTCGCAGCATCTTTTCTGTTGTTTGGACTGGCAAGATTCCCCATTCCTATAGATGGATCGATCCCATAAACTTTTTCAATAAGCGATAAGCTATCCTTCATAAGTAGCTCTAAGCGCGGAAAAAAATGTCTTCTAATCGTAGCAACACGTTCTTTTATATCTTGAATTTCAAGGATATCTAAATCTTTCTCTTCAAAATAAATTTTACTAATATGATTAGGATTGATTATTGTCATTAGATTTATGATTTCTTCTAGTGTTTACTGTAAAATTCGCGGTTTACTTTCTTTCTTTCTTTTAATTAATCCCACTTACTAATGAGGATTGTGAAAAATGGTGAAAATTATACCACAAGCAAAAATGCGATCGCCTAATTCCAAAATTTTACTTTGAATCATTAACATCACTTTAAACAGATTTAAAAATAATATTTTCCTCTTCAAAAAGCAATTATAAAATAAGACTTTTAAAGTATCAAACCGCTTTATTTTTTATGAAGTTTTCGCAATAAAATTATGCAAAAAGAGTATTAGAAAAATTTTTAGAACAAAGTAGATTCAGGTATGATAAGATCGTCTGTTGGTTTATGATTAATTTTTGCCAAGCATTCTGCCGATCGCCTAAATCCAAACCGATTAGACTAATATTCTAACTGCTATCAACTTAAAACTCCTATGAATGACGATATTCGTATTTTAATGTGTCCTCCTGACCACTACGATGTGGATTATGTGATTAATCCTTGGATGGAAGGCAATATTCACAAATCTTCCCCTGATCGCGCTGTTGAGCAGTGGCAAAAACTCCATCAAGTCTTAAAAGATGTGGCGATCGTGGATTTAGTTGATCCTGCGAAAGGATGGCCAGACATGGTATTTACGGCCAATGCGGGCTTAGTCTTGGGAACTAATGTGGTGTTGAGTCGCTTTTTCCATAAAGAACGCCAGGGAGAAGAACCCTATTTCAAAGCTTGGTTTGAAGAAAACGGCTTTACGGTCTATGAACTACCCAAGGATTTACCCTTTGAAGGTGCAGGCGATGCTCTCTTTGACCGAGAAGGACGCTGGTTATGGGCGGGCTATGGATTCCGTTCTGAATTAGATTCCCATCCCTACATTGCCAAATGGTTAGACACTGAGGTAGTTTCTCTGCGCTTGATTGACGAGCGTTTTTATCACTTAGATACCTGTTTTTGTCCGTTGACAGGCGGCTATTTGCTGTATTATCCCCCTGCCTTTGACTCCTACTCTAATCGTGTCATTGAGATGCGAATCCCTGAAGAAAAACGCATTATTGTCGAAGAACCTGATGCAGTTTGTTTTGCTTGTAATGCGGTGAATGTGGGTTCTACCATTGTGATGAATCAGATTAGTGATGGTCTGAGAAATAAACTCACTAAGGCAGGTTTTAATGTTACCGAAACACCCTTGAGTGAGTTTTTAAAAGCAGGGGGAGCCGCTAAATGTTTGACCCTGCGAGTTACGGAACCAATCCTAGAAGATGTTCACGCCAATGTCACCATCGAAAGTCGTGTTATCCGCATGGAAGGTCATTTGTTGGATGCAGGATTATTAAATCAAGCCTTGGATTTAGTTGTCGAAAATAGCGGTAGTTTCCGTGTTCTTAACTTTAATTTAGGCATCGAAAGGAATAGTATTTCCACCGCAGAAGTACGAGTTTCGGCTCCTTCCCATCAACTGTTGGAAGAAATTATGACGGAGTTGATCGACTTGGGTGCTGTGCCGCCGCCCCAGGAACTCTGTGATATTAATACGACCGTTGTGGTTCAAGATGGTGTCGCTCCCGATGATTTTTATGTCAGTACCATTTATCCGACGGAAGTACGGGTGAATTGTGAATGGGTGCGGGTACAAAATCAACGTATGGATGGCGCGATTAAGGTTAATCCTGATCCGACAAACCCCAGTGCGGAATGTGTTTTATTGCGGGATCTCAAGGTCGGCGATCGCGTGATGGTCAGTATTGAGGGAATTCGGACGGTTAAAAAAGTCGATTCCCATGAAGGCCGCAAGGAAAATAAAGAGTTTTCCTTTATGGGGGCAGGGGTTTCCAGCGAACGGCGGGTGGAATTGCTTGTTGAACAAATCGCTTGGGAAATGCGCCAAATCCGTGACCAAGGCGGCAAAATTGTGGTAACAGCAGGCCCCGTTGTCATTCATACGGGGGGATCACAACATTTATCTCGCTTGATTCGTGGCGGCTATGTCCATGCACTGTTGGGCGGTAATGCGATCGCGGTTCACGATATAGAACAATCGATGATGGGAACCTCTTTGGGAGTCGATATGCAACGGGGCATTCCTGTTCGAGGAGGTCATCGCCATCACCTAAAAGTGATTAATACCGTTCGTCGTTATGGGAGTATCGCCAACGCCGTCGAAAAAGGATTAGTCACCAAGGGTGTGATGTACGAATGTGTTAAAAATAATGTGCCTTTTGCCCTCGCAGGTTCCATTCGTGATGACGGCCCCCTACCCGACACCGAAATGGATATGATTAAAGCCCAAACCCATTATGCCGAACTGCTTAAGGGTGCCGATATGGTCTTAATGCTTTCTAGTATGTTGCACTCCATTGGGGTCGGTAATATGACTCCTGCTGGCGTAAAAATGGTTTGTGTGGATATTAATCCCGCCGTTGTCACCAAACTTAGCGATCGCGGTTCAGTGGAATCGGTAGGCGTTGTCACCGATGTGGGTTTATTCCTCAGTCTATTGTTACAACAATTAGATAAACTGACCTTACCCTATGAATTGGTTGATGTTTCATAGTTTGAGCTAATGAATTAATTTTTTGGGGAAGGATCTCGTATTCTTCCCTTTTTTGTAAGTCATTCCCAATTAAAACGCGATCGCCTCTTCCCGATTGAGAAAAATGCGATCGCCGTCAATTTTGTTAATGAGCAAGAAGCCTAGGGCGTGTCATCAATCA
>CAWEDJ010000052.1:0-3940 GCA_963807635.1 uncultured cyanobacterium
AACGTTTTTTCTTGTTGCTCATAGATCTCCTGGGTTTCGATTTAGAGCTTACACTACTGTCCAGTTTTCGGGGGCCGCTTCAAAACTAGAGAAATTGTTGGTTGTTATATTGGGGACAGAAGTCGTGAATCAGCCAAGAAACTTTGGGCAAGTTTGCCTGCTGTTTACCGACAATGTGCTGTTGCGTACACGGATTTTTGGGTATCTTATGAGAAAGTTATTCCCTCTAAACGTCATCGAGCAGTCGGTAAAGAGACAGGTCAAACTAATCATATTGAAAGATTAAATAATACGTTGCGACAACGAATTTCTCGATTGGTGCGAAAAAGCCTCTCTTTTTCCAAAAATGTGGAAAATCATATTGGGGCTATTTGGTACTTTATACATGACTACAATGCCCAATTAGCAAAGGCTTAAGCCTCCACCACTACTATCGAATCACTACCCGATAAATGTAGAAGGAACGGTTAAAAGTAAATCCGCAGTAACCTACGAACAAATTAACGGACGGATGATCACCCTGAATACTTTATTTGAGGCCAGAAACCTGATGCGGTTAAATTAACGACTGAGCTACAGGCATTAAGGCAATCCTTAATCACTGCGGTAAGGCAGAAGTAACTCCTAAAAATGGGTAATTATCTATCAATTAGTTCTCAATTATTTTTACGACGATTCCAAATTTTTAATCCTTCAAACCAAAAAATACTGACAATCCCAGAAAAGAGACTGATTAATAAATCATCAGTATGGAGAAAGGAAAAGCTAAATAAATGCCGTAAAATGGGAGTATAAAGCACCAATCCCAGAAAGATGATCCCACCACCTAATACCCACCACAAGGCTTGATTGGGCGTTTCTAAGGTTTCAATAATAGTGCGCGACCAGGGAACGATTAGTCAGGATCATGGCTAAATTAGAGATAATCAGCGTGGTAAAAGCCAGGGCGCGAGCATCAAACTCCCCATTGCCGCTATAGTAAGCGATCGCAAAGACAGCCACTAAAACCACTAAAACACTCATTCCCTGGAGCAAAGCAAGTTTCAGAATTCGATGACTAAATAAAGGTTCTTTGGGATTGCGGGGTGGACGTTGCATAATATTCTTTTCGGCAGGTTCGGCTTCAAAGACAATGGTGCAAGCGGGATCGATAATGAGATGCAGGAAAGCAATATGAATTGGGAGTAATACAAGGGCCAACCAAAGATGACAGGAATCAAAGACATCCCCGCAATAGGAACATGAACTGCAAGGGTATAGGCCATTCCTTTTTTGAGATTGTCAAAGATGCGCCGTCCCAACTTAACAGATTGAACAATAGAAGAAAAGTCATCTTCTAGTAACACTAAATCCGCCGATTCCCGTGCCACATCCGTACCTCGTTCCCCCATTGCAATACCCACATGGGCAGACTTGAGAGCAGGGGCATCATTCACTCCATCTCCCGTCATGGCGACAATTTCACCCGACTTTTTAAGAGCATTAACAATCAGCAATTTTTGTTCAGGAACAACGCGAGCAAAGATGTTCACCGTTTGAATGCGATCGCGTAATTCAGCCTCTCCCATTTTTTCTAGTTCTTTACCTGTGATGATCTTATCTAGCGGTTTAAGTCCAATTTGACGGGCAATATTTTGGGCCGTGAGAGGATAATCTCCCGTAATCATGACGACCCGAATTCCCGCACTGTAACATTCAGCGATCGCGGGAGCAACGGTAGGACGCACGGGGTCTTCTAATCCGATTAAACCGACAAATTCAAATTCAAAATCATGTTGTTGGGAAGGTAAGCGTTTGTCTATTTCTAAGGATGTGAGTGAGGTCGTATCTGTGTGAGTTGTAGGCAGATTACCCTTACTATGTCCTTTCGCGACCCCTAAAACCCGCAATCCCTCTTTAGCCATCTCCTGAATATATTGTTCTAATTCTTGTTGTTGAGTTGTGCTGAAGTGACAAAGATCCGCGATCGCTTCGGGCGCACCTTTTGCTGCCACCGTTAACTCTCCCGTTGGCGATTCCCAGACACAAGACATTGCCAGTAATTCTGTCGAAAGAGGATATTCGTATAACAGGTTCCAGTCCTTATGCAGATGTTCAGTTTGCTCAAGATAATGCTGCCCAATTTGTTGCAATGCTTTTTCCATTGGATCAAACGGATCTTTGCGACTAGCTAAAATACCAAACTCAATCAAAGGATGAACTTCCTCTGGTAAAGATTCGCGCTCATGCAATGTCACATCATAGGGATAGGGAAGATTATTCTGGTAAACAAATAACTGTTTAACTGCCATTTTATTCAAGGTCAACGTTCCTGTTTTGTCCACACAAAGAACTGTCACGGAACCTAGAGTTTCTACCACTGGCACTCGACGGGTAAGGACTTTCTGTTGAGAAAATCGCCAAGCTCCCAACGCGAGAAAAATAGCTAATACAACGGGAATTTCATTGGGTAAAATAGCCATTGCTAGAGCTATTCCCGCTAAAAATCCATTCAGCCAATCACTACGAGTTAACCCATAAATAACCACAACCGCAACGCAAATAGCGATCGCAATCATCGTTAATTTGCCAACAATGCGTCGAGTTTCCTTTTGTAATACCGTATCTTCTTGTTCAACGGTTTGTAAAGCTTTCCCGATCTTACCCATTTCGGTATGAATACCTATCGCCTGTACTTCCGCAATTCCTTGCCCTTGTACCGCTAAGGTTCCCGAATAAATAGCAGGTAAATCATCCCCTCCTGGTCGCAATTTTGCCGCTAGTTCTTCTACTTTCTCTTGTGGTTGAATGGATCGTTTTCTGACAGGAACCGATTCTCCTGTTAGCAGAGATTCATCAACGGTCAAGTGAGTTGACCACAACAAAATGGCATCGGCAGGAATGCGGTCTCCCTCCGATAAAACCACCAAATCTCCTTTAACAACTTCTCGTCCCGCAATTCGTTGACGTTCTCCATCTCGAATCACTAAAGCGCGGGGGCTAGATAAATCTCGCAGAGCTTCTCAGCGATCGTTCCGTTTTGTCTTCCTGATAGAGTTCCAGTCCAATAATAAAAAAGACAAACCCTAATAAAATTAGGGCTTCTTGAGCATCCCCTAAAAATAAATAGATCACCCCGCAAGCAACCAACAATAAAAAGATTGGCTCTCTGATAATTTCCCAGGCGATCATCAAAAAATTACGATGTTCATTGGCAGGAAGTTCATTATAACCGTCTCGTTTTAAGCGATCGGTAGCGTCCTGTCCCGATAAACCCTGAAACTGTTCTTGCTGAACGAGGGGAACCATAATAATCAACCAATATTGTTGAACTTCAATTTTTATAAAATCTGCTCTTCTCCCTTTACAGGTAAAGGTTTAGCCGAATTATATTGATGGCTTTAGATCCTAGATTAAATAGGTAAAGAATTTGTAAAGAGAGTTTCAAGTGACAAGGCTAACTAGGACTTTGATCAGAGCAATAAAATTTCTAATCAATTAATTTTAATCCTGAGACGTGAGATGTCTGAGTCTCTGAGTCATTTTTATATAACTTTCCATCTCTACAATATTTCTGTGATTTTTTTGTGAGCAATCCTCCCTTACAAAATTTTTAACGACATTAAAAAATATCAACAACTTTTTTGTTCAACAGAAGCCAGAGAATTTTCATTTTTATATCGGCCATCTGAAGAATGCGAAAATGCCTATTATCATACTCATGAGCTTACTCTATGATTGACCCCTGATTTTTTCTATAGCTACTTTTATTTCCAAAAAACGAGAGCGGTTTTTCATCACTCTGAGATGTGATCGCGTTTTTTAAAATTTGGCATCATTTTTGTCTTCATTCTCTTTAGACAATGATTTGCATCGTCTTTGTTCTATGAGTGAGAGGATGCTGATTGGTAATTCCAAGCAGGAATGAAAAGGGGGTTTAGGTAAGACCCAGCAGTATGAC
>CAWEDJ010000053.1:0-9508 GCA_963807635.1 uncultured cyanobacterium
AGATAGCTGTAAACTATGAATTTATTCCATTTTAAGAGCAACCACTGTCACTTTTCTTACCCATCAAAACTATTCTCAGAGAATTTATTGCCTATTGAGACTTAGACAAAAAAAGAGAAAAGCCATGAACCTTTAATCATGACTTTTCTTGGTTGTATTGAGATAATTGAATAGAGAATATTTGGGGATTCCCTCAATCATTGGAAAATAACTGTTGATAAAGCTCAAAACTCCGATACTGGGAGCATCCCAATCATGCAGTGAATATAAATACTTAGGCAATTGTTTTGTTCAGATAGGCACAACGTAACTTTAAGATTTGCGAAACGTTTTGGGCATTCCATTGCGCTCCTGTTATTTTGAGTCTTGCACCAATCTGTTTAATCTTTGACTCTACACTCCCTGACCCAATACAAATCCCTAAATCTTGATACAAACCATAGTCTGGTATTCTCTCACTGTGCTTTTCTAAATATTTCTGAAAATTAACGACTACTGTTCTTTGAGAATCCTTAAACTCTGCTAAGGCTAAATCTATCTCTCCTTGCCACAAATAACTTTCGACTCTTCGCAACAGTTTGTTTGACCCTCCCACCTAGGTAAAGAGGCAAAAATTAATTTGAGGCAGTGAAACTATTCAGGGTCTCTTTTTCCCAAGATTCAGCTAGTTTTGTCATAACCAAATTATCCGTTGCTATACAAATTTTAATCGAAAAGTGTCCTGTTGCCTTTTTATTAAAAATTAAAATTAGGATAATGGAATTTGCTCCACAATCCTAATTTCGTTTTATGCAATTTTAGATCATTGATTATGATCGCCGAGTTGTGGGAGATTCATACATCACAGGGGAACCCTTTTCAGAAACAAAATGGCGGCCCAATAGGAATTGATAAAACTCTTCCAAATCGGTTCATTAGAAGAGCGATAATAATCACCTAAAATTGGCTTGATCGCTTCAGTTGCGGTTTTTAGGTGATAATGGGGCATATTCAGAAAAATATGGTGGGCGACGTGGGTTCCAATATCGTGGTGAATAGGGTTAATGAAGCCATAGTCGCGGTCAATGGTGGATAAGGCTCCTTTGAGGAAATACCAGTCATCATTGCAATACCCAGGGAATATCAGGTTCGGAATGGTGTAAAAAGGTCACTAAATCCAGCCAAATCACGAAAATAAGGTAGGGAACCACATAAAACTTGATTAGGAATAACCAACCAAACTGATAGGTTAAAAATCCTAAAAAGCCAACCATTGCGATCCAGAGCGTGGTGCTGGTGATTACGTCCCATTTTTCGGAAGGGCGGAAGATAGGGCTACTGGGTAAAAAATGTGAGCCTTCCGATTCGGCGATCGCTTGAAAAGATAAAGGGGATAGGAAATGAGAGGGATATAAAAACGAAAAAGTTTTTCGTACCAATTCATTTGGTTATAGGTATCTTCGAGGATGGGATACCAACTTTCATCGGTGTCAACGTTGCCCGTGTTGGCGTGATGGGTGCGATGACTGATACGCCAGCCGTGATAGGGAACGAGTATGGGGGTATGGGAAAGATGCCCGATCAGATTATTCAGCCATTTTATTTTAGAGAAAGAACCGTGACCGCAATCATGGCCGACAACGAATAATGACCAAAAGAGGGTTCCTTGCATGAACCAAAAAATGGGATAGAAGAACCAAGAGTCTAAATAAGCAGCGATCGCGTAGAGGGCGGCAATCAGACCGATATCCAAGAAGAAATAAGCTAAAGATTTAAAAACGGAAGGTTCAAAGCACTCAGCAGGGATGGCGGTCTTGAGGTCTTGGAGGGTAAACGGTAGCTCGGTTTGGCGAGTCGTAGAAGGGGATGAATCTGATCAGGACGAGTGTTTAATTGCACAAATATACCAACGGGTTGAAATAGGTCGAGAAGTGTAAAATTAGCAATGACCTAGATTGTAACCTTTTGTGACGATTTATTAACGTTGGGTGAAACTTATTTGTGAATCTTTCTTCACAGGTTTGAAATTCTCTCCTAAATCGGCCCTCAATATTTCCTTTGCCACAAAATCCTGTTTTAAGGCGATCGCAGTCATGAATTCGAGAAAAGACGTTATAACTTTGACCATAAATTATTAAACAAGTTCTCAACGCGATCGCGATGAATCCTAAAAACTCAGAAAAAGTAGGATGTTAAAAGATAGGATTTTCTCCTAACTCGCCAATAGTATGAATATCGAGAAAACTGGTCGTTCGAGCTTTTCTTAAAGGAACTCCTCCCAAAATCAAAATCGTATCTCCCACGCTGACAAAATTAAGAGCGAGTAACGTTGCTTCCATTTGATGAATTAAATCTTCCAAAGTAGGATGATCATATTCAAAAAGAACAGGACGAACTCCCCAAACCAAATTGAGATGATGATAGGTTTCAATGCGGGGGTAAGGGCGACAATGGGAACCCTGGACGCTCTGCCGCCGCTACTTTTGCCGAATAACCCGTTTCTGTTAAAGCGACAATACATTGAAGATCCAATATTTCATCAATACGATTGATAGCTTCAGCCAGGGCGTGAGTTTTATCTTGATTATAACAAGGATAATTGCTGAATTTAGCCTCTAACTCCACATCGATCGCGATACTGGCTAACATTTTGACCGACTGCACAGGGTATTCTCCCACGGCCGATTTTCCCGAAAGCATGCCGCATCGGTTCCGTCCATAATGGCATTTGCTACATCACTGGCTTCTGCGCGGGTGGGGCGGGGATTGTGAATCATGCTGTCGAGCATTTGGGTGGCGGTAATAACAGGAATGCCTTTTTGATTGCAGAGTTTAATAATTTGCTTTTGAATTAAAGGTACTTTTTCAGGTCGCATTTCTACGCCTAAATCGCCCCGTGCCACCATGATGGCATCGCATTCATCGACGATTTCTTCTAAATTGGCTACTGCTTGGGGTTTTTCGATTTTAGCTAAAACAGGAATATCTGCTCCTTTTTTAATCAGTAGTTCTTTCAATAAACGAATGTCATCGGCTTTTCGGACAAAACTGAGAGAAATAATATCAACTCTCTGGGAAATACCAAAATCTAAATCCTTTTTATCCTTCTCGGTCATAGAGGGTAAACGCAAATTTAGAGAGGGAAGATTAACACCTTTATGACTTTTTAATAATCCTCCTGTAATGACTTCGCACTCCACCGCATTACCCTTAATTTTCGTTACTTGTAGTTCTAATAAACCGTCATCTAAAAGTACCTGAGTTCCTGCGATCGCTTCTTCGGCACGTAGGGATAATCAATGCCAACAGTATTAGGCTGTCCTGTATAGTCCGTTAGAGGGACTAGGGTAATGGAACCGCCTTCCGTTAAAACCATGCCTGTATCGGCAAGTTGACCCACGCGAATTTTCGGCCCTTGGAGATCCTGCAACAGGGTGAGGGGAAGGTTAAGTTCATTGGAAATATCCCGCAATAATTGGATCATTTTTCCGTGATCTTCGTAGCTACCGTGAGAAAAATTGAGTCTGGCGACATTCATTCCCGCAAGTAGCATTCGACGGAGAACTTCGGGGGAACTACTGGCAGGGCCGATGGTAGCGACAATTTTTGTGCGATGGATTAGTGGTTTCATGAAAAAGTTTTTTTCTGGTTAAACAGGAACATTTTTTTAACCTTCTCTTAATCAAAGAAAGCTTTTTTTAGATTCTAAAATTCTTTGATGTATTGTATGTTACTAATCTTAAGTTGATAGGTCGGTAACAACAATTTGCCGTCATCATACCAGGTTTATTCGAGAAAGGGAAGACATCAATATTTAGCGAAAAAGTTACTTTTTGTAATATTATTTCACACAATGCAAACAGTACCAATCCAACCATGAAGCATAAATCGCGATCGCGTCTTTTAAAATCAGATTTTCAACAGTCCGAGCAAAACGACTGGTCATCACGTTAGTTCTGAGATGCTGCGATGCGTTGTTCAGTGTCGCTTTCTGTTGTTTAGAGATAACAGTTTAAACTAAATGGGGAATCGTTTCATCAGAGAAACGGCTTTTCTAGCATTCTCTTTTAACCCATTAGCAACTCTTGGAACTTGGGGAATTTGCCAAAGCAGATCAATGGTACGCCGCAAAATTCGCACCAGATCTCCTTCATCTAAACTGGTATTACTACACAATTCATCCCAGGTTGCCCCTAATGCCCATTGTTCAATTAATCCTAATAAATCCACTTCTAACCAGAGGGGAATATTGATTTCATGGCGTTTTTGAGTCTGAATTAGTTTGCGTCTTACTTCCCAAAGATTGGTGCGATCGCAGTAATAAATTAAAAAGAGGATCAGAAAGGGGAAGGGACAGATTGATGCCAGAACGAAAAACAAGGATCATCAAAGTCAAATCTAAACCTGGACGGAGAACGGCTAATACTTCGGGGGCGGGATTGTAGTGTGTCCAAGTGTCAGGGCGTAGGGTTTCTGTAATGAGTCCACTGACAGCAGAGGCTAAATGGTGGGGAGCAAGATGATTGAATTTACCCGACATAAAAACCAAGCCTAACCAAAGCTCATTTTCTCCGCGCAAAGTGGCGGCGGCTTCTCCTAACGGGGTGGGAGAAAATCCATCTAGGGCTTCTAATTCCTGTAAAATGGCGATTAGATCTAAAAATTCTTGCCAGTAATAGGATTGTCGGGATTGCAGGCGTTGATACTCGCTTTGACGTTTTTCTAATTCCTCTCGAAGCAATAGCCGTTGATGATAGCCTTCGATGGTGCGTTGGGGATTTTTGTGTTTTTGGAGGGGATGGGTATCGAGAATTTTTTGGACATGATCAACCCGACCCTGCTGTTCTAGGATTTCGGGTGGAGTTTGATTGGGCAGGGCAGAGGCGGCGATCGCGTTGGCGATGGGAATGGTTTCCTCGTCACCTTTAAAGGGTCTGCCTGGAGAAAGAAATTCTATGGGAGGTAGGGTTAATTTAGTCAATAAATGAGGGGGAATCGAGCCTTCATTAATTTCAAAAATATCGCTAGAAGTGGCCCGATACCAACGATTATCCGAGGCGAAACAAATTAATTCGGGAACCTGACTAAAACCCTGGGCTTTTTGCACGACAACGGCGAGCAGGGGACGAGAAACTTTAATGTATTTGCCTTTCAGGTAAAGAATTTGACCCAGTGGTAATTCAGTGAGTCGCGGTATTATTTCTTTTTTACGGTTATTTTCCGATTGTTGTTGTAATAATTTGAGTAATCTTTGCTCTTCTCGAAGTCGGTTGCGAAATTTCTCAAAACTACGAACTTCGGTTTCATTAACCCCTGCCAGTTTAATATCCATTTGGGTTAATTGGGTCATTAAACGGGCGATCGCGGCTTGGGTGGGTTCCAGTTCTAATTGGGCTAAATATTCGGCAAAACTACGCTCCAGAAGGTCTTTGGCTTCTTCGAGGGTATGTTTTTGTAATAAATTTAAAACCATGCCGTAGGAAGGCGTAAACCAGCTACGGAGAGGGTCAGCATTCGCTAGAGCGAGATAGGTTGCTTCTTTTGCCCCCTCAAAGGGAGATTGAACCGTTACCACATGGCCTACCTTGTCCATGCCCCGACGACCTGCGCGGCCTGCGATCTGCAAAAACTCAGAGGGGGTGAGCATACTGTGACCATCGTCCGTCCGTTTAGAAAGAGCAGAAATCACGGTGGTACGGGCGGGCATATTAATCCCCGCAGAAAGGGTTGCGGTGGCAAAAACGACTTTGATTAAACCCATTTCAAACAGTTTTTCGACTAATTCCTTCCAATTCGGAAGAACGCCCGCATGGTGAACAGCGATTCCACCCAATAAAGGCTCGATTTGCTCTAAATGGGTCATGGGAGAGGATTGGGCTAACCATTGCCAGAGTTTCTGGGTAGTTGCGGGTTCACTACTCAGGGTTTGGGTGAGTTTTTCGCCCCAGCCTTCGGGATTGAGAGCAAAATCGAGGATCTGTTCAGCAAACGCTGGATGGTCACGGCCAAAATCGACTTTTAATTGATGTTTAAGTAAAGGATTTTGGAAGAGAAAAAAGGCGAGCAGATTTAATTGAATTGCTTGGGATTCTTCGGAAGTTACTAGGGTTAAATGGCGCAATTCTTTAACGGCTTGTTCGCAACCTCTACGACTGAAAATCACATAAATGGCAGGTAGAAAATTTTGTTCCTGTAGTTGTTGAACAATGGTTAACACACTGGGACAATCTTCCCTTCTCAGGCGTTTAGGTTTCTTATCTCGCTGCGTTTTTTTAGGTAACAAATGGGGATTAACACCATTATTTTTATTGTTTAATAGGGGAAATAAACCCGCTTTATTACTAAAGTGAAAGTGTAGGGGAACGGGACGAAAATCCGAGTTGACCAGTTCACAATGGGATAAATCCTCATCGGGCGATCGCCGTCGATTACTTTTGAGCGAACTGCCTAAACGGACTTGATTAATCCAATCGGTTAATTGTTCAGGTTTGCCGATGGTGGCAGAAAGGGCGACCAGTTGAATGGTGGCGGGACAATAGATGATCGATTCTTCCCAAACTGTCCCCCGTCCGCGATCGCTGATGTAATGACATTCATCAAAAACCACCGTTTCCACATTTTCCAGGGACGTTCCCACCTGACCAATGGGGGTTTCGTAGAGCATATTGCGAAAAATTTCGGTCGTCATCACCACAATGGGCGCGTTGGCATTAATCACAATATCGCCCGTAATCAGACCTACGGCGGACTCTGCATCTTCTACCCCAATTTCTCGCAACTTATCCTGAAAATCTCGGACTTTTTGATTAGAAAGAGCTTTTAGGGGGGTGGTATAAAAAACTCGTTTTCCCCTGGTGAGAGCGCGATAAATGGCATATTCCCCAATGACCGTCTTTCCCGATCCCGTCGGCGCACAGACTACTACGGATTTTCCCGACTCTAAAACGGCGATCGCTTCTTGTTGAAAATCATCAAGCTTGTAGGGAAAAAGATCTTGAGGCGTTAAGGTAGGTAAGGAAAAATTTTTCACTGGAATTTCAAGTAGAACAGTTGAGAGAGCGCAAGATTGATGAAACGGCGATGGTCTTCGTATTAGCCAATATCTCTATGGTAGGATAAAAAATCGATATTCGTTTAATGTCCCCTTGAATTTTCTCTGTATTGAACCTCAAAGATAGTTTTCATCTAATTATTTTACCTTAAAAATTCAACATAAACTATTGATTAATGACTATTGAATCCTATCTCAAACCCTACCAACGCTTTGGTGTCCATCTTGGATTAGACAGAATTTTATCCCTTCTAGAAAAATTAGGTAATCCTCAACAAAAAGTCCCCATTATTCATGTGGCAGGAACCAATGGTAAGGGGTCAGTTTGTGCCTATTTATCTTCTATTTTAACGGCGGCGGGCTATAGAGTAGGGCGTTATACTTCTCCCCATTTGGTTAATTGGACAGAACGAATTTGCATCAATGAGGTTTCAATTACCGAAGAAAAATTAATTGATTTATTAGAAATTATTCAGCAAAAAATTCCTAACCATGAGGCTGATATTCCTACCCAATTTGAAGTGATTACGGCGGCGGCTTGGCTTTATTTTGCGAAGGAAAAAGTCGATATCGCAGTGATTGAGGTGGGCTTGGGAGGTCGTCTAGATGCCACAAATGTGGTTAGCAATCCTTTGATCAGTGTGATTACCTCTTTGAGTATGGAACATTGGCAGATTCTGGGGCCGACTTTGAGAGATATTGCCCAAGAAAAAGCAGGAATTATCAAACCCTATCGTCCTGCTGTGATCGGGGTTTTGCCAACCGAAGTGACGATTTTGATCCGCACCTATCTAGAAAGTTTGCAATGTCCTGCTCGCTGGATTTCCCCCGCTAAAGAAGTTATTAAGGAAAATCAACGATGGGCGCGATATCAGGGATTAGATTACCCGTTACCCCTATTTGGCGATGTTCAATTAATCAATTCCGCGATCGCGATCGCGGCGATTCAGTGTTTACGGGAACAGGGTTGGGAGATTTCTAATCCTGCGATCCAAGAAGGTATGGGCAAAACCCGTTGGGCGGGAAGATTGCAGTGGACAACCTGGCAAGGCAGGGGGATTTTGGTTGATGGGGCCCATAACACGGCGGCGGCTGAAGCTCTACGACAATACGTGAATAGTCTTGGTAAAACCGTCCATTGGGTGATGGGAATGCTTTCTACCAAGGATCACCCCAAAATTTTTCAAGCTCTCCTCCAGGCAGGCGATCGCCTTTCCCTCGTGCCTGTTCCTGATCATAGCAGTGCCGAGCCGACGGTTTTAGCAGGTATTGCGAAAGGAATTTGTCCAGGTTTAGCGACCTTAGAAATCTTTCCTGATTTAAGTATTGCCTTAGAATCTGTGATCGCTACAGAAGAAGAGCGGGTGATTGTTCTTTGTGGTTCCCTTTATTTAGTCGGTCATTTTTTTGGTGACTGTGTTGGGGTTGACCTATAGTCCAAATAGTTTGACTAAAATCGGTTGCTTAGAGGACGTTTGAAAAGGGTCACAGGTAGTGTAGTGCGTTTATGCCAATCGTCTTAACATCAGACGAGTCATACCGATATAACCCACATTCAGCAGGTTAAATCGTAAAAATGTTATTTTAATCTAAATGAAGTTAAGGTAGGAAAAATGGAAAAAGAGATACAGATAGATGTTCAAGATATAGACCATTTGGGAATAATAGCAGGAATTATAGTCGAAATAATAGATAAAGAATTGGGGACTCATTCTCAAGAAAAAGTGAGCGCAGGTCAAGTGGTGAAAGCAATGATTATCAACTGTATGGGATTTTTGACGGCTCCCTTGTACTTATCTAGTGATTTTTTTAGTGGAAAAGCAACAGAACATCTAATTGGGGAAGGAATAAAAGCTGAATATTTAAACGAGAGCCGACTAGGAAGGGTATTAGAGCAATTATTAGAGCAATTATTAGAGCAATTATTAGAGCAATTATATGAATATGGTGTGAACCTCCTATTCATAAAAATAGCAGTTGTGATGGTGGAGCGTTTCGGAATAAAAATATCAAGTGGGCATATAGATGGAACAAGTCTGGTAGTGGAAGGAAAATATATTCACTCGGAAGAAAAACAAAAAGAGAGTTCTGTTGAAAATGAAAAGGAAGAAGACGATGAACCAATACCAATACCAATAAAGATAAATCATGGTTACTCCCGTGATCATAGACCAGACCTAAAACAATTTACCTTAAGTTTATTAACCATAGGAGAAGAAGGAATACCGTTATATATACAAGTGGGAGATGGCAATAAGCTTGACTCCCAAGCTTTTCCCAGAGATAATTAGAGATTTTCAATCTCAATGGCAAGGAGAAAAACTTAATTTGTTTGTGATGGATGCAGCTTTTTTGATAAAGAAAATTTAATGGATTGTCAAGAGGGCATTAATTGGATTAGCCGAGTACCATTAACGATTAAAGCAGCCCAAGAATTGATTAAAACTTTATTGCCAGAGCAATTGACCAAGAGTAGTC
>CAWEDJ010000054.1:0-13916 GCA_963807635.1 uncultured cyanobacterium
ACTTGACTAACTCATTAATCATTTTCTTAATTCGTAATAATTCAGGTGTAAGAACTACCTCTTTTTTATTTTTGTTCTTACTTCCTTTTGGTCGTCCTTGTTCCCGTTTTTCTTGAGGTTTTACTTCTGGAATTGGCGAGATACTACTTTTTTCTACATCCCTCTTGATTACCTGTTCTATCTGAATCGGAAATGAGTGTCTTTGTTCAACACTTACTAACGATAATGTAAAGAAAGATAGTCCCGATATTGGTTTACTGAATAGACTTGAAAAGAACCTATCTAATCCATAAGTTTTTTTGCCCGCTTTCGTTATCACTACCTCGTCTCCTGCCAGCAAATAAACATCGTTTGGAGAGAACAAATGCCGACGAAAAAATATCCAAAATACTGTTGCCCAGGGGATGACTGTATGAAAAAATCTCATCACTGTCCGATAACTACCACCAGTTCCTGCCCAACGGGAGATTCCCAACATTGTCACTCGTCCGCTCATGCCTAACATTGCCATGATAATACGCCTCAACTGACGCATCGTTGTCACTTTTATTTCTGGTACTAGGCATTGCAAGAGTGTTAGTATGTCCAACATGGGCTGTCTGTGGTTTTCGAGGTGTTGTTTTTGAAGACTATCACTCTACTACATTCAGTCCTCTCTCTTCATCCGCTTTTTTTGGCTAAGGTATTGATTAACTTATTAAATATTGAGCATTAAATGTTCGACACAATCCTGAAAGAAATTCAGGCCAAATCGGTCAATTACAGCAATTTTCGATCAAACGCACTACAAAAAAGCTATCTCAAAGGCTCAAAGTAGAGACCACAATGTTGGAACCAATCAAGAGCATTTTCATCAGTAATGGTATTGATCGCATTAGTAATAGCTTCGTCAAGAGCCTCGATTGTTCGAGCTTTAGCAGAACGAATAATTTCTTTTAATTTAGACCAACACAACTCAATTGGTGATAAATCTGGCGAATAGGAAGGTAAAAATTTAACCTTAGCTCCAACAGATTCAATCAGATTTGTAGTGACGGTAGCGTAATGTACAGACAAATTATCCATCACGACAATTGCCCCTGCCCATAACTGAGGTAATAATACTTGCTCAATAAAGACTAAAAAACTATCGGTATTTAGACTGCCAGGAAAGGTCATTGAGACAATCAAACCTTCATCACTCATCGCCCCAATTAAAGTGATGTTTTGTCCTTTATTTCCTGGACGCTCATCATAAACCCTTTCTCCCCCCAGACAACGCGCATAGAGTCTTACCATCGCTAGATTAAGACCCGTCTCATCAATAAATATCAGGTTTCTTATATCTATCGTCTCTAGCCAACGTCTAAATTCATAACGCGATTCTTTAACCTTTTCTGTGCCTTGCTCACTTGCTACTAATGTTTTTTTTTACGCCCTAATTCTAAACGTGTAAGAGTTTGACTTACCCCCGATATACTTACTTCTATTCCTTTCTCTTGTTGCAATTTTTCTTGGATTTCTCGTAAATATATATCATTTTGTTCTGCAACTATTTTTTTTAATAATTCTTCGTCTTCACCCTTTATCTTTGAACGGCGATCTCCCCCTTGGGGTTTGGGTGCTATTTCATTTGTTTGTCGATACCGACGTAAAAAATCGCGAACGAAAGATAAGCTAACCTTAAATCGTTTTGCTAAACCTCTTTGAGTATTTTCTTGGTTTTGCCATGCCGTTAGTATTCTTTGGCGTAAATCTAGCGAATATGCTGCCATATCTCATTAATTTTTTTAAGTTTTTTTCATGTTACCATACTTGTAGCGGGTTTGAACGAAATTTGCTGTAGATTATGTGATGACGCTTCATGCCGATGAAGAAATGGAAGCTGATAATTTATCTATTCTGTTGAACAGGCCATCTTTACAGAGCAAATCCTAGAACGTCAACGCGATCGCCTAACCGCCGAATCAAAATATCGCATTAGAGGTATGGGAATAGACGAGAATGCGATCGAAGTCATTGTTTAGCCAGTCTAAATGAGATGTGAACAGGCAACAGATGAAATCGTTTAATTTCCAAAAGCTCAATTAGCTTCTCTCTATGACTTCTGTTAGAAATAAAGAATAAGTCAAAAGAGCTTGGAGTTTTCACAATTGATTTAGGTTCGCTATTAAACTCAGTCCAACAGGAAAAATTGTTATCATTACAGTATATGCTCTCTAAAAAAATCAGAAGATTCAATGACTCAATGTGATATTTGCGGCCAAGAAGGCATAACCCTACGGCATATCTCACGCAGTTATGGTAAAGGCGATAATCTATTGGTAATTGAAAATATTCCGATGCGAAGTTGCCCCCATTGTGGCGAAAGCTATCTAACGGCTCAAACACTCCATGAGATTAATAACATTAAAAAACACCGTCAAACCTTAGCCGTTCAGAAAACCGTTGAAGTTGCAAGCCTTGTTTAAAATTCAAAGGTCGTTGTAAACATCAATAAAAACGCGATCGCATTAAATCAAAATCATAAAAAAAAGGAAACTGAAATTTTTCCAGTTCCCCCATATTCTCCTCAATCACTTTTATTTAACAAGCAATTAATTAGAAGCTTGAGGCCCTGCCCCGCCCTGTTTGGCAATTTCTTGCTTGAGAATTTCAAAAGCTTTAGCAAACTGAGGGTCGGCCATCGTGCCAATTTTATCGCGCTCTTTTTGTAAATCCTTACGTTGTTGATCCGTCAGTTCAACCACTACGTCAGGCTTAATTCCATGCTTGTTAATATCCGTCCCCTTAGGCGTTAGATATTTCTGAATCGTAACCGCCAGCCCCGATCCATCTCCCAAGCCGCGAACCGATTGCACTAAACCCTTACCAAAGGTCGTGGTTCCGACTAGTACTGCGCGTTTGTGATCCTGTAAGGCTCCCGAAAGAATTTCACTGGCACTCGCGGAGCCACCATCCACAAGAACCACGAGGGATTTATTGGTCAAAGCGTTGTTATTGGCACTCTGTTGCTCCACTTCGCCCCGACGGTCAACGGTAGAAACAATTTTTCCCTCTTCAATCCATTGACGTGCGATTTCTACACTCGTGTAAAGCAATCCCCCTGGGTTAGAACGCAAATCGAGAATGTAGCCTTTGACTTTTTCTTTTTCCAGATCCTCGATCGCGGTTTTCATCTCATCACTAGCATGGGAACTAAACTGATTGAGTCGAATGTATCCGATCTTGCCGATGGGCGTATTTTCGACCTGAGCGCGGACGGGATGAATTTCGATTCTCGCCCGTACTAATGGATAATCAATATTGCGATCGCCGCGTTGAATGGTCAGAACGACCTTGGTATTGGGTTTACCCCGAATAAGTTTAACCGCATCATCGACTTCCATTCCCTTGGTGGGTTTACCATCAACTTTGACAATCACATCCTTAGACAAAATTCCCGCCTTAAAAGCAGGGGTATCCTCAATCGGGGCAATGACCACTAATTGATTTGTTTTTTCATCCTTCGCAAGCTGAATACCAACCCCCGTTAGCTCCCCAGAAGTATCGATCTGCATCGCCTGAAATTCTTCTGGATTCATGAAGCGTGTATAGGGATCGCCCAGTTTCTTTAACATTTCTCGGACGGCTTTATAACCTTCTTCCTGATTTTTATAGGTTCGTCCTAAATAATCTTTTCTGACTGCCCGCCAATCAACCTGATTAAACGTTCCATCTACATAGGTGCGATTGACAATTTGCCAAACTTCGTCAACGACCTCTTTTGGGTTATCTTGAAAGGACGCTTGTGAACGAGCGAGGCGCAACCCCACTCCTGTTACAGCGATCGTTGCCAAAAGGACGGCGGCTGAACCCAGAACAATCCCGCGTTTTTGTTTAATCATAACTTTTGTTGTGGTTGAGGGTGAAAATTCATTAAAAAAAACTACTTTGTTTTAAAATAATTTCTCAATCTAGTTATAACATTTCTGGATAGTGACTGTTGTGATCTCATGATGACGGATTTAATTGTGTCTGATTCTCTCAAAAATAGAAGACAAACTCTGAAGAGTCAACGCCGCTTAAAAGTTTGGCAATCCCTTTGGCGGATTTCTGTTCTGCTGGGCATGGTTGGAGGATTGTTTTGGTTAATGAGTCGGCCAGAGTGGACAATTCGGGATAAGTCGCAAATTACCCTCAGTGGTAATCAGTTTATCCCGTCTAGTAAGCTGTATGGATTACTGCCCCTGAGTTATCCCCAATCGATCTGGCAAATTTCCACCCAAGAACTCGGTGAAAAAATGGAAACGATTCCGCCCCTAGCGAAGGTTGAAATCACCCGTCAACTCTTTCCTGCTCAGTTAAATATTGCCGTTCAAGAAAAGCAACCGATCGCGATTGCGGTTTCCAATGAAGGCAAGGGTTTTTTAGACAAAGAAGGCAACTTTATTGCCCAATCATTTTATGAACCCCTTAAACATGGGCTAAAACTCCCAAATTCCCCCAAATTTCTCGGATATTCTCCTCAGTATAAGAAATTTTGGCAAAAAATTTATCCCCTAATCCAATCTTCCCCCGTCAAAATCAGCATGATAGATGGACGCAGTTCGACTAATATCATCTTGGTAACAGAAATTGGCACAGTCCATCTGGGAGCGGACGTTAATCAACTAACTAAACAAATCCAGACCCTAGCGCGTATGAAAAAACTACCTTCTCGGATTCCCTCTAGCCGAATTGCCTATCTTGATCTCAGTAACGTCGCTTCTCCGTCCATTCAACTCAAAGCCCAGCCGAAGCCATCATTATTGAGCAATATCAAAAAACCATGATAGGATTTGAAACGATCATCTAATACTCGTTTCTGTTGACAAAATTCATTAATGTTTTTAGTCTAGGGCCGACATTATTGAATAACATAATCGTATAGAGAAAAGTAACCCTCAAACGACTGTCCCAATCCATCGACGGTAATATACTTAAATAAATTTACTCAGTAACAATATTTTTTTGATATTCTTCTGATACCCTATAAAACAACCGTGCTCTAATTTTGCCTAATTACAATGACTCTGAACAAAGATCTTCCTTCAAGCCATCCCCCCCTTAACAGTGCCGAAGCCAACCAACCTTCGGAGAGCACGGACAAAACACGCCCCAACACCACACCCCTTTCATCCTTTACGCCTAAACCAGAATCCACTGTGAATTCCAAAACCGATCCCAAGAAACATCAAATTCTTCCCAGTAGCGTCGCAAAGATTAAGGTCATTGGGGTAGGCGGCGGCGGTTGTAATGCGGTCAACAGGATGATCAGTGGCGGTGTCAGTGGGATTGAATTTTGGGCGATTAATACGGATTCCCAGGCATTAGTTCAATCTTCGGCTCCCCAACGGTTACAGATTGGGCAAAAATTAACACGGGGTTTAGGGGCAGGCGGAAATCCTGCGATCGGACAAAAAGCCGCAGAGGAGTCACGGGAAGAAATTGCTCGCGCCCTAGAAAATACCGATCTCGTTTTTATTACGGCGGGGATGGGCGGCGGAACGGGTACAGGAGCGGCCCCCATTGTGGCTGAAATTGCCAAGGAAATCGGTTGTTTGACAGTGGGTATTGTGACTCGTCCTTTTTCCTTTGAAGGTCGTCGTCGAGCAGCTCAGGCAGAGGAAGGCATTAATGGATTGCAAACCCGCGTGGATACCCTAATTGTCATTCCTAATAATCAATTGTTAACGGTTATTCCCGCCGATACACCTCTCCAAGAAGCCTTTCGAGTAGCAGATGATATTCTACGCCAAGGGGTTCAGGGCATTTCCGATATTATTACCATTCCTGGCTTGGTTAACGTGGATTTTGCCGACGTTCGGGCGATCATGGCCGATGCGGGTTCTGCCTTGATGGGTATTGGTATTGGATCGGGCAAATCACGCGCCAAAGAAGGGGCAACGGGAGCGATTTCTTCACCGCTCTTGGAATCTTCGATCGAGGGAGCAAAAGGAGTGGTCTTCAATATTACAGGCGGCCGAGATCTGACTCTCCACGAAGTTAATATTGCGGCGGAAGCGATTTATGAAGTCGTTGATCCCAATGCGAATATTATTTTTGGTGCTGTTATTGACGAGAAAATGCAGGGAGAAATTCGGATTACGGTGATTGCGACGGGTTTTAGTGGAGACTCAATACCAGAGAAAAAAGCGGAAAAAACGGTTAAAGCAGCTATCGCCGTCAATGAACCGTCGGTTTTTCCTGTTGAAGAGGAAGAAGAATCTCCTAATCCTCCGACCTTAGATATTCCAGCGTTTCTACAAAAACGTCGTTTTCCTAAACCTTAGTTTTTGGATTAATCCCAAATATTTCGTAAACAATTCGCAATTCGAGCCGCCGCGCCTGGTTCTCCCAATCGTTTTTTGCCGTTTTCGGCGATCGCCTGACGTTTTTCAGGAGAGTTTAAAACAGATTTTAATTCCTTTCCGATTTCTCCTACATTATTAACAAGAATGACTGATTCACCTAATAAATAGGTTTGACGTTTAGCAAAGTTAGAAGTAAATTGCGGCCCTTCACCAGGCAGACTAAAAACGGGTTTTCCCAGACCGACAAATTGTTCCGTTGCGGTTCCTGCCATTGCGATCGCCAGATCAGAAAGATGTAAACAATCTCCATAGGCGTATTGACTCAAAAAAAGTTTGGCGTTGTCTTTTTGAAAGCCGATCGCCTGGGGATCATGAATGGGAATATCGACTGAATTTAAACTAATTGTTTGCCATTGTTGTTCGATGAGTAGGGCTTTAAAGGAGTCTAAAGCAAGGGAAGGGGCGATCGCGGCTAAAAAACAAATTTCTTGATCCGTAAATTCTTCAAGAATCTGATTGACGGCTTGTAAAATCAACTGCCAATTGCGTTCTGCTTCAGGCGATCGCGAACCTGGTAACAGCAAAATTGTTAGGCTTTTCGGTTGGGTCAAGACTGCTTTGGTTATTACTTCTAAACCGTCCATCATGGGATTACCAAGATCAAAAGTAGGAATAGAAAATTGTTGTAAATTCTGGCTTGTTAGCCTATCCCTCGGAAATACTGCCTTACATTTTGGACGACTCATTAACCAACGTTCCCAGGGAAAATAATCCGATCCCAAACTGCGTTCTAAAAAAGAAGTCGAAGCCAACCAGCCATTTTCATCTCGTAAATAATATTCCGATTTCGCTGTCCCAACAAAGGCATATTCTGCTCCACTTATCCAAGCAAAAATTAAGGGGAGAATATCTCCCACTGCTAAAATTTTTCCGCCTTCTTTGCCCCACTGTCTAATTGATTGGAATTGAGCGAGGGTTAATTGTAATAATCCTCCCTGTAAATCTCGCCATAATTCCCGACTGTCCATATAAACAAATCCTCCCGATGGCATTTTTTTCACCCGACCAATCAAGGGAATGTTTAATCCTCTGTAGGCGTGTCCTTCACCTACTAGGGGTAAAATCGCTAATTCGGGTGGATTAGGGATTAATTGCAATTTTTCAGCGATTCGGGCGGCGATCGCGTCTTCCCCATGACCATTACTTAAAATCAGCAATTTCATTTCCCTCAGCTCCAGATTTGGTGACTTTATCCATCATGCCATCGAAGTTTTAACACCGTATAAAAACACTCTTTTTTGAATAATCGATTCCCCAACCGCTTTATAATGATGAGTCTGGCAACGCTCCAATTTTACGTGCAAAAAAATAATGACTGTTGTGAATAATTCCTTAAACTGGCTAGATCGCGGAACCCACGAAATTTTTCCCCATCAACCCGACTCTCAAAACTCTCAAGAAAATCTAGAGCAACTGATCATTCAAAGCGATCGCCCCTTGCGTATCAAATTAGGCATCGATCCCACAGGAACGGATATTCATTTAGGCCATAGCATTCCTTTTCGTAAATTGCGAGCTTTTCAGGATGCTGGCCATACGGCAGTTGTCATTATTGGAGATTTTACCGCTCAGATCGGCGATCCCACAGGAAAATCCGAAGTTCGCAAACAATTAACCGCCGAACAAGTCCGCGAGAATGCCAGAAATTATTTAGAGCAATTGCGTCCGATCTTGGATTTTGATACGCCTGGGCGATTGGAGATTTGTTATAACAGCGATTGGTTGAGCCAGTTAAATTTGGCTAAAATTCAGGAATTATTAGCGACTATGACCGTTGGGCAGATGTTGGCAAAGGAAGGTTTCTCGGAGCGTTTTACCAAGGAAAACCCCATTTTTCTCCATGAATTTCTTTATCCCTTGATGCAGGGCTATGATTCGGTGATGGTGGATGCAGACGTGGAATTGGGCGGAACGGATCAAAAATTTAATGTGGCAGTCGGTCGAGATTTACAGCGTCATTTTGGAAAAAAGCCCCAATTCGGTTTACTATTACCGATTTTGATTGGAACCGATGGTAGCCAGAAAATGTCTAAATCTTTAAATAATTACGTGGGGCTAAAAGAAGATGCCCTATCCATGTATTCAAAGCTAGAAAAAACCCCTGATGCCTTAATTAAGGATTATTTTGAGCTTTTAACCAATTATTCCCTGGCTGACATTCCTGAAAATCCCAGGGAAGCCCAAAAACTCTTGGCGTTGGAAATTGTGACTCAGTTTCATGGTCAAGAGGCGGCTCTGATAGTTCAAAAAACGGCTCAAGAGTTGGTAATGCAGGGCAATGCGGCATCGGTAGAGAGTGTACCCGAATTTTCCCTAGATCAGGTAACTTTTCCTGCTAAATTGTTTTATTTACTCAATGCCAGTGGTCTCTGTGCCAGTAGTGGAGAGGGTCGTCGTCAAATTCAAGGCGGTTCGGTACGGTTAGACGGCGATCGCCTATCAGACGTCAATTTGGCGTTTGAGCAAGCGGCTGATCTCGATAACAAAATATTGCAAGTCGGCAAGAAAAAATTTGTCCGTTTGGTGATGAAGCGATAATTCCAATCAGATCCCCCTGTCCTACAGACACCCCCCTTATCAAGGGGGGCAGGGGGGATCGAGCGCAAAACTTAATTGTGACCAACTACTTAACGATAACCCATCGACAGAAGGGACTAAACTGGAAAAATACGTCTGATTATTTTTGATTAGGGAGAAAGAATTTCTATGGCTATTGCAACCATCAATCCCACCACAGGCGAGATCATTCAAACCTTTACCGCCCACAGTCCAGAAACCGTTAATGCCAAATTAGCATTGGCACAAAAAGCCTTTGAAAACTATCGCAATCTGCCCATTAGTCAACGGGGTCAATGGTTAAATAAGGCCGCCGATATTTTGGAACAACGTCAACAGGAATTCGCCCAATTGATGACCCTCGAAATGGGAAAACCTATCAAACAGGCGATCGCGGAAGTCAAGAAATCCGCCCTGGGTTGTCGATTTTATGCCCAACAAGCCGAGGCTTTTTTACAAGATGAAATCGTCACGACAGATGCCCAAAAAAGCTTTATTCGTTACCAACCGCTAGGGGCAATTTTGGCGGTTATGCCCTGGAATTTTCCCTTTTGGCAAGTGTTTCGCTTTGCCGCTCCTGCACTGATGGCGGGCAATGTGGGGATTTTAAAACACGCCTCCAATGTTCCCCAGTGTGCCTTGAAAATAGAAGAAATTTTTCGAGATGCAGGTTTTCCTGAAGGGGTTTTTCAAACGATTTTAATTAGTGGAGCCGAAGCCTCTGCCCTGATGGCCGACGCTCGCATTAAGGCCGCCGCTTTAACAGGCAGTGAAATGGCAGGTTCCAGTTTAGCCAGTGCCGCAGGGAAACAAATTAAAAAAACGGTTTTGGAATTAGGTGGCAGTGATCCTTTTATTGTCATGGAAAGTGCGGATTTAGAAATGGCCGCGAGTGTGGCAGTTACGGCTCGGATGCAAAATAATGGCCAATCTTGCATTGCGTCTAAACGTTTTATTGTGCAGGAGTCGGTCAGCGATCGCTTTTTTGCGTTATTAACCGAAAAATTTCAATCTCTCAAAGTCGGCGATCCCAATGAAGAAACCACCGATATTGGCCCCCTAGCAACGGCAGACATTTTAAATGATATTGAAAAACAAGTCGAACAAACCCTAAAAGCAGGGGCAAAATTACAATTAGGCGGAAAATGTTTAGAAGGCGCGGGTTACTTTTATCCGCCCACTCTGTTAACCGATATTCCCCCAACAGCGAGTACCTATCGAGAAGAATTTTTTGGCCCCGTTGCCCTCGGTTTTCGAGTGAAAAATCTGGAGGAAGCGATCGCCCTGGCGAATGATATTCCCTTTGGTCTGGGAGCTTGTGCCTGGACAAATGATCCCCAGGAACAGGAAAAATTAATCAACGAAATTGAAGCAGGGGCGGTGTTTATTAATAGTATGGTTAAATCCGATCCCCGTATTCCCTTTGGCGGCATTAAGCGATCGGGTTACGGTCGAGAATTAGGCAGAATGGGAATTTTGGAATTTGTGAATGCTAAAACGATGTGGATTCAATAGGAGCGATAAAAGAACGATTACCCTATAGCTATTTAGCGCTGTTCTATCAATCTAGGCAGAAGATAGATAGAAATCACGCGGAAAAATCATCTCCAACAGAGAATTTGTTAGTTTACTTAACTGGAAGAATAGACGACAAAATACTCGCAGTATTTGAGGAGTAAAAATCACGACTAACCAAGATTTAAGCAGATTGAAGTAACATAATGGCTGAATAAACAATCGTAAATTATTGAGGGTATTTTTCCAGCCCTTTCCCTTATTCCATTTTGGGTGTTTCTGCATTTCTTCTTGAGCAGATTCAGCTAATGTATCAGGAGGTTTTCTGGATTTGTTCAAGGCTTCTGATTGAAGACTCACCATTAAGTAAGCACTCATGACCAGTTCCCACCACTTTTCAATTTTTTTATATTCTGTTACTCGAAAATCTGCCCATCCTAATTCATTTTTACTTTGCTTTAAACCGTACTCTACCCAATTTCTTACTCCGTACAAGTTACCAACTTCTTTATATTTAATGTTGGCTACTTTTGTCATAATATAGAAAGTGGAGTTCGGTGGTAGCGTTTCTGTATTATCTGTTACTTGCCAATATATTATTTCTCTTTTTTTACCGAATATAATCTCTCTTATATATCTGATTTCTTTCTTTCCTGTTGAGAATATTCTGGTGAACTCTCTCCATTTATTACATCTTACTTTTTGCTCAGGTGCCAACCATAATCCGTGATTACTCCGAATCGCTAGCACAAAGTCTAGTTTTTCTTTTTCTAAGATACTAACAAAATTATTCTCACTTTCACCATATTCACTATCTGCTAATACGATTTTAATTTTAAATCCTAACTCTTTCAGCTTTTTAATCATTTCTCCTGCAATTTTTAGCTTACTTTTGTATTCATCTCCTTCTTTTAATCTTGACTTTGGTTTGTACACTTCACTTAATAAGGGGAATGTCATTCCTCTTATTACGCCATAGGCTGTTACTGCCACTATTCCATTTTCTATCTTTCCTAGATTTCCTATGTATTGTCTCTTCACATAATCTGTTTTATTCCCTTTTTTTCTATCTCCTGTTTCGTCTATAATTACCATTATTTCCTCCTCTTTTACTTCATTTAAAATTAACTTTAATCTTCTCTTTCTTACTTCCTCTACTGACCACTCTGATTTTCCTATAAAATAATCTATTCCCTGACTATTTTCTAGCCCCGCTACTTCCGCTATTGCTGGAAATGTCTTTCTTTTTTTCTCTGATATTAATCCCAAGTGCAGATATTTAAAATATTCATAACTTCTCACTTCTGGGAATAAGTCTCTATACACTTCACAGTATTCATCAATGAATTTCACTGTTTCTTGCGCTACCCGTGGCTTAACCATATACCACCTACCTCTTTCAGGGCTTTTTCTTAATTATAACTCTCCTTCTCTGATAGAACAGCGTTATGATGGTGATGAATATAAATTAGCTCAAGTCTGGGAAGCTATCTACATCACACAAATAGCCGCAACAGCCACAATTCGTTATTATGCAGGCCGCGATATGCGTTCTACATTTTTTTCAAGTTAGTGTCATGAATTATTCGCGTAGTTTCTACGGTCATGTTTAGCATGGTCACGCTCAACAACAAGCCAAAAGAGAGCTAGACAACTAGTTTCGTTAGGAAAAGCCCCAATTTCATCAGACTTAGTGCGAAACTCTCGAAATAGGCGTTCGAGATGGTTAGTCGTGCGAAGATGTCGGTGCAAAGAGTCATCAAATTGGTAGAAGGTGAAGGTCAACTCAATATCTTTGAGAAAGGTACGAACTGCATCTGGTTCAATCGGTTGCCATTTCTCCTCAAAGGCTTTTAAAAGTGATTGAGCATCGGAGACTTGAGGGGCTTGATAAATCTTGTAAGCATCAGAAGTGATCTCGAAGGAACGTTGTTTTCGTGCCTCTTTCGGTTTCAGAGAGCAGCCAGCAGCAGTTACCGAAGGTAGATAGCAATAGTTAAGGTGACGCTCAATTCCTCTAATTTTGTGAGTAATACAGAGTTGTTGTTGAGCCAAAGGGAAACATTTCTTCATGGCGGAGGGTAATCCCAAACTACCGTCACTGCCTAGTAATTCGAGATGATTCGGGTTTAGTCCCCGTCTTATCAAGCTCTCAAATACCTTTGTCCAAGCGGCTTCACTCTCCGTTTCAGCTACTTCGTAGTGGATTAATTCCTGCGAACCATCTTCCCAGATTGCCATTACTGCCAACACCACACGCTTTTCTGCTTGCCGACATTGCCTTAAATGTCCCGATTCGTCTTCTTTGAACTCCCCAGCCATTGTGTACTGAATCTCTACCCAGACTCCATCCACTAAAATCATCTTGGGGATTCTGACCAGAGGAACCTGTCTTTTACTTTCTAGTTGTTTCTGAACATTAAGAGTAATCTGGTTCACCGCACTTACCGATAGTACTTTTCCTAATATCAAATATAAAGCCTCCTGCAAATCTCGTAAGGATAGCCCCATCACATAGAGAACACACATCCAATCCAGTAAATTTCCTAGACTTCGCTGATATCTTTCTAAAATCTGCCATTCTCTTTCTTTATTCCCCTCTCTTAATTTGGGGACGGCTAAATCACTTATCTGTCCATATTGAGTGTTTACTCCACGATAATAGTACCCAGAGCGATACGTTTTTTTCTCTCTTGCTTTGATAAATTCTGTCACTTCTTCCTTCAAGGCACTTTCTAAAACCGTTTTGACCGTATCCACCACTTCTGTCTTTAACTTTGAGGTTAAGGCTTCGTTTAGTTGAGGATGAAAACCTTGCTGTCTCACACGCAGGATTTGTTTTTCTCGCTCGGCTATACTCATCACTAGAATCCTTTCCAATCTTTTTTATTCTCTTGTTTTACACCTTTTCATACCATTTTCTACCTGCGCGAATAAATAAAGACACTAACTTTTTCAAAGTAAAAATATCTCCGCTTTAGTGAAAAAAATTACCTATTTTGTTTTTTCGTTACTAATAAAAATATTCCCCCTAGCCCCCCTTTGAACTGGACGTTCGCTGATTTGCGAGTGGTGTCAGGGATTTAAGTCTTGTGCGGTCTGAGATGTAGCTGATAGAGAGACTCTGGTATTTTCATGAGTGAAAGGATCTGTAGCTGAAGAGGTGAAAGTGGTATAACGAAAATACGGTCATTGGGCAGAAAATAAAGACTGAGGTGAGAAAAAGCCTTGAGAAGTTGCTCTGTTGAAGGACGGGCAGTGGCTCGTTTGGGATTACCATCATAGAGACCAGCCAAAGATTGTTGAGCGTTGTGTAGTGCCTGTCGGACAACAAACTCAATTAAGGTAAACACCCGCAAAGCAATGGTCAGCAAGAACATCAAGCCAGCAATGCGGTCTTGGTTCTGGAAATAGAGGGGCAGAGCGGGCAAGCGACCGCGCTTACAGCAATTTCCGATCAAACGCACCACG
>CAWEDJ010000055.1:0-52625 GCA_963807635.1 uncultured cyanobacterium
CTAGTGGGCGTATTCAACCACACCCTGACCTTTTGTTTGAGTGTCGCTTCAAAAGCCGCACCACAGGTAAGACCCACAAATAATCCCACAAAAATCAAAAAATAAGGCGGCTCAGGGAAACAATACACAACTAAAGCCATTGATATGACGGAGATCATGCCGATGATATCAAATGCTTTGCCCCTAGCGTTGAGTTAATTTTGCCGACAATCGCTGTTGCTCGTTAGACTGGTTTTGTCCTCGTAAAATCTTGTTAGCATAAAACTATGAGCTTGAATCGTTATCCCCAGGGCATCAATGTTTTGATTGTGGGGGCTTCGGGGGGAATTGGTCTAGCTTTTACTCGACAGTTGTTGGCAGAGGATAAGGTGGAGCGAGTGTTTGCCACCCATCGAGAATCCAGTTCAATGACAGATTTAAGGGGACTAAAGCAGGAATATCCCGAAAAATTAGCACTTTTATCCCTAAATATTACCCAAGAAGCTCAGGTTTCTGCGATCGCGAAGAAAATCGGTGAACAGGTGAAACGCCTCCATTTAGTGATTAATTGCGTGGGGATTTTGCATGACGGAGATTTTCAACCCGAAAAAAGTTTACGACAAATTCAGCCTGAAAATTTATTGAGATATTTTGAAATTAATAGTATTGGGGCAATTTTATTGGTTAAACATCTTATTCCTTTGTTAAAACACCCAGAAAGAAGTATTTTGGCGACCATATCCTCAAAAATTGGCAGTATTGGGATAATCAGATCGGGGGAGGGTATGGTTATCGATCTTCAAAAGCGGCTCTAAATATGTTTTTACGGACGGCGGCGATCGAATATAAACCGCACGTCTCCCCAGACCATTATGGTGATGCTCCATCCTGGGACGACAGATACCCAATTGTCTAAACCCTTTCAGCGTAATGTTCCCCCTGAAAAATTGTTTGACCGCGATCGCACGGTCACGCAATTATTAGAAGTGTTAGACCAACTCACAGAAAAAGATAGCGGGAAATTTTTCTCATGGGATGGTAGTCGGTTGCCTTGGTAAATGAATGTTAAAAAGGATTAAAAAAAGTTGGCTAATTTTCCATAGGGCCAACTTTTGACAAAAAATAACTTTTTTAAAATTTTATAAAAATATCGTAACAATTATCTCAATTCAATAGAATTCTGTTTTAGTAAGAAATGTTGCTTAGATGAGCAATGCAGTTTCCCATCAAAAAGTAAACCACAAGATGGCCCGCTGCCGCCGCCACCAAAATCCCGCTAACATCAGGGAAAACTCCTGATCTTCCACTGCTTGTTGCATGAGATGGAGAGACCAAGCCACCAGAGCTACATCAAAAATGAGAATCGGAACTAACATATATTAAAAATTGTTAACTTTAATTCTATTTTAATACAACTTATGAACAATGCAAGGAAGACGAGCAGAGCTTAAGCTTTTCTTTGTATTGGATCTTAGGTTGGTCTGATGGGGACTTGGTTTTGCTGGAGGTAGGTTTTAACTTCCGCAATGCTTAACTGACCAAAATGCAACAAAGAGGCCAACAGGGCCGCTTCGGCTTTACCTTCTGTGAGAGCTTGATAAATATGTTCACAATTGCCTGCACCACCAGAAGCAATGACGGGAATTTCTACTTGATCGGCGATCGCCTGGTTAGGGGTAAATCATAGCCCGCCTGGGTTCCGTCCGCATCCATACTGGTGACCAGTAGTTCTCCTGCTCCCCGTTGCGCGAGTTCCCTCGCCCAGGCGATCGCATCAATGCCCGTATTTTCCCGACCGCCTCGTACATACACATCCCAGCCTGAATTTTGCGGATCATTCCGTTTTCTGGCATCGATCGCCACCACAATGCAGGAAGACCCAAAGCGATCGCTGGCTTGATTAATCAAATCAGGATTACGAACGGCGGCAGAATTAATACTGACCTTATCGGCTCCTGCCCGTAACAAATTTTTAATATTTTCTAAGGATTGAATGCCACCGCCAACCGTCAGGGGAATAAAAACTTCTTCAGCCGTGCGATAAACCACATCAATCATGGTGTCCCGTCCTTCGTGGGTGGCAGTAATATCGAGAAACACCAACTCATCCGCCCCCGCCTCGTTATAAATCCGCGCTAATTCCACAGGATCGCCCGCATCCTTGAGATCGACAAAATTCACCCCTTTCACGACTCGGCCAGCATTCACATCCAAACAAGGCAAAATTCTTTTGGCTAACATAACAAGTTTTTTAAACGTTGGTCAATTTAAACGTAGGATTACAGCAATTTCTCTCAAATTTATCCACGAAAAGCGTGTTAAATTCAGATTGAATATAACATTAAATCGCCCGCTCCCTAAATCCTTCAATCTCTCAATGACAGATAACTCTCCCAATCCTTTTTTATCTCTTCCCTACGAACCAGCCTTAGAAAATTTAGGGAATGATTACTTTGATGCCGTCACTGCCGCCGACTTTCCCCAGCAAATCCTCCGCTTCCGTAATGATGCTTTATTACCTAAACTTAATTTAGAAAGCCAAGCGGTAACAAATGAGCATTTTATCGAGGCTTTTGGTAAATTTGAGAGCGTGACTCCCCTGTTGGCTCTTCGCTATCATGGCTATCAATTTGGAGAATATAACCCCTATTTGGGCGATGGTAGGGGTTTTTTATATGGTCAGGTGAGGGGAACTGATGGACAACTCTACGATTTTGGCACCAAAGGATCGGGAAGAACGCCCTATTCTCGTAGTGCCGATGGAAGGTTAACGTTAAAAGGTGGTGTGAGAGAAGTTTTAGCCGCAGAAGCGTTGCATTCATTAGGGGTAAACACTTCTCGTTGTTTGAGTTTAATTGAAACAGGGGAAGGACTCTGGCGCGGGGATGAACCGTCTCCTACGCGATCGTCGGTGATGATTCGGTTTAGCCGATCGCATATTCGGTTTGGAACTTTTGAACGGTTGTACTATATCAAACGCCCTGATCTGATTGAAAAATTATTAGATCATGTGATTGAGGTTTATTATCCCGAAGTGACGGGTCAGAATCCAGAGCGTTATCTTCGGTTTTATCGAGAATTGGTTAGGCGTGTCGCTCAATTGGCGGCTCAATGGATGGCGGCAGGCTTTTGTCATGGGGTTTTGAATACGGATAATATGTCGATTACGGGGAAAGTTTTGATTATGGCCCCTATGCGTTTATTCCTACCTATAATCCTGGTTTTACGGCGGCCTATTTCGACTATGGCGGACGATATTGCTATGCCAATCAACCGTTGATTTGTCGTCTGAATTTGGAATTATTGCAAGTTCCCCTAAGTATGATTATTCCTGCCTCAGAATTAGATTCAGTATTAGCTAATTTTGAAGAAGATTATCAGAGTTATTATCAAATTTTGATGTTGCAAAAGTTAGGATTATCGACCGCAGAGATTCCTAATGACCAAGATTTGCTCCAAAAAACGATTGAATTATTACAGGAAAGTCAGGTTGGTTATCATCAATTTTTTACGGAATTAACGGAGAATTTTAATCTAGGCTGGCGAGAAGATCCGACTAAAATTTTAGAAAATACGGATTTAGGAAAGGCAGATTGGACTAGTTGGAAAGTTCTTTATCATTTAGTTTTAATGTCTTTGCCAAAAGATGAGTTTATTCAAGTCGGCGATCGCCTAAAAAGTGCTAATCCTAAAACGGCTCTGTTACGTCCTTTGATTGAAGAGGTTTGGGATGCGATCGCGGATAATGATGATTGGCGATCGTTTGAAGAGTTAGTGCAACGTTTACAAACTAAAAATTAATGCAGGACGTTTTTTTGCAGTTAATAAGTCGGAGTTCGGAAAGAGAACTAAAACTGTGTCACCTCTTTTAGGAGTTAGGTTTAATCGTGTCATAGTCATCATAAATAGAGCTTGCTGAAAAAAGCTGAAAGCCTTATAAGAAAAGAGATGAGGGGATTTAGAGAGCAAAAAAAGTGCAAAAAAAAGGTCTAAAATGAGTGAAAAGGCTTGCACCCCTCCCCTTCCAGAGCATTGAACGATGTACCCCAAAAAAGAATCCGAAAAATCGACTGTTGAAAACTTCAAAATACCAAGTGAGTGGAAGCCAAAAGAAGAAAATCGTTGGGTAATCATGTCAAAAATAATTCCGTGGGAGGAATTTGAAGAAGAATATGCAAAACAATTTTCAGAAAATAAAGGAGCGACAGCCAAACCATTTAGGATGGCATTAGGGTCATTAATAATAAAAGAAATATTGAGAATAAGTGACCGAGAAACAGTAGAACAAATAAAAGAAAACCCTTACTTACAATATTTTATAGGACTAGAAGTATATGAAAATGAGGAGGCATTTGATGCGTCACTGTTAGTACATTTCCGTCAAAGAATAGGAATGGACTTGGTGAATCAAATAAATAAAGCAATGGTAAAAAAAGAAGAAGAAATATTATCAGAAGTAAAAGAAAAAAGTGAAGGGGAAAATCAGAATAGAGGAAAGCTATTAATAGATGCAACCTGTGCACCAGCAGACATCAAATATCCAACAGATATAGGAATCTTGAATGAGGCAAGAGAAAAAACCGAAAAAATAATAGACAACTTGTATAAAAAAACTAAAAAAAAAGGAAAAAAACCAAGAACCTATAGAATAAGAGCCAGAAAAGATTACTTAAAATTGTCAAAAAAACGCCGTCCGTCGAGAAAAGAAAGGAGAAAGGGCATAAAAAAACAAATCCAATATATCAAAAGAAACCTTTCCCATATAGAAAAATTAAGAGAAGATAAAGAGGTCGCAAAATTAAGTAAAAAAGACGAAAAGATACTGTCGATAATACAAAAAGCCTATGAGCAACAAGTAGGAATGTATGAAAATAAAGAAAATAAGGTAGAAAATAGAATTGTGAGTTTGACTCAACCTCATGTTCGTCCCATTGTTAGAGGAAAAGCGGGAACGCCAGTAGAGTTTGGTGCAAAACTATCAGCAAGTTATGTGAATGGATATCTTTATTTATACCGATTAAGTTGGGATAATTATAATGAATCAGGCGACTTCAAAGGACAAATAGAAGAGTTTAAACGTGAGACAGGCTACTATCCCCAGTCTGTTCATGCTGATGCAATCTATCGCACAAGGGAAAATCGCGCTTTTTGTAAGGAGAAGGGAATTCGATTGAGTGGCCCACCCTTGGGAAGACGACCCACAAATATTAGTCCAGAAAAAAAGAAAGAAGCTCTTCAAGATGAAAGAGACCGTAATGCTATTGAAGGCAAATTTGGTCAAGCAAAGAGACGATTTAGCCTCAATCGAGTTATGACAAAACTTCCTGATACCTCTGAAACCGCTATTGCTATCACCTTTTTAGTCATCAATCTTTTTGCCCTGCTTCGGCAGGTTTTACGTTTTTTTTGTCTTTTTCGGAAGAAGAGCTTATTTTTCTGCCCTCTTATTAGCCCAGCTTATGCTTTGTGTTGACAATTCATTTAACCCTTATGTTTTACTCGCCTTAAATTCATAAATTAATCCCCTCTTCCTGTTTTTTGACTTTTTCAGCAAGCCCTAAATACTTATTTTTTTACTTTACCAATAAATCCTGAATTTTATTTTGATTATCTTTGGTAATAGTTATTAAAAAGCGGAGGGCTTGATTAACGGATTCTGCACTGGTAAAAATTTCGGCAACGTCCTCATCTAATTTAATAATTGTATCACCAAAGTTTTGGCGATTGGCTCCCATTTTTCTGACTTTTAATGTTTTTAAGTCGTATTCACTTCTAAGTTCATCTTCCATGATTTTAACCTTCTTGATAAGCTTTAAGTTCTTGTTTTGTAACCTGTCTAGCACTGATAATCCTAATTATATTTCCTCTTTCGGTATAGGAAATTAATAAGATATTACCCACTGATGACGATTCCTATTATAATATAACGATTTTCGTTTTCTGAGTGATCGGGGTCATAAAAGTCAACATAGAGAGGGTCATCAAAAACGGTTTGAGATTCCTCAAAGGGAATACCATGCTTTCACAGTTAGATCGTGCTTTTTGTTGATCCCATTCAAATTTCATAGATGGCAAAACTATCAATTTATTTTTAGTCGACATTGTAGCAGGTCGCCGATTAATTGATAGTGATTAATTTGAAATGATCGCAATTCCATTTTGTAGGGATTTAACACTGTTAAATTCTTTGTTTTTGTAAGTTAAGTAAAAGGACTTAATGGTATTAAGTCCCTACAGATCGCGGATTAATTGATAGTGATTGATAATTGTCAATTGGGTTTGGGGGTTATTTTTTGAGATACCAGATCAGGAAAGTTAAGGCTAGGCCAGCGACGAAACAGACAAAAAAATTGGTTTTAAATTTTTGAAAGAAACGAATAGATAGAGAGATTAAAAAAACAATTCCATTAATAATATCCATCAGCCAACCAAGCTTCTCTATTGACTGAATTAAAGCATCAGCCCAGTCTTCACCCTGAGCCTCTAATTGTCTTAAGCCACGTTTACTAAATTCTGGAATTGGAGTCGCATCAACAGGAAGTTTAAGTGATTGCCAAATTTGTACCGCCAAAACTTGATATTGTCGCACTTGGCGAATTTTTCCACTTTTTTGATAAAGAACGCTAATATTCCATAAAGATTTTGCTTCTCCATTGCGATCACCAATCTCACGTTGAATCACTAAGGATTGCTGATGAAAATTGAGAGCCTCTTGGTACCTTCCTAACGAATTATACACATTTACCAGACCGTTTAAAGAATTTGCTTCTCCTTGGCGATCACCGATCTCACGTTTAATCTCTAAGGATTGCTGATAAAAATTGAGAGCTTCTTGGTACTGCCCTAACGAATCATTCACAATCCCCAGATTACATAAAGAACTTGCTTCTCCATTACGATCGCCGATCTCACTTTGAATTGCTAAGGATTGCCGATAAAAATTGAGAGCTTCTTGGTACTTTCCTAACGAATAATAAACATTCCCCAGACCGTGTAAAGAATTTGCTTCTCCTTGGCGATCGCCGATCTCACATTGAATCGCTAAGGATTGCTGATAAAAATTGAGAACCTTTTCATGCTGTCCTAATGAAGAAAAAACACTTCCCAAGTTGTTTAAAGAACGGGCTTCTCCATTGCGCTCGCCGATCTCATGGAAAGTCTTTAAGGACTCTTGATAAAAATTGAGAGCCTCTTGGTACTGTCCTAATAATCTATGCACAACCCCCAGATTCATTAAAGAATTTGCTTCTCCTTGGCAATCGCCGATCACCCGTTGAATCTCTAAGGATTGCTGATAAAAATTGAGAGCTTCTTGGTACTGCCCTAACGAACAATAAACATTCCCCAGACCGTGTAAAGAACTTGCTTCTCCTTGAATACTGCCGATCTGACGTTGAATCTCTAAGGATTGCTGATAAAAATTGAGAGCTTCTTGGTACTGCCCTAATAATCTATGCACAACCCCCAGATTTCCTAAAGAATTAGCTTCTCCATTGCGATCGCCGATCTGACGTTGAATCGCTAATGATTGCTGATAAAAATTGAGAGCCTCTTGGTACTTTCCTAACGAATAATACACATTCCCAAGACCATTTAAAGAACTTGCTTCTCCATCGCGATCGCCGATCTCAAGTTCAATCTCTAAAGATTGCTGATGAAAATTGAGAGCTTCTTGGTACTTTCCTAACGAATTATACAAACACCCCAGATTTCCTAAAGAATTAGCTTCTCCTTTAATATCGCCGATCTCACGTTTAATCTCTAAAGATTGCTGATAAAAATTGAGAGCCTCTTGGTACTTTCCTAACAAATTATACACATTCCCCAGATTCATTAAAGCTTTTGCTTCTTCGTTGCGATTGCTGATCTCGCGTTGAATCTCTAAAGATTGCTGATAAAGATTGAGAGCCTCTTCGTATTTTCCTAACGAAATATACACATTCCCCAGATTGCCTAAAGAAGCTGCTTCTCCTTGAATATCACTGATCTCACGTTGAATCTCTAAGGATTGCTGATGAAAATTGAGAGCCTCTTGGTACTGTCCCAACGAATCATACACATTCCCCAGATTGTTACAAACATCTCCATAGTTTTGTCGTTCTTCGGTCGTGGGTTGCCAATCTCGATGAAGTTGGCCATAAAGATTAGCTAAGGTTGGGTAATGCCCCCGCCTTGTAAAAAAATTGTGGCAGATCAATACCGTACTAAGAGCATCTCGATAACGCCCTAATTGACACTGGTGATAAAAAGTTTCCTCGTACTCCGCAAATGCCGATAAAGGTGTGTCATTGGCAAATTCTATCTGAAGATGCTTCCAAAAATAAATCATGGCTTGCTCATGGGCTGTCGTTAAATCCGCCGTTCGTGCTTTCACAAATTCCCGCAAACGGGGCTGAAACCGAAACTCCCCTGGACTCAGATATTGCAAAATAGACCGCCGCTCTAAATCCTCCAAAATCTCCATCGTCACCACTGCATCAGGTAACAACGCCTGGGCAAGCTCCAGCCCAAACGCCCCGCGCAACACCGACAACTGCGCCAATAACAAACGTTGCGTCTCCGTTAGACGGTCTAAACTCCACTGCAAAACCTGCTCAACCGTTAACTTTTCGCCACGATGGGAACCCACCAACTGCTGCCAACCTTCCAAAGACTGCAAAAAACGCTCACCTGGCCGAAAAGACACCCGCAACCAACCTGCTATCAACGACAACGCCAAGGGATTGCCCTGTACCTGCTCCGATGCCCGTTCCCGATTTTCCTGACTATCCTCCACTTCCAACGCCGCCAATAACGCCGCACCTTCAATATTCGTTAAACCTTGATCGAGCAGTTGCCAACGCGATCGCAGAAAACCCGTATAACGGGAAGGATATTCCCGACTCGCCAACAACAGCACACTTTCACTGCCAATATCCTGAAAACCCTGCCAAAACTGCTCATAACCACTCAGCCAGGCTCCCTCTGGGGTTAACACCGACTCCAAATTATCAATGGCCAACAAATAACGCCCCTGCTGAAGTAACCGCAATAAACGGGGAATGAGGTCTTTTTCCTCCATTTTTTCCACCTGTTCAGGCAAAACCCCAAATTCCTGTAAAGCCCTCGCCGCCAACACCGTCATCGAAGTCTGCGATCGCACATCTGCCCAAAATTTGCCCCTAAAATCGGGAGAATCGGCAAAGACCTGGGCCATCAACGTTGACTTCCCGATGCCGCCTTCCCCCCGCAATCCAATCAGAGAAACATTACGATCAGCCATCCAAGCGCGTAATTCCGTCTGTTGCTCCGTCCTACCCTGGAAAAAACGGCGATCGGGTAAAGGATCACTGTAAATCAGAGAAGTTTGTTGACCATTAATCGTGATGTTATTGGTCTGACCATAGACAGGAGCTTGGTTCAAGACCCCAATTTTTTCGGCTAATGGTTCGGTCATTCGTTTACCCAAATTCCGTTTAAATTCCGTAGGGGTTTGGTTTCCAAATCCATAAACCATAATGATTACAGACCAAATCCAAAAATTCTATAGGGGGTTTTCCAAATCCAGAAACAATAGGACTTGGAGACCAAGCCCCTACGACAGATTAATGGTGTTAGTTTGATCAATAATCGTTCCTTGATTAACCACACCAATTTTTTCAGCTAATTTCGTCATGTTAACCACTGCCCCAGGTTGAGCTTGTACCGCCGTCTGGATTGCCTCGGTTAATTTTCGCAATTCCTTGTCATTATGTACCAAATTTTCAATTTTTTCAATCAAAGCTTGTTGACCGTAAACAGTTGGTTGCTGTTGGGCTAGTTCAGGTTGTTTGGCCACAACGGCGATCGCTTCAGCCGTTTTCGGGTCTTTTCGTTGCAAATGGGCTAAAAATTTCTCGACGGAGTTCCAAACGCTTTCTGTGAGTTTTTCCCCCGTTTTCTCAAAGGCTTTGGTGGCAATTAAAACAGCGATCGCACTGGCGGTTAAAGTTACAGGTTCCATTGTTAGTCAATTCTCGATCTATTTTTCTCTATCATAAACACTTTCAGTACAAACAAAGGCGATCGCATTTTATCTTCACTTGTTAATTGAATTGAGGATTTTTTTAAGAAGCCAACTTATAACTAATATAACGATTAAGACTCACATTTTCTTCCGCCGCTTCAATCACTAAACGACGGTGTAATTCTGGTGTAACTCTAACTTGAAACTTGCCACTATACTGTCTTTCTGAAATCGGTTCAGGCAAAAATTCCCCATTCGCTTTCATGTCTTCTACAACAGAGCGAACTAACTCAGTAATACCTTCAAGAGCTTGTAACCGATCCTCATGGAGATAGGACAAACTGGGATATTCAGCACAAAGTCCCACATATTCTTGGTCTTCGACTGACCAAATAACCTTATAGACGTAGTGATCGGGATTAATCATTGCTCTGTGCCTCTAATTTTTCTATCGCAGATAAAATTTGCTTGACTTGATAGGGTTTCGCTTTGCCGTTTTTATTTTGGATATTAACGCGAGGATCGCCAGCCCAGGGCGTTTTATAAACACAGTGACTACTTCCTTGTTGTCTGGGTTCACCAAAGTAATGATTACAGACTTTAACTAGGTCTGCAAAACGCACATTTTGGGAGTTCTGTTGGAACTGGGCGACGAGTTTCGAGATAGACGTCATAGAAAATTTATCTCAATTGTAGTGTCATTATTGATACTAGTCAACCGCGCTTTATCCCAGCGATCGCAGTTGCCAATCCTGTTTTCAAGAGCGATCGCATTTTTAAGAAACAATTGACAATAGATAATTATTCCCGACTAACTATTAATTTATTGGCGATCGCTTCCATCCATTTCAATAAAAAATCAACGCCATCTATGAGCAAACCCTGACTAAAAAAATCCCAAAAAGATTCATAAGAGATAAAAATTATGATAGATTAACGAATGTTAAAGAAATGATGATCTTTTTCTTAACAGAATTTAGCCTAGAACCGTAAGACTAAATCCCCCTACTCTTCATCTCACCTTGAATATCAGGACTGGTTGCCCAAATGTTCCTACTCTCTGTCGTCTCCCTTGCGATCGCGTCTGTTTCTGCATTTTTTAGCCTAAGTGTGCAAGAAGAAGTCGTAAAAGTCGCCCTAGCTTGTACTGCGGTTTTCGCCATTCTCCTAACCCTTATCTGTGCGCCCTGGTCTCTTAAGTTAACCCTAGTCGCCATTCCCTTCGTCATTGAGCGTGTTTATAGTCTTTCGCTTCGATAGGATTTTTCTATTCTCCATCTGATTTTTGGAATAGTCTCAGATATTTTGGGTTTATTAAACTTTTTTAGGCAAATAGCGGCTAATCTATTTAACTTCTTCCCTTACCTATTTGAGATAAGTTTTTGCCCCCCTAGCCCCCCAAGTTTGGGGGGAACCAATGCTTGGAAGTCCCCCAGAATTGGGGGATTTAGGGGGCGGTCACAACTCATAGAAATAATTCAGCAACGCCTAGTGTGTGTCTTCGGGAAAGCGTTTTTCTCTAACATCTGCTGAAAATTGCTCAATTGCTCCATTAATCTCTGAGCGCAAGTTTAAGTAGGTTTTTGCAAAGGGCGGCGTTTTTTTGGATAATCCCAATAGATCCGCCGTTACCAATACCTGACCATCGCACCCCAATCCCGCTCCAATTCCAATGGTCGGAACAGGTAAACGCCGAGTGATAGTTGCCGCTAAGTCTGCGGGAATATGTTCCAATACCAGGGCAAAGATCCCTGCTTCCGTTAAAGCGATCGCCTCTTGGAGGATTCGTTCTGCGGTATCGGCGGTTTTTCCCTGTTGACGGTAGCCCAATTGATTCACCGATTGCGGCGTTAGACCCACATGACCTATAACAGGAATACCGATTTCCACTAAACGAGCGACGGTTTCTATCATGCGGGGATGACCACCCTCTAGTTTGACTGCCTGAACTCCCGTTTCCTTGAGCATTCTCCCTGCTGAATGAATGGCTTGAGCAATACTTTCTTGATAACTCAAAAACGGTAAATCAGCCACAATTAACGCTTTTTTTACCCCTCGACAAACGGCTTTTGTATGATGGATCATTTCATCAAGCGTAATCGGTAAGGTCGTGCTATGGCCCAAGGCAACCATTGCTAAAGAATCCCCCACCAGGATCACATCGACCCCCGCTTCATCAATTAAATTGGCGATCGCGTAATCCCAGGCAGTCAGGGCAACAATAGGGCGGTGTTGCTGTTTCCAATCAATTAATTGTTGGGGAGTAATAGGCATTCAAAGGAGATCCCCCAGAATGGGGAAATGTAGAGGGCTAGGGGGATAATCGTATTGAGAATTGCTGCTTAATTGCGGGTCGCTTCCAAAATCCGAGAATAATAGAAACTGGTGCTGGTCATGGCTTGACGTTGCACACTAAAACCATTATTTTGCAGAATTTGGATGATATCTTCTTCTTTGTGTTGGTAGGCACGGGTAGTTTTACTGGGCAAGGGAATAAACTGCCAATTTTCTTTAATATCGTTAAATAAAGAGTTTTCGGGGCAAAGCTCAGGATTAAGCGAGATTCCGCTAAAGAAGCCAGATGACTGATCATTGTCACCGCTTCATCACTGGGATAATGAATCAAAACATCTAAACAAATGACCGTGTGATATTTTCCCCCCAATCCTTCTAGATCCTGCACCATAAATCGGGGTAAATTCTTGAATCTTAGGGATTCTTCCGCTCTTTTTTGGGCTTCTTCCACCATTTTTTCGGAAATGTCACTGCCATACATCAATGCACCTTCCAAAGCCAGGGGAATACTGAGGCTACCCACTCCACAGCCCGCATCACAAATCGAAAGTCCTGACAAATTATCATCCGCTTTTAGCCAATCCACGACGGTATCAATGGTCTGCTGATGGCCAATCCGAATATCTTTTTGGACTTTATTGACTTCTCCATCCCCGTAAATCCTTCGCCAACGGTCGAATCCCGTCGCATTAAAATAATCTTTAACAATGGTTTTATCGTCAATTGCATTAGCCATAGTAGGGAAAAGAATGGGGCGAGAAAATTTCAAAACATTACCTACTTTATCAGGTATTGCGGGCTTCTGAGCTAGTCTTTTTGATGCCAACTTTTTGCAAAAGGGTGAGAGGGCCAATTTGTTTCAATTGTTCCATCTGCTCTGCATCACGGACTAATAAGGCTCCTGCAAAACCGAGGGAATTGATTGAAATATCCTGATAACTTTCCTTCGATCGCGGAATAACCATCATCCATTCACGGGTCATCAGCAGGTTATAGGGGGCTGGTTTACCCGATTTTTGGGGATCTAGGTCAGTTTTGGTCAGTAATTGTTGATATTTTTCTAATAAAATGGGGGCAATCTCTAAGGGATTGATGGAGAAAATATCGGGACAAGCGGCGATCGCCTGGACAAAGGGAAACTGGGGAATAGTATTAATTTCTTTTTTTAAACAAACATCGGTCATCCAAGGTGAAATGGGCAGAGATAAACCCTGGGGAACTAACGGCAGGGGAACTAACTGTAGATGCTTATGGCGTTGGCTCGCTCCCGCTAACTTACCACTATTATAAAAAACGAGACCCTCAATTTCCCTTAAGGTCAGGGCAACCGCTAAAAAATCTGCTAAATTTAACTGATTTTCCTGTTCTTCAAAGTCACGGGTAATCATTAATAAATGGTGATCCACCGCATTAAATTTATTCAATAAACAAAGATGGGTATCGGTTAGATCACTCACAAATAAATCTTCTTCGTAGGGCAGAAAAGGATTAAAGTTTTTTCCAGAGGATTTTTCTCGTTTTTTTTGTTCTTTTTTAGCCTCGTTTTTGCGTTGTAAATTCACTAAAATACGCACTAAAAATTGGATATCTCCTACCTCCAGCAATTCGTAATTGGTGGCAATAGATTGTAATGCGCCACAGTCGAGGGCAAATTCAGTTTGATCAATCAGTCGTTGCCAGAGGGTGCCAGGTTCTAAGAGAATTTTATTGAGGGACATAATCGGAGGGATTTACCTTGAGAATAACTTCATTATCTTTAAATTGAAGATCCTGTAGATTTAATTCGTCAACATTGAGGTTCAAACTGTGCTGGAGGCGAGTTGGATCAACCCCTAATCTTTGGGCAACTTCCGAGAGAGTAAAAGTTAGGTTTCCAATTTTCACTTGACTATTATTCGGCAGAGTCAACTGACCATTTTTTAACTTGGGCTGTCCTTCAATGCCAATATAAATATCCTGATCCTTTAATTGGGGAAATTTGCTGACGACTCTTGCGACCATTGCCTGTTGCCGACGCGGTAAATCGAGGGTTTTTAATTTAGCAGGATTAATCACCGTTCCTAGTTCTAGATTATTATTTTCCAGATTCGTTTGAATACGGGGTAGAACAGGGGGAATTTTGCGAGACTGTAATTGATTAGAAATTTCTGCTTGGAGTAACTGATTAAAATCCTGGGCATTCAAACTCACTGCAATGTCCTCTGGGATTTGATTCATTCCCTGATCTTGGATCGCAGTTTGTACTTTTTGCTGAATTTTTTGCTTTGTGGACGCGATCGCAGGGGTTACATCCGTTGAAGGCAGGGTTAGTTGGGGCGGTTGTGCAAAGCTTTGGGGATCGGAGGATTGCCCCTGAAACCAACTGGGCAAAGCGGTTGCCTGTGTCCAAAAGTAATAGGCGATACCTGCTCCCCCTGTTCCCAAGAGAATGACACCAATTAATAATTTTTTAAACATAGATGATAATGGACTTGCTGGGATATAAGAGATAATAACAAAAAAAAGAAAGTAATCGTTTCAAGAGAAATCAGAAATGAGAGATAGTTAAGATAAAGTCAAAAAATGAAATTGATTTTCGACGCTAAATATTGGGGATTTAAGATATTCTGTATAATTCTTCTAATAATAGATATTTAATCCTCTTAGGGGTTTGATTTCCAAATTCATGAAAATGAATAATTGGGAATTTTAATATTTAAAAAAATTAAGATGCAAAATTGAAATCTATTATAACAAATGTATGAAAATTAGGATGATTAAAAAAGGGTTTGAGGATCGTAGGGAATAAGACGGATTTGGAGACCAAAACCCTATGAAAAAAAGCAAATGACTAAATATTCTGGGAAGAAACAACTCGAAAACCAATACCACTGAAACGGATACCAGCTTTTTCCCCTGCTCTATAAGCTGAGCGACAACGCTCGGAATTATACTCCCATGAACCTCCTCGCACAACAACAAAATCATCATCATTAAACTCTAAATTGCTAGAATAATCTTTGTTATTATCCTTTGCATAGTTATTTTTCCATTTATCTGCACACCATTCCCAAACGTTACCACTCATGTCATATATTTCCCAATTGTTAGGATTTTTTTGTCCAACCAAGTGAGTTATTCCCTTCGCATTATTCTTATACCAAGCATAATTTTCTAGTTGCGTTTCATCGTCACCAAAATAATAACGAGTTTGGGTTCCCGCTCGACAAGCGTATTCCCATTCAGCCTCAGTTGGCAAACGATAAATCTGACCTGACAATTGAGTTAATTTTTGACAAAATAACTGAGCATCATTCCAATTAACGTTCTCTACTGGATTTTTGGGATTCCCTTTAAAAGAGGACGGATTACTTTTCATTACAATTTCATATTGTTCTTGGGTAATGGGGTATTTGCCGATTTTAAACGCATTAACAAATACTTTATGGATCGGCTTTTCTCTGGTATTCTCATCCGATCCCATCATAAAGTTACCCGCAGGAATATCCACCATTTCTATATTAAAATCCGCAGACAAACCTGTTATTTGAACTTGAGCAGTTCGCGTTTGTTGATCTAGGTTAGTATTTTGTCGCACAACCTTTGGCGATACTTGTAACAACTTTTTGACGTTTACTTCTTTTAAACTAAATTTCCAATCAAGTATTGAATTATCAAGTCCTACTTCAAAATAACCACCATAAGCTAATAATTCTCTAAATTTGTCTTGATTAAGCCAATACAAGAGAGTGTTGCGATCCCTGTCAATAAACATTTCTTTTATACTTTGGTTGCAATCGTGTTGGGTTCTAAGTTGACATTTAAAACACTTTTCAAACAACTGATTGTCCGAATCTAACTCGAATAAAAATAAAGGCCATTTTAAGCTGATCGCTATAAATTTACCTAACTGTTCAAAGGTTAGGTGATCCTCAATAACATTACCGCCCCTACCTAATTCATCAAATAGTCCTGTCTTTGAAGCAATAGAAACTTTGAGGCGAAACAGATTAAGAAATTGCTTAATGCGTCGCGGATTATAATCCAGTGCAGGAGCTACCATCATTACTACATTACGCACGGTCTGAGAATCAGAATCAAAACTTAACTGAATTATTTCTGAGCGTTTGATTTCTATGGCTTGCTGTTGAACTTCTGCTGTTAGCTCCAAATTGGCTGTTATAGTCTCAGTTTGCTGAGTATTAGATGAAGGAATCTCCCCCATCTTCCCAGTCTTTTCTATTTTTCCTTTGAAAGGTTTTAGCATTCCTTGGAAAGGCTGTAGAATCCCCCCCAGCAACCCTTTGAAAGGGGGGAGAAGATTATGTTGGGTTTGAGAAATGGGATTTTTGTCGGATTCTGAAGTTTTGGAAGTGCCGAGTTGAATAATAAATTGCTTGAAATTATCTGGGGACGGTTGGGGAATTTGAAAAGGGAGTTGAACAAATTTTTCAATAAAAGTATAACCGTAAGCTAAACCCTTATTTGTTGAATATCGCTCTAAAATATCAGGATCAATGTCACTATTTTCTGAGGGTAAATAACGAAAAATACTTTCATATTTCACCGCTAAACTGGCCGCTACTTTTTCTCGATCCATTCCCAAAATAAAGACGACAGAGGGATCATCGGCAATCATCAAATTCATTGCTTGCATTAAATCGGCAGATTTGGGATGTTCACAACGGTCTAGATCATCAATAAAAACATAAACCCGACTTTCACCAATATAAGCCTTCACAATTTTAGCAAAATCTTCATGAAATTCTTCAATAAAAGCCGATTGTTTTTTATAATCTGGAGCTTCTAGATATTTAATCAGGTTATTCTTCGGACTGACGAGTAATTTTTGAAAATTCCCGAATAAACTTCTGATACCCGCAATCAGTCCCGTTCCCGATAACGTTAAACCACCAACGGCAAATAGGAGATTAAAAGCCGCTCCAATTTGTTTCCATAAATCGTCTTGAGAGGTTGTCACCCTAACCAGTTCATTAATCCCCTTCACTCCATAAATAGCCAGAATAAAGGGAATGGCGATCGCGGTACAAATCACAAAAAGAATTAATGGTAAGGCTTTTATTACCTCAAACAGGCCTTTTTCTCTGTTAAAACGCAAGTATTGTAATTTGCAATAACCTTTGATCGCTCTAGGTAAATCTTTGTAACCTTGAGGAGTAGAAATTTGCTTAATAAACGACAAGGCAAAGGCCGCCCAAACCGCTTCTGCTTTATCATGTCGCCAAGCATTGAACCAAACCGTGCGTTGTTTTCCCTTTTCCCGTAGATATTTCTCCAACTGCTTCATAAACGAAGACTTGCCACTGCCCCACTCTCCTTCAATCGAAAGCGTTAACGGGGGCTTAGTCTCTGGATTTAATAAAAATTCCGCGATCGCAATAACATAAGGCTCAAATCCAAGGGCATCAACATTAGCTGCCTGATCACCAACGCTAGTATTACGAACAGATTCGGGAGAATAGGACATTTGCTAATTCTTGCATCTTTCTATGGTCATATTATTGATGATTTCAGTTGGTTTTGTCAATCATTAGCCCATTTATCGGGGGAGAGGCGATTTCAAAAAAAAGCTCCCTATTGCTAGAGAGCCATACTGATTTCAGAATTTATTAACCTGAATCCAATTAACCTAATAAAGCCTTAGCTTTAGCCAAAACATTATCTACTGTGAAACCAAATTTTTCTAAACAGGTTCCACCAGGAGCAGACGCACCAAAGGTATCAATACTGACCGTATCGCCTTCGGTTCCGACGTATTTGTGCCAACCAAAACTGCAAGCCGCTTCTACAGATAAACGTTTAGTAACCGCTTTCGGGAGAACAGACTCTTTATAATCCGCCGTTTGGGCTTCAAACAAATCCCAAGAAGGCATAGAAATCACCCGAACTTTCTTACCTTCAGCCGTAAGCTTTTCAGCCGCAGTGACACAAAGACTGACTTCTGAACCCGTTCCAATCAAGATTAGGTCAGGGGTTCCTTGGCTATCCACTAAAACATAGGCTCCTTTGCTGACTCCTTCAATGGAAGTTCCCGCTAAGTTAGGAACATTTTGACGGGTGAAAGCTAAAAGAGAAGGTTTGTTCGCCTTAGAATTTGCGATCGCGACTTTGTAAGCTCCAGAGGTTTCCGTACCATCACAGGGACGAATCACCGTGAGGTTAGGAATAGCTCGTAAAGACGCGATCGTTTCAATGGGTTGGTGGGTGGGGCCATCTTCGCCCTGACCGATGGAATCGTGGGTCATTACCCAAATGGAACCTGCTTGCGAAAGTGCGGATAAACGGATTGCAGCCCGCATATAATCGGTGAAAATCAAGAAAGTCGCACCGTAGGGAATTAAACCCGAATTATGTAAGGCCATGCCGTTACAAATCGCGCCCATTGCGTGTTCCCGTACCCCGAAGTGGATATTACGGTTTTCATAATGGCCTTTTTGGAAGTCGCCTGAAGATTTAATTTCCGTCAAGTTGGAGTGGGTCAAATCGGCAGAACCACCAATTAATTCGGGAAGAACTGCCGCTAATTTGTTGAGGCAATTTTCAGAATGTTTACGGGTGGGTAAGCCTTTATCTTCGGGGGTATAGGTCGGTAAGACTTGATCCCAACCGTCGGGTAATTTGCCACTTAATAAACGCTCAAATTCGGCGGCTTCGGCGGCATATTTCGCTTTATATTGGGCAAAAGCTTGATTCCATTCGGCTTCGTAGTTGGCTCCCCGTTCGACGGCTTTACGGGTATGTTTGAGGACATCATCAGGAATTTCAAAGGGGCCGTAGCTCCAACCCAAGCTTTCACGGGTTAGGGCGGTTTCGTCTGCACCCAAGGCCGCACCATGAACGCCTGCGGTATCAGCTTTGTTGGGGGAACCATAACCAATGGTAGTGGTGACTTTGATCATGGTCGGTTTATCGGTAACCGCTTTGGCTTCTTCGATCGCTTTGGCGATCGCGGCTAAATCCGTATTTCCATCTTTCACATGAAGAACGTGCCAACCGTAGGACTCAAAGCGTTTACTCACATCTTCGGTAAAAGCAACATCGGTAGAACCATCAATCGAGATGTGATTATCGTCGTAGAGAGCAATTAATTTGCCTAATCCCCAATGACCTGCAATGGAAGCCGCTTCCCCAGAAATCCCTTCCATGTTGCAACCATCACCCAAAATCACATAGGTATAATGGTCAACAATGGTGGCATCGGGTTTGTTGTATTTAGCGGCTAAATGGGCTTCAGCGAGGGCTAAACCGACACCGTTGGCAATCCCTTGCCAGGGGCCCGTGGTAACTTCTACTCCAGGAGTTTCAAAATTCTCAGGATGTCCTGGCGTTTTAGCACCCCACTGACGAAATTGTTTAATATCTTCAATGGAAACGCTATCGTAGCCCGTTAGATAAAGTAAGGCATACTGCAACATGGAGCCGTGACCCGCCGACAACACAAAGCGATCGCGGTTAAACCACTGGGGATTTTTGGGGTTATAGCGCATGAATTTATCCCAGAGGACAAATCCCATTGGAGCGGCTCCCATCGGTAAGCCAGGATGACCAGAGTTAGATTTATTAATCGCATCAACCGCCAAAAAACGGATGGAATTAATGCAAAGTTCTTCAAGGGACTGGGTAGCAACAACCATAATGAATTAGGGAATGAATTTTAAAGATAGGACAGTTGGTTAAATTTAAGGTCGAGGGGTCGCTAGGAGACTAAAGTTTGACTCTATCTTCCCACCATAGGGGATTCGTTAACGATATTTTTTAAAGGCTAACGTTACGTTATGACCGCCAAAGCCAAAGGAGTTGGACAAGGCTACTTCGACGGGTAAAGCGCGACTAACATGGGGAACGTAATCTAAATCACATTCGGCATCGGGATTTTCTAAATTAATCGTCGGTGGAACCTGATCATTGGCGATCGCCATCACGGTGGCAACGGCTTCAATCCCGCCCGATCCGCCCAAAAGATGGCCCGTCATTGATTTAGTCGAACTGACCACCAGATTATGGGCATGACTTCCCAGGGCTTTTTTGATGGCATTGGTTTCTGTCACATCATTGGCAGGGGTGCTAGTTCCATGAGCATTGATATAACTCACTTCTTCTGGTGATAAACCCGCATCTTGGAGAGCCAACTCGATCGCCCTGGTCGCACCTTGGCCGCCTGGGACAGGCAAAGTCATGTGGTAAGCATCACAGGTCATACCATAACCCACCATTTCTGCATAAATTTTTGCCCCTCTTGCTAAGGCATGGTCGAGTTCTTCGAGTAATAAAATTCCCGCGCCTTCTCCCATGACAAAACCATCTCGGTCTTTATCAAAGGGACGACAGGCATGGAGCGGATCGTCATTACGGAAAGACAACGCCCTAGCTGAAGCGAATCCTGCTACGGAAATATGAGTCACCGCCGCTTCCGTCCCACCACAGATCATGGCTTTGGCATAGCCGCCTTGGACTAAACGAAAGGCATCTCCAACGGCATTTGCTCCTGCGGCACAGGCGGTTACCGTACAGGAATTAGGGCCTTTGGCTCCGAGATTAATAGCCGTCAAACCAGCGGCCATGTTGGCGATCATCATGGGAATCATGAAGGGACTACAACGACTAGGGCCTTTCGTGAGGTAGATTTCTTCTTGATCTTCTAAGACTTTGATGCCCCCAATCCCCGTGCCAATCAAAACACCGATCTGATCTGCATTGAGGTCATTGATGACAAATTGGGCATCCGCGATCGCCTGTTGACTGGCCACCACCCCAAATTGAGAAAAGCGATCCATCCGCTTGGCTTCCTTGCGGTCTAGAAATTGAGTGGGATCAAATCCCTTCACTTCCCCTGCAAACCGACAGGCGTGCTTAGATGCGTCAAAATGGGTAATCGGCCAATGCCATTGGCTCCTGCCAATAATCCCTGCCAGTATTCCTCTAGGGTGTTACCGATGGGCGTAATTGAGCCTAAGCCTGTGACAACCACTCGTTTTTTGGCTAAATTTGTCATGATCCTCGTTCGTATTGGGGCTGATTGACCCAAAATGCAGATAAAAAAGGTGAAGTTAAGACGTTAGGAGGTAAAAATTGAGATGAATTTAGGAAATAGCTTCTTCGATATGCTTAACCGCCTTTTCAACGGTATCAATTTGTTCAGCGACTTCATCGGGAATTTCGATATCAAAAGCTTCTTCCAAGGCCATGACCAGTTCAACGGTATCGAGGGAATCGGCTCCGAGATCATTGGCAAAACTCGCTTCAGGCTTCACAGCTTCGGCTTCAACGTCTAATTGTTCGACAACAATTGTTTTTACTTTATCAAAAATATCTTGGTTCATTGATACCTATTATATGTAACCGCTAAAAACCCTATGTACTTTAGAGTACCAGGGGGAAGCAGGGCGGGGATTACTACTTCCGTTAGATTATAAATTTGCAATTGTCAGCATTCTCTATCTTATCGGAAGAGGCATACTCTACATAAATTTTCTCTGAATTTTGGCGATCGCGTTTTGCAAAAAAGTCGAAACCAGTGGACAGAATGAAAAATCGCCGATCAAAGGTGCAACTGACCGAAATTTTTCTCCCAAAAATCTGTTAAAGTCAGTTGATTGTTGTAATGACGCAGGGTTTTCATCAACAACTGCCAAACTTCACCCGCACTAACCCCATTGATTCTTCTAAAATAATGAACTTGAAATTATTTTATGCTTAATTTTTATTTGCTAATTCTTCAATTTATGACGGAAAGAGAGTGTAAAAGTCATGATCCCGAACAAGGTCAAAATTGCGATCACGAATAGGCATGGTTTATTTCTGAGAAAAAATCCTGACTAGCCCCGTAAAGCAAGCTCATGGCAGATTCATCAAAAATAAAAGAGCGATCGCCACCTAAAACCTGAGGTCAAGAACGGGGGATCGCCTATTCCAAAAGATGATCCCGATCTTTTCGATAAAAAAATCCCTTTAGCCTTGGAATATGAATCATCTTTACTAAAAAAAGAAGGGAACAAAATTATCATCAAAAACCGACATAACCTTTATCATTAGACATGATAGTTTTTAATGACCTATCAATTATGCTATTTTCACCACCATTTTTTGAACGATTAACAACGCCATGACTGCCCTGCCTAAAGCATTTCCTCGCTCTCTACCGTCCCAAACCCGCCATACCAGCAAAAACAACCCGCGTTTAGTCTCTCGGAGAAACCGTTCCCAATCTCCTAACGCTGAACCGATTGACCTGACCCAACAGCCCTTGCCCACAGGATTACAGTTTTTGCTCCGTTTTCAGCAGGCAACTTCGATCGCGACCTTGGGATTAGTCGGTATTGCCTTGGCTGTGTATGGTTGGACAGTCTATACTCCCAGAGCTTGGAGTCACGAGTTTAAAAAATTGCGGACTCTCCAAAGTCATGAACGTCAGCTAGTCGCGACCAATGAAATGTTGAAAAATCAACTAGCTAAACAAGCAGAAAAACCGAATTCAGGTTTAATCCGCCCCAATCCCAATTACAATGTTTTTCTACCTAGTAGTCAGTCCATGGCCCCTGTGACCCAGAAAACCTCAGATAATCCGTCTTCTAAACTGATGGTGAGTACCAAGCCCATCGCCTATTAAGGAACTATTTTTCCTAATTCCCCTAAATTTTAGTTTTCTACCATTGATGACATTTCGGATAACTAAACACCATGAATAATTGCACAACGGTTGTTGTTCCCCAGTATGGCTTCCTCCCACTTTAAATCCACCCCCGCCCCAGGTAACCCTCGCCCCAGCCGTCAGTCCAAGGTCACTAAGTTGAAGCCCTCATCTGCTAAGACGAAAACGACCCCATCGACTCGCGATCGCAAACTCAAATCAACGCCTTTACCGAAAACGAGATTATTGTCGGTCTGGGTGATTTTACTGGCAGGAATTTTGGGATTGGGCTACAAACTCTACCAGTTGCAAGTGATTCAAGGGGCTTCTTTACAGAAAAAAGCGCGTTCCCAGCAAACCACCAATCTGAAACCCTACATTCCCCGTCGTAGCATTATTGATAGCCTGGGGAATGTGTTGGCAACGGACAACTTGATGTTTACCTTGTATGTTCATCCCAAGTTATTTAAAATTCCTCAAGCGGAGATGGCGGACAAATTAGCATTGATTCTGTCCAATGAAACACCCGATCGCTTAGTGAAGAAATTTCAAAAGCAAAAAAGTGGTATTAAACTCGCCACCCGTTTAAGTGAATCCCAAGCGACTAAGATTCAGGATCTGAAATTAGATGGATTAGAGCTAGAACAGCAGTATGCTCGTTTTTATCCCCAGGATGAAATGGCGGCAGAAGTGGTGGGATATGCCGATAACGATCACCGAGGTCAAGCGGGAGTTGAATTAAGTCAACAGGAATTGTTAGAACGCAACGCCCTCAGTTTATATATCCGCCGTTCAGGACAGGGAACCATTTTACCTGCATTTTTGCCCCAGGATTTGCTCCAGTCTAATGATTGGCAAGTTAAATTAACCCTAGATATGCGCTTACAGCGAGCCGCGAGGGAGTCCCTGAAGGAACAATTAAAGGCCTTCAAAGCTAAACGGGGAACGGTGATGATCATGGATGCAATGGATGGAGCTATCCTCGCAATGGTCAATGAACCGACTTTTAATCCGAATCAATATAGTCAGGCCAAGGTTGAGTTATTCAAAAACTGGTCAGTCAGTGACCTCTATGAGCCAGGTTCGACCCTCAAGCCCGTCAATGTCGCGATCGCGCTCAACGCTAAAGCCATTACCCCCGAAACAACGGTTAATGATGGGGGTTCAGTCAGAGTCGGCCCCTGGACAATTTCCAATGCCGACAAATCTGGGGGAGGAACCGTTGATGTTGCTCATATCATCCAATATTCTAGTAATGTCGGTATGGTCGGTTTGATGAGTCACCTCAAACCAGATGACTATTACACACGCTTACAGGCAGTTGGTTTAGATAGTAAAACGGGAATTGATTTACCAGGAGAAGTCGCCAGCTACCTGAAACCCCGCGAAGAATTTGTGAATCAACCCATTGAACCTGCGACTACCTCTTTTGGCCAAGGACTTTCTCTCACCCCCGTTAAATTACTACAACTCCACGCGGCCCTCGCTAACGGAGGACGATTAGTGACTCCCCATGTTGTCAGAGGCTTAGTCGATGCGGGCGGAACCCTCCACTGGAAACCGAACTATCCAGAGAAAAATATTTTCACCCCCCAAGATTCCTATCGAGTGGTACAGATGATGGAAAATGTCGTCACCAAAGGAACCGCAAAAGCCGCTCGTATTGACGGTTATCGCATTGGGGGTAAAACAGGAACCGCCGAAAAAGCTGCCCAGGGGAGGATATTCTGCGACGGCGAAAATTACCAGTTTTATCGCAATTTTACCCGTTGAAAAACCCCGTTATGTTGTCCTTGCGGTTGTAGATGAACCCCAGGGCGGAAATACTTTCGGGGGAACCGTTGCGGCTCCGATTGTTAAAAAAGTGATGGAAGCCTTAATTGCAATTAAAGGGATTCCACCTTCTTCTGCGGCGGCGATCAACCATTTAGATCCTGTCACCGACAAGGAAACTAAGCCCCAGTAAGTCTTTTGGATTAAAATAAATCATCAGCCAATTAAAAACGCTCAATCTTTTCCTTAAAGAGGATTTATGGTGGTATTCATATAAGTAAAGTATGACCAAACCTTAATTAACAAGGGGCTTAAGCCCCTTGCCTAGACCTTGATACAACTGCACACCGCTATAAAATAACCTGAATTCCCTTATTCGTTAATTGAGTTACCCAAAAATCTAAAGTTGGATCGCCTATTTCAGATTCCGCTTGATGGCGAATTTGTTGGGCTTCGGATTCCGATTGACAAAGGGTAAAAACCGTTGGCCCTGAGCCTGACATCATCGTTCCTAAACCACCTGCTTCGGCTAAAATTTTTCTTAACTTAGCAACTGATTCATATTCGGGTAAAACCACTTTTTCGAGGTCATTGTAGAGTAATTGACCAATTTTTTGAGGATTTTTATGAACAATGGCAGAAACCAACGGCCCTGAATGAATTTCTGATGTGCGAGACTGGATGTCACTGTTTTCTTGTAAATAATTAGTCTTAAATTGCTGACGATAGGTTTGATAGGCCCAGGGCGTTGAAACGGCAATATTTCGATATTTAGCTAACACAATCCAGAGGTTATCTAAATCTTTGATCGGGTCTAATTTTTCCCCTCGACCTGTGGCGATCGCGGTTCCGCCAGCAATACAAAACGGCACATCCGATCCCAGTTGAGCCGCTAGGGTTTGTAATTCGGGTTGAGTCAAGCCCAATTGCCAGAGTAAATCCAGTCCAACGAGAACTGCCGCCGCATCCGTTGAACCTCCCGCGAGTCCAGCCGCAATGGGAATGCGTTTGTCGAGGGTAATATCCATTCCACCTAAATTCGCGTAAATTTTAGGGAAATTTTCAGTCATTAATTTAGCGGCACGATAGGCCAAATTACTTTCATCTAGAGGCACATCGGGATGAGGACAAAAGAGACGAATTTTTTCTGTTCCATTGGCTCGTACTTCTATCTGATCCGCGACTTCAATACTCTGTAAAATCATGATCAATTCATGATAACCATCGGGGCGATCGCCTAAAATTTCTAAATAAAGATTAATTTTTGCTGGGGCTAAAAGAGTATAGGAGCGCATAATAATTAATGATCAGAGTTAAATTTAATTCAAATTAATTCAAAGCAAAGTTTCTAATAAATTACTCAGCTCGATCCAGTGTCGCAAACTGAGTTCTTCCGCCCTTGCTTGGGGTTCGATGCCCAGTTGTTCTAAAATAGTCGAGACGCGATCGCTGTCTAAAAGACTTTTTAAATTATTGCGTAACATCTTACGACGAGTAGCAAAGCCTAATTTAACTAATTGGTCTAAAAAACGAGGATTACTCGCAGGATTTTCGATCTGGTAGGGAGAAAGACGAACAATGGCTGAATCAACTTTCGGGGGTGGTTCAAAGGCAGTTCTGGGGACATCGGCAATCCAATCACATTGGGCTAAATATTGCACCCGAACCGATAATGCTCCATAGGCTTTTGTGCCAGGTTGACCGACTAATCTTTCTGCGACTTCTTTTTGCATTAATAATACCATCTGTTCATAGGCTGGTTGATGGGGTTGGGCAATTGTCCCTAAAAGCTTTTCTAAAATGGGGCCTGTGATATTGTAGGGGATATTAGCGACAACTTTATTGAGGGGTTGAAACTGGGGAAATTCTCTTAATTGCGCTATTAAATCTAATTCTAAAATATCTCCTTGTAACAGCAAAAAATTCTCTTTTTGTCCAAAACTTTTTACTAATCTTTGGCACAAATCGCGGTCGATTTCGACGGAAACTAATGATGCAATCTGGGGTAATAAACGACGGGTCAGAATGCCTGTGCCTGGCCCAATTTCTAGTAGGCGATCGCCCTTGCTTAACTCAGCCGCTGTAACAATTTGAGAGAGGGCTTTTTCACTCCGTAACCAGTGTTGGCCAAAACGTTTGCGGGGACGAAAATTCATGGATTAAGCTCAGTGCAGAAAATCAGGCCAATTTGCGCCTAGACTATCATAGAGGTTTTGGGGAATTCCTAGATAGGAGGATTGAAGTGACCTATGTTATTTCTAAGTAAATCTTTTGACGGCACTTTGGCCATCACTGGCTTGATTTTGACCGCGATCGCCGTTATGCCCCAAACAATCAGAGCAGAAAGTGTTGGGGATAAAATTACCTTTGATTTGTCGGCGATTTCTCCCGCAGGATTAATCGGGAATCAGCAGAGCCTACAATCGGTCGGTTACGAATTTTGTATCCCCGCTCAAGCAGATAAGGTAAATGAGGTGAAAGAGATCGATCCGACGGTTCAATTTTCCCGTAGTCGAGGACGCATCGGTTGTCAGAGCAATCAATATCTCTGCATTGGTGAAACCCATCAACCAGGCTGGAAAACCGTTTTATTAAAATTAGCCGAGCTTGATTATGTGAAAAGAATTGATCAGTTTTGGGGAGAATAGCCCAGAAATTCTATTGTCAATGAAATCCCGCCGCCGCTGAACTTGGAATAGCGATCGCATTTTGGACGCTACAACGCCAGAGGAGACCGCCATTACCTGCTAGGATAAGCCCTAAAATAGGTTAGATTATAGCAAAATTAAGTTATTGAGACTTTTAACAAAATGAATATTAAACACAAAAATAGTAAAGTTAATTTGTTACTCCTCGTCATTGCCGCGATCGGCATCATGGGCGGTATCTCCTGGGGAATTCTTCAGGTATTGGGGGGTAATATCAAACCCGTTACCTCGGAAACGAAACAAAATAATCCCTCTGTTCCTATCAATTTGAATAATGCCGCTAATCTGGATTCTGCCCAATCCTTTGAAAATGTTATCAATGTCCCCAATGGTCTATTTAGTAATGGGGGAAGTACCACCTGGGCGGTCATTAGAGCAACTGTTAATCCCGTGATCGCCAAAGCTTGGCCCCAATTTCAAATTCGTTATACTGACCCGCCGACGGGTTCGCCTGGTTCAAGCCAGGGGATTAAAATGCTTTTGCAAGATCAACTTTCCTTTGCCGAATCTTCCCGCTCTTTAACTATTGAAGAATATCAAAATGCCGTTGAACGGGGCTTTAAATTAAAACAAATTCCCGTTGCCATTGATGGCCTGGCGATCGCCGTCAATCCAGACTTAAGCCTCAAAGGAATCACCCTGAATCAATTAAAAGAGATTTATACAGGCAAAATCACCAATTGGAGACAACTGGGCGGCCCTAACTTACCGATTACAGCCTATTCCCGCTCTCCAGAGACGGGGGGAACCATCGATTTTTTTCAGGAAAATATTTTACAAAGTCAGCCCTTGGGTAACCAGATTCAATTTGTTCGTGATACCACCGAAGGATTGAGAAATGTGGGGAGAAATCGGGGCGGAATTTACTACGCTTCAGCCTCCGCCGTCGTTCCCCAATGTACGGTTAAAGCTATTCCCCTGGGACGGACTCTGACTAGCCTAATTTCTGCCTACAAAGAACCCGCCATTCCTGCCTCTCAATGTCCCACCCAGCGCAATCAAGTGAATCAGCAAGATTTTAAAACGGGTAAATATCCCATTACTCGCCGTTTATTCGTTATCGTTAAAGAAAATGGACAGCCAGATGAACAAGCTGGAAATGCCTACGCTACCCTTCTCTTAACCAACGAGGGGCAAGATCTGATTCAACAAGCGGGATTTGTGAAAATTCGTTAGTTCAATAGAAAAGATAATTCTATGTCTCAATCCAAAGAAACTGGCATTTTAGTGCTTTCCCTCCTGATTACAGGGGCAATTTTGGGCGGAGGAGTCTGGTTTTTTACCCGTAATGCGAATGTCTCTTCCCAACCCCAATCTTCTCCATCTCTGCCTTCTCCTCCTAAGCCGACGGATGTGAGTGTTTTAGGGGAACCGACCCAGGTTGCTAAGGGGACTCAAATTAAAATTGATGGCTCAACCAGTATGGTAGGCATTAACGAAGCTCTAAAAAATAACTTTGAGCAAAAGTTTCCAGGTACGTTGATCCAGACCGATGCCAAGGGAACCGATAAGGGAATTTTAGGACTATTAACGGGAGCGATCGATATTGCGGCAATTTCCCGTCCTCTGACTGCCCAGGAACAGGCCCAGGGTTTAGCGGCTATTCCCATTGCCAAGGATGCGATCGCGATCATGGTAGGTCAAGACAACCTCTTTAGGAAGGGATTAACCCAGGAACAAATTAAAGATATTTTTCAGGGAAAAATCACCAATTGGTCACAGGTGGGCGGCAAGGATGCTCCCATTAAAGTGATTAATCGCCCCCCGATTAGCGGAACCTATCAAACGTTTCAAGCCCTAGTATTAGGCGGAGAAAATTTTGGGAATACCCCCAACTTTATTAACCTAGAACGAGATGCCACAACCCCTATTTTGCAAGCCTTGGGAAAAGACGGCATTAGTTACGCGACCTACGCCCAAATTATTAATCAGCAAACTGTCCGTGCGATCGCGATAGAAGGACTCACTCCTGAAGCGAACAATTATCCCTACGTCCGCACCCTCTACTACGCCTATAAAAATCCCCTCAAATCCTCCGTCAAAGATTTTTTGGGTTACGCCACCTCTCCCACAGGACAAGACGCAGTGAATAGTGTTGAATAAAATCCCAATTCAATTAACTCCAATCCTCTGGTTCATCCCCTTTTTTGGGTTGATAGGCCTGGCCCGTTGCATATAATTGGCGCGTTTGTTCAAATAAGGTTTCTTCTGTTAGCTGCCAATTCTGGAGAACCCTTTGCAAATTTTTTTGAATTTCCCTAGCCCCAGGAAAATTGTTATAACGAATCAACAAACGAGCAAGATCTGCCAAGTTTTTCGGCTCAGGCGGACTCTCTAATAAGCGATTAACCACTTCACCATCTTTTCTAGCTTGCGGATGGGTTTGATCAAGACCTACCATGATTAAAATACCTCCTTTTATTCCTAAACATAAAGAGCTACTTTCTGTAAAAATTCCTCTGCAAATTTCAAGAAAGCCTTAGATCCCTGACTATTGGGCATGGCCGAAACAACGGGCATAAAACTATCCACCGCTTTTGCTACATTTACATCCATTGGAATATTATTATTAAATAATTGATAGGGTTGGAAATCTTCTTTTACTCTCCGCATGACTTGATTATAATAACGACTCAACAAACCCCCTCCCGACATAATAAAAACTACGCCAACTAAGTTTATCTTTAAAGGATATTCCGAATTTTTATGACTTTCTTTTAGCTTGACAATTCTTCTTTCTAATAACTGAATTCCGACAATAGATAAGGGTTCAGGACGCGCAGGTAATAAATAAAAATTACTAGCCGCGATCGCGCTCCGAGTTAAGAGATTGTAACCAGGGGCGCAGTCCATAATCACAAAATCATACTCATCCATCACGGGATCTAAAATCTTTTTAATTAAAACCGATTCAAATTTATTCCAAACTGATTCAAAATTTATGCCTTCATTTAACTGAGCTTCTTTGTGGAGCATTTCCGACACTAAATATTCATCGTATAACTCAATATCACCAGGCAATAATTCCAAACCTTCAATATCACAAACCGCAGGACAAATAATATCAAATACATCCAACTTACTGTGGGGATTGGGTTGAATAATATTATCAATTAAATAACTCAGGGTTTTACGTTTTTTACGGGTTTGGGCAAATTCATGGGGAGACATCAAACTCAATGTCGCACTAATTTGAGCATCTAAATCTAAGACTAAAACTCGTTTTTGATGATATTTTGCCAAACAAGTTGCCAGGTTAACCGTTAGGGTTGTTTTTCCCACGCCGCCTTTCATATTGACGGTGCTAATCACTAAGGCCATTGAGCGCATCCCCAAAAATGTCTTCAGTCAGTTTATCAGACTATTGTTAAAATATATTTTTGCGAATTAGTACAGGCGACTTAAAACATAATCCGCTAACTCAAACAGCGATCGCGACGCACCCGATGGCTTAAGACATTCAAGTTGCTTAACGGCGAGTTTAGCGTGGTAGCCCGCTAACTCCCTAGCTCGATCAATTCCCTGACTTTCATTGACAATCTGCAACGCCTGTTCAATATCTCCTTTTTGCTTAAATTCGCGATCAATTAGGGTTACCAACTCAGGATTTTCTTCCATTGCAAACAACACAGGAGCGGTAATATTACCACTAATCAAATCAGAACCCGCAGGTTTTCCTAAAACTTCCGTTGGAGAAGTGAAATCTAGAATATCATCTACAATCTGGAACGCCAATCCTAAATCACGTCCATAGCCATATAATTGCTCGGCAGTTTCGTCTGACACATCACTCAAAACCCCCGCCGCTTTAGCACTATTGGCAATCAAAGAAGCGGTTTTATAATAGCTTTTTTCTAAATAGGATTCGAGGGAAATATCCACATCAAAACGATTAATACTCTGTAAAATTTCTCCTTCAGCAAAATCTCGAATCACCTCTGAAAGTAACTTGACGACTTGTAAATTATCCAAATTAGCCAAATACCAAGAAGATTGAGCAAACAGAAAATCCCCTGCCAACACCGCAATGCGATTATCAAATAAATTATTAACCGTCGGCACATTTCGCCGCAGATCTGCCTCGTCAACTACATCATCATGAACTAGGCTTGCTGTATGAATCATCTCCGTAATTTCAGCCAAACGCCGATGACGGGGAGTAAGATCTTGATCCAGCATGGTCGCCCGCGACACCAACAACACAATCGCTGGACGCAGGCGTTTTCCCCCCGCCTCAAATAAATGTTCTGCCGCCGCCCCTAGAATCGGGTGACGCGCACTAATAAGCTGCTTAAGATTGTCCGTCAAGAGACGCAAATCAAGTTCCACAGGGTCAAAGAGGGAGGTGCTGGAAATCATCGGTTAGCCAGGTCTGGCAGATTTTAGTTACGAAAGTTTACATAGATTAATACTTATTTTAAGATAACCTTTCCAGTCCCGAAAATGTCGATTCTCCTTTTTTGGATTTGTCGGAGTTGGAATCTGCCCTGAAAAAGATTTCCCTATGGGTAAATTTTATTGACAGGCCACGTTTCTGTGTTAGTCTGTAGGTAGGGATTTGAAGAGCTTTACGTTTTTCTGAAAGTTCCCAAAAAGTCTTTTGGCTTTGAGGGTTTGCAAGTTAGGGCGTGAGTCTAGCATTTTTGCCTGATATCCGCAAATAAGAGAAATTCTTTCTGTCGGTTGAGTTGGCTCAGGACATGGACGAGTAGAACATTTTCTAGGGCTACCGCTCCATAGCAAGGAACGGTTAAAAATCTTAACAGGGTATGAAGAGCTAAGTCATTTGATTAGCTTGTTTTTCGCACTCGTTATTGTTGAACATAGGGAACAAACAAGCAAGTCTTTATAAGGATTTGTTGGTTTCCTTTTGTTTATTATTGTTGAACTTATAAATACTTACTAGGAACAAGGAAATGATTGTAGTCCAAATTTTGGCATTGGCTGCCGCTTATTTATTGATTGTTTATGTTTCGTTGGTTATTGCTAAACGATTAAAAAATACCAAACAAGGTCAATATTAATTATTTTAGTATTGGCATTTGAGTATAGTTTGTTGATCAATGGTTAAAGATTCTACGGTATCTAGGGCTTCTTGAAAAGTGGGATAAGTTTTGAGGAGTTCAGGAAACAAGTCAGATTTAAGCAGGATAGGCAAAAACGTCAACCGCGATCGCCTTCTGGATTAATAGGCAAGGGGCTTAAGCCCCTTGTTAAATTAGGGTAAACAGATTATTAATAGAGGTGCAGCTTTCTTTTATAATCGCTTTTAACGATTTTAGATTTTTTTCAGGTAGTCCTTTTTCCCAGGTCGTAATTAATTCTGTTCCCCAACGTTCAGTATGTTTGATATGATTCTCTGAAATATACTTGATGATATTGCTTAGAGAATTTTCGTCTTCAATAGGTTTTCGATTAAATTTCTGTCCCCAAACAGATTGTCCTTTTTCCCAATTACGCGATCGCTGAAACTCAAAAGAGGTAAAACCTTTAATTTTTCGGATGTATTCTCCTAATTCTTTTTCAGCTTTTGCTAGAATGACTAAGTGAACATGATCAGGAAGAACATTGAAAGTAATGACAGATAAGCTATATTTTTTGATTGCTTCTGCTATTTTCTCTGCGATAAAGAGTTGATCTTCTGCTGAAAAAATAAGAGGTTCACCTGTTGCGACTCCATAGACAACCATTCTTTCGGAAATACGAGAGTTATGGGTTACGAAAGTTATAAACCAGAGTCTCTTTTCTTCAAAAATATCAGTTTTTAAAATTTTATCCTGTGTGTTTAACAAGGGTCTTAAACTATTTGCCTGTTGTGAATGCTCAATTTGGGAGTCATTGGGTAGGCTTTTAGAAATGTTTGATAAGACAGTTTTAGCAGTCATTTCAAAGTTTTTAATTGAAAATTTCAGCAACCATTCTGTAAAGAACTAATTTTGAAGTTGTAGTTGAAGGTTATTGGTTTAGTTTTTAGTTTAACAAGGGGCTTAAGCCCCTTGCCTGAGATTTGATGGTGGTTTACGCTTTTTAAACCAAACTATGAACTGCTTCTATCAGTATTACTATTTCCTGCCAATTCAACTTCCTCGATTAACGAATGGAGGGTATTAAATAGCTCCCACTGAAAATTCATGGTTAGAGACTCGAAGTTACGCCTATCCTCTTTTTCCATTGTAGATTGTACCCATATAATTCTAAAAAATTGATCATATTTCAATGCTTCTAAAATATCAATACAAGAGAAACGACAAGAGCTTTCTTGATAATATTTTTTTGTAATACGATTCCGTTGTTCCCGAAAATATTCTTCTTGATCAGATGAATCTTTTAAAATTTTATGAGCATAATCTTTAGAAAAGTCTGGAAAAAGATTTAGAAAAATATCAGTTTTAAAGTTGTATAAGTCTGTTATCTCTGACGTAGGCATTGATCTTTTAGATCCACAATTTTGAACAAGTTCAAGCATTTTTAAGCGTTTTCTCTCAGATTTGAATCCAAGATTTTGATGACTCAGTGTTTCCCAAAGTTTATTGATGATAATGATTTCCTGAATAAACTGATAATCTACCACTTGTAAGACATAATCTTTAAAAGAAGACTTAAGGTTTTCAAACAAAAATTCTAATTCTGAAAAGCGTATATTTGCTCTCCAGCCATTATAAAAAAAACTAAGCAAACCCATTCGGTCTAATTTTTCTTTTGAGAGTAAATCATCTTGTTTATGTTTCAGCTTTTCACCAAGATAAAAATAAAGCTGATGAAGATAGAACTCGTACAACGAACCATAGAAATCACACCCAGAAATGTGTTCATACGGAGAATTATCAAGAAAAACCCACCTCCGACGCCAATCATTTTCTGAAAAAAAATCATAGAGGTTATCGGAATTTTGTGCATAAAAATACTCTTCAAAGCTGTATTCTTTTTGTATTATATTTTTTTCTTCTCCGTTTTCATCATATTTAATTTCGTTAAAAATTACGTTAGAACTTGTTTGCTGTTGTAAATCTTTAATCAAATTCTCAGTATTTTCAACTACCATTGAGCGAATAATTGACAAAGATTCTTGCTTTGCTTTCTCCCAATCCCCCATAACCAGATAATTCTTAAGACGAGTATAATCAATTCCTCTTCTCGACAAAATTGAGTTGTCAATTTTTGTACTTTTTTGCTGTAAAATTTGCTCAATTATCTCAAATTTCTCATTAAGTAAAGTTTCAATCTTTTCTGGATTTAATGAATCAATAATTTTCTGTAAGCTCTTATCTATCTTTTCTGAGTAATCCCGAAACTGATTTTCAACATCCTGAGCCAAATCAATCTGGGCTTCAGCTTGATCAAGAATTGCCTGTTTATATTGCTCTAAAGATTGTGAGAATTGTGAAGTATTCATTACAAATTTTCAAAAGTCTATTGGCATCAGCAATAAAATAACAAGGGGCTTAAGCCCCTTGCCTGTGAACAAACTAGATTTTAGTAAGAGGTCATTATTAAGGAGCTAAAGCATTACCCCGTAACAAACTCCCAATCGTTTTCGCCGTAATCTTCATTTGCACCAACGGATTAGCTGGAACAACCGTCTTATACAGATAACTATCAAACGTTAAACGTTGAACATCAATATCCGCACACATTTCCACAAAAGCCTCTCTCGTCGCATCCGTGCGATAGAAAACCCGTTGCAGAATATCGAGAACCAAATAGGTTATGCCATAACGCTTATCCCATTCCTTGATGTAGGTTTTGAGATCCGCTTCCGTGGGAACCCGTTGACCATTATTACTGGTCGCGACAATCGTTTCTGCACACATCCGCGCCGATTTTGCCGCAAAATAGATACCTTCCCCCGAAGACTTGGTGACAGTTCCCGCCGCATCACCGACTAGGGCAACACGACCAACTACACGCCGAGGTCTGGGATGTTCAGGAATGGGGTGCGCTTCAACCTTGATGATTTCGCCACCTTCTAATTTTTTGGCCGCACGGGCGCGAATTCCTGCCTGTAAATCTTTGATTTTCGCTTTGTTGACCTTCATGGTTCCCGTTCCCACCGCAACGTGGTCGTATTTAGGGAAGACCCAAGCATAAAAATCAGGGGAAACATCATCACCGACATACATTTCAGCCAAATCTTCGTAGTAGGCCATTTTGTCGTCGGGAAGACGAATTCTTTCCTGGAAGGCGATCGCGTAATTGTAATCTCCTGCATCAATGGCTTTAGCCACACGGGAATTTGCACCGTCTGCACCAATGACGAGATCGACCTGGAGGGTTTTCATTTCTCCGACTGCTTGCCCATTGGCATGATCGGCATAGTGGAGCGTGTAGGGATCGGTATTATTTTGGGGAATATCTAACTGATACATCGTACCGTTAATGAGGTTGGCTCCACATTTAACAGCGCGATCGCGGAGGAAACCGTCTAAAACTTCCCGACGACACATCCCAATATATTCGTCATCATTGAGCGTATGACCGATATTGACCTCAATATTAGAAGGCGAAATCATCTTCATTTTGCGAACCCGACGATCAATAATTTCGGGGGGCAAATCAAACTCACTCACCATACAGAGGGGAATCGCACCGCCACAGGGCTTGACGTTATCCAGCTTACGCTCAAATAAATAGGTTTCAATACCCGCTTTTGCCAGTGTCTCGGCTGCGGATGCACCAGCCGGGCCTGAACCCACAACAGCAACCCGTAATACCAAAGCTTTATCTCCTAAAATTTATCTAAAACGAAAAATTGCAATGTGCTACGAATCGAATCCTATCACAGCTTTCTAGATAAAAGAAAGGCGATCGCGCCTTGGGCGAGAAAGTTGCAATAGAGCTTAACAACTGCGTTACATAAGTTTACAAATGCGCCATTTAGGATAGATTAATTTGAATTATTACGATTGAATTGTTTCTATTGCGTAATCTGTTGAGAGAATAAGGCTTTGTGATTGAATTGTTGACGAGGTAAAAAAATAATTTAAGGACGTAATATAATATGTCCCTACGAAGATTTTTTATGTTCGTAAAATACAATTTTTGTTAAAAATTTAGAGAAAATTAAGATGATTCCTGATTGCGACTAGCGATATTAATGCGATCGCTGAGTTCAGATAAGGTCTGACTTAATTCCCAATCTTTTTGTTGGAGTTGATTAATCTTATCGCAACTATACATCACCGTTGTATGGTCTTTTCCACCAAAGGCTTCTCCAATTCTGGGTAAACTCAGATCCGTATGTTGACGCATTAAATACATCCCAATTTGTCGGGCCACACTGATTTCTCTACGACGAGAAGTTCCTTTCAAATCTTCTACAGAAACATGATAGGATTCGGCGATCGTTTTTAAAATAATGTCAGGAGAAGCGGCAATTTTTTCGACGGGAGGATTTAAAACTGGCACAATATTTTGCAGGGTCATTGTTACCCCTGAAATCGAAGTATAGGCGATCGCCCGAATTAATGCGCCTTCTAATTCCCGAATATTAGAGGTGTAATGAACGGCAATATATTCAATCACTTCCTTGGGTAAACGCATATTTTCATATTCTGCTTTTTTTTGCAAAATTGCCATGCGGGTTTCTAAATCGGGAATTTGAATATCCGCAATTAAACCCATTGAAAAGCGAGAAATTAATCGATCTTGTAAACTAGGGATGCGTTTAGGGGGGCGATCTGACGCTAAAACGACTTGTTTTCCTGCTTCATGGAGTGTATTAAAGGTATGAAATAATTCTTCCTGAGTGTATTCTTTGCCTTCAATAAATTGCACATCATCTATTAATAAAAAATCGGCTTTTCGATAGTGATCTCTAAATTTTTCCATACTATCTTGACGGATAGCGGTAATTAAATCATTGGTAAATTGTTCCGTTGAAATATAAAAAACCTTGGCATCAGGAAACATTTCTAAACGATAATGGGCGATCGCCTGCATTAAATGAGTTTTTCCTAAGCCCACGCCACCACAGAGAAAGAGAGGATTAAATTCTCGACCAGGAGATTCGGCCACCGCCAAAGAAGCCGCGTGAGCCATGCGATTCGTGGGGCCGACGACAAACCGCGAAAAATTATATTTAGAATTTAATTGGGGATTTTTTGGCGTTGTTTCCCGTAAATCTTCTTTTTGTAAAGGATTAAGAATAGAAAAAATTTCGCCTTCTGTTGTCGTTAATTGAACTTCCAAAGGAAAACCTAAAATTTCGGTAATAACGTTACTAATAATCGGCAAATAATGTTTTTGTAAATGATTTAAAATAAAAGGATTTTCTGCCCGAATGACTACATAACTGTCCGTTACTTCCTGTAGAACAGCCGTTTTAATCCAAGTTTCAAAAGCAGGACGAGTTAATTGTAACTGGAGTCTTTCTAATACTTGATTCCAGAGATCTTGAGAAGAGATAGCCACCAATTGATTCAACTCCTAAGTAACTAGTTCTAATTAAATTTAGGATAAATTTTACACTGAACTTCCCCTGTTGGCCTTGACAAGGGAAATCTGATGAATTTCAAAGATAAAAAAAAGCCTCTAATTCTTTGGGCTACTAATTAATACCGTATTATCTTTAAAATATAATTAAAAATAGTATAGTTGTTAACAAGTCGCAATACTAAATGGATTCTACTAGTATGACTCAAATTTTAGAAATTGCCCAACGGCATCAGCCGATTTTGTCGCAAATAGCCCGCCCTGTTGCGGATATAAAGGAAGATTCGGTTCAAACTTTAATTGATTCTTTGATTTTCACTGCCGAGCAAGCTAATGGGGTCGGGATCGCGGCTCCTCAAGTGTATCAGTCCCAGCGTTTGTTTATTGTGGCTTCTCGTCCCAATTTGCGTTATCCCCAAGCTCCCTTAATGGAACCGATCGCGATGATTAATCCCCGCATTCTCGATCGCTCAACGGAAATGGTGAAGGACTGGGAAGGTTGTTTAAGTGTGGCAGGTTGGCGTGGGTTAGTTCCTCGTTATCGGTTGATCGCGGTGGAGTATTATGATCGATGGGGACAATTACAAAAACAAGAATTTACCGATTTTGTCGCCAGAATTTTTCAACATGAATTAGATCATTTGAATGGTGTCCTTTTTGTTGATCGCGTAGAATCTCCCTACGATCTTTACACAGAAGCGGCTTATCAAGCAATACATTCCTTGGCTGATTAATAATAGTGGATGATGCCATTAGACGCGATCGCCAGGATAGCTATTTGCTTAAGTATTCCCCTAACTCTCTAACTTTATTAAATCTTTATTTCTGATTAATCATGAACCTTTCCGAACAAGAATTTGAGCTTTTTTCATCAGTTTTCGTGTCAGTTTTACTATATGTTAATCAAAAATTTGAACTGTTTCCATCCATCAATTCTACAAAGCTTTTTCTGGGTTTAAATCCAGAGCAAAGATTTTCAGTACACAGAAAACTTTATGATAATATTAAGATTATTGATACATTTCTAGTTGATAATCCAGACCAATTAACTCCAGAACAACTTACTATTGCTTCTCAATTTAAACGATTTGTCAGGGGCGATTTTTTTGTTGAACGTTTTTTGACTAAATATACAATTTTTATTGATGAAAAAAATAATGTTTATGGTGTTCTAGGTCTTACCGAGCCTCTCAATGAAATGATTGATAAAAGCTATTTACCTCTGAATATTTACACGACTTTATTGCCCTTCAAAGATAAAATTATTTATGATGGAATTTTTAAAAGTCGCAATATTTTTTTTGGAAGCGGAATTAAAGGGGAGCTTAAGGAAATTTATATGGCCGCCAAGCAATGTAATCGAATTATTGAAACTTTAGCAAGACCCTCTTCTTCCACTAGAAGAAAAAAACAAACTTCAAATAAGGAATTGGCTCCTGTTATTAATGAATTAAAAAAATCTATCTCAAAAATAAGTCTGTCCAGTGATGATCCAGCTATTTTGAAACCGACTCTTTCAATGCTCAAATCAAGTTTGATGTTACTAGAAATTGCGACAGATTCACCCAATAATTGGGCAGAAATAGATAAAATATCCAGAAAAGTTTTAAATTCTCTTAAGCAAGTTGAGAAGGTTATTGAACGCGGACAACGTTATGAGTAATTTAGCGTTTAATCTGAGTTACATCTTTTTTTAAGGTAGTAAACGAAAAGAATTAAAAAAGTTAATAACATCTTGAGAAACGCTTTCTACATTATTTTGTCCTGCCGCTAAAACATAAACTTTTTGATTAATTACCATCACCTGAAACGTAATCAATTCATTATTCCCGTTCAACGTAAACTGAATTCCCTGATTTCCCTGTACTGCGATCGCATTTTCTTGGATTAACTGAAACTGAGTTTTATTAATAATGCCATCCCGAATTGTTTTTAAAAGGGACTGATTATCCGTCGTCGGAAAAGATTGCTCTGAATAGGCGGTAATAAAACGAGAATTAGCGGGATGGGTCGCAAAAACGTCAAACATGATCGCTCCCAAGGGAGTCGTTAAGGTAACGATTTCTTGGCTTTGTATCCCCTCTGGCATCCAGACCGAGAAACCCGCCGAACGAAAAATAGACTTTTGCCAACGTAAAACCCCCGTATCAATTGTCAATAATTGGGACGGATGTTCAACATCTTGAATTTGTTGAATTTGTTGTTGTTGTAAACGGTTAATTTCCTGCTGCATTAACACTTGCCCATCTTGAAAAAAACTGGGTTGGTTTAATCGACCCTGGGCAAGTCCTGCGGGCGTAAATGGAAATAAAAACAATAGAATCGTTAACCAAGAAAATTTCATTAATTTTATCTCCAATTAACAGAATTCTTCACTTTTTAAAAGTCTATCTTTTCTAAAACTCTTTAAATCTGACATTCAAAAAGTCGTGTAAAGAAAAAAGTAACCATTTTTAGTCCATAGGGAGACTTCCACCAAATCGCTGGGAAAGTACCACGAGGAGCATTTAAAGAAAAATCCCATTCATCATAGACCTCAAAACGCAGTTCTCCTTCCACTAACCAGCCGACTTCGGTAGCAAACATTCCCATGACTTTACGATCTTGGGTTCGTAGGGTATCCAAACCTCCCCCTCCCTTTTTATAAATTTCTAACTGGACACTGAACCCAAAACGATCCTGACTGTGGATACGCCAGAGGCGATCAATCACAAAAAGTACATTACAGGGGAATTTTTTCATCACTTCGGGGGCCAGATCGTCCCGTTTCATGGCAACCGTTTCTAAAATAATATTAGTCGTTTCCAGATCTGCTTCCTTAAACTGGCCTGCTATCAAAAATTTCTGGAGTTTGTTATAACGTTCGATGTCGGGAATCAACATTAATTTGGCTTCTAAATCGTTCACGCGATCGGTTAAAGTTGCCAATTGTTCAGCGATCGCGGCCAATTGCTGAGTAGTTTCTTCAGAAATAGAATCGGGGATTGGTTGGTCGGTCATAAACGATACCTTATCGCAAAAGTAATAGGAAAGTGTTTGAGGATCTCTTTTAGAAACGTGTCGGCAAATACGATTTCTCCTATTTTACCGTGAGCCGTCCGATCAGGGAATACATTTTTTAAAAAAATTATCTTATCTAATAAAAATGAAAGATTTTATTATCATTGATACTGAGGGAAAAGATTATATTAGGGAAATTGCAGTCATCAATCAACAGGGAGAATTAATTTACGAAGCATTTACAAAAGAACATTTTAAAAATAACGAAGTCAAGCAAAATCTAAAGCCTTTAAAGCAAATTATTTTGGATTTTCTGCAAATTGCCGAAGATAAGTTAATTATTTGTCATTTTGCTCAACACGATAGGAAGGTTTTGAATCAAAGTTGTTTAAAAGTACAAATCAAACAACCTAAGCTAAAATTTGATTGTAGTGTTAAATTATCCCAGCAATATTATCCCCATTTACAGAGTTATTCCCTGGCTTATCTGAGCAAAAAACTAGGACTCAAAGTTAATCAAAAATTTTTTAATCCTGAGCAAGCCCACACTGCTCGTTACGATGCCCAATTTACCTATCAGCTTTATTGTAAAATATTGGAGAGCAAAGCCATGAATTCAGCCTCAGTATCCATCAATCCCTTTTCATCCAGTCGAGTCGATAATCCGTTCCAGGATCATCTCGATTTAAAATCGATTCATCAAGATCAGTTTGAACGATTGAAATGGATTATTACTGACATCAAACAAGATAAAAATCATCAATCCAAGGGAACTGTTGTTATCGGAGAACCAGGCAGTGGTAAAACCCATTTAATGATGCGATTAGCGAAGGAATTATTAAAAATTAATCGGCTTTTGTTTATTCGTTGTCCCAATAATCGAGATTCTGTTTTGTTCCATATCTACAGTCGAATTTTAGAATCTTTTGTCGAAAGAATTCCAGAAACAGGCTATACCCAACTAGAAACTCTTTTAGCCCATAGTTTTGTTAAATTAATTAGTCAAACGGGGTTTATTAGTTTAACGCAAAAAGATCAAGAGATTATTACTATTTTAAAATCTAATCCTTTAGATATTTACGAAAAATTAGGTGCAGAAGGAAGTGGTAAAAAGTTAGATTATTGGCGACATATCGAAAAGCGAACCGATGATTGGTGGATGAGTGAATATGGTTTAGCGGGCTATGCTTCCCAAATTATTAAGGGAATTATTAAATATTGCAGTTATAGTAAACCCCACCTTAAAAAATTAGTGGCTCGTTGGTTAGCCGCAGAGGAATTAAGCAATGTTGAATTAGAGGCGATCGGTTTAGAAAACTGGAATGAAGAAATGAGCAAAGAAGCCTTTTCTTTAGAAGCAATTTCCGTTTTTAGTAAATTGTCTTTATTGGATGAGCCTTTGATTATTATTTTTGATCAATTAGAAGCCTTGGGATTAAAACATCATGAGCAACTATTATTGGCTTTTGGAGAAGCTATCAAAGAAATTTTTACCCATGTGCCTAATAGTTTGGTAATCCTCAATCTTTTTCCCGATCGCTGGGAACAGTTTAAATCAATGTTTGATGGTGCAATTATTGATAGAGTTTCCCAAAATCAACTTTATTTACAACGTCCATCGGATGAATATTTAACTGAGATTTTAAACGCTAAGATCGAGTCAGTCGGATTATCCACCGAAAAAATATTTTCACCGATAGAGTTAGAGACAATCTTAAACCATAGTTCTATTCGAGCAATTTTAAATAGTGCCTCTGATCACTATCACCACAAAATTCATGGTGTACCTCTGCCAGAAAAAGAAAAATTAGTTAAACGAGATCAGAATGAATTAAAAGAAACTAAGGAGCAATCATTAACATTAGAAACAAGAATCACTAATCTAGAAAATAATTTACAGCAATTTACGACTCTTTTTCAAAAAATTGGTCAAGCTTTATTAGAGTTTGATTTTGATCGGGAATCTGACAATATAGAAACTTTTGAAGAAAAAAGAGATCAAGAAATACAGGAAACAAAGATAGAAAAATTTATTCGGCAAAATCGTCCTCTATTGGAGCAAGAGTATGATAAATTACAGATTATTAACGATAGTGATGATCTCGGTAAATTTTTAGAAATTGCTGAAGCGTTTAGAAATAAATCAGATTATATTATTGATTACTTACACTTAGGAAGAAAAAAAATTCCTCCAAATTGTGTTATCCAATATGCTGATTGGAGTTTTGCCATAGCTTTTTTAGAATTAGATGGTTCAACTTTTACCAATCGGATTAAAAATTTTAATGAATTAGTGATTAATCATCGAGAAATTCATTTCCAACTCTGGAGAGATGCCAGAAAAAATAATATTACAGGCAAAGTAGGAAAAGACGAAATTGAAAAATTAAATAATTCCCATCATGGTCGTTTTCTGATAATGGAAAAGGGCGATCGCATTGATTTTGAGTTAATTTATAAATTAATAACCGATGTTCACAATAGAGATTTAGAAATTGAACTTGATGAAGTTTTATCTAGTATAATTTCATTATTTAAAGATTGTTGGATTATCAAAATATTAACGGCTTAATCAATAGGAAAATAAAATCTTTCCCAAATATTCTTTATACTGGGTAGGGGTTTGGTTTCTAAATCTATCTTAAATTGAATTTCTTTTCATCTATACTTTAAGAATTAATCATAAACCTTAATTTTTAGCCTAATGATTGCTGATGATAAGTTACCCCAAGAAGGGGAAACCCTAGCAAAATATGTACGACGTATCCGTAAAAAATTAAAATTGAGCCAGGGAGAACTTGCCCAACGAGCCGAATTACATAGCCAAAGTATCGGTAAAATTGAGTTGGGAAAAACAGAACGACTCAATAGTAAAACTCTGACAAGTTTAGCGAAAACCCTAGCAATTCCAGAGGATTATCTGATTGCGGTTTGTCGTGGCATTGCGGTTTCGGAGACTGAATCTTTAAAGCTTTGTTTTGAATGTTGGCAACCTGGCTCAGAAGCCGAAGATTATTGGTTAGACCGTCGATCGCGTTTTTGTTTTCTCTGTGGTACGGGTTTAAGCGATCGCTGTTTGAGTTGTGACGCACCGATCCAGTCCTTAAAATTTCGTTTTTGTCCGTTTTGTGGTCAATCCTATAAAAAATCAGCGAAACCAGAATAATTTTTTGATGACAAGTCATTTAGACTTCATTCAAAAATCATACAGCTAATTTTTCTAAACCCATAAATAAAGCAGAAATCGTTCCTGCCACTTGAATGGTTCCTGAAAGAATATGAGCTTTTATCTCCGTTAAAGGAATTAAAATAACTTCTATTTCTTCGGTCGTATCCAAATTTTGTTTACCTGTTAAGGTCACGTCGATCGCCATAAAAAGATGAATTAACGTCTTGTCTTTAACGGGATTATCGTAAATCTTGCCAAAGGAATTAATTCAGGAGCCTGATAGCCTGTTTCTTCTTCCAACTCACGATGGGCGGCATCTAGGCTGTTCTCCTGTTGAGGATCAAAGGTTCCCGCAGGTAACTCGATGAGAATTTTTTCGACTCCATGACGATATTGACGGACTAAAACCACTTCTTGATTTTGAGTGATGGGTAAAATCAAAACAATTTCGGGGCGAATATTAACAAAATAATCATCAACAATTAAACCATTGGGGAGTTGTACTTTATCTTGTTTTACCCGACACCATTGATTATCAATTACGAACCTAGATTCGAGAATTTTCCATTTTTTAATCTCAGGCTTAGTCATTGGAGTTTATAAATATCGAAAATACCTGGCTCATAGGACAATGCGATCGCTAATATCCAAAGTGTCGTAGGGAAATAATCTATTATGTCTTTTGATCATTTCTTGAAAACTATGATTTACCCGTTTCCGCGTTAGCCTCTGTATTCTGTTTTTCTTGAGCAAACTGTTTTTCTTGAGAATATTGTTTTTCTTGAGCAAACTGTTTTTCTTGAGAATATTGCTTTTCTTGAGCAAATTGTTTCTCTTGGGAATATTGTTTGCCTGGCGTAAACTGTTTCTCTTGGGAATATTGTTTTTCTTGAGAGTATTGTTTTTCCGCCTGGGCAGGGTAAGCGTAGGACAGCGTAAAACTAATAACCGTAAAACACACAAGGATAAAAGAAACAAAAAATTGACGAATCATAACAATAATTTCTTAGAGGTTGATTTTTGACTTTTACAAAGTTTTTCTATCTTAGCTCTTTATAGCTTCTAAATTATTCCTGATGATGAAATATTTTTTATATCTAAGGACTAATTGATCCCTATTAACTAAGAAATATGGGAGAGGGCGATCGCATCTTCGTCTAATTTTTTAAAACCGCGATCGCCTAAATTGAGAGTTAGAGAAATTGATCGACTTGTTTAGCCGTTTCAAAGAAACAACGCACATTTTCTTCAGGAGTTCCCACCAAAACACCGTGGCCCAAATTTAAAATATGACCGCCTTTACCAGCTTTACGAACCGTATCAATAATGCGTTCCTTGATAAAAGCATGGGAACCAAATAAAACTCCTGGATCAATATTGCCCTGGACTTTCATTTGTCTTCCTAACCGTTGCCGCGCTTCAGCCATATCTACTGTCCAATCCACGCTGACAATATCAACGCCTGATTTGCCCATGCGCTCTAGCACCCCTGCACTGCCGCTAATGTAAAGAATCAAAGGCGTGTCAGGATGGGTTTCTTTGACTTGACGCACGATTTGTTGTTGGTAGGGCAACGCAAAAATTTCATAATCTTGGGGGCTTAATTGGCCCGCCCAGGAATCGAACAGTTGAACCACCTGGGCACCACAATCGATTTGATACCGCACATAAACCGCGATCGCGTCGGCAATCTTACTCAAAAAACTATGGAGCATGGCAGGCTGAGAAAAAGCCATCTCTTTGATCACTTTATAATCCTTAGAGCTTTTTCCTTCAATAGCATAGGCCGCCAACGTCCAGGGAGAACCCACAAAACCCAACACCGTCGATTGATTACCCACTTCCAGCCGTAGGGTATTCAGGATTTTTTTAATAAACGGTAAAGACTCTTCAGGATTGAGGGGATGGAGTTTATCAATTTGTTCTTGAGTGCGGATCGGTGGATCAATAATCGGGCCACGGCTCTCGATAATATCAAAAGGAATCCCAATTCCAGGTAAAGGCGTAAGAATATCAGAAAACATAATCACCCCATCAGGTTGAAATGCTCTCCAGGGTTGCAAAGAAATTTCGATCGCTAAATCTGGATTTTCTGACCGTTCACGGAAACTCGGATACTTATCCCGCAAATCCCGATAAATTTTCATATAACGTCCCGCTTGCCGCATCATCCACACGGGAGGACGGTCTACCACTTCTCCACGGGCGACTCGTAAAAGATAGGGAGTTTCCGATACGTCTGTCATAAATAGCTCCTATAGTAATTTTTATGCCTTTGTTAGCTTAACATTCAGGGTTAGACCTCCGATGAACTCCCCATTAATCCGTCACATCGGTTCACAATCATTGAATTTTATCTAGCTTAAAAATATCCGATTTACCCCAAAAGTAGGTTTTCAGGAAAGATTGATTTCTCCCATTCCCTCACAATTGTTAAGAAAATTCATGAACTTTTTTAACGCTGAGGGACAAAATCACAGTGAAACCGACCTGGACTGCGTAAAATGTATCTTAAGTTTTGTCATAATTTCACTCTACTAAACAAGAGGAGAACTCAATTACGATGGCTGAATATACCCAAGTCGTCCAACCCTATAACAACGATCCGTTCACGGGCCATCTTTCTACCCCGATTTCGGATTCTGGATTTACGAGAGCCTTGATCGGTAATCTCCCCGCCTATCGCAAAGGTCTTTCTCCCCTCATTCGGGGACTAGAGATTGGGATGGCTCACGGTTACTTTCTTGTTGGGCCTGGACACTCCTCGGCCCCCTACGCGACTCAGATCATGCCTATCTCGGTGCTTTAATTTCGGCCTTGGCCCTAATTTTAGTAGCAACAGTAGCCCTGAGTAGCTACGGTTCGGTAACCTTCCAAGGCGGAGACAGCAGCACAGACTCCCTACAAACCGCAGACGGCTGGAGCCAATTTGCTTCTGGTTTCTTTGTGGGAGCTAGTGGTGGTGCGTGTGTTGCTTATTTTCTATTGGAAAATTTAAACGTGGTTGATGGAATTTTTCGGGGTGTTTTTAACTAAGGTTTAAACCAGAGTTATTACGATCCTCCTTTTTTTATCAATCTAAAAAGCCATTTTTTGTCATTACCCATCCTTTAGGAGATTTTAAACATGACTGGAGCTTATGCCGCGTCCTATTTACCTTGGATTCTAATTCCCGTTGTTGGTTGGTTATTTCCTGCTGTCACAATGGCTTTATTATTTATCCACATCGAAAGTGATGCGTAATTAGGGCATTTTAGCCACAATTACTTTTCATTAATCTTGATATCTGTCTTCGGGCAGGGTATTTTGTTTAGGAGAAAACTTAGAAGAATTGCAAAAAAATGAGTTTCTAGAAATGTTTTTAAAATGTATCACCATTCCAACCCCACATGGAACCCGTTGCATTATTAAATTCTATATAAATGCGATTTTTCGGAACTCCTAAAACAGCTTCAATGACACTACAAAAATCGTGGCTCATGGCTTTGGTTTGGGCAGGGGTCATTGTGCCAATATTTTTAATTTCGATATAGCAAGTCGGCTTAACCGTTCCGCCAAAAGTCATTTTGACATTAGGCTCAAAAATGGTCATCACGTAGGATTCGGGTTTACCGAAATGTTGGGCTAATTTGCCTGAAAGGGTTTGCAGAAGTCCCTGGACTTGAGTTGCGGGGTCATTAATAGCGGCGGAGGTTTGGACTTTGATTAATGGCATACAGCACTTTGCGCTAGAATAAAAGACAACAAAAAAGACGAAAAATAAACTTATGACAATATACTCACTAGACCTAAGAGAAAGGGCATTGGCGTTGTATATCGTAGAAAAGCTGTCGATAAGAAAAATCGCCGAAAGATTATTGATTAATACAAGTACGGTCAATGAATGGCTGAAATTGTACCGAAAGCAAGGGAATGTAAAACCGAAACGAGTAGGTTCAACAAGAAAAAGTCAATTAGAAGACTACAAGGAAGAAGTAAAAAAGATGGTAGTAGAATATCCTAATTATACTTTAGCCGAGTATTGTGAGTATTGTCTGGAAAAGATGGGTGTGGGATTGAGTGAAAGCGCAATGTGCCGTTTTTTGCAAAAAGAAAACTTAACCCGAAAAAAAAAGACATATCGCCATCCTGACCGCCCTATTGGTCTTTTTAACAGGAGTTTTCCTTAACTATGACACAATCCAACTCAGAAACTACCAACTCATCATCCCCCAATGGACAGGACTCCTCCTCGCAGGGATGACTTTCACGGTTGTGGCAGTGGATCAATTCCTACGGGGGATTGTCCGACTTGAGGAGATACAACGCCAAACTGAGGAAGAACAACGAAGAGATGAAGAGAGAAACCGAAGCCTTGAGAAAACAGAACGCGAGACTCGTCGAACTCGAATCGAAACTCGATATCGTGTTGCAGTCATCCGATTCCAACTTAATCCCAACAGTCTCTACCGACGACAATTAACCGATATTTTAGCTCTTTTGGAAGAATATCGAGATACGCTCTAATCAGGATGCGATCGCATCTTTGGGGATTTTTTTCAGGATTTATCAGTAAAAATACAGATATTTTTTGGTTTATTTTAAAGTTAAATTCAGTAGTTTCTTTTAGGACTCGTTTTGGTTTTTAAGACCTTAGTTTTATTTTCTCAAACTGTGATCAAGATCACTGCGACATAGGATCTAGATCACAGAGTCAGGGCATGATTGACAATAAGATGAACAGATATCCTAAAGTTTTGGATTTATGTAAATATTTTATTATTTTTAAGTTAAGAGTCCTAGAGGTTGCTGTTATGAGTACTCGCTTTAAGTTTTTTTTGATTAATTCTTTGAGTCGCTATCGGTTTTCCCGTGATTCGGGTTTTGCGTTACCCCTGGCGATCATGGTGGGTGGTTGTATTATGATTGTTGGTTTGGCGGTGGTGATTCAGGCGCAAGGGAATCAGTCTAAGGTTGTTTCACAAGATCTGACTGCCAAAGCCAATAGTATCGCGGAGGCAGGAGTCACCCAATATATAAACTTTCTTAACAGCAACCGTGCGCTCTTGACCTATCCTGACTGTAACGCCGACCGAGATGCCAGTGGAGCTTGTCCTGATAGTGGTACTACTATAAAAAGTTGGTCTTTAGCGTCTAATATTATTCCGTCAACGCGATTGGAAGGTGGTAATGCTTGTACTAATGCAACAGCAACAACCAGTAATGCTTCGTCTACCAGTGCGTCAACTGTTTCATCAACTTGGGCAAATGCTAATAATACCAATGGCTGGAAAACACTAAACGGCGGGCAGTATAAGTTAGTAGGCTACAAATATACCCCTTCAGCAACGGCAAATACGGCTCCAGGGGTTGCCGTTTTGGGCATTCAGGGAACGGTTGGTGACGCTAATGGTAATCAAGGAAAAGCTCAAATACATTTAACAATGCAAGTCAATACGATCGCAGGAGGACTTGCACCGATTCCTCAAACGAATACTCCAGGTCTTTGGGCAAGAAGTTTTAGTACTGCGGCCAATGTTCATGCGAATGTACTAGATAGTTCTGGCTGTACGAGCGGTAATACTGCTTTTCCTGCCAGTAAAGTGGCTTTGATTCCTATTCAACCCATCGGTGCCTTGCCCAATGGAAACAAAACGCCTCCCTTATCAACTACAGTGGGAGTAGTAACAAAAGACACGAATGGAACGCCTTTTCCTCCTTTACCTTATTATCCCACTGTCACTGAATTTACGGGGATTCTGTCATCCAAAGTTAATACTTTATCTAGCTGTGCCAGTAAAACGGCTTACCCTGCGAATGGCGATAAGGACGCTGATGGTAATACCTATAACTCCGCATCTCCTCCCACGACTGCTAAAGTTTATAAATATCGTATCACTGGCGACTGTACTCTTCCTAGTGGTGTCACTTTTGGGACAAGTACAGGCCAAGACCGCATTATTATGTACATTGATGCCAATTTAGATATTGGTAATAACGCCAAAATTGGTGTTAGCGGATCAAACAGCACAAAGGTTTCATGGTTGTTAAAAACAGATGACCTTGATCTAGGAGGAAATTCCCAGATTGGTACAGCTGCCCCCGATGCTGCAACTTCAAAGAATTGGGCTTTCTTTCTCTATAACAGTAGTGGCGGTACGGTTAGCCTTCGTGGTACGCCTGATTATTATGGTTTTATTTTTGCGCCCTATGCCAATGCTGATTTGCGAGGAAACCCCAAGATTGCGGGAGCTTTATGGGTTAATAGTTATCAAACCAATGGGGCCCCCCTAAAGTTTTCCAGGCTATTTTTAAGAGCGATTTCAATACGCTATTTTCTGACCTCTACGCAGATACGGGAACGGATGTTTCTTCCCTTGCGACCCCGAATCTTCTCGGTGATACCAAGAATTATAGTAAACAGTCCTTTGGATCTACTGTTGTTGCTTCGGCCAGCACCAATGCGGGTAGTGCAGTCACAATTGATACGAGTACCCCTCCTAGCTACAACACAACCGCAACTTGTACGGTTCCCGCTCTTACTGGTATCAGCATTACAGATATTGCTTCAGTAAGTGCAGTGACTGCGGCGATCTCTGGGGCCCAATTATCGGAGGGAACAGTGACTGTTGCAACTAGCGGAAATAATGGAGTGCAGACTCAAAGTCCTGCGGCTGGTACTTCAGTGAATTGCGGTTCAAATGTTAACTATACTTATAAGCTGTCAACAACAACCGCAACTTGTACAGTTCCTAATCTGACTAACATGAGAATTGGTGCAGCTCAATCTGCATGGTTAGGGGCTTTATTTACGGGAACCCTCACGAATAGTATTACCGCAGCCAATGGCAAGGCTACAATCCAAAGCTTAACCGCAGGTAGTAATCAACCCTGTTCTTCCGCGATCACTTTACGCAATTAACTTGATTTTTTCTGTGCGATCTTTTGTTACTTTTTGATCAGTAGCGCGTAGCTTGTAGGGAGTATCCCGCGTACTACAAAAATCCTAAATCTTCTTCCTAAAAATTAATGATTAAATCTATTGGCAGACCTCGGTTTGCCTTTTTTATTACCCCTCTTTCCCCCATGCTAAAATAAAACCATTGCCAACTCAAATACAATGTCACCCACAGACCAACAACTAAAAAAACTGTATGAACTAATCCAACTTAACTGGCGATTAGTAACCTGTTATATGATTTTGCTCCCGATCCCGATAGTATTTACCCAGGATACTACCTAGCAATTTTTGGTACTCCTATTGATAACTCTGACTATAAATTATCAAAAGTTTACTATATTTATTCCGATGGCTACTTTCTTGATGAAGACGATTTTTTAGGAGACTCCCCATGAATACAACAAACTTAGATCATCTAAACCGAGAAGAACTTGCCCGTTTTATTGTTGCCCATCGAGAAACCCCAGAAGGAATAGAAGCTCGTCGTCTTTATATTCGCCGCCTAGCGAAAAAAGTAGAAAACTGTGGAACCAAATTTTATCAACTTCAATAGCGATCGCGTCGGTTCAGTTGACGAAAGAAAGCCCAAAAATCTCCAAACATCTTTCCTTGTAACTTAACCCTAAAAATAAACTCCTTGGCATCCCCTAACCCAACCAACCACTCCAAAAAACTAAACAACAACAAACCTGACAGACCTCACTGGTTTGCTTTTTTTTTGTCGTTATTCTCCTTTAAAACTCATGCTACAATAAAAATATTCTTACTATTGACTCCCTCGCATTTTTACTTCAAAATATGACAACAATTAATTTATCTATTCCATTTGAATCCCTAACCCAAGCCATTCAATCCCTTGGTTGGGAAGAACAGCAAAAATTATTAGAAATTCTAGAAAAGCAAAACCTTGATTCGGAAGAAGCCTGGGAAAATAGTCCAGAAATTCTGGCAGAAGTTGAAGAAGCAAGACAAGCCTATCAATCAGGAGATTATCAAACATTAGAAGAATTTCTGTCTAATTAAAAAACATGAGTTATCAAATTATTATTCCGAAACCGTCACAAAAACAATTAAAACAATTAACACCAGAAATTTATAAAAGAATTATCGAAAAAATCGGACAATTAGCGAATGAACCTCGTCCCACAGGAACTAAAAAACTACAAGGATTTGACTAAGAATACCGAGTTAGAATAGGCGATTACCGAGTGCGTTATGAAATTGATGATAAAACACTAACTGTTATTATTCTCAGTTGTCGTCATCGCAGAGAAGCCTACAAAGATCAACACTAAAAAATTTTAGGTCTGTAGGTTCAGTTGACGAAAGAAAGCCCAAAAAGCTCCAAACATCTTTCCTTGTAACTTAACCCTAAAAATAAACGCGATCGCATCCCCTAACCCAACCCAACTACTCCAAAAAACTAAACAACAACTAACCTGGCAGACCTTTGTGGTTTGCCTTTTTTATTGCTTATCTCCCATCCTCAACTTATAGATTATGCTAAGGTCTAGTAGTATATTATTTATAAACACCTTAATTAAATATGCAAAAACAATTAAATATGCAAAAACAAGAATTTTATGTCGTTATCGAACAAGACGAAGATGGTATTTATATTAGAGAAGTAAGCTGTTAATGATCTAAATTGCATAAAGGCAAGGGGCTTAAGCCCCTTGTTACAGAGCTTTCAAAAGATGGCTACGCAATCTAAATGG
>CAWEDJ010000056.1:0-36269 GCA_963807635.1 uncultured cyanobacterium
CTGATTGATGACACGCTCTAAAAGATGAAAGCAATAATCCTGATTCTTCGGCAATATTAGCCATATGACTTTCCCACATGGAACCACGTCTCTCTATAAATATAAAACGTGCACCAGAAGGTGCAAATTCAGCAACTTTGCCTAAAAAGGCTCTTACCGTCCTGGATCATCATTAAACACTTCAGACAACAAAAAATTTATTACATACACATCTTGCCCCCAAACATTCCCCAGATAAGGAATTCAATCTAATTGAGTAACATCGCAAGCCAGAAAATTACCTGATGGTATCATGGGCCAGTTAGAGCAATTAAGCCATATAATTGTCTAAAAGAATCATTAATTTGATTCCTTATTCCGTACCAGGAACTTGTCCATTCTTCAACTTTGTCAAGGAGTTGAAAATCCACACTAACACTATGTCCAAGATTCTGTTGAACGAAAAACTTTGCCATCGCCAACAACTCTGTACAAATGGGCCAGCACCAAAAGCACAAATTTTTATCTCATGACGTTCCCTTGCAATTTCCAAGACATATTGATTTAAGTATTAATTAATCAAGAACATGCTGAAAGGTTCTGGAATTAGCGGCAGCAACAATATACAAATATGCAAGTCGGCAAGCAGGAGAGGAGTAGTTTAAATCAGGAACTCGATTTGAGTACCATTCTGCTTGATTACATTAAGCCTCTTCCACAATAAGCTGAAATATTTCATCCACTGCCATGTTTGAATAGATCTGCAATAAAGTCAATTTCTCGCCCAATAACTGAACCTAAGAGTTCAAAGAAAGTAATCGTCATTGAAAAGGCTAATCCTTGGTGTTTAGTTTAACTGCGGTCTGATTTTTGATTGTACCGACATTTTTCAGATGGTAGCAAGAAACTTTCGGGATAAGACATCCCATAGTCCTACCGTCCAAAATTAGTCTTAATATCAACCGAGGAGGTTGTAGTTAAGGAACACAACACACAGAATCGCCCAAAGAGAAAAAAACGGCTTTCTAAGTGCGATCGCCTAAAGACCTTTACATATCATTTAGCTTAAGAAACAACTAAAGACTTAAAACCACAAATCGCGTTACAGATACCCAGTTATGATACTGTCAAGTTTAATAGGAATAACTTATAAATTATTCTTCACCTATGGCAGATATCCCATTTACGTCAGACCAACTGCGGATTCTTAAGGGAATCGCGGCTGAGGGAAGCTTTAAACGGGCGGCAGATACGCTTTATGTTTCCCAACCTGCCGTCAGCTTACAGGTACAAAATTTAGAAAGACAACTGAATGTTCCTTTATTTGACCGAGGAGGACGCAAGGACCAGTTAACGGAAGCGGGCTATCTCCTCTTAAGTTACGGCGATAAGGTGTTGACCCTCTGCCAGGAAACCTGTCGCGCAATCGAGGATTTGCAGAATCTTCAGGGCGGCACTCTGGTCCTGGGAGCGTCCCAAACGACGGGAACCTATCTTTTGCCCCGCATGATTGGTATTTTTCGACAAAAATATCCCGATGTTTGGGTGCAATTACAAGTACATTCCACTCGTCGCACCTCCTGGGGCGTTGCCAATGGTAGCGTCGATATGGCCGTTAGGTTAGAAGTTCCGACGGAATTGCAGGAAGTACTGCAAATTATTCCCTACGCCGAAGATGAATTGGCCTTGATTTTGCCGATTTTGCCATCCTTTCGGCCAAAGTTGAAACCATTCCACAAAGAAGATTTATATAAACTCAAATTTATTACCCTCGATTCCCAATCGACGATTCGTAAAGTAATTGACAAGGTTTTAAGCAATTGTGATATCGATACCAAACGTTTAAAAATTGAAATGGAGTTAAATTCCATTGAGGCGATTAAAAATGCGGTTCAAGCAGGGCTAGGGGTTACTTTTGTATCAACGACGGCTATTGAAAAAGAATTACAGATGAATACAATCCATATTGCCCGAATGAAAGAGGTAGAAGTCCGTCGGACTCTCTCGGTGATTCTTAATCCCAATCGTTATCGTTCTATTTCAGCAGAAGCCTTTATTAAAGAGGTTTTAACCCCCTTTGGGACGTATCCTGAAGCGATTGTGGAGACAAAAATTTCAATCCTGTCTAGCAATGCCAAGGAAATAATTACGGGTTAAATTTCGTTAGAGATGCTTTTGAAAAAAACATTTCATAGATTGACTATTCCCTTTCCTCCTAGTCCCGTTCATTTTTAGAGTCAACATTTTGTCTGAATTAATGGTATAGTTAGAGATTGCAGCATTGAAACGATTTAAAAACATCCTATGGCGTTAACCCAGACCCGAAAACAAGAATTGATGAGTGAGTACCAAGTGCATGAAACCGATACTGGTTCCCCCGACTTGCAAATCGCGCTTTTAACCGAACGTATTTCCCAATTGACGGGACATCTACAAGCCAATCCAAAAGACCATGCTTCCCGTCGCGACTGCTAAAAATGATTAGCCAACGCAGAGGTTTGTTGGATTATATCAACGCAGAGAACCTGAACGGTATCAGTCCCTAATCAAACGTTTAGGCATTCGTCGTTAATTTTTGCCCCTACTCTATTTCTATGCCTGCTCCATCCCCCCGCGATCGCCAAGCCCCAAAACGAACTCCCCTTCCTTTTGAAGGAAAACAAAAAAATAAAAAGCCAGCAAGGTTGCCCCTGCTCCTAAAAAAGTTGCTCCTGCCCCTAAAGTAGAGAGCAAAATTTCCTTTAAAAACTCCGATAAGACTAAACCCTACAGAGGAAAACGGAAACCCCAAAGTGGTTCTATTCCTGAAGTAGTTAGTCAACGGATGTGAAGCGCATGGCAATTTTTTCAGGAATTCCTACTGCATCGGCCATGTTTTCCTTCATGGCTTTTTATTGGGTAGTGAGTCATGATTGGTTAGAGATTCCCAATTATGTGGTTTTTGGGGTGAGTCTTCTCCTCTTTGGTTTAGGTGTTCTTGGACTAAGCTATGGTGTTTTTTCCACCTCCTGGGACGAAGACATTGAGGGGAGTTGGTGGGGTTGGCAAGAAGTCAAATTAAATTTTGATAGAAGTGTGACTGCTTAGCATTCACGAAAGCAAGATGCTCAAAAAGCAAAAGAAAGTTAGTTCTGAGTTGGAGCAGCTTTTCGCAAGTATTAAAAGCTTAAGAACGATACTAATTTGTCAGAATTTCTGAACACACCCTCTTGATTACACAATGGAAATTGAAAAGTTTAATTAAGATTTGTGTTCTTATTGTCGTCATTTGAGGATTATTCTGTTTTTTAGACGTTAATCTTCAATATCAAAAAGCAAAATGATTACAATACAGGAAGAAGTTTTTTATTTCGACAGCTATGGATTTCTTTCATAATTATTAATTGTAAGACTCTGTCCTTTCCAGGAAAGATACGAGGGACGTAAAACATCATTATGCAAGAAGTTTATTAAACGATTTGATTTTTCTTAACTTTATTTTTTTCTAACTACCTAACCAGTGAGGTTTTTTTGCAATGATCGTTGTGATGAAAGTCGGAACTCCCGAATTCAAAATTGCGCGTGTGAATCAAGAATTTTCTGAAAGAGGACTAACTCCTGAAAAAATCGTCGGTAAACATAAAGTGGTGATTGGTCTAGTGGGAGAAACTGCCGCTCTCAATCCCCTTCAAATCCAAGAAATTGGTCCCCTGGATTTTGAAGATGTGCTCAGGGTAGAGCAACCTTTTAAACGGGCGAGTTTAGAGTTCCGTCACGGTGATTATAGTGAAGTGAGTATTTTTCCTCCCCCAACGGGCCCCGTTGCAATGGGTAAAAATCATCCCCTCACGATTGTCGCTGGCCCCTGTTCCGTTGAAAATGAAGCGATGATCATCGAAACGGCCACTACGAGTAAAAGCGGCTGGAGCGCACTTTCTACGAGGGGGGGCTTACAAACCTCGGACTTCTCCCTATGCTTTCCAAGGTCATGGGGAAAGTGCGTTAGAACTTTTGGCTGCCGCGAAACAAGCCAGTGGTTTGGGAATTATTACCGAAGTTATGGATACGGCAGATTTAGAGAAAATTGCAGAAGTGGCAGACGTGATCCAAATTGGAGCGCGGAATATGCAGAATTTTGCCATGCTCAAAAAAGTCGGCGCACAAGAAACCTGTTTATTAAAACGGGGGATAGCGGCCACCATTGAAGAATGGTTAATGGCGGCGGAATATCTGCTCGCGGCGGGTAATCCTAATGTAATTCTCTGTGAACGGGGAGTCGCACGTTCAATCAAAAATATACTCGTAATACCTTAGATCTTTCCGTTTTGCCTGTGTTACGCAATTTGACCCATTTACCGATCATGATTGATCCGAGTCATGGCACGGGTAAGTCGGATTATGTGCCTGCTATCGCCACCGCCGCGATCGCCGCAGGAGCCGATTCTCTGATGATTGAAGTCCATCCCAATCCTGCCAAAGCTATATCGGACGGGCCTCGTTCTTGACTCCTGAACGGTTTGATCGGGTGATGCAGGAATTATCATTATTGGTAAAGCGGTTGGTCGTTGACCACAAATTAAAGCCGCGATCGCGTAGTAAAGTTAATATCAATAATTAACAAAGAGGCAGTTTTTAATCAATTCTGTCTCTTTTTAATTCAGCTTAATACCCCGCATTGCAAAATCTAACAATTGAATGGGATGAAATAGGGGAATAGACTTATTTTGTTGACTTAAATGCTTTTGAATTTGTAAAGAGACAACCTGATTAGAAGAAGCGATTAAAGTTGCTCCCGTGTTTAATAAATTGGTGACTTTTTGTTGTCCCAACTCCTCTGCAATCTCAGGTTGCAACATATTATAAACCCCTGCACTCCCACAACAAAGAGCCGCATCAACAGGTTCCTTTAAGGTGATATTAGGAATCTTTGCTAACAACTGACGGGGTTGTAAACTGATTTTTTGACCATGCAAAAGATGGCAAGCATCCTGATAGACAATGGTGAGGTTTTCATCCGCGATCGCCGATAGAGGCGCAGTCAATCCAACTTCCATTAAAAATTCCTGAATATCTCGAACTTTTGCGACAAAGGCCCTTAGCTTTTTCCAAATAAACGGGATCATCCGCCAAAATATGATGATATTCCTTCAAAGTATGCCCACACCCCGCCGCATTAATAATAATAAAATCAACCTCTGTCTCAGCAAAACTATCGATCATTTGTCGAGCAAGAGCCTGAGCCTGAGCTTCTTGACCTTGATGGGCGGGCAAGGCGGCACAACAACCTTGGGATTTAGGGATAACGACTTCGCAACCGTTGGCAGTTAAGACTCGAACAGTGGCTTCATTAACAGGAGAGAAAAAGAGCCGTTGGACACAACCGAGAATCACCCCGACTCGATAGCGTTTTTCGGTTTGAGCAGGAATTTCCGTCGGATAATTTTGCCCAAAGGATTGACGGTTAATTTTAGGTAAAATCGATTCCATTGCCGCTAAACGAGGAAAGAATCTTTTCAATAAACCCGTCGCTCGAACTAATTTTTGTAAGCCTAAATTTTGATAAAGCCAAAAGAATGGTAGAAAAATTTGTAATCTTTGGGGATAGGGAAATAGATTAAAAATCAGAGCTCTGATGAGTCTATCGAAAATATTGCGGGGTTGATTACGCTCCACCTGGGGACGAGTTGCGGCGATCAATTGGTCATATTGGACTCCCGACGGACAGGTACTCACGCAAGCTAAACAACCTAAACAACTATCAAAATGTTGAGTCGTCGTTTCATCTAAAGTTGCTTCTCCTTTGTTGATAGCATTCATCAAATAAATCCCCCTGGGGGAATCCATTTCTTTGCCAATGACTCGATAACTGGGACAAGTTGCCAGACAAAAACCACAATGAACGCAACTATCTATCAGTTTTTGTTCGGGGGGATGTTTACTATCGAAGCCTTTAATTTCTTGGTTTAATTGTTCTTGGAAGTTAAAACTAGAGTTGGAAATGTCGGTTGTTTGCATAATAAATTAAAAGTAGTCAGAAATACAAATGAAATTTAATCATTTATACCATTTAATGTGTTTAATTTTTGTTGCACTAACGAAGGCGTTTTAGATTGCACTTCTTTAGCAAAATCTTCATCATCTTCCATTTGTTTTCTAATCTCATTAAAATGATCATGATAGTAAGACAAGGCCGCGTACACATGTGCTAAAGAAATACTTGGATACTGAGAAACAATTTCATCGGGGGATAGCCCCAACCGCTCATGCCAAATAACGATATCTTCTACTCTAATGCGATGACCTGCGATGCGAGGTTTTCCCCACAGATTCCTGGCGTAATTTCAATATGGCTAATAATTGTAGCTGTCATAAACAATTAAATTCCTCCGATAAAAAGACCAGGATTAAAAAGATTATAAGGATCAAATTTTGTTTTTAAACTTTTCATTAAGTCTAAAGCATTTCCTTGATAACCCCCAGGGTTCATAGCTTTCTTTAATATTTTTTGGGGCTTCTAAAATCGTTAAAAATCCCGATCGCGTTCACAAACTGATCGCATTTTAGATAATTGATTAATCGCTGAATCAGCTTCTAACACTAATCGACCTAAACCACTGCCGAGGTGAATTTGAGCAAGTCCTGGAGATTCCTGGAGAAAATCAACGATTTGATTGGACATAACGCCTATTTTACCAGTAACCAGGTCGGGATTGAAATGGGGCATCATCTGATTTTTTAATGACTGCCATAGAGTTCTTCGGATTCTGCGGTAAATTCGGCGATCGCTAATCCCAACTTTTGACCCAAGGCTTGTAATTGATCCACTTGTTCGGTCACACTTTCGGCAATATTTTGAAACCGTACCAATAAACCCAAATTATTCCCCAATTCCAGCGATCGCATTAAATTACAAGATAAAACATCCGCAGAAGTAGGAGCTAAACCTGATTTAAGTAAGTCTTGACAGGCTTGAGACAAAGCTTGGGCATCGCCTGTTAGCAATAAAGTTTTGGACGATTCAGGCAAAGGATAAAGCCGAAACGTTATCTGGGTCAGTACGCCTAATGTGCCGTAGGAACCTGTAAAGAGTTTCATTAAGTCATAGCCCGCCACGTTTTTCACGACTTTTCCGCCTGCTTTGGCAATTTTTCCGTCCCAACGCACAATGGAACAGCCTAAAACTAAATCCCGAATACCGCCGTATCGTTGCCGCCAACTGCCACTATCTGCGGTGGCGACTATTCCCCCAATGGTTGCCTGTTCGGGATAACTGGGATCAATGGGTAAAAATTGACGATGGGGTTTTAAAAAAGCTTGTAAATCGGTGAGTTTAACCCCTGCTTCTACGGTGACGGTTAAATCGGCGATCGCGTGGTCGAGAATACGATTTAATTTTTGGGTACTCAAGACAAAATCCGCTTGCTTGACCAATCCTCCCCAACCGAGCTTGCTACCATTGCCACAGAGGAGCATGGGAGACTTCATTTGGGAAGCCTGGCTAACAATTTGGGACAAATCCTCAACCGTTGACGGCGCGAGCCAATGACTGGGTTGATCGTTGCGAATAGCCCTAGTAATTTGGGATTGTAAATCAGGATTTAATTGCTCCCAATCCCAGATTTCCGTCTGGGGATCGAGTAAAGATTCAAGTTTGGCGCGATCGGAGAGGACATAGAAAATTCATCAACAAAGACCCATTAACAGCCTATCCTATAACAACCGCTCCCATTGCCGATAGAGTGTTAATCAGTTGCCGAAAATCCCAAAATCACCATGATCTTAGAAGTCTCTCCCACTCTTTTATCTTCCGTTAGCTTAGTCGCGCTTTATTTAGGATTGATTCTTCTCATTGCCGAAGCTCTTAATCGGTTAACGGATACTCACGGAGAACTGACCCGCAAAATTGTTCATATTGGCAGTGGTCATGTCCTACTTTTCGCCTGGTGGTTAGAAATTCCTGCTTGGGTTGGGATAGCGGCAGCGGCGATCGCGAGTATTATTGCGTTAATTTCTTACTTTTTGCCGATTTTACCCAGTATTAATAGTGTGGGCAGACGGAGTTTAGGAACTTTTTTCTATGCTCTGAGTATTGGAATTTTAGTCGCTATCTTTTGGCCACTCCAGCATCCTGAATATGCGGTCATCGGCATTTTAGTAATGGCCTGGGGAGACGGTTTAGCGGCGTTGGTTGGACAAAATTTTGGCAAACATCCCTATCAAATTGCGGGAATGCAAAAAAGTTGGGAAGGTTCCCTGACCATGACGGTGGTAAGCTTTTGGGTAATTATCTTAATTCTTGGGTCAGTACAGGGTTTCCATTGGCAGATCAGTCTGATTGGAATCGCCGTCGCCTTGGTTGCAACTGCGTTAGAATCTTTTTCAAAGTTTGGCATTGATAATCTAACCGTTCCCGTGGGGAGTGCGATGTTAGCTTTTCTCTTAAATCAACTATTTATTTAAACATCTGGAAATTCATTATGTTCGCGATCGCTGTTAAACAAGAACAATATCGTACCTATATTCTTTCGGATCAAACAAGTTTAGCCCGTCTAGAAATTGTGCCAGAGCGCGGCGGCATCGTTACCCGTTGGGCAATTCAGGGTCAAGAAATTTTGTACTTAGATCAAGAACGTTTTCAAAATCCAGCCTTGAGTGTACGGGGCGGAATCCCCATTTTGTTTCCGATTTGTGGAAATTTACCCAATAATCAATACACGCACAACGAAAAAAGCTATACCTTGCAACAACACGGATTTGCGAGAGAAATGCCCTGGCAAGTGATTGCTCAAAACACCGACTCAGGCGCGAGTTTAACCCTACGACTCACCAGCACCCCTGCAACCAAGAAACTCTATCCCTTCGATTTTGAAGTAGATTTTACTTACCAACTTCAGGGCAATCACCTCAGCATTAAACAACGTTATACCAATCTTTCTCCTGAAAAAATGCCCTTTTCGACGGGTTTACATCCCTATTTTTGGGTGAAGGATAAATCTCAATTGAGCTTCGATATTCCCGCCAATATTCTGCAAGACCACACAACCCTAGATATAAAGCCATTTAATGGAACCTTTGATCTGAGCCAACCTGAAATTGATGCGGTCTTTAAACAAGTTAATCGTCAGTCCGCCAGTTTCAGCGATCGCCAAAGACATCTCGCCCTGAATCTAGAATATTCCGACCTTTATGGCACCTTAGTTTTTCGGACGCTCCAGGATAAAGATTATATTTGTTTGGAACCCTGGACGGCTCCCCGTAACGCTTTGAACACAGGCGAAAGTCTAATTCATCTTGATCCCCAACAGACCATTGAAACTTCTGTCACGATCCGAGCCAATTTTTTATAAAAAAGATTGCATTTACCAATCTCTTCTGCTACATTAGTAAATCGTGTGACAAATACACAACGGGTCGCTAGCTCAGCGGTAGAGCACTCGGCTTTTAACCGAATGGTCTTGGGTTCGAATCCCAGGCGACCCATAAAATACGTTAATATTTCCCTGTTTTTATCTTTAGATTGATCTCATCAGCAATTTGATTGATTATCATTAAGACGATGACGAAGAACAAAAATCAGGACTAATTTATCCCATCCAAGAAATAGATCTAAAAATCAAAAATCATTGAAATTCTCCCTGATCTTTTCTTTAATGGAGAATTTAAGCTATAAATAACCAAATCTCAACACTGATTTGTGACAAAATGTACTTATTTTTACAAAAAAAACTAGGCTGGAAGTGATAGAAAATGACAAGTCCGCTTTATAAATAAAGACAAAGAGACATTTTTAACCAGGAGTAACAAGTTTGAAAAAATAGAAGCCATCATCCGTCCTTTTAAATTAGATATAAAGATTGCCCTTGTCAATGCTGGCATTGTTGGGATGACGGTGTTAGAAGTACGGGGTTTCGGTCGTCAAAAAGGTCAAACCGAACGCTTATCGCGGCTCTGAGTACACCGTCGAGTTTCTCCAAAAACTCAAGATAGAAATCGTTGTCAAGGATGATCAGGTCGATATGGTAGTGGAAAAAATTATTTCTGCTGCCCGTACTGGTGAAATTGGTGACGGTAAAATCTTCATTAGTCCCGTTGATTCCGTTATTCGGATTCGGACGAGTGAGAAGGATAAACTAGCGATTTAACCCGTTTGGGTTTGTGAATCGAATCTTAGGACATTTCTAGCAAAGAAATTACCACTATCAAGCCCCCTAAATCTCCTAATTCTGGGGGACTTGATGGTATTAGGTTTGTCAGAAATCGCCTTAGCTCAAATTTGGCCATTGGGGAAGGAGGGTCGCAAGGCTCGCCCCCGATGACTAATTTTGTGCTTTTGCTCGGCTGACATTTCAGCAAAGGTTTTCTGGCATTCAGGCACATAAAAAATAGGATCATAACCGAATCCTTCTGTTCCTCTACCCGCGATTAAGATTTCTCCTGGACAAATTCCTTCACTCTGAATCGCAATAGAACCGTCGGGACGAGCGATCGCAATCGCGCAAATAAATTGTGCCTGTCGATTGGCTTGGGTTCCTAAGGCCCGCAACAAACGATCAATCCGTTCTTGGTCAGTCTTACCATAACGGGCTGAATATAGGCCTGGCGCGCCGTCTAATGCGTCAACGGCTAATCCTGAATCATCCGCGATCGCCCATTGTCCGAGAGCCTTAGCGACCTGGGAAGCCTTTAAACAAGCATTAGCGATAAAAGTAGTTCCCGTTTCCTCAATGTCTAATTCTGACGGTTTTAATACTAATTCACAGTCCAATCCGACTAAATAAGCTTGAATTTCCGCTAATTTTCCAGGATTTCCCGTCGCCACTACTAATTTTTTCATTAATAATTTTTCTCACTAGATATTCTCAGAATATTTTATTAGAATCTAGAGCATAGATAGTCTGGATGCGAAACACGGTCAAAAATATTTCGATTATTCTGTCGTTTACTTAACTCTTCTTTTTAACAATCATGGACAAAACGGCTCTTTTTCAAACACTCCAGCAAGGTTTACACGTTACCGTCGGCGCGACTGCGACCCTGATAGAAACCATCCAAGATCCTCAAAAACGCACGGAAACATTATCGGAATTGCAAACTACTCTTCATCAGCAAGCCCAACAATGGTCAGAAAAAGGTTTGGTGACAGAAGAAGAGGCTCGTCGTTTTATTGATGCCTGGTTAGCGAAATATAAGCCATCAGGTTCTAGTTCCAGTAGCAGTGGGTCAACGGGGGGAATTAATGTTAGCTATAACAATGCTCAATCGGAAATCCAAGATCTGACGGAACAAATCATTGCTCTCAAAACTGAGTTAGAGCAAGCTCGTGCAAACAATAATTAACCGTTTTTTGTTTGATAAATCAGAAAAACCAAAAATTTCATTCAATAGTGGCAGACAAAAGGAAATTATCCTCTTTTTCTCTGCTTTTTTTTCGTATTTTTTAACGCGATCGCCTAATTTAGCGTCGGGAATTGATTGCTAAGTCCTATGGTGTCTGAATTTGGAGACCAAACCCCTACAGAATTTTCATTCAATGCGGCCACCACATTCGGGACTATTACTTGCTGCACTGAAACATCTTGGCTGACAAAACAAAAATGTTGTGTTATTATTGTCGTGACGCTACTTTTTGACTGAAAAAACCAATCGATTTTGAACAAACTATGCCCGAATTCAAATTCGACTCTAACGGGAATTTACCCGAAGGGGTTCATCTTGCTACCTGGCAGGAAGTTCAAGAAACGTTTGGCTTTAATTCCCGTCGCCAAGAATTATTGTCTGGCCTAAAACGAGCTTGTGAATCGTTAAAGCAAGCAGATTGTCCCCGAATTTATATCGGTGGAAGTTTTGTTACCAATAAAGAACTTCCAGGCGATTTTGATGTTTGTTGGGCAGATGAAACCGTCGATCTTGAACGATTAGAAGAAATAGACCCAGTGTTACTCGATCTTACGAATAAACGTGCCGCTCAAAAAGCGAAATATGGGGGCGAACTCTTTCCTGCTAGTCTTACTGAGGGCAAATCAAAGAAAAAGTTTCTGGACTTTTTTCAGACTGCTCGCAATGGAGAACCGCAAGGAATTATTGCAGTTGATTTATAAGGAAAGAGAGAAATTATTAAATGTTTTATAACTTTTATTTTCTAATAGATTCATCATGATCCAAAACGAACGACAATATCGAATTACGAAATCAAAGCTTAAGGAGTTTGAGGCGGCTGTTAATGAGTTAAATGGACTCGATCAACCGCCTACTCGTAATGAACAACTTCGTCTTAAGCTTCATATTGATGCTTTATCGAGTCAAATTGAAGAATTCCAAGAAGAAATTGCTGAGTATGAAACTTTGCAACAGGGAAAACTTGAACAATTAACCCTGGAATCCTTTGATGAATTACCTCAAGCCTTAATTAAAGCCCGCATAGTACGAGGACTGACTCAGGAGAAATTAGCGGAAATTCTAGAAGTCAAACCCCAACAGGTACAACGGGATGAGGCAAATCTCTATGCAGGGGCAAGTTTTAGCAAATTACTCGCCATTCAAAAAGCCTTACATTTAGAAATTAAACCCAAGGTTATTTTTCAACAATGTTAGGGCAAAATTTGGCTGTGGGCGATCGCGTTTTATCTGAACAAACGTTGGAACCACAAGCCACCGAGGATGGTTCTTTTACCTTTTTTTCGGACGAATTTCAGGAAAAATTCCATTCCCAATCGGGCGCGAAACAGGAGTCTGAAGGCAAGTTTGTGGTTGCTTGCCAATTAGCCCAAAAAGCTTCTCAAACAGACCATCTGTGTTTACTCGATATTTGCTATGGTTTGGGTTACAACAGTGCCAGTGCCTTAGAGAGTATTTGGTTAGTTAATCCTCAATGTCGTGTGACCTTGATCGCCCTAGAACTGGATCTAAATATTCCGCGTCAGGCGATCGCTTATCATCTGTTAGATCAATGGGCCGATCCCATTCCCCAATGGTTAAAAAAGTTAGCCCTAGAAGGTCGGGTCGAAAATCCTCTTTTAAAAGCAGAATTATTGGGCGGCGATGCCCGTTTAACCCTTCAACAATTTAAGTCATCAGGATTTAAAGCAGATGCTATTTTTCTTGACCCTTTTTCGCCTCCTAAATGTCCCCAACTCTGGACAGTGGAATTTTTGACTCTACTTGCTCAATCCCTAGCGATCGAGGGAAAATTGGCAACCTATTCCTGCGCGGCTTCGGTACGAACAGCTTTGAGTTTAGCGGGATTAAAATTTGGGGCAGGTGTTCAGGTAGGAAAGCGATCGCCTGGAACGGTGGCAAATTTTACGGGCAAAGATTTACCGCCGATTTCTGACCAAGAACAAGAACATTTACAAACTCGTGCAGCGATCGCCTATCGAGATCCTGATTTACAAGATTCTGCCGAGACTATTGTGGAGCGAAGAAAAGCTGAACAGGAAACGAGTGACCTAGAGCCGACTAGTCATTGGAAAAAGCGTTGGCTCAGGCATTCATCTCCAATTAATCCAAAATAGTGAGCTATTCGGAGGTCACTTGCCCGCCCCATCGGTCTTGGGGTAAGAAAACACGGTCTTTGGGTAAGGGCATTACGGATTCGGCGAGGAGAAATTCCCCTGCTTCGATCCAGCTTTTGAGTTCCTGGGCCACTTCCCGCGATCGCGCCATACTGGCCAAGGGAGCCACTCGGACGGGTTTACCATCGAGGGTAATTTTGCCACTTTTGAGTTGGGCGTAGGTGACTAAACCAAAAGTGGGACGGACTCGACGAGGAATGGAAAAATCAATGACGGGAGCGACAATTTCTTCATCTCGGACGGCGCAATGTTCGATCACTTTTTCCGTCAGAACGGGCAAGGGAATCCCGACTCCCAACATTAAGGAGGTTCCATAATTTTTGAAATAGCAACCGCGCACCCAACGGGGCTTCATTTGTTTTGCGTCACCAATCAGGGCTAACGTTGCGGCTGGGCCAATGGGAGTTTGATTGGGTAAACGTTTTTGCAACGGAAAATGTTGGGTTCCTTCCCAGGCGACATAGCCCACGCCTCCCCCTAAAAAAATACGACTACCGATACCAATAACCTCTAATTCGGGATCATTAAATAAAGGGGAAATTGCACCAGGATTAGAAAAAACCGCATTACCCAATTGGGGTTGCAATGGCCCGAGATAGGTATAAAGTTGGCGATCGCCGCCATTGACCCCGACAATAAAATTTTGATAAAGATTACGAGGATTATATAAATAAAATTGATTAATGGTTTTGCTACTAATGGTCGTTTCTAAGGATGTACGAGGATAACAATCCGTCACTTGACCGATCGCTCGCAAAGAAACCGATTTTCCTGCAATTAAATCTTCAATTACATGACCGCCGCCCCTTTCTACCTGGGCCATGCTAGGGCGAAATTCCCCATCAAAAATATCTCCGCTACTGGTGTAATCCATCATCGCCGTCGCGCCCAGGGACAAATCAACCGCTCCAAACGCAGAATAGGCGGGAATGCCATCGATCCAACACTGGCGGATTTTAATCGGTGGGTCGGTATGTCCCAAATTAATGATGGCTCCAGAGGATTCCATCGGTTCAAAGGTTCCTGTACAAACCACATCAACCTGTTTGAAAACCTTATTTACCCCAATTTCTAGAACCTTAGCTTTAACTTCTTCGGCTGTCCAAACAACGGCTTTTTTCAGACGAATCTTTTCATTAATTTCGGCAATGGTACGCATATCAATTTATTTTTTGTAGGGACGTATCGCGATCGCCCTTTGGTAATTTTCAAGGAAACAATTAAGTTTGTTGTTCTAATTTCAAAACTGCCATAAACGCTTCTTGGGGAACATCCACCGTGCCAATCGATTTCATTCGTTTTTTCCCCTTAGCTTGCTTTTGTAATAACTTTTTCTTCCGAGAAATATCACCGCCATAACATTTAGCTAAAACATCTTTACGCAAAGCGGGAATACTTTCACTGGCAATCACCTTGGAACCGATCGCGGCTTGGATGGGAACCTTAAATTGATGGCGGGGAATGAGTTCTTTTAATTTTTCTACCAAGGCCCGACCGACATAATAGGCCTTATCCCGATGGACAATCATCGCTAAAGCATCGACCCCATCTCCATTGACCAAAATATCGAGTTTGACTAAGGCATTTTCCCGATAACCAATGAGTTTGTACTCCATACTGGCATAACCCCTGGAACGGGATTTTAATTGATCAAAAAAGTCCGTCACCACTTCCGCCAAAGGCAATTCATAAATTAGAGCCGTCCGAGTTTTGGTGAAATAACGCATATCCACAAAAACACCCCGACGACCTTGACAGAGTTCCATCAACGTTCCCACATAGGTTTCAGGGGTAATCATTTCCACCTGAATATAGGGTTCTTCGAGTTTGAGACGTTCCTGAATGGGCGGCAATAAACTGGGATTGTCCACTTCAATTACTTCCCCATCCATTCTGGTGACTCGATAAACCACCGAGGGGGCGGTCGTAATCAAATCCAGATTATATTCCCGTTCCAGGCGTTCCTGGACAATTTCCATGTGCAATAATCCCAAAAATCCACAACGAAAACCAAACCCCATCGCGCTAGAGGTTTCGGGTTCGTAGGAAAGGGCCGCATCATTGAGTTTTAATTTTTCTAAAGAATCCCGCAGATCGGAATATTGGTCGGCATCAATGGGAAATAGCCCACAAAATACCATTGGATTGGCTTCGGTGTAACCAGGCAAGGCTTCGGCGGCGGGAGTATGCACCAATGTAATGGTATCGCCCACCCGCGCATCGGCCACGGCTTTAATGGCGGCGGCAAAATAGCCCACTTCTCCTGCATGGAGTTCATCTACTTGAATTTGAGTTGGGGATAAAATACCTAATTCATCAATGACATATTCTTTTCCCGATGCCATTAAACGCACTTTATCGCCTTTTTTAACCCGCCCATCCATCACCCGAAAATAAACAATTACTCCCCGATAGGCATCGTAATAACTATCAAAAATTAGGGCGCGTAGAGGCTGATCTACGGTGTCAGCAGGGGGCGGAACCAGATGGACAATGGATTCAAGAATCTCATTAATGCCAATACCCGCTTTTGCTGATGCTTGAATAATTTGACTACAATCTAAGCCTACGACTTCTTCAATTTCTGCCGCAATTTTTTCAGGTTCGGCACTGGGTAAATCAATTTTATTTAAAACAGGAATAATTTCTAAATTATTATCTAAAGCCAAATAAACATTGGCCAAAGTCTGGGCTTCTACGCCCTGGGTCGCATCTACCACTAATAAAGCTCCCTCACAGGCGGCCAGCGATCGCGACACTTCGTAGGAAAAATCCACGTGGCCAGGGGTATCAATCAGGTTTAAAACGTAATCCTGACCGTCCTTGGCTTTGTAGTTCATGCGAGCGGCTTGCAATTTAATCGTAATGCCCCGTTCCCGCTCCAAATCCATGTTATCGAGAAATTGTTCCTTCATTTCCCGTTGCTGGACGGTTCCCGTAATCTGTAACATCCGATCGGCGAGGGTCGATTTTCCGTGATCGATGTGGGCAATGATGGAAAAGTTACGAATGTGAGAGACAGGAACGTCGGTCATACGGTTTCAGCACGAAGGAAATAAATCTTTTTCTATTGTAATCGGTTCTGTTGCTTGGTGACAAAAGTTGAGAAGTTTCTAATTTTGAATCGAATATTTCTGTTTACTCTTACATTATTATTTTGAAATTACTAAGATAGTAATTTTTTTAGGCAAATCAATGTTGAATAACTCTTTTTGAGAGATTAAAATTTACTAAAAATTGAACAGAAAATGTTGATTTTTTAAAAAGACACGGGCGCAATTTCGTCCTGGCATTCCCGAAATAGACCCCCCTGGATGAGTCCCTGCTCCCGTTAAGTATAAATTTTTAATGGGAGTTTGGTAATTGGCAATTTCGGGCAATGGTCGTAAAAAAATCATCTGATCGAGGGTCATATCCATATGATAATAATTCCCTTTATAGGTTCCCAATCTTTCTCCTAATTCTGCGGGACTTTCTACCCGACGGGCAATGATCGATTGTTTAATATTGGGAGCGTAATCTGCTAATTTGTCGATCACGCGATCGGCTACTTTATTTTTCAACTCATCCGTCCAACCTGTCCCGTTTAACCCCGTTCCTTCGGCTCCCGCAATTTGATAGGGCGCGAAAAATTCAATCCACAGGGTATGTTTCCCCGACGGAGCCATTGAGGGATCGAGCATGGTCGGCACATCTAAATATAAAGAGGGATTGCGATCGGGAATTTGTCCATCATGGGTAAGGCATGGGCCTGTTCCACATGGAGCATGGAGTCGGCAATTAAAATTGTTCCCATTGAATATTCTTCGCGATCGCCATGATTTATAAAACGGGGAGCTTCTGAGAGGGCGCAATCAATTTTGAGTATAGTTTCATTATTGTTGACAATGCGGCGATCAACCCGTTCTCGTAATTCAGGATCGGCTTCATCGATCGCGCCTGGCTCAATTAATTGGAGAAATAAACGCCTAGCATCCAGGTTAGAAATAACGCCTTTGCGAGCATGATAAATTTTGCCATCCTGGACTTCAACTCCTACTGCCACCCCATTTTCCACTAGAACTCGTTTAACCGTTTGATCAGTGACGCATTTTCCGCCTTTTGCTAAAACTAACTTTAATAAAGCTTGGGTTAAGGCTCCTGTTCCCCCTTTCGGACGAGCAACTCCTGGATTATGACGCATAGCCATCATCATCATTCCCGAAGTAATTCCTTTCTGGGAAGGAGGTGCGCCAATTTCTGCGGGCGAATCGGGCCAGGGGAGCCTTCACAACTTCCGTATCAAACCATTCATTTAAAATATCTTCAGGGGAAGTGATCATTGTCCGAATGAAATCCATCGCTTTTTTCGGACTTCCTGCGACCTTGAAGACTTTTTGCAGACTTTTAAGATCGTAGGCTCGGATGATTTCTAATAAAGCCTGGGCGGAATATTAAAAATTGGGCAGATAGCTCCCATTAAATCTGTCCAATATTGGATAAATTCTCGATATTTTTGGGCATCGCGGCGACTATAGCGGGCAATTTCGGCACAGGTTTTGTCCAGGTCACGGTGCGCTAGAAAATATTTTCCATCGGGCTGGGGACAGAAAACAGTCGGATCAAAAAAAAGATATTCTAGTCCATATTTTTTCAGTTCTAATTCCTGAATGACGGGGCCTAGAAAATAAATTCGTGATCAATGGCGCAGAGATTAAATTTAAAACCAGGGGCATCGTCGAGAATCGCTTCTTCTGTAGTGGCGGCTCCCCCAGGAACGGAGCGTTTTTCCAATAGAAGGACGCTATAGCCCGCTTTTAGCAGATAGGCCGCACAAACTAAACCATTGTGGCCTGCTCCAATGATAATGGCATCATAGGTTTCCATTAAAGTCATATTCGGGGTTTAGCGTGGTATCAAAAATATTCATACTTAAGTAGTTTACAACTGTTATTTCGCCCCAAACCGCAAGAGATTAAACCCTAAAAGATTACAATTCTTATGCTAAATCTGGATTTAGTCGTTATATAATTAAGCATAATCTATTTATGTTATTTATAGGTAATGTGATCGCTTACTCTTTGACTATTCATATAATTATTAATATTATTTGACAAATATCTAATCTATTGATATCTGTCCCTCATTGAGTAAAGGAATTGGTATCATTACTGAATGGTTAGTTGTGTCGTTAAACTATTGTTAAATTGATCTATGGCTACTAATATTATTGTAATCGAACCATCGGGAATTTTGGACGGAACTAAGGCGGCAAAGTTTTGCCAAGAGATTGATCAACTAGTAATGAATCGGGTTGATATTATTGTAGTTGATTTTAAAAATGTAACATTTATGGATAGTTCGGGCTTAGGGGCGTTAGTGCAATCTCTGAAAATGACTCGTGAAGTGAATGTGAAATTACTCCTCTGTTCCTTTAATGATCAGATCAAAATGTTATTTGAATTGACGAGCATGGATCGGGTTTTTGAAATTTTTGCTGAAAGAGAAGAGTTAGAACAAAAAATTAATACGAACTCCTGAAATTCGCGCAAGACATAGGATAGAAATCTTCTAGGCGATCGCGTTTAATATTTTTCGCTAAAATCTTCTATTTTAAAAGCTTGTTTGATCGACGAATGGGAATTTTTTTGACTTCAATTTTTAATGAAAATCCACTTGAATAATGGATAAATCATCATCTAAAATCGTCTTATGGTAATGGGCTTCTAGGGACTTCAGCAAATTATCTAAGTTATGATTTTTTTGAGATTGATGGGCTTTGAGCAGGGGGATGAAATTTTCAATTCCTAGAAAAATACCGTTTTCCCTCTCGACTTCATAAATGCCGTCACTAAAAATATAAAGACTAGCAGGAGAGGAAATAATATAACTTTTTTCGGCATACTCGATATTGGGAAACATTCCGATGGGTAATCCCTGGGTTTTTAATTGTTTTTCCAGTTTCTTCTCCTGCGGTAATCCTTCTAATAAAATTGCGGGAGGATGGCCTGCGCTTGCGTAGGTTAATTTCCTTTTAGAACAATTATAAACCCCATACCAAATTGTGAAGTATTTATCATTTTTACTAGTAATTTGAAATACTTGATTGAGTTCTCTGAGGACACTACTCGGTTGATAATAATTCACTTGGTTTAATTTTTGAGAACGCAATAAATTGATGACAGAAATAGAAGGGAGTGCAGCCCTCAAGCCGTGTCCTGCCACATCTAATAGATAGATTGCTAGGTTATTTTTATCTAACCAAAAATAATCAAACCCGTCGCCGCCGAGTTGTTGTGACGGAATAAAACGCAGATCAATAGAAAGACTGGGATGAACGAAGGGTTCGGGTAAAATAGAACCAACATAATCAGCCGCTTCTTTTAATTCGGCTTCTAAAAGTTGCTTTTGTTCTTCTAGCAGTTGTTTTTGTTCTTTTAAATCCTGGCTCAGATTATGAAGTCGTAATCCAGCTCTCACTCTAGCGAGTAATTCAGTCGCTTGAAAGGGCTTGAAGAGAAAGTCGTCTGCTCCAGCGTCTAGCCCTTGAACGCGGTCTTCAATGGAAGAGAGAGAGGTTAATAAAATAAAAAAAGTTGTTGATAATTCGGGCAAGCTTTTGATGGTACGACAAACCTCTAATCCAGAGATATTCGGCATTAACCAATCGCAAATGATGAGGGCGGGATGCTGTTTTTGGGCTTGGATAATTCCTGCTTCTCCATCGCTGACTACGCTGACAGAATAACCACTTTTGGTCAAAATTCTTTGCAGTAATTGTTGAATGGCAAGATCATCATCAATAATTAAAAGTTGTACCATAATCACTAAACAAAATTGGTTGTAATTCTATCCTCGTCATGACCATCCTTCAGCACTTTACATTCACGGTTCAAAGTCAGCTTCCATCTTTGGATCTGGTTTTAGCTAATCTTGAATATTGTCATGAGCCTTGGATTGACAAGCGAGATTGGTCTTGTTGTCAGCTTGTTTTGGCGGAGGGATTCACGAATGCGGTACGCCATGCTCACAGGGATTTGTCTGCGGAACATTTGATTGAAATTCATATTACCCTTTTTTCTGATGGAATAGAAATTAAAATTTGGGATGAGGGAGAACCTTTTGATTTATTAAGGTATTCACAAGATTTGTTGCGATCGCCCAATTCCTTTGAGCTAGGAGGAAGAGGGATTTTTCTAATGCAAACAATTGCAACCCATTTGAGTTATGAACGGGGAACCGATGAGCGCAATTGTCTATTTATTTCAAGACGATTTTGTACAAATCATCGCTATGAAAGGGAGTGAAATTACAATAAATCTTTAAATTTTGCGTTTTCTTGCAATAATTTTAAGACGGATTTGATTTCCTGGGTGCGGTCTTTGTTCACAACCAGGGTGACGTTGCGATCGCGGACAATCACCACATCCTCTAAGCCAATGGTCACTATCACATCTTGATCATCCTGAGCATACACAATTGCTCCTTGGGTATCTAGGGCAACATGATTTCCCAAATCAACATTCTTGTTTTCTCCCTTAAATAATCTTTCCAGGGAATTCCAGTCTCCCAAATCATCCCAACCAAAATCGGCAGGTAGTACATAGGCCAACCGGGTTTTTTCCATCAGCGCATAATCAATACTTTTCTTTTCGAGCTTAGTATAGGCGGATTTTCCCTCTTTTTCCAGCAGATTAAGAATATCGGGGGCATGAATAGCCAACTCTTCTAATACCACTCCTGCGCGAAAAATGAACATACCACTATTCCAACTAAAACGCCCTGTTTTCAGAAAATCTTCTGCGGTATCGCGATCGGGTTTTTCGGTAAAACGAGCGACCTTATAAACCGGTAGTCCCTCAATGGTTGAGGATAATGCGCCTTGTTCGATATAGCCAAAGCCCGTTGCAGGAGCATTGGGAGTAATTCCCAGGGTGACAATGGAAGGCTCTTCTAAGGCAAAATTGGCCGCGGCTTTTAAGGTTTTTTCAAAGGCAGCTTGATCCGCAATCCAGTGATCGGCGGGAAAAAAGGCAACAACGGCCTCATTTCCGTAACGTTTAGCGATTTCTAAGGTTGCCCAGGTCACGGCGGGTGCGGTATCCTTTCCTTCAGGTTCGATCAATAAATTGGCTTCTGGCAAGTTGGGTAATTGTTCCCTCACCCCATCGGCAATTAAGGCAGACGTGATGACCCAGAGGTTTTCCCAGCCCCCCGCTAAGGATAATAGGCGATCGCCCGTCGTTTGGAGAAGACTTTTACCACTACCATCTAAGGACAAAAACTGTTTAGGACGAAGTTTTCGACTCAAGGGCCAAAAACGCTCTCCCTTTCCCCCTGCAAGAATTACCGGAATCAATGTAGAATTCATCATATCTATTTCATGACCTTAATTTTGCAACATGACGCTACCGAAATTACTATACTAGTTTTGTTGCGATTCTTCCCTAATTCAATAATTTTTTTATTGATTAGCGAGAATTATAGGGATTCATTACTTGATCGCCACTGTTTTGGAATAGTCGGTGGGGAAGAAATCTTATCATATTAGTCATCTGTCGCATTTAAAAGCATAGTATTTCTTCAAGGTGAAAATGCTTCGGTTTAGACATTGCAGAAATTCCTTTTTCTTAAAACTCTCATTACTGATAGAAAACCCGAATATATGAAATCATTTATCTCCAAATTTCTTTTTATTATCGGTAACAGAAAACAAAAATTATTTTACTTACTCTTATTATTTTTATTAATATCAATCATTGATGCAGTGGGAATTGGGCTGATTTATCCCTTTATTAAGCTTGCTACCGAGCCATCTCTCATTGAAAAAAATAATATCACTGCATTTCTGGTTAAGCTATTAAATCTATCTCCTAGTTATTATCTCATTCCTATTTTGGGATTAGCCATTACAGTAATTTTTATTGTCCAATCCGTATCTTATTTATATGCACAGAGGTATATATCTGACTTTATCTATGAACAAAAAAGAGTCCTCACCTTAGATTTAATGAAGGCTTATCTATATGCCCCTTATACTTTTCATTTAAAAAGGAATAGTGCAACAATTACCAACAATATTTTAGTAGAAGTTAGCACGTTTTGTGGATCTTTTTTAACCGCTTTTTTAAGGGGAATTACTAATTTTATTATTCTGTTAGTTCTCGTGTTACTGCTTGCAAAAACAAATTTATTTTTCCTTGTTCTGATTGGCATAACTATTTTTCCAACAACGCTGATTACTTCCTATATTTCAACTTCAAAAGTTAAAACCCTGGGTCGTGAAATTTCTCAGACAAACGATGAACTGATTCGACTGATTAATCATTCCTTGGGCGGCTTAAAAGATACAAAAATTACTGGTTCAGAATCTTTTTTTATAAAATCAATTAACCAACAGGCTAAAGAAAGTTCAAGACTCTCTGCCTTGTTCGAGATTCTACTAGCGATTCCCCCCGTTGTTATCAAAAATAGTCTGATTGTTTTTGTTGTGCTATTTATTTCTTGGGCATCCTTAGGATCTTCACAAAGCATGGCCAGTGTGGGCGGTATTATGGCCGTTTTTGGAATTGCCTCTATTCGCTTAATTCCAGCCGTAAATTCTCTCGTTCAGGCGATCGCTCAGGTCAGAAATTTTAGCTATGTCATCGATAAAATATATCTTGACCTAAAGGAAATTGAAAACGAACAGGAAGATATTGATATTTTTGTCGCCAACTCTCAAATAAAAAATTCAGAGTCTGAAAAATCCAGTTATTCCGTCATGCCCTTTGGTCAAAAATTAAGCCTAAAAAATATCATTTATCAATATCCCGACGTTTCCGCTAAGGCCATTAACGATATTTCCTTTGATATTTATAAAGGTCAATCTATTGGTTTAATTGGTAAATCGGGTTCGGGAAAAACAACGCTAATTGATATCATTTTAGGGTTGTTATATCCCAAATCGGGCGATATCCAAGTGGATGACGTTTCCATTTATCAGAATCTTCGTGCCTGGCAAAATTTAATTGGCTATATTCCCCAGTCTATTTTTCTGACCGATGAAACCATTGAAAAGAATATTGCCTTTGGGACTCCAGACCATCTGATTGATCAAGTAAAGCTCGAAAAAGCGATCAAATCAGCCCAGCTAGAGGAGTTAATCCAAGAATTACCCCAGGGAGCCAAAACACAAGTCGGGGAAAGGGGAGTCAGACTATCGGGCGGGCAACGTCAACGGGTGGGAATTGCCCGTGCTTTGTACCACGAACGGGAAATTTTGGTTTTAGATGAGGCGACTTCAGCCCTCGATAATGAAACAGAACAATTGGTCAATGAATCCATTAAGTCTTTATCAGGAACTAAAACGATGATCATCATCGCCCACCGTTTATCTACCGTCGAACACTGCGATCGCCTTTATCTATTAGGTCAAGGAAAAATCCTCAAAGCGGGAACCTATCAAGAAGTTGTCGTCAATCAAGAAATTATCGATAATTCGTAAATTGGAGAGCAACAGGATAATCCCCTTGTTTTAGCAATTGAATCACCGTTTGGAGATCATCCTTATCCTTGGCACTTACCCGCACCGCGTCCCCTTGGATAGAAGCCTGCACTTTTTTACACTCATCTCGAATTTGCTTACTAATTTGTTTCGCAATCTCCTGGCTGATTCCTTTTTTGAGGGTAATTTTTTGGCGAATACGATTGCCACTAGCCGACTCAATTGGGCCATAATCAAAGATTTTCAGCGATAAATCCCGCTTAGTTGCCTTAGCTTGCAAAGTATCATGCACTGCGGTCAAGGTCATGTCACTGGCGGTCTGAATCGTAATAAAATCGTCATTCAGTTCCACCGTTGTCTGAGTATCTTTCAAGTCATAACGACTGTTAATAGTCCGCATGGTTTGGTCGATCGCGTTAACTAATTCCTGCCGATCAAATTCACTAACCACATCAAAAGAGTAAGTAGAAGCCATAAAAAAACAAGATTAGGAAAAAAAAGAGTTACTGTCGTTTGCATTAATGCCCAAACATTTCAGCAACTCTTTTCATTGTAATCAAGTTAAACGCCACTACTGAAGGAAATTTTGAGATAATCTTCCTCCATTTTTGCGCCAGTCGTTTTCAATGCCGCGAGGGCTTGGGGCAGAACCAGATTACGTCGATGATTGCCAATACGAATATTTAACTCGTCCCCCGTTTTATTCAATTGCACCTGTTCCTTGGGAATTCCAGGCAAATAAAGCTCTAGACGGTAATTTTGCCCCTCTTGTACAATATTGATTGTATTTTCTTTGTAATACACCTGAGAAGGATCTTCATCGGCATAAAGGGTTTCTTTCAGGCGTTCTAAGGCCGCTAATCCGCATAATTCTTCGGAAAATAGGGGAACTTCCTTGACGGGTAAGGGGTGGAAATTATCGTAAATTTCCTGTTTATAAACCTGCTGATTACTCTTCCACCGTTGGAAAAAAGGATCGTGAACTTCTTCGGGCAAAATGCGATTGGCAATCACCAGATCCGTCGAAACGTTATATAAACTCAGATAGGCATGGGCCCGTAGGGATTCCTTAATCACCATTTTTTCAGGATTAGTAACTAAGCGAACGGAGGTTTGGGTATTATCCGTCAAAACTTTTTCTAGGGCTTCGATTTGTTCATAAAATTCGTAGGGGGCATCCATCACTTCCTTGTCGGGTAACGAAAAGCCCGCGATCGGTCGAAATAACGGTTCCACCAAAGGACGCAGGGCTACCGACATGGTTTGTAACGGTTTATAAAATTTTCTCATATACCAGCCACCCACTTCAGGCAAACTCAACAGTCGTAGAGCGGTTCCCGTCGGGGCTGAGTCGATAATCAAAACATCATACTCCGCCTCATCGTAGTGACGTTTCATGCGGACTAAGCCAAAAATTTCGTCCATTCCAGGCAAAATTGCCAGTTCTTCTGCTTGAATGCCGTCTAAACCCCGTGCCTGTAAAACCTGGGTAATATAACGCTTTACGGCTCCCCAATTACCTTCAAGTTCCATTAGTGCGTCTAATTCTGCCCCCCAGAGGTTGGGTAAAACTTCGCGGGGTTCGTGACCCAATTCGAGATCAAAGCTATCGGCGAGGGAATGGGCAGGATCGGTGCTTAAAACCAGGGTTTTATGGCCTAATTCTGCACAACGAAGCCCTGTAGCCGCCGCGACGGAGGTTTTACCGACTCCTCCTTTACCAGTCATGAGAATTACGCGCATGGGATTTAGTTATCTGAGAAAAATTTACATTACTTATTTTTATTATGGAGGGTATCTTAATTTTTGTAAAACTAGCTAGAAAAATGTTGCTGTAAGACATCCCAACGGGAGCAGTCCCAATAATCAATATGGGAGATAATCAAATTTTGGTCGTTGAGCATTAATTCACTTTTTCCTGAAATAGCGATTCGGGGTTGCCAAGGTAGGGGCGTTGTCCAGGATAAGGTCCATCGGGTTTCGAGGCGATCGCCGATTTGCTCAATGTGGTGGAGTTCCATCTGGATATTTTGAAACCACTGGCTCATGAATCCAATCATGGCTTGATAGCGTTTAATTCCTCGAAATTCAGTCATCGGATCTTTAAAATAAACGTCTTTTGCGTAGATTTTGTAGGTTTGATCACGGGGAAATCGTTGATAATCTGCTTTAAGAATTTCAATAATATTCATAAATTTGAGAGGTTTTAATGGGTTTTATGAAATAAAAAACTCGTTAATAATCCTAACCGATTATCTTGATCGCCGCGATCGCGTAACAAATGGATCAATTTAGATCAATTGAAGCAACAAAGGAATCCGATGTTTGAGGGGCGGCAATTGTAGGCTATGCTTAATGATTGAATAAACTTTTGTCTTTGACGAGTTTTTGGGCAATACTTGATAGCAATTCATTAGATTTGTTTTTCTGAGGCAAAGCATGATTATTGCAATTACAGCATTAAAAGGCGGTGTGGGCAAAACCACCACATCGATTCATCTCGCCGCCTATTTTCAGCAAAAAGCCCCTACCTTACTGATTGATGCCGACAGAAACCGCTCTGCCCTAATTTGGTCACGGGAGGAAAAATTACCGTTCTATGTTGCTTCCCAAGCGGGGGCGACCAGTTTAATTCGCAAATATCCCCATATTATCGTCGATACTAGGCCAGACCCGAAGCGGACGAATTTAGAGATCTGGCGGATGGCAGTGATCTATTAATTATTCCCACGACTCCAAATCACTTGGATTTAGACGCAACTTTTAAAGCCGTTGAACAATTGGAACCCCTCAATGCCAATTATAAAATTCTGTTAACGAAAGTAGATGCCCGCACGAAAGGAGGAGAGCAAGCCCGAAAACTCCTCGAAGAAGCCAAACTTCCCTTGTTTAAAACCGAAATTCCTCTCCTAGTTGCCTTTGAAAGAGCTTCCCAAAAGGGAGTGATTATCCGAGACTATTCCGATCCCCGCGCCAAGGTCGCCTGGTTAAGATACAAATTAGTTGGAGAAGAAATTCTCCCTTAAGGTTTAACGATTTAAAAGATCCCATTCCTGCAAACAAAAGTCTATTACTCAGACACAAAAAAGCGATCAAGACCCCTAAATCTCGTAATTCTGGGAAACTTGATAGTATTGATTCTGTAAGCAATTACCTACGCGATCGCTGATTCGAGAATAATTAATTTTAATCAAACTTAGCTTTTTTGAGTTGATCTGTTCCAGGACAGAAGAATGGGCCAAACTATCACTCATATTGATTAACTTTTCTGGTGTCCAGCCCTGATCCTTACCAGAAGACGTTTCATCATAGGACTGAGCAAGGGCATGACTCATCTGCACCAATTTTTCTGTTGTCCAAACGTCATTACCTGTTTGTGTGCCATCATCTTGTTTCAATACATGACCATAGTAGTCAATTTGAGCGGGAACCCAACCTTTGGGGCCGAATCCTTGGAATTCCTTAGAAGATGTGGAGTCATTTGTCAGGGATTTTTTATAGCTACTATTAGGGGCATCGACTGACCATGTCCAATCCATTCTTGCGCCAGGTTTTTCGATGAAGAAGCGGAAGAAACGCTTAACTGCCTCAAAAATTTTGTTCAACATAAAACATTTCTCTCCAAAACGTATCTTTTGATACAACTTATAGTTTCATTATAGTATTCACAGGTGGATATTATGATGGTTTGGTGAACTTAATCTTTTCTTCGTCATTGAGATCGGTTATTCTAACCCTTAAAATATGGAAGTTAACCCAAACCCAATCTGGAGTTTCTCTATGATTTTTCGTCGTTTTCTCGCCGTAGTTGTTGCTTTGATTGTCACTCTGCTGGTGGTAATGCCGTCTAATGCGATCGCGGCCCATCAAGATGCTCAAATGGCAGATCAGCTTAATCAAACCTTCCAACAAGCCCAGGAACAGTTCAAACAAGGAGTCGATCAAGCCAAACAAGGTTTTGACCAGGCTCAGGAGCAGTACAAACAAGGACTTGCCCAACTCAATCAAGGAATCGAGCAAGCTCAAAATACTTATCAACAGGGATTAGACCAATTGTCTGAAGGTCTTAAACAAGCTCAGGAGGCTTATCAACAGGGCTTAAAGCAAATCAAACACGACCAATAATTTCCCACTTATCTTGAAACCATCGTCAATAGAGGAGCCAGAGATGTCTAGCAATCGTTCATCACCAATCTTGTGCTGGCTATTTGGTGCGATCGTCTGTCTGGGGCTATGGTTTCCTATAACGCTCTCTGCCTGGGCTGACCAGGAGATTTATCAGTCGGCGTTGCTGATTTCATCGGAATCAGGAACTCCCCTAGCGATTTATCCCGATCCGAGCCGTGAGCAACCCGCCCTGGGTTATGGAGAAGAGGGAGATAAAATTCTGGTTTTAGAGAAAATTTATAGTAATCAGGGTAATCCTTGGGATCGCATTCGTTTATTAACTTCCCCGCCCCTAGAAGGATGGATTGCTGATGTGTATGTCAAAAGGGAAAACTCTGATGAGCATTCAGATAATCCCTACGAAAAAAGTAATCAGTATTATTCTCAGCAAAACTACTCCCAAGGAAACTTTGTTCAACAGCAAATTAAGTACGAAAACGACTAAATATAAGTAGCTGGTTAAAATTAAACTGACAATATATTTCACACTTGATCCCCCCTGCCCCCTTAATAAGGGGGGTGTCCGTAGGACGGGGGGATCTTATAAATTTTAAGACTCATCTACTTAGCTTTTTAGCCCCAAAAAATCATTATTCTGTCAAATCAAACCATGCAACACATTACGGGCAAAACGAAACTTTTTGGGGTAATTGGTGATCCGATCGCCCATTCCCTTTCTCCTTTAATCCATAATGCGGCCCTACAGAAATTGGGGAGAGATTATGTTTATGTGGCTTTCCCAATTAAAGCCGAAAATCTTGAAGCGGCGATCGCAGGATTTCAGGCATTTGGTTTAGTCGGATTTAGCATCACCATTCCCCATAAACAGACCATTATTCCCTTGCTTGATAGCATTACCCCAACGGCCCAACTCGTCGGAGCGGTCAACACGGTTTGCAGGACAGAAACAGGTTGGCAAGGAACGAATACCGATGTGGAAGGATTTATTGCCCCCTTGAAAACGTTAGGCCGCGATTGGACAAAAGTTCATCCTGTCGTTTTAGGGATTGGGGGAGCCGCTAGAGCCGTTGTCGTCGGTTTAGCCCAATTGGGATGTCCCAAGATTGAAGTGGTCGGTCGCAATCTGGCTAAATTGGAGGCTTTTCATCGGAGTTGGCAAAAATCAGATTTACAGTCCGTTGTTTCGGTGCATCCCTGGGAAAATCTAGCCCAATTAATTCCCCATACCAAACTATTAATTAATACCACTCCCGTTGGCATGGCTCCCCACACGAATCAATCCCCTTTATCGGAAGAATTATTGCAAAAATTATCCCCCTCCGCGATCGCCTATGACTTGATTTATACACCGAGTCCCACCCGTTTTTTACAACAGGCCCAGGCTCAGGGAAATATGACCATTGACGGACTAGAAATGTTAGTCCAACAGGGAGCCGCCGCTCTGCAATTGTGGTTAAATGAACCTGTTCCAGTGGATACCATGCGCCAAACGTTGAAAAACTATTTGTTTCCTTCCTAAGATTCACTTTGGGGATAAACTCTTCCTTTCCAGCCGCCCCCTTGACCCCGCCAATGTCGTAGAGCTGAATCAATCGTCATTAAGTTATAAAAAAGAGCTATTATCGGTAAACTGAGTGACCATAGGGGGGAAAGTTTATAAAGTCTTAAGGTCGGTAAATAGGCGATCGCCATTAAGAACCACGTTAAGCTACTGATAATCATTAAATTCCTAGATTCGAGATAGAATCCGAGCAATAAAATGACAGGAGCTGCTAGATAAACTAAGCTCATTCCCAAGACAGTTCCTAACAATAATAAAGGAGAATAATTCAATTGAGTATAGGCAGTGCGAGCAATCATATTCCAAATCGTATCGAGGGAATCGTAGGGGCGTAAACTTTTCGTTTTTTCCGTTAAGCCTAACCAAATTTTGCTTGGATTATCGGGGGTAGAAAGTCCTTTAATTTTTTGGGCTAGGGTACAATCATCAATCAGAGCTTCTCGTAAACTAGGAATACTGCCAATTTCCTCCAGGCAATCGCGTCGAATGAGAATACATCCCCCTGCGGCCGCGGCCATTTTATTTTGGGGATTATTGACCCAGGGGAAAGGATAGAGTTTTTGGAAGAAAAAGACAAAGGCAGGAATCAAAAATTTTTCCCAGAAGCTATCACACCGCAATAAAACCATGAGAGACGTTAGAGCTAAATCCTCTTTTTCTGCTTTAGTGACTAACTCTTTTAAATTAGTTGAATGATGTTCAATATCTGCATCAGTGAACAAAAAATAGTCGGGTAATAATCCTTGATTTTTAACTGTTTGAATTCCCTGTTCCATCGCCCAGAGTTTCCCTGACCAACCGACGGGTAAAGGCTGACCTAAAATAACTTTTAAACGGTCTGATTGATTTAATTTACTAGCAATCTCTTGAGCAACTTCTCCTGTTTTATCTGTACTTTGATCGTCGATTAAAATAATTGAAAATTCTCCAGGATACTCTTGATTTAAAAGAGATTTCAAACTGATGGGTAAAACATCCGCTTCATTTCTGGCAGGAATAATGGCACAAACGCTCGGATAACTAGGTAAATCAATATTATCAATTTCTAATCGTTGATCAGCTTGCCAAAATTGTCCCCAAAATAATAATAAAAATACCCAGATGATTAATGAAAGAGTTGCTATAGTCAGCAAAATTAAAATCATATTTATTTTATTCCATTAGAGGAAAATATATTATTATTCAAGAGATTACGCCGCACAGGCATTATCAGAAGATAAAATACTGGGAATTGGTAAAGGGTCTCCTGTAGATTGGTAGGATATAATTAAAGACTCTAAGGCTTCTATTCCATTTTTAACCGCGTCTTCATAGGTATCGCCATGAGTCCGCCATTCTTGCCCAGCAAAGTCAGGAAATCCAACTAAAAAACAATCATCTTCATCTGACCATTTAATAATCATGGGGTATCGTAGTTTACTATTGATCATTTTGTTTTCTCCGAACTTCTTCAATGGCTTTTTCAACTTGTTTTTCGTGATACTTTTTTGCGTCTGATCCATCTTTTCCAGATAGTGTAACTCGTCCCATAAAAAGAGGATGAATCCAGTTGGTGTGGCTACCTTTTCCTGGCGTTTCTGTAAACCCTATTGACTTCAATATTTTTTTAAGTTCTCTGATTTTTCTAGGCATTACTCAGAAAATAATCTTTGTTCAATTATTATACATAAAAGATACCATAAATTCACAAAATAAATAAGTAAGTAAATAAAAATCACCTATTTTTCTTCTTCAGTGACAGTATAATGAATTAACCAAAAGGATGTTTTCCTTTATTATATTTTTATGATCTAATTAAATTATATTTTCTATGATTACTCCCCCTATTGCCTCAGAATCCTTATTAGAAGTTGCTCACAAAACTCGTCAAGCGGCCCGTGAGTTGGCGATTCTCTCTAGTGCTGAACGTGATCAGGCGATCGCGGCGATCGCAGAATCCTTGGAAATGGCGATCCCAGAAATCTTGAGGGCCAATGAGTTGGACTGTCAAGCCGCTAAAGCTGAGGGAATTTCTAAACCCCTCTATGATCGATTAAAACTGAGTGAAAGCAAACTAAAATCGACCATCACAGGCGTTTGGGATGTGCAGAAATTAGCTGATCCCATTGGGGAAATTACCATTCATCGGGAATTAGATCAAGGTCTAGTTTTGAAAAGAATGAGTTGTCCCCTGGGCGTTTTAGGCGTAATTTTTGAAGCCCGTCCTGAAGCTCTTATTCAAATTACCAGTTTAGCGATTAAATCAGGAAATGGAGTCATTTTAAAGGGTGGAAAAGAGGCGATTCGCTCCTGTCAAGTATTAGTAGAAGTAATTAAGAAAGGTTTAGCAAAAACAAAAGTCAATGCAGAAGCCATTCAATTATTAACCACAAGGGAAGAAATTAAAGAATTATTAACTCTAGAGAAATATGTGGATTTGATTATTCCAAGAGGTTCTAATGAATTTGTGCGTTACATCCAACAAAATACTCAGATTCCTGTCCTGGGTCATGCCGATGGCGTTTGTCATTTATATTTGGATGAAGCGGCAGATTTTGGTAAAGCGATCGCGATTACCGTAGATTCCAAAACCCAATACCCTGCGGCTTGTAATGCGATTGAAACACTTTTAGTTCATGAAAAAATTGCAGACGAATTATTACCAAAATTAGCGGTAGCTTTAAATGAGAAAAATGTGATCCTCAAAGGCGATGACAAAACCCAATCGATTATTACGGTTTTACCTGCAACGGAAGCTGATTGGCAGACAGAATATTCGGATTTAATTTTGTCGATAAAAGTTGTAAGTGACCTAGAAGAGGCGATCGCCCATATTCATACCTACGGCTCAAAACATACGGAGGGCATTGTCACGGAAAATTCAGAAACCGCAACACAGTTTTGTAATCAAGTCGATGCGGCGGGCGTTTTCAAAAATTGTAGTACCCGCTTTGCCGATGGTTTTCGCTACGGTTTTGGGGCAGAAGTGGGTATTAGTACACAAAAAATGCCACCTCGTGGGCCAGTGGGTTTGGAAGGTTTAGTGACCTATAAATATCAATTAATTGGGGATGGTCATTTAGTAGAAACCTATAGTGGAATGGAGGCTAAGTCTTTTACCCATCAAGACTTATAAACTTTATTCTATTTCCGTGTTTTTAAAAAGTATTTTGAAGACAGAATCTTAAGGACATAATATATTATGTCCCTACGTCATTTGATATTTCTGAATTGTAAGGTTATGCTCTGTTATTTATGTTCAATTTTCAACATATAACCATCATTACAGGCTATCATTACTTGAAAATGACGCTACAATAAAAAAGCTTTTCCAGATGTTATTCCTGAACCCAAATATTCTTAGCTCTAAATCCTCAGAAAAAACCTTAAGTTTTTATTAAATTTTATGACGGTAATACTCGCAAATTCATCTGATATTGTTCTTAATACTGAATCGACAACTCCTCTTAATTCAATAGAAACTGGAATTTATGTCACGATTCATGGACATTTTTATCAGCCGCCTAGAGAAAATCCTTATTTAGATACGATTGAGCGTCAACCGAGTGCTTCTCCTTTCCATGATTGGAATGAACGTATTTACCATGAATGTTATCGACCGAATGCTTTTGCCCGTATTCTTAGCGATCGCGGTGAGATTCTAAAAATTGTTAATAATTTTGAATATTTAAGTTTTAATATCGGCCTGACCCTGATGTCCTGGCTAGAAAGCTATGACCTTGAAGCCTATCAACGCATTATTGATGCCGACCGTAAAAGCCGCGATCGCCTGAATGGCCACGGAAACGCGATCGCCCAGGTTTATAATCATATTATTTTGCCCCTAGCCAATAAAAGAGATAAATATACCCAAATTCGCTGGGGAAAAGCCGATTTTAGCTATCGTTTTGGACGAGAAACCGAGGGAATGTGGTTAGCGGAAACTGCCGTCGATTATGACACCCTAGAAGCCCTCATTGACGAAAATATCCGCTTTATTGTCCTTGCACCCTCTCAGGCAGAACGCTGTCGTCCTTTACCCACCGAACATGATCTCCACCCCGAATGGCATGAAGTTGGCGGCACTCAGATTGATCCCACCCGTCCCTATCGCTGCTTTATTGCCGATGGTCGTTTTATTGATATTTTCTTTTATGATGGCCCCATTTCCCGCGATATGGGCTTTAATGATGTCCTCAGTAGCTCAGACCACTTGGCAGGAAGGCTAGGGCAAGCCGTCAGAGGCGATCACCGTCCTTCCCAATTGATTAGTGTGGCTACTGATGGCGAAACCTTTGGGCATCACAAGGGCGGAACGGAAAAATGTTTGGCCTATGCCTTTACGACGGAATTCCCCAGAAGAGACTGGAAAGTAACAAATTTTGCCCATTATCTCAGTTTATTCCCGCCCCAATGGGAAGTGGTACTTAAACCTGTGACCGCTTGGAGTTGTGGGCATGGCGTAGATCGTTGGCAGGATGATTGTGGTTGCGGTGGGGGGGGAGAATGGCATCAACAATGGCGCAGACCGCTTCGGGATAGTTTAAATTGGCTCCGTGATGAATTGAGCAAGCTTTATGTGACGGCAGGACGAAAGTTATTTAATGATCCCTGGCAAGCCAGAGAAGATTATATTCAGGTAATTCTCGATCGCTCTCCTGAAAAAACAGAAGCCTTTTTAACTCATCATCAAATTCATCCCCTTTCGCCAACCGAAAAAATTGATGCTCTGCGTTTACTGGAAATGCAGCGTCATAGTTTGTTGATGTTTACCAGTTGTGGTTGGTTTTTTGAAGAAATATCCCGACCCGAAGGGGTACAAATTTTGCGCTATGCGTCGCGGGCAATGGAATTAGCGGCAGAAGTGACGGGAATCCATTTAGAAGAGGATTTTGTGGCTCAATTAGCCCTAGCGGAGAGTAATGTGGCAATTTTTAAAGATGGGGAAGCGGTTTATCAACAATTAGTAACGACGGCTCAAATTAGCTTTGAACAGGTGGCGGCCCATTATGCCATTAGTTCTCTGTTTACGAATTATGCTCATCAACAGGCTGTTTATTGTTATCAAACCGAGCAATTAGATTATCAAAAACAACAACTTGGCCCGTTAACTTTGGCAGTGGGACAGGTAAAATTAACTTCAACAATTACCTGGGAAAATCATCATTTTACTTTTGCGGTTTTGCATTTAGGTAGTTGGGATTTTCATTGTTGTATTCAACCGTTTAAAAGTCGGAGTGCTTATAGTAAATTAAAAGAACAGGTTTTTGCTTCGTTTAAATTAGCCAGTTCAGCCAAAATTATTCTCAGTATGAGTGAAGTTTTTGGTTATCAATCTTTTAATTTACAAAATCTTTTTGCCGAAGAAAGACACCGCATTATGCAGTTATTAACGCAAAAAACGAAAAAGCATTTAGATCAACTTTATACCCAAATTTATCGCGATAATTATAGTATTTTAGTCGCTTTTCAACGAGATGAATTACCCGTTCCCCAGGAATTACAGGTCGCGGCAGATATTGCGATCGCCCATCGTTGTCTCAAGGTCATGGGACAATTAGAGCAATCCATTGATAATCCCAAACTAACAGCCCATTATTTAGAAGAGTTAACCGCGAATCGCCTCGGAAGCCGATTATTTACATTGTCAGTTGACCATGCCCGAAGCTAAGAAAACCTTGGAACGCTTAATTTTTCAGAGTTTACAAAAACTGCTTTATACTCCCGAACCCCAACAAGCCGAAACCGATATTCATCATCTGATTAAAATGATCGAAGTGGGTGAACATTTACATTTAGGAATTTCTCTTGCTCCTGCCCAGGAACTCTACTACCAGTTTCTACATGAGCAATTAATGCCTAATTGTTTGGATAATTATTCTACGGAAAGTTGCCCTTGGACAGTCATTCATTTACCTGATCTATTAAAATTAGGGGAAGTTTTAGCGATCGATGTTAGAGCTTATTATTAATACGGTAAATTACGTTAAATAGGTAGGTATAATTAATTTTCTTGGGAATTAATTCACAGGAGGCCTTTTTAAGGATATTCATCCTATCTCTAAATCTAGCCACCTACTTACTATTTATTTTCTCTCTTTAAAATTTATATTTCTTGCCAGTTTTCAGTACTAGCAAATAAAATGGAAAGGTGTTTTTTATTTCCAGTTGCTATAATAACTTTGTCTTGAGCAAGATCACTTTCTAATAACATTTCATCTTGTAAAATAATGGCTTGCGCCGCCAAAATAACGTCACCATCTAATGCTTTATTGTCAGCCGTCGGTTTACCTTCTTTTCTTACATCAGCCCATAGTTCTGCTGCTCTTAACATAACTTCAGTCGTAATAGGAAGATAGATAATTAGAGATAGAGATTTAAGCCTATCCAATTTTTCCAAACCTGCTAGTTTATTAGCCCGTAATAGTTCTCTTCTAATTTCATAATCTACAATTTCAGGTAAAATAAATGTATCATCTTCATAAATATGTCAATCAAACCATAGTTGACATTGTTGTGCCTGTTCATTTTTTTTAGGGTTAGTAATTAAGCCCACTGGAGTCGAATCAAGGACAATAATTTTATTCATTTCATTTTATCCTTAAAT
>CAWEDJ010000057.1:0-3624 GCA_963807635.1 uncultured cyanobacterium
AAAAAAGATGTTAAACGCCTACAAAACGTGGTAAAAATATCGAGAAACTAAAAATTGTCATTGAAAAACTACTCAAAAATCAAGAACTTGATTTTAAATACAAAGATCATGCTCTAACAGGGAATTGGAAAAATCATAGAGATTGCCATATAGAACCCGATTGGGTTTTAATTTATAAAATCTCAGACAATCATCTTTTTCTCGTTCGTTCAGGTTCCCACTCAGATCTATTTTAACAACCCTAAACCCATGACCACTCCCTTTACCCCCGCCGAAATCGCCAACCAAGGACTCAAGCCCGAAGAATATGCCGATATTGTCCAACGGCTGGGCAGACATCCCAACAGAGCCGAACTAGGGATGTTTGGGGTCATGTGGTCAGAACATTGTTGTTATAAAAACTCGCGCCCCCTCCTCAAAAATTTTCCCACTACAGGCGATCGCGTTTTGGTCGGGCCAGGGGAAAATGCGGGCGTAGTGGATTTGGGTAACGGATTGCAACTAGCTTTTAAAATTGAATCCCATAATCATCCTTCCGCAGTAGAACCCTTTCAAGGCGCGGCCACAGGAGTCGGGGGAATTTTACGCGATATTTTCACAATGGGAGCCAGACCGATCGCCATTTTAAATTCCTTGCGTTTCGGTAACTTGGATGATGCCCGTAATCGTCGCATATTTATGGGAGTCGTCGATGGAATTTCACACTATGGCAATTGTGTCGGGGTCGCAACTGTTGCTTGAGGGGAAGTTTATTTCGATCCCGCCTATTCAGGTAATCCCTCAGTTAATGCGATGGCTTTGGGATTAATGGAAACCGAAGAAATTGTTAAATCGGGAGCCGCAGGTATTGGTAATCCTGTTTTGTATGTCGGTTCCACCACAGGAAGAGACGGTATGGGAGGCGCGAGTTTTGCCAGTGCCGAGTTAACCGATGAATCCATGAGCGATCGCCCTGCGGTACAAGTGGGAGATCCTTCTTGAAAAATCCTTAATTGAAGCCTGTTTAGAAGCTTTAAAAACAGGAGCAGTGGTCGCAGCCCAGGATATGGAAGCGGCGGGCATTACCTGTTCGACTTCGGAAATGGCGGCCAAAGGTGGGTCGGGATTGAACTGGATTTAGACAAAATTCCCGTGCGAGAAACGGGCATGATCCCTACGAATATTTGCTTTCAAAATCCCAGGAACGGATGTTATTTGTTGCTCAAAAAGGTCGGGAACAGGAACTCATTGATATTTTCCATCGTTGGGAATTGCAAGCCGTTGTCGCAGGAACCGTGATCGCTGAACCCATTGTCCGCATTTTATTCCAAGGAGAAATTGCCGCCGAAATTACCGCCACAGCCCTCGCCGATAATACGCCATCTATCACCGTGAATTATTAGCCCAACTCCCAGCCTATGCCCAAACCGCTTGGCAATGGACAACCGCTCAGTTACCCACTCCTCAAGCCGAGGGCATCGAGATTAACGGTCAATTTTTAAGCTGAAATGACGTTTTAAAACAACTGTTAGACAGTCCCGATCGCTTCTAAAGCCTGGGTTATCGCCAATACGACCATCAAGTTCAAAATAATACCGTTTTGTTGCCTGGGGGAGCCGATCCGGCGGTCATTGGAGTACGTCCCATTCATGCTAATCCCGCAGATTGCACCATTGGGGTAGCAGCGACAACGGATTGCAATTCCCGTTATGTTTACCTCAATCCCTACGCAGGAGCAAAACTTGCTGTAGCAAAGGCCGCCCGTAATCTCAGTTGTGTCGGAGCAGAACCCTTAGCGGTGACGGATAATTTGAATTTTGGCAGTCCCGAAAATCCTGTGGGTTATTGGCAACTCGCAACGGCTTGTCAGGGGATTGCGGATGCTTGCCGAGCATTAAATACTCCTGTGACGGGCGGGAATGTGTCTTTATATAATGAAACTCTCGATTCTGACGGGAAACCCCAGCCCATTTATCCGACTCCTGTGATTGGTATGGTGGGTTTAATTCCCGATTTAAGTAAAATTGTCGGTCAGGCTTGGCAACAATCGGGGGATTTGATTTATTTATTGGGAAATAATACTCAAAATGTTTAGGGGGATCGGAATATCTCGCCGTTCTTCACCAAACCGTAGCGGGTCAACCGCCTAGTCTGGATTTTGAATTAGAAAAACAGGTACAAGCGGTCTGTCGTCATGGCATTCGTCAGGATTGGTTAAATTCGGCCCATGATTGTGCAGAAGGAGGTTTGGCGATCGCGTTGGCTGAAAGTTCGATTAGTGGAAAATTGGGAGCGGAAGATTACCCTCTCGAATTCTGAGCAACGTTTGGATGAACAACTGTTTGGAGAAGCGGCAAGCAAAATTGTGGTTTCGGTTAAACCTGAATTCCAATCTGAATGGGAAAGTTATTTACAATCCAGTTTAAATAATGCTTGGCAAAAGTTAGGCATTGTGGGAACTTCTTTCGGAAATTTAACGATTTTAAATTCTGAAAATCAAGCTTTAATTGATTTAGATTTAGCAAGTATAACGGAACCTTGGCAAACCGCGATCGCTCGTCGTTTAAAGGTTTAAAATAAATAACAGAAACGTTAATTTTTGAGGTCAACAATAATGGGTTTAGTTTATGCCGATATTGAGCTAATCAATCCTAAAGAACAAACTCTCAATCCTTGGATGTGGATTTAAGTTTAGATATAGTCATTTTAGATAAGGATGAGACAATAAAAAAATGATGTATACTGGTTAAAAAACATAAAAGGATTGAAAAATATGCCTTACAGTCTAGACTTAAGAAAAAGAGTGATAGATTTTGTGGAAAAAGGAGGAAGTGCAACCCATGCAGCAAAAATCTATCAGGTAGGCAGGGCAACAATATATCGGTGGTTGGGAAGAGAAAATCTAGCACCAACAATAGTAGAACATCGTAATCGAAAATTAGATTGGAAAGCGTTAGAAAAAGATGTAAAAGAAAATCCCAATGACAGATTAGTAACGAGAGCAAAAAAGTTCGGAGTGCATTTAAGTGCAATATCCTATGCATTAAAAAAGATGGAAATCACCAGAAAAAAAAAGAATTACGTTACCAAGAAAAAAATAGAGAAGAGCGTATCAAGTATTATAGAATGCTGAGAGAACTGATTAAGATATACGGAAGTGGAAGTCTAGTATTTATAGATGAATCAGGATTTGAAGAATTTCAAGCTATTTTGTACGCTTGGTCAAAAAAAGGCAAGAAAATCTATGGAGAAAAGCAAGGAAAGAGAGGAAAGAGAGAAAATTTAGTAGCGGGAAGAAGAAAAGGGAAAAAAGATTTTATTGCACCAATGATATTTGAAGGAAGTTTAGATGCGTCGGGTTTTGAAGGTTGGTTAAGTCTATTTCTGCTACCTTCACTACCTTCACTAGCTATACCATCAATACTAATTATGGATAATGCCCCGATTCATCGAAAGACGGTGATCAGACAGTTAGTAGAAGAAGCAGGGCATAACATCATATTTCTTCCCAAATATTCTCCTGATTTAAACGATATTGAACATGATTTTGGTGCGCTAAAACGAGCGAGGATGTATGCTGACCCTGGCACATCTCTCGACGAAATTATCCGTCAATACTGTACCGCATAGTGTCTCATTCTTATT
>CAWEDJ010000058.1:0-16898 GCA_963807635.1 uncultured cyanobacterium
TAAATAATGCGGTCTGCCACATCCAAAATGCGGTTGTCATGAGTCACCATCAAAATCGTACAACCCTGTTCTTTAGCCAATTTTTGCATTAAATTCACTACATCCCGCCCCGATTTACTATCCAAAGCGGCCGTTGGTTCATCGGCCAACACAACCCTCGGATGACTAACCAAGGCTCTGGCGATAGCGACTCGTTGTTTTTGACCCCCCGAAAGGCCCGTTGGATAATAATGAATACGATCTCCAAGTCCAACCGCTTCTAACATTTGAGTTGCCCGTTCATAGCGTTCTGTCGGAGAAATGTTTGAATGAAGTTGCAGAGACATTTGCACATTTTGCAAAGCCGTTAAACTTTTGAGTAAATTATGAGCCTGAAAAATATAACCAATTTTGCGACGAGCTTGGATTAATTGCTCCTGATTCGCGCCCAATAACTCTTGATTGAGTAATTGTAAACTACCCTCCTGGGGAGAACGTAGCCCACAAATTAGGGTTAATAAGGTTGTTTTTCCAGACCCCGATGGCCCCGTCATTAAAACAATTTCCCCTGGATAAATATCTAAATTAATATCAAAAAGAGCCTGTTTTTTTAAGGAGCCTTGGCCAAAGTAGTGATTGAGATTTCTAACACAAATAACGGGTTGATTCTCAAGACAGTGAGTTTGATTGGATAACGTAAGAGTTTGCATAAGTTTTGAATAATAAATTTTAAAATAATATCAAATCTGCTTTTTAAAATAGTCTTAAAATTTAGTAGAGGTTTAATTTTCAAAACCATAAAACAAAAATCTTAAAAAATATCAGCAGGATCGGCAGACCGTAATTTTTTAGTCGCAATTCCCCCAGAAATTGTACACATGATAATTGTTAAAATTAAAACTGTAATTGCTCGACTGACGGTCATAAATAGCGGTAAATTCGTGGCATTACGGGTTAATTCATATAAACCAATCGCGATCGCTGAACCAGGGAGAAAACCAAGGAGAGCCAAAATCAGAGCTTCTTGAAAAACGACGATTAATAAATAGGAATTGCGATAACCCATTGCCTTGAGGGTGGCATATTCAGCCAAATGATCCGCCACATCACTGGACAAAATTTGATAAACAATGACCACGCCCACCACAAAGCCGATCGCCGTTCCCATTGTGAAAATAAAACCAATAGAAGTATTCTCTGACCAATAAGTTTTTTCAAAATCAATAAATTCCGCTTTAGTTAAAACCCTGACATCACTGGGCAAATTTAGCTTTAATGTTTGGGCCATTTGTTGGGGATCAATTCCTGGTTTTAACTTGAGTAAACCTGCACTAACTTGAGAAGGATGACGACGAGTTAAGATGCGATGAAAATTCAAATCACTGGTGATCACATTCCCATCAGCCGCAAAAGAAGCTCCCGAAAGAAATAATCCTTTTATATTAATTTTTCGTTCCTGAATTTCGGTAGAAACTGTTTTTCCTTGTTCCAAATTGATTAATGTTGTTGCATAATTCCCCCGCGAACCTCGATCAAAAAGCAAAACATCAGGCATTTTTAATTTTTCTAAATTCTGCTCCACTTCGGGTATCAAAAAAGCAGATTTTTCTGGCTTAAATCCTAATAATAAGACGGAAGTTTTGAGATTAGTTTGGGGATTTTTCCAATCCACAAAATCAGCATAAAGAGGATCTGCGCTGGCCACACCATCAAAACTTAAGGCTTGATATAATCTTCGTCGTGGAAAAGTATCTAAACTAACGATGTTTCTTCCCTGGGGACTAATTAAAAGTAAATCTGCATTAATTGTTTGGTGTAATTGAGTATTACTATCATAAAGGGCAGTTTGAAAACCCAATTGAATAAACATCAACATATCCGCAAAAGCAATTCCTGCCATTGCGACTAATAATCGACTTTTTTCTCGACTTAGTTGTAACCAAGCCAAAGGAATTTCACGAGTTTTAGGTACTTTTTTCATGGTTTTTCTCGAATTTTTTATTCAAAAAAAGGTTTTATCCCCCTAAATCCCCCTTGATAAGGGGGACTTTAAATCATTAAGTATTTATGGTAATAATAAGATTCATATTTTTCTAAAATTTATAAGAAATATTGTGAATTATTGAGTTTTAATTGCAACCGTCACTTGGAGATTTGTAAAGGCTTGAACTTTAGGACTACTAGCAGGATTAAGTTGAATTTTGACTTCCACAATTCGAGCATCGGTGGCGGCAGTGGGATCAGTATTTAAAACATTATTCTTGTAAATTTGTAACCCAATTTCTTTGACTCGACCGACCGCCTCTCCCGAAAAAGCATCACTAGTCACAATCGCTTTTTGTCCGATTTTTAGCCGTTTAACATCGGTTTCATAGACTTCAGCTACCGCGATCATCTGATTGGTTTGCCCCAGTTCGACAATACCGTTATTACCGACAATTTCTCCGTCCCAGGTATGGATTTTTAACACCTGGCCGATCCCTCGGCGATCGCACATAGGCAAGGGCGAATTTGCCTGGGCTTTTTTGACCGAGGCGATCGCAGAATTCACGTCAGCTTGGGCCGCTTCCACATCAACAAGACGAACTTCAGTAACTTTATTTAAAGTAGAACGAGCCTCATTAATTTGCTGTTGACCCGTCCGTTCAATGCGTTCTAGGGCGGCTTTTGCTTCTTTAATTTGTTGCCGAGTCGTGCGCTCTGTCCGTTCTAAATTTGCTTTGGCTTCGGCTAACTGTTGACGACTGGTTTCTAGATTTAACCCCTTACTGTCGTAAATAGAGGCAGAAACGGCTCCTTCTTTACTTAATTGTTGATAGCGTTGATATTCTACTTTAGCATTGGCTAATTCGGCTTTTAATTTACGAATACTCGCTTTTTGAGAGGAAATATCCCCCATTAATTGAGCCTCTAATCGATCAATGGTTGCCTGTTGGGTCTGGCGATCGCCGTTTAACTGAGCTTCTATGCGTTGAATCGTGGATTGTTGCGCCCCAATTTCCCCTGTTTTGGCCCCTGCTTTCACCTGTGCCAATTTAGATTGATTGACCTTTACCTGTTCCTTGGCCTGTTCTAATTCTGCCTGTAGGCGATCGCGACTATCGAGAACCGCAATAATTTCTCCTTTTTTGACTAAATCTCCCTGTTTAACCAAAAGTTGAGCCACCCGACTGCCACTCGTTGAAGCCGCAAGTTTAATCACTTCTCCCTGGGGTTCCAAACGCCCTAATGCTGTCACAGACTTGGCTACAATGGGTTTAGCGACAGGAAGAGGTTCGGGTGTTTTTGCTTGGGTAAATCCGTAACCAATTAAGCCAATTACAGCGATCGCGCCTATGCCGATTATGACGCTCCTCCGTTGTCCTGTAGCGTTAGGAACGGTCGTATTGACTGATTTTGCGGGCTTTTCCAGAGTCTGCATCGATAAAAACCTCCAAGGGAAATGAGGGTCAGTTAATCTGTCGGGTGATGACTATGCAAAAAAATGAATATAAACTTTGCATAATAAGAATGTATAGTAAACAAATTGTATATGTCAAGGAGAAAATTTAATGGCGTTACCCCAGGCTCTTTTGGCCTCTCTATTGGTAGATGGCCCCTGTAGCGGTTATGACATGGTGAAGCGGTTTGATGAAAAAATCAGTTGTTATTGGATGGCTTCCCATCAACAGGTTTACAAAACCCTACGGGAACTGGAAAACGCTGGTTGGGTAAGCTCCGAAACCATCACGCAAACCAGTCGTCCCAACAAAAATATTTACAGCATCACCTCCCTGGGTAAAGAAAACTTAGCCCATTGGGTACTTACGCCCAGTGAACCGACAACCATCCGCGAAGATTTAATGATCAAAACTCAGGTTGGTTTTCTGGTTCCCCGTCCCGCTATTTTGGATGAATTGAAGCGTCGTCATCAAATTCACCTAGAAAATTTGGCGGTTCTTAAAACGATTGAAAAAGAAGAATTTGGCAAGATAGAAACCCTTTCTCTAGCGGAAAAGTTCGACTATTTAACTCTGCGTCGAGGGATTAGATTTGAATCCGATTGGGTGCTGTGGTGTGAAGAAGCGATTGAAATGATTGAAACCCATCAAGAAGATCAATAACATCAGACATAATCAATGAAAATTTTACACGCTTAAAAATATTTCTGGAGTGATCGGCGATCGCTTTTACAATAAGAACTGTTAATTACTCAGGTAACTTTTATGAAATGGGTTGTTTCTCTCTTTCTCGTCCTATCAGTGGTTTTATCGGTTAATTTAACCGCAATGCCGTCTGCCCTAGCAAATTCTGCAATCAACCAACCCACAATTCTGGCCGCCCTTTCCCTGGTCTCCAATCTGTTTCGGGGTTCCGTTCCTAGCAACCTCGGCGTAAAAAATCAGCAATTATCCCCCTGCCCCGCTTCTCCTAATTGCGTAGTCAGCCAAAATGGAGACAAAACCCATGCGATCGCGCCGATTCCCTATCAAGGCAGTCTAGAACAGGCGAAAGAAACGTTAGTCAAAGTTTTGTCTGTTGTTCCTCGCACCGAAATTATTGAGCAGACCGACGATTATATCCAAGCCGAATCCAGCAGTAAATTATTGGGATTTGTTGACGATGTCGAATTTTATTTCCCCAAAGATGCCAAAATAATCCAAGTACGATCAGCTTCTCGATTAGGAGATTCTGATTTAGGGGTTAATCGCAGACGCATTGAGCAAATTCGTTTAGCAATGAAGGACTTAGGCGTTTAATTTTAACTGGAAAAAGCGATCGCCTATCAAAGATAAATTGTATAACCAAAGAACTGTTGAAATAATGTTAAATAAACGCTCTAGTGGAATTTTATTACATCCGACTTCCCTCCCCAACCGTTTTGGTATAGGAGATTTGGGGGATGTGGCCTATCGGTTTATTGATTTTTTATCGTCTAGTAATCAAAGTATTTGGCAAATTCTACCCTTAGGGGCCGACGGGTTACGGTGATTCTCCCTATCTTTGCTATTCTTCTTTAGCGGTTAATCCCTTACTCATTAGTCCCGAAAAATTGGTAGAAGAGGGATTATTAGAAACCTATGATTTAGATAATATTCCTGCGTTTCCCTTGGATACTGTTGACTTTGAAGCAGTTAGGCAATTTAAAGTTCCCCTATTTAAAAAAGCCTGCGATAATTTTCAAAAAAAATTCCTTAAAACTTTAACAGTTGATTTTCATAAATTTTGTCAAGTTCAAGGTTATTGGTTAGAAGATTATGCCCTCTTCATGGCTCTCAAAGAATTCCATGCAGGCAGCAGTTGGAATAGTTGGGAAACCGATCTCGTTAAACGAAAACCAGAGGTTTTAGCGGCTTGGAAAGAACGTCTCAAAGAAACGATTTTCTATCATCAATTCTTACAATTTATCGTTTTTCGTCAGTGGGCTGCACTTAAAATCTACGCTAACGACCAAGATATTTACATTTTTGGGGATATTCCCATTTATGTTGCCCATGATAGTTCCGATGTCTGGGCTAATCCTGATATTTTTTGCCTCAATGAAGAAACGGGGAATGCGGCCCTCATGGCGGGGGTTCCTCCTGATTATTTTAGTGAAACAGGTCAACTGTGGGGAAATCCTGTTTATAACTGGGAAAAATTAGCAGAAACGGATTTTGCTTGGTGGATACAACGATTTAAGGCAACTTTGCAGTATGTTGATATTGTCCGCATTGACCATTTTCGAGGATTTGATGCCTTTTGGGGCGTTGTTGAAGGAGAAAAAACTGCCATCAATGGAGAATGGGTTGATGCTCCTGGTCGTGCTTTTTTAACCACTCTTAAGGAGAATTTGGGGGAAAATTTACCGATTGTGGCGGAGGATTTGGGCGTAATTACTCCTGGTGTCGAAGCTCTGCGGGATGATTTTGGTTTTCCTGGGATGAAAATTCTGCATTTTGCCTTTGATTCAGACCGAGCTAATTCTTTTTTACCGTTTAATTATACGAATCGTAATGCGGTGGTTTATACGGGAACCCACGACAACGATACAACGGTCGGTTGGTTTCAAGCGCGATCGCCCGAAGAACAAAAACGAGTCACCGATTATTTAGGCTGTGTTTGTGAGCAAGGCATCCATTGGTCTTTAATTCGATTAGCAATGGGATCTGTCGCCAATCTCGCCATTTTCCCCCTACAGGATATTTTAGGGTTGGGTAATGAGTCTCGCATGAACCTACCAGGCACAGCCGATGGCAATTGGGGCTGGCGTTACCGAGAAGACTCTCTAAACAGTTGGATGAAGGAACATTTGGGATGGCTAACTGAACTCTATGGTCGTCGGGTTTATCATCCCCCCAAAGCTGAGGAGCGGGAATAATCCTTACAGCATCGGGACGAGTTGAATATTACCAAGGATCGACAATGGATTTGAAGGGAGCGATGACTGTGTCTTCCTTGCCTTCATTTTCGTCATCGGGTAATAAAAATTCTTCGATCGCCAGTTCAGATTTCAGATCCGCAACAGTAGAATTTGCAGGCTTGGGAGTCACAGAGGGCGATCGCGGAGTAACTTCTTTTTTAAAAGCCCCCCATTTTTCGGGATTAGCAAACTCTTCATAAAGCTGAGTATCGCTAATCAAAGTAACTTCTGAGAGATCAATCTCTGCATCATCAAGAGCCATAAGCGGCAGGGTTTGAGGAGAAAAGTCATCGCTTTCATCAATAAACTCCTCGTTTAACTCAGGAGCCGTTGCCGTCATCAATTTTTTGAATTCCACAAAAGCCTTATTGACATCCGCTAGGGATTTTTCTAAATCCGTTAATCGTTTTTGAAAGTCAGGCGATAAAGTTGCAACAGGCTGAACTTGACCGAGGGAAAATAGAGCATCGGGAAAGACACGGAAAAATTCCTCTAGGGTTGTTTCTCCTGCCAACACTTGGTCTAGAGCATCGTTAATGAGGGTTTTCATTCCCTGGGCGAGGACAACTTCCCTCAATTTTTCAGGCTCAGTATTCTGGGCAATAACAGAACGCAGACTAGGGTTAATCGTCAGGACTTCATAAACTCCCACTTGCCCGTGATAGCCCGCCCCATTACATTGACGACATAATCGGCCTTTCAGTCGATATTGCTGAATTAATTCCTGGTTGAGGGTATTGGCTCGATAAAAATGACTCGATTGACGTTGACGGGGAGAAAGTTGTAATTGCTGTAATTCTTCCTTTTCGGGTTGATGCACCAAGCGACAAGTCGGACAAACGCGGCGGAGTAATCGTTGGTTAATAATGCCACTCAGATTTTCTGCTAAAAAGGACGGTTTTACCCACTCGCTTAATTGCGCGATCGCCGAAACCGCATCTTGGGCAGAGAGACTGGTCAACACCAAATGCCCCTGATTAACGGAGTCCAGAACAGCCTGAGCCGTCTCCCAATCCTCCATTTGATCCACCAGGATCACATCCACATCTTGACGAGCTAAAGAGTCTCAGGGCCTGAGCATAGGTAAAACCGTGATCTCGGTCAACTTCCACTTGAGTAATGCCAGGAAGGGTTCGACGAATCGGGTCTTCAAGGCTGGCTAAATTACGATCTTTTTGTTGAGCTAGGCAAGCTTCTAGGGTGGTAGAAATTCCAGCATAAGCAGGCCCCGTCACCAGAATTAAACCTGATTTACGGTTATTTAGAGCTTTTATCGCGGTTTGACTTGTTTTATCCGAAATGAGTGTCTCTACATCAGCCAGTTCACTCACGGATTCCACAATACGAACAACGATCTTTTCCCCATAGAAACTGGGTAGGGTATGAATAAAAAAATAAACAGGATTACCGTTATAACTTTTACGCAGTCGTCCCTTTTGAGGAATTTTGGTTTGGGTGATATCCAATCCAACCATTGCTTTGAGACGATTAATGATCGGAGTTATCATTTTTTTTGGGAGGGGATCAAGCAGCGATCGCAAATTCCCCCCCTGACGAATCCGAACAACCAATTTATTTTCTTCTGGCTCAAGATGAAGCTCAGATGCTTTTTCCCGCATTCCCATAATGAGAATTTTATTGACCAGCCCGATGATCGGAGCCTCGTCCTGGTCAGGAACACGATTCAAATTTTCCTCGATAGGGCGTTGACCCTCATGAAACGGTGCTTCTTCAAAAATTTCCGTCACATCAACAACGGTGGCCTCGACCTCCGCCTTAGAATTCTTGTCAGAGTATTGATTCACCTAGCCCTCCTAGAATTTGTGAGGAGAATAATTTTTGAACCAATGTTCAGAAGCGGGAAGCCAGAGGGGTCAACACCAAAAAACACAGCTCAAAATCTGCAAAAGAAGTTACTACCTATAAAATACCCAACCTTTGGCCAAAGTTCACCAAGGTTGGGAAGAAAAGTCCAAGAGAATTGACAATTTATCCCTGGGGACGAGCAGGAACTGCCGCTAATTGTTCATTTCGCATCAAGTTTGCCATCGCATATTCCAAATGGGTTCCCGCATCAACGGCGACCCAACCGTTATTGGTTAAATGCCGCCATTCAAAGTGCAAGTGAGTCCCCGTCGATAGACCCGTACTACCCACACGACCAATAACTTCACCTTTTTGTACCGATTGTCCTGCTTTAACCAATACTTCCGAAAGGTGGGCATAGCGAGATTCTTGAGTTCCTTCTAGGTGACGAAGAACAACCATCAGTCCATAGCCGCCTGACCAATCCGCCATCGAAACTTCACCCGCATAGGCCGCTAAAACGGGCGTTCCTGTGGGCGCACCTAAATCCGTTCCTGAGTGCATCCGACCTGTTCCTGTGACAGGATGAATCCGCCAACCAAACGCTGAAGTCAGAGGGACTGCCATCGGTAAGGGGAAGAGTAAATCCGTATTTTCCTGTCTGACATTGGGAGCCGTAGGAGCGTAGGAAGTGGTGGCGCGGTTGTATTCCTGTAGGGGGGCAAGGGCGATGGAGATTCCCCGACGGATAATGGGTTCTAGGCTAACGACTTGATTGGGATTGATATTGCTGGAATTATTGCTATAGGACGAGCGATTGGGACGATTACGATAATACTGGGAAGAAGACGGTTGGAACGCGATCGCTGTTACAGGGGAAATGCGGGGAGAACGACGAAGGAAATTATTGGCAGAAACCCTCGTCTGAGTACGGGCTAGTCGTTGATAACGAGGAACAACAGATTGGGCAACGGTGGCATTGGATGAACGACGACGGGATGCCGTAGCACCGCCACAACCCCGATTGAGGGAGCCACCTTGCACGACAGTCCGACAACCCGTTGACCGTTCACTTAAAACAACAGAAGGAGTTGAATCGGTTTTTGGCGATTTCCCAACAGAATAATCTGTCGTATCAATATAACTATTTTTACCCTGTAGAGAGTTGCGGATGCTAGAGGGTTGGGTTTCGATGGGAGCGTTACCCACGACGGGGGAAGTGGTGGAAATAGAAATTCTGGGAGCCGAGAGCCTGACCCTGGGAGTTGCAACCGCACTTTGGTCTGGATTGGAGCGACGACGACTAGCACGAGAGGGGGATGGAGCAACGATGTCTACTTTGGGACGGGGGGCCGCAATGGGGGCAACGCTTGGAGGGGCAGGCGTTGAATCCACAAAGCTGGGGGCGGGGGCATCGGGAATGCTTAGGGTTTCTGTTGCGATCGCCGAAGGAATCAAAAAATTAGTGCTTAAAAGTCCGAGTCCTCCCAGGATAGCAACACTCTGTTGAAAGATTTTTTTAGCGTTGCCGATGGGGGCTGTTGTAGATTTAGGAAATTTAGAAGACATCATTGGTTCCAATACTCACACCTAGAGATTTCGCGTCGTAATAATTCTATCGGTTAACCTGAAAATTGCCAAGTTAATAAAGTCGAATCCGTTCTTCCCCAACATTAAACTTCGGGAGGAGGCGGAGTGGGTAATTTGCGGATTTCTGAATAAAACGCGCTATAACTAAAGCGATCGCGTTGTTGGATTAGGCTCGTCCGCAAGCGTAAATTGGCACTAGCAAACCACAGCCGTTCCTCGGTATAGACCGTATCAGACTCTAGAATGAGCGTTAAACTTTCATCGGCGGCTAAGAGATAGCGTCCTGACAGCATCAAACTGCCTGGTTTGGCGACACTGCGAAATAATTTTCCCGTCAATCCTGTTTCATTTTCGGGTAAAAACAGCCATAGCGTTGAACCCTTTTGTTTCGTTGCGCCCCAATCTCCGACGGTTTCCCAACTGGTTTTGATTCCTCCCAAGCTTTGGGCAGAATTGATTTGATAGGCTTGACAGAGAGATTGGAGTTCGGCATCCCCAGGGTTAATTTTCTCCATATTCAGTTCTGACTTTTGATTTTCAGCATTATTCTGATCAAAGTCGTAACGGGTACGCTGGGAAAACCATTTTCCTGTACAGGATTCCAAAAAGGCTAGAACTTCCATGAATAGTTGAAGATTTGCAAGGGACGAATACTGACAAAATTAATTTTAAGTCATTTCGAGTCTTTGTAGAGAGTAAATTGCGGCTTGTCTGACCTGGGGGTGTTCATCTTTCACAAAGAAACGGAGGGCGGATAGGCTTTGATCGGAGGGTAAATTGCCCAAGGCTTCGGCTAGACGTTGACGAATTAACCAATCTTCCGAACTGGCAAATTTTAAAATGGCTTCAACCGTATCGATCGCTTTAATTTCTCCTAATGCTGCGATCGCGGCCTGCTGGACAACGGTTTCTGAGCTATCAAGGGCTTTTAATAAAACTTGTTTCGACCGAATATCCTGCAAATTACCGAGGGAAACCGCCGCACTAAAGCGCACTAACCATTCCGTATCCTCATAAAAAGCGCGAACAAGGGGTTCTAAGGCTCGTCCGTCTTTCAAATACCCCAAGGCACCCGCCGCATCGGCCCGAATACCGTAATCAGGGTCAGTTTCTAATAATTTGGTCAAAATAGCGAAGCATTCGTCGGTCTGTTTAATCCCTAGCGCGAAAACGGCCATGGATCGCACTTGAAGCATTTCATCATCTAGAACTTTTTTGATCAGGGGAACGGCATCTTCATCGGCAACTTCTCGCAGGGAAACCAAGGCCAACACGGCGATCGCGGGAATTGGTGCTTTCTAGCTGGGTCGCAATTTGTTCGAGGGTGAGTTGACTCATGGGGGTTTCTCAACATTTCTTAATATTCTTTCTCATATTGTAACGAGGGAATGGGGGAATTGTATTAATGCTCAGAAATTCGGCGTATTCAGATTTTGGGTAAAAGTCGCGATCGCCTTTCATCAAGTTACAAAACTCGCGATCAAACTCTATTACTCAATACCTTAATCTATGCCAATTCTAAATGTGTAACTGGAATTTTTTCCGTTTTTTCAGGGGTTTTTAGTCCAGTTGCTACAGCATGAACAGTATGCAATATTTCAGCAGAATAATAACGATTGCCGCAGTTATTACACACACCAATCGTCACGTCTTCAAGAATGACAAAACCATCTCTATGTTTGAAGACTTCTCGTTTAATAAGGCGAGGTTGAACCGTTCCTTCACAGTATTCGCATTGATAGCCGTACATGGAGTTAGCCCTCAAGTTTGGTGATTTCATAAACTGTAATAATCAAATAACGTCCGCTAGTGGCGAAACGCCCAACTACCCCGACGGGAGTTTGTAGATTAACTGCGGTTCCTGCAACAATGTATTTTGATCCCCTGGGATCATCTTTTTCAATCCGAACAACACGACCGTTTAAAATCGCTGTTTCTACATCGATGATGGTTAGATAGTCTTCGCCATTTCTTCCATTGCATGGGCTGACATATCGTATTGTTGCAATCGGATTTTTTGACGGATACGATCAATGTCGTTGTTTGACACGAGCTAAATTTTGTTACGATTCGGTGATCATAGCAAAATTAATCGCCTTTCATCAAATTACAAAACTCGCGATCGCGTTGTTGATATTTAAAGATGAATAGGGGATCTAGGTCAGTGAAAAGAAATTTTAAGTAATAGAATTAAGATTGTCTAAATTTCACTGTTATCTTCTTGCAATATGCCGTTAAGTTGGAATGAAATTAAAAGTCGGGCGATCGCCTTTTAACAATTAGAAGAAGAAAGGTTGGCGATCGCCTGGGAAATAAAAGGTAAAATTTGAGGATTACTCGCGTTTTCCTGCCCTTCCGTAAAAACCGTTAATAAATAGGGTTGTTTGTTGGGAATTTCAATATAGGCCGCATCATGGCGTACCTTACTTGTCCAGCCAGCCTTTGACCACAATTGAGCATTTTTGGGTAAAACTTCCCCTAAAAAGCCTGTAACCTGATTTTCTTCTCCTGCTTCAGGTTTCGCTACGTTTAAAGACCGTTTTAATAATTTCATCATTTGTTGCGATCGCACCGAAGAAACCGCCACACCGCCAACAATACTATGCAATAAACGAGCAACCGCATCGGTAGTTAACATATTGCGATTATCCAGCATTTTTCCCACAAAAGCCCGTTCTCGACCATGGGGCCTTCATTCCAGGGTTTTTGATTCACATTAATTCCGTTTAATTCTTCCCACCCTAAATTTTGAAAATAACGATTGACTAAATTGCGTTGATGTTTCCAGGTTTCAAAGGGCGCGTCGGGTAATTCGGGGCCGCTGGTTGTTCCCGTCAAAGTATCCACAATTAAACTCGTGGCATCATTACTCGAATCCACGATCATATCGGTAATCGCCCGTTCTAATTCGGCAAACTTTCGATCATGTTACCTTCTAGCCATTCCGCGATCGCAACGAGATAAAACAATTTGACCAAACTAGCAGGATAAATGCGTTCAAAACTGCGATAACTAGACCCCCGCACTGAATGCTTCCAAAATTCTTCTGCTGAGATAGCCCCGCCCGTATTGACAATTACTGGCTCATCATAAACGATCCAAGTGAGAGCAATTTGATCCCGTTTTAAACTAGGAAATTCCTGAAAAGCTGAATCTAAAATCGTCTGGACAGTTTGGTTGAGAGCTTGATCGGGACGGAAAAAAGTCATGAGTTGAGAAACCAGAGATTTTTTTTATCAGTAAAGAAGGCTTTTAAAACTTCTCATTTTCAGACGCTTTACATTTGACGGTAATACGGTATGAGAGACAAAAAAAGCGTTTCGTTACCGATTTTATCCGACAACAGAACAAGAGTCCCTTTTGCGGAGTACTTTAGATTGCGTAACATCAGTTTACAATAAATCTCTCCACAAGAGAACCCAAGCTTGGTAACTTCATTGAAAAAATCAAGCCCTTCCTCTTTTTTCCTCTCGGCAGGCAGGAAAGTTTCTTAATACCAGAACTGGTTATCTTCCGACCCGAATGCCACGAAGAAAACTCAATAATCCAAAGACCTTCAAAATCCAGATAATCAGGGCGACGACAACCACAATATTCAAAATTCTTTTGATCTGACTATCCATTGGGATATAGCCGTTGACCAGCCACAAGAGAACCCCAACTACGATGATAACCAACGAAAACTGAACCAAGTCCATAACTAACCTCAATTTATGGCTATTTCACACAAGCTAAGATACAGACTCTCACCATATAAAAAATCAATGAAGTTTTTGTGAACTATCTACGGCAACGAAATAGCTCTCGGGCTTCAGAAAACCGACCCATAAAAAAAAGAACAAACACTGGGTCATTTCTGACAATCAGTTACTTGTTCTAATTTTCTAATGATTACAAAGTTGTATTGGGTTAAAATCTTAAACGGCTTAACCCAAACTAAATAAAAACGATATGAGTCGAGTTATTTAGACTAAACTCTCGGTATTGCTCAACAATTCAGAGGGAACATTTACTCGATGGAGATTCGCACCTAATTTACGCAATTTTCCTTCAATATCATCGTAGCCCCGATCTAGGTGTTTTAAGCCTTGAATCGTTGTTTTACCCTCCGCCGCTAAACCTGCTACCACTAAGGCCGCAGAAGCACGGAGATCGGTGGACATGACAGGCGCACCCGATAAGAAAGGAACCCCTTGAACGACAGCCACATTTCCTTTGACTCGGATATTGGCTCCCATGCGTTGAAGTTCGGCAACGTGTTGTAAACGATTTTCAAACACCGTTTCTGTCACCATGCTGCTACCTTCACTCATGGCCAGCAACGCCATGAATTGAGCCTGCATATCGGTCGGAAAGCCAGGATAGGGCAAGGTTTCAATATCGGCTCCTTTTAGGGCCAGGAATTAAACGAATACGATCAGGGGAATCGATAATCACCTTGGGCCAATTTCTCGTAATTTTGCGATCGCCGAAGCTAGATGAGCGGGAATCACGGGAAAAAGACTAATTTCAGAGTGGGTAATCGCTCCTGCAACCAAGAAAGTCGCCGCCTCAACGCGATCGGGCAGAATAGGATAATCCGTCGAGTGCAGGCGTTCTACCCCGCTAATGACAATTGTATTGGTTCCTGCACCCATAATTTTTGCCCCCATCGAACAGCAAAAATTCGCGAAATCAATAATTTCTGGCTCCTGGGCCGCATTTTCAATAATGGTTTCCCCGTCGGCCAGGGTTGCCGCCATCATGATGGTTTCCGTTGCACCGACACTGGGATAATCCAGATAAATTTTGGCTCCTGTCAGACGCTTGCGATTGCCTTTAACACTGGCTTGGACAACCCCATGCTCAATGATCACATCCGCTCCCATCGCTTGCAGACCCCGCACATGGAGATCCACAGGCCGCGCCCCGATCGCACAACCCCCAGGAAGAGGTACGCGAGTTGTTCCTAAACGGGCGAGTAATGGGCCAATCACAAAAAAGCTGGCCCGCAATTGGGAAACCAATTCATAGGGAGCTTGAGATTGACCGATATTTCGAGCATCAAAATCGAAAATATCTGCATTCTGCTCTATCTTTACGCCGATAGCCGATAAAATCTGGCTCATGCGGGTGATATCAGCGAGGTTTGGCAAATTCCGTAGGCGGCAATCATCTGAACAGAGGATCGTTCCTGCCATAATGGCCAGTGCGGAATTTTTTGCCCCGCTAATTCTCACTTCGCCTTTTAGGGTCGAACCGCCAAAAATTTCAATAACGGGCTGATTTAGATTCTCAGACTCCAAAGTATTTGTAATGGTGTTTGTTTCAATATGAGTAGGTTTTATGACGTTACCCTCCGATGGTTAGATGATGATATAAAAATTATGCACATAAAAAATCGCTCCTGAATTATACTAGAAAACTGTAAAATGTCTAGTTTTTTTTACTAAATTTCTAAAATTCAGACCGCGATCGCTGATAACGGGAGAAAGTTTTCTCAAAAAAGATTGACTAAATAACCTTTTATGCGCCATGATGATTTATTGGTTACAAAAAAACTAAAAAACTATAGGCGGTACTGGCGGAATTGGTAGACGCGCTAGATTCAGGTTCTAGTGTTCGCAAGGACTTCCGGGTTCGAGTCCCGGGTTCCGCATTTAGTTCAACTTTGCCAAATCTAGGTCGCACAATAACTTTAAATTAGTGAGAAGATGAACAAAAAAGCCAGTCATTCTTACAAAGTTTATTCGCGAATTTCGGCATGATTACCAGTTCGCAAAATCCCCTCGTCAAACAAATTCGTAGGCTCCATCGCGCTAAAGGACGACAGGAGCAGAATTTATTATTATTAGAAGGAACACATCTCCTAGAGACGGCTTTGGAGGTGAATTGTTCCTTAGAAACTGTCTGTTATAGTCCTCAATGGCAGGTTAAATATTCCCAACTTTACGAACAAGTTTTAACGCGATCGCGCCGAGTGGAATGTGTGAGTCCTGAAGTGTTGCAACAATTGGCTACGACGGTGAATCCCGATGGCGTGATTGCAACCATTGACCGAGATTTTCAAAATTTAAGCCCGATAAAGTCTCCGAAGTTAGGATTAATCCTCGAAAGAATCCAGATTCAGGCAATTTAGGCACGATTATTCGTTCTGCCGTTGCGACAGGTGTGGAGGGTCTTTGGACGAGTGAAGATAGTGTGGAGTTGGATAATCCCAAGGTATTGCGGGCTTCTGCGGGAGCCTGGTTTCATTTGCCGAAGAAATCTAGTCCTGATTTGGAAAAATTAATTCAAGACTATCAAACCCAGGGAATACAGGTAATTGCAACTCAGATGAATGCACCTAAAACCTATTGGGAAACGGATTTTAGGCGATGAGTATTATTCTTCTGGGCAATGAAGGGACGGGGTTAAGCGCAGATTTGGCTAACTTAGCGGATGAAACAGTCAGCATTCCTTTGGCTTCTCGGGTGGAATGTTTCGATATGGCGATCGCAGCGGCTTTGTTGTTGTATGAAGCGCAACGACAAAAGGCTAGTTTGGAAAAACGGTGAGATTGATAAGTTTTACGAAAAGTGCGATCGCATTTCTTGGTTTTTAATAAACGCGATCACGAGAATCTTCATAGTAAAGCGAGATTAACTTGAGAAAAAAAACAAAATAGATTCGCTAGAATTGTGTTTTCCAAACCAATGCAATAGCGATAATAGCAGGAGCCGTTTGGATATATAAAGTTTTTAGGTTTTTAGCTTCTGTTGAGTCCTTATTGGGTAAGGTCATCGCTCCAAAGATTCCTGCGATCGCCACACAAATCAGAAAAAAGAGTCGTAATTCAAAAGTATTTTCCTGGGCAAACACTGACCAAAGAGTCCTGCGGCAATGAAGCTGTTGTAAATGCCTGCATTTTTGGCGATCGGAGCAGTTCTAAGGGCATATAGGATAAAAAACCAAATAGTTTTTCTAAAAGGTAGGTGGTGAAGAAAATTTCTCCTACTGCAAAACCAAAATGGATTAGGGCATTAAGAATGATGGCAATTTGTGTTAGTAATGTCATTGCAATTGGCTCCTGACTTTTCCCATTAAGTCTGAAACCGACCACAGAATAAGGGTTTCAAGCTCTTCACTATTTTCAACAATTTAGGTTAAGAAAAAGCCCTAA
>CAWEDJ010000059.1:0-20414 GCA_963807635.1 uncultured cyanobacterium
TCAATCCTGTTTCATTTTCGGGTAAAAACAGCCATCGCGTTGAACCCTTTTGCTTTCGTACCGCCCCAATCTCCGACGGTTTCCCAACTGGTTTTGATTCCTCCCAAGCTTTGGGCAGAATTGATTTGATAGGCTTGACAGAGAGATTGGAGTTGGGCATTACAGGTTAATTTTCTCCATATTCAGTTCTGACTTTTGATTTTCAGCATTATTCTGATCAAAGTCGTAACGGGTACGCCAGGGAAAACCATTTTCCTGTACAGGATTCCAAAAAGGCTAGAACTTCCATGAATAGTTGAAGATTTGCAAGGGACGAATACTGACAAAATTAATTTTAAGTCATTTCGAGTCTTTGTAGAGAGTAAATTGCGGCTTGTCTGACCTGGGGGTGTTCATCTTTCACAAAGAAACGGAGGGCGGATAGGCTTTGATCGGAGGGTAAATTCCCCAAGGCTTCGGCTAAGACGTTGACGAATTAACCAATCTTCCGAACTGGCAAATTTTAAAATGGCTTCAACCGTACCGATCGCTTTAATTTCTCCTAATGCTGCGATCGCAGAATATTTATGCTGGACAACGGTTTCTGAGCTATCAAGGGCTTTTAATAAAACTTGTTTCGACCGAATATCCTGCAAATTACCGAGGGAAACCGCCGCACTAAAGCGCACTAACCATTCCGTATCCTCATAAAAAGCGCGAACAAGGGGTTCTAAGGCTCGTCCGTCTTTCAAATACCCGACACCGCCGCATCGGGCCGAATACCGTAATCAGGGTCAGTTTCTAATAATTTGGTCAAAATAGCGAAGCATTCGTCGGTCTGTTTAATCCCTAGCGCGAAAACGGCCATCAATAGCACTTGAAGCATTTCATCATCTAGAACTTTTTTGATCAGGGGAACGGCATCTCATCGGCAACTTCTCGCAGGGAAACAAACCAACAGGCGATCGCGGGAATTGGTGCTTTCTAGCTGGGTCGCAATTTGTTCGAGGGTGAGTTGACTCATGGGGGTTTCTCAACATTTCTTAATATTCTTTCTCATATTGTAACGAGGGAATGGGGGAATTGTATTAATGCTCAGAAATTCGGCGTATTCAGATTTTGGGTAAAAGTCGCGATCGCCTTTCATCAAGTTACAAAACTCGCGATCAAACTCTATTACTCAATACCTTAATCTATGCCAATTCTAAATGTGTAACTGGAATTTTTTCCGTTTTTTCAGGGGTTTTTCGTCCAGTTGCTACAGCATGAACAGTATGAGAATATTTCAGCAGAATAATAACGATTGCCGCAGTTATTACACACACCAATCGTCACGTCTTCAAGAATGACAAAACCATCTCTATGTTTGAAGACTTCTCGTTTAATAAGGCGAGGTTGAACCGTTCCTTCACAGTATTCGCATTGATAGCCGTACATGGAGTTAGCCCTCAAGTTTGGTGATTTCATAAACTGTAATAATCAAATAACGTCCGCTAGTGGCGAAACGCCCAACTACCCCGACGGGAGTTTGTAGATTAACTGCGGTTCCTGCAACAATGTATTTTGATCCCTTCGGATCATCTTTTTCAATCCGAACAACACGACCGTTTAAAATCGCTGTTTCTACATCGATGATGGTCAGATAGTATTCGCCATTTCTTCCATTGCATGGGCTAACATATCGTATTGTTGCAATCGGATTTTTTGACGGATACGATCAATGTCGTTGTTTGACACGAGCTAAATTTTGTTACGATTCGGTGATCATAGCAAAATTAATCGCCTTTCATCAAATTACAAAACTCGCGATCGCGTTGTTGATATTTAAAGATGAATAGGGGATCTAGGTCAGTGAAAAGAAATTTTAAGTAATAGAATTAAGATTGTCTAAATTTCACTGTTATCTTCTTGCAATATGCCGTTAAGTTGGAATGAAATTAAAAGTCGGGCGATCGCCTTTTAACAATTCGAAGAAGAAAGGTTGGCAATAGCCTGGGAAATAAAAGGTAAAATTTGAGGATACTCTCGTTTTCCTGCCCTTCCGTAAAAACCGTTAATAAATAGGGTTGTTTGTTGGGAATTTCAATATAGGCCGCATCATGGCGTACCTTACTTGTCCAGCCAGCCTTTGACCACAATTGAGCATTTTTGGGTAAAACTTCCCCTAAAAAGCCTGTAACCTGATTTTCTTCTCCTGCTTCAGGTTTCGCTACGTTTAAAGACCGTTTTAATAATTTCATCATTTGTTGCGATCGCACGAAGAAACCGCCACACCGCCAACAATACTATGCAATAAACGAGCAACCGCATCGGTAGTTAACATATTGCGATTATCCAGCATTTTTCCCACAAAAGCCCGTTCTCGACCGTCTGGGGCCTTCATTCCAGGGTTTTTGATTCACATTAATTCCGTTTAATTCTTCCCACCCTAAATTTTGAAAATAACGATTGACTAAATTGCGTTGATGTTTCCAGGTTTCAAAGGGCGCGTCGGGTAATTCGGGGCGGCTGGTTGTTCCCGTCAAAGTATCCACAATTAAACTCGTGGCATCATTACTCAGATCCACGATAATATCGGTAATCGCCCGTTCTAATTCGGCAGAACTTTCGATCATGTTACCTTCTGCCATTCCGCGATCGCAACGAGATAAAACAATTTGACCAAACTAGCAGGATAAATGCGTTCAAAACTGCGATAACTATACCCCCGCACTGAATGCTTCCAAAATTCTTCTGCTGAGATAGCCCCGCCCGTATTGACAATTACTGGCTCATCATAAACGATCCAAGTGAGAGCAATTTGATCCCGTTTTAAACTAGGAAATTCCTGAAAAGCTGAATCTAAAATCGTCTGGACAGTTTGGTTGAGAGCTTGATCGGGACGGAAAAAAGTCATGAGTTGAGAAACCAGAGATTTTTTTTATCAGTAAAGAAGGCTTTTAAAACTTCTCATTTTCAGACGCTTTACATTTGACGGTAATACGGTATGAGAGACAAAAAAAGCGTTTCGTTACCGATTTTATCCGACAACAGAACAAGAGTCCCTTTTGCGGAGTACTTTAGATTGCGTAACATCAGTTTACAATAAATCTCTCCACAAGAGAACCCAAGCTTGGTAACTTCATTGAAAAAATCAAGCCCTTCCTCTTTTTTCCTCTGGGCAGGCAGGAGAAAGTCTGCTTAATACCAGAACTGGTTATCTTCCGACCCGAATGCCACGAAGAAAACTCAATAATCCAAAGACCTTCAAAATCCAGATAATCAGGGCGACGACAACCACAATATTCAAAATTCTTTTGATCTGACTATCCATTGGGATATAGCCGTTGACCAGCCACAAGAGAACCCCAACTACGATGATAACCAACGAAAACTGAACCAAGTCCATAACTAACCTCAATTTATGGCTATTTCACACAAGCTAAGATACAGACTCTCACCATATAAAAAATCAATGAAGTTTTTGTGAACTATCTACGGCAACGAAATAGCTCTCGGGCTTCAGAAAACCGACCCATAAAAAAAAAGAACAAACACTGGGTCATTTCTGACAATCAGTTACTTGTTCTAATTTTCTAATGATTACAAAGTTGTATTGGGTTAAAATCTTAAACGGCTTAACCCAAACTAAATAAAAACGATATGAGTCGAGTTATTTAGACTAAACTCTCGGTATTGCTCAACAATTCAGAGGGAACATTTACTCGATGGAGATTCGCACCTAATTTACGCAATTTTCCTTCAATATCATCGTAGCCCCAATCTAGGTGTTTTAAGCCTTGAATCGTTGTTTTACCCTCCGCCGCTAAACCTGCTACCGCTTAAGGCCGAAGAAGCACGGAGATCGGTGGACATGACAGGCGCACCCGATAAGAAAGGAACCCCTTGAACGACAGCCACATTTCCTTTGACTCGGATATTGGCTCCCATGCGTTGAAGTTCGGCAACGTGTTGTAAACGATTTTCAAACACCGTTTCTGTCACCATGCTGCTACCTTCACTCATGGCCGGCGACGCCATGAATTGAGCCTGCATATCGGTCGGAAAGCCAGGATAGGGCAAGGTTTCAATATCGGCTCCTTTTAGGGGCCGGGAATTAAACGAATACGATCAGGGGAATCGATAATCACCTTGGGGCAAATTTCTCGTAATTTTGCGATCGCCGAAGCTAGATGAGCGGGAATCACGGGAAAAAGACTAATTTCAGAGTGGGTAATCGCTCCTGCAACCAAGAAAGTCGCCGCCTCAACGCGATCGGGCAGAATAGGATAATCCGTCGAGTGCAGGCGTTCTACCCCGCTAATGACAATTGTATTGGTTCCTGCACCCATAATTTTTGCCCCATCGAACAGCAAAAATTCGCGAGATCAATAATTTCTGGCTCTGGGCCGCATTTTCAATAATGGTTTCCCCGTCGGCCCAGGGTTGCCGCCATCATGATGGTTTCCGTTGCACCGACACTGGGATAATCCAGATAAATTTTGGCTCCTGTCAGACGCTTGCGATTGCCTTTAACACTGGCTTGGACAACCCCATGCTCAATGATCACATCCGCTCCCATCGCTTGCAGACCCCGCACATGGAGATCCACAGCCGCCCCCGATCGCACAACCCCCAGGAAGAGGTACGCGAGTTGTTCCTAAACGGGCGAGTAATCAGCCAATCACAAAAAAGCTGGCCCGCAATTGGGAAACCAATTCATAGGGAGCTTGAGATTGACCGATATTTCGAGCATCAAAATCGAGAATATCTGCATTCTGCTCTATCTTTACGCCGATAGCCGATAAAATCTGGCTCATGCGGGTGATATCAGCGAGGTTTGGCAAATTCCGTAGGCGGCAATCATCTGAACAGAGGATCGTTCCTGCCATGATGGCCAGTGCGGAATTTTTTGCCCCGCTAATTCTCACTTCGCCTTTTAGGGTCGAACCGCCAAAAATTTCAATAACGGGCTGATTTAGATTCTCAGACTCCAAAGTATTTGTAATGGTGTTTGTTTCAATATGAGTAGGTTTTATGACGTTACCCTCCGATGGTTAGATGATGATATAAAAATTATGCACATAAAAAATCGCTCCTGAATTATACTAGAAAACTGTAAAATGTCTAGTTTTTTTTACTAAATTTCTAAAATTCAAACCGCGATCGCTGATAACGGGAGAAAGTTTTCTCAAAAAAGATTGACTAAATAACCTTTTATGCGCCATGATGATTTATTGGTTACAAAAAAACTAAAAAACTATAGGCGGTACTGGCGGAATTGGTAGACGCGCTAGATTCAGGTTCTAGTGTTCGCAAGGACTTCCGGGTTCGAGTCCCGGGTTCCGCATTTAGTTCAACTTTGCCAAATCTAGGTCGCACAATAACTTTAAATTAGTGAGAAGATGAACAAAAAAGCCAGTCATTCTTACAAAGTTTATTCGCGAATTTCGGCATGATTACCAGTTCGCAAAATCCCCTCGTCAAACAAATTCGTAGGCTCCATCGCGCTAAAGGACGACAGGAGCAGAATTTATTATTATTAGAAGGAACACATCTCCTAGAGACGGCTTTGGAGGTGAATTGTTCCTTAGAAACTGTCTGTTATAGTCCTCAATGGCAGGTTAAATATTCCCAACTTTACGAACAAGTTTTAACGCGATCGCGCCGAGTGGAATGTGTGAGTCCTGAAGTGTTGCAACAATTGGCTACGACGGTGAATCCCGATGGCGTGATTGCAACCATTGACCGAGATTTTCAAAATTTAAGCCCGATAAAGTCTCCGAAGTTAGGATTAATCCTCGAAAGAATCCAAGATCCAGGCAATTTAGGCACGATTATTCGTTCTGCCGTTGCGACAGGTGTGGAGGGTCTTTGGACGAGTGAAGATAGTGTGGAGTTGGATAATCCCAAGGTATTGCGGGCTTCTGCGGGAGCCTGGTTTCATTTGCCGAAGAAATCTAGTCCTGATTTGGAAAAATTAATTCAAGACTATCAAACCCAGGGAATACAGGTAATTGCAACTCAGATGAATGCACCTAAAACCTATTGGGAAACGGATTTTAGGCGATCGAGTATTATTCTTCTGGGCAATGAAGGGACGGGGTTAAGCGCAGATTTGGCTAACTTAGCGGATGAAACAGTCAGCATTCCTTTGGCTTCTGGGGTGGAATCTCTCAATGTGGCGATCGCGACGGCTTTGTTGTTGTATGAAGCGCAACGACAAAAGGCTAGTTTGGAAAAACGGTGAGATTGATAGATTTTACGAAAAGTGCGATCGCATTTCTTGGTTTTTAATAAACGCGATCACGAGAATCTTCATAGTAAAGCGAGATTAACTTGAGAAAAAAAAACAAAATAGATTCGCTAGAATTGTGTTTTCCAAACCAATGCAATAGCGATAATAGCAGGAGCCGTTTGGATATATAAAGTTTTTAGGTTTTTAGCTTCTGTTGAGTCCTTATTGGGTAAGGTCATCGCTCCAAAGATTCCTGCGATCGCCACACAAATCAGAAAAAAGAGTCGTAATTCAAAAGTATTTTCCTGGGCAAACACTGACCCAAAGAGTCCTGCGGCAATGAAGCTGTTGTAAATGCCTGCATTTTTGGCAATCGGAGCAGTTCTAAGGGCATCTGGGGTAGAAAAACCAAATAGTTTTTCTAAAAGGTAGGTGGTGAAGAAAATTTCTCCTACTGCAAAACCAAAATGGATTAGGGCATTAAGAATGATGGCAATTTGTGTTAGTAATGTCATTGCAATTGGCTCCTGACTTTTCCCATTAAGTCTGAAACCGACCACAGAATAAGGGTTTCAAGCTCTTCACTATTTTCAACAATTTAGGTTAAGAAAAAGCCCTAAAAGAGGTAGGTGGTATATGGTTAAGCCACGGGTAGCGCAAGAAACAGTGAAATTCATTGATGAATACTGTGAAGTGTATAGAGACTTATTCCCAGAAGTGAGAAGTTATGAATATTTTAAATATCTGCACTTGGGATTAATATCAGAGAAAAAAAGAAAGACATTTCCAGCAATAGCGGAAGTAGCGGGGCTAGAAAATAGTCAGGGAATAGATTATTTTATAGGAAAATCAGAGTGGTCAGTAGAGGAAGTAAGAAAGAGAAGATTAAAATTAATTTTAAATGAAGTAAAAGAGGAGGAAATAATGGTAATTATAGACGAAACAGGAGATAGAAAAAAAGGGAATAAAACAGATTATGTGAAGAGACAATACATAGGAAATCTAGGAAAGATAGAAAATGGAATAGTGGCAGTAACAGCCTATGGCGTAATAAGAGGAATGACATTCCTCTTATTAAGTGAAGTGTACAAACCAAAGTTAAGATTAAAAGAAGGAGATGAATACAAAAGTAAGCCAAAAATTGCAGGAGAAATGATTAAAAAGCTGAAAGAGTTAGGATTTAAAATTAAAATCGTATTAGCAGATAGTGAATATGGTGAAAGTGAGAATAATTTTGTTAGTATCTTAGAAAAAGAAAAACTAGACTTTGTGCTAGCGATTCGGAGCAATCACTGAGTATGGTTGGCACCTGAGCAAAAAATAAGATGTAATAAATGGAGAGAGTTCACCAGAATATTCTCAACAAGAAAGAAAGAAATCAGATATATAAGAGAGATTATATTCGGTAAAAAAAGAGAAATAAGATATTGGCAAGTAACAGATAATACAGAAACGCTACCACCGAACTCCACTTTCTATATTATGACAAAAGTAGCCAACATTAAATATAAAGAAGTTGGTAACTTGTACGGAGTAAGAAATTAGGTAGAGTACGGTTTAAAGCAAAGTAAAAATGAATTAGGATGGGCAGATTTTCGAGTAACAGAATATAAAAAAATGAAAAGTGGTGGGAACTGATCATGAGTGCTTACTTAATGGTTAGTCTTCAATCAGAAGCCTTGAACAAATCCAGAAAACCTCCTGATACATTAGCTGAATCTGCTCAAGAAGAAATGCAGAAACACCCAAAATGGAATAAGGGAAAGGGCTGGAAAAATACCCTCAATAATTTACGATTGTTTATTCAGCCATTATGTTACTTCAATCTGCTTAAACCTTGGTTAGTCGTGATTTTTACTCCTCAAATACTACGAGTATTTTGTCGTCTATTCTTCCAGTTAAGTAAACTAACAAATTCTCTGTTGGAGATGATTTTTCCTCGTAGTTTCTATCTATCTTCTGCCTAGAGTGATAGAACAGCGCTATCAATTTCTTGTCAAGTTACAATTGCTAGTTAAATGCGCTAGTTATTGCTCTTCTTCTTGAGGGGTTACAATCGTTTTAATTGCTTCTTCACACCACAGCAAACAATCGGATTCAAATCTAATCGGCTCTCCGCTATTGTGTGTGATAACCCATGCTTATAAATTCATTAAATCCTTTCATAGCAATCCTTTCGATCTTATCTTTTCTAGGCTAGTAATGACTATAACCCGATTTTCCACACAGTTAGGGGAAGAGCCGCGTTACTTTGTTAGCATGGAAAAACTAGAGCGATCATTGGAGATCAAAGACTTAGATCGTCGTTTAATTTAGCCTACAAAAAGCGATCGCGGATCACTCCAGAAATATTTTTAAGAATTTGAAGAATTTGATAAAGTTTATGACGACGAGCGACAAATAAAGAAAATGGTTCGGAAAAATCGTAGATAATTTCAGTATTTTCTTGCATGAGTTTAACAAACATAAATAAATCGCCATCTGTCACCAGCCCATAGAGCGGTTGGGAGGGTTGGGGATTGCCTAGCATATAAGCCAAACATTGGTGAATGGCCGCCGTCAGAGCAACGGAACGCTTGGATTCAACGATTAAAATCCAGATTTCTTGTTGAATAATGAGGGTATCAATTCTGCCTTTTAAGATTTCGTGAGTATCTTGAATTTCGATTTGAACGGGGGCTTCGGCGGTGACGAAAAAGGGTTCATCATAAAATCCAGCGAGTTCTAGCAGGGGAAAGACTAAAAGCAGTTTAACGGTTTCTTCGGATAATTCTGCTCTGTCTCGATGTCTTCGATAACGTTGGTAGTATTTATCTAAAATTTGTTTTTCGCGATCGCTAAGTTCGGGCAGATTGTCTGTCCATTCGCGGAAAAATTGATCATTGTTGGCTTGAACGAGGGGAAATTTTTGAGTGAGTTGTTCAAGGCTTATAATGCGTTTTGAAATACTGGTAATAGTCGGCATAATTGTTCATACTCATAATCAATAGCATTCTGTTTTTAAGTTTTAAATGGCGATCGCCGTTTAATTTAGGCTACAAAAAGCGATCGCGGATTACTCCAGAAAAATTTTTAAGAATTTGAAGAATTTCATAAAATATAATGGAATCTACAGGCGATAATTGTAATTTCCTCGAATGCAACACTATAAATTAATCGGTGTTCGGAGGTAATTCGTCTTGACCAATAACCTGATAAATTCGCTTTTAATAATTCGGGTTTACCAATTCCTTCTGTAGGATTTCTGAATATATCCTTGATCAAAAGATTGACTCGCTTCAATAATTTTTTATCGTTATCCTGTAACCAAAGATAGTCTTCCCAAGCGGCTTCTGTAAAGGTGATTTTCATGGTTCAATGAGTTCCTTCACGACGGTTTTGCCCGTGTTAGCTTGTTCAATAGATTTGCGTAAATGTTCGGCATTCGCAGGATTTGACAACAGATAGAGGGTTTCTTGCCAAGCGTTAAATTCGTCTAGGGACATTAAAACAGCTTGTTTGCCTTGTTCATTACAGACAATGGTGGGTTCTGCATTTAAATTTACTCGATCAATCAGTTCATCGAGTCTTTGTTTTGCTTGATTGCTGGTAATGGCTTCCATCGTTTTTTTTGTTCAGTTTTAGGTTTTAGGGAGGAATTTTTATCTTTTATTTTCTACACTTAGACGATACGTTATTTTAGTGTTGAGATAGAGGTGTGCCTGAATTCTAAGATAAAATCAGAAAAACGACTATTCCTAATCAATGTTAACCGAATCCCCGCTCCATCCTCCCTTAATTGTCATCTGTGGTGCAACTGCGACAGGAAAATCAGGATTGGCATTACAATTAGCCCAACGCTTAGAGGGACAGATTCTCAGTGCGGATTCCCGACAAATTTACCGCGAATTGGATATCGGTACGGCTAAACCTTCCCAACAAGAACAAGCATTAATTCCCCATCATTTACTGGATATTTGCGAGCCAACGGAGACTTTAACCCTCGCTCAATATCAGGAAAAAGCCCAGTCCTTAATTTACAGTTTACCGAGTCCGCTATTATTGGTCGGTGGTACAGGACTTTACCTTAAATCTGTTGTTAAAGGCTTAAAAATTCCTAGAGTTTCTCCCCATCCCCTATTACGAGAACAATTGCAAGCGTTAGGACAAAAATCCTGCTATCAGATGTTATCCCAAGTTGATCCCGTTGCCGTGACAAAAATTCATGCTAATGATGAAATTAGAACCCTCCGCGCCCTAGAGGTCTTTTATGTGACAGGTCAACCCATTTCTGAGCAACAGGGAGAAAATCCTCCTCATTATCCTATTCTGCAAATTGGCCTAGATGGAGACGCGATCGCCTTACAAAAACGCATCGAAAACCGTGTTTGTCAAATGATTGAAATGGGACTTGTGGCCGAAGTTTCAACTTTAATTGAAAAATATGGTTGGGATTTGCCCCTGCTCAATACCTTGGGCTATGGGGAAATTAAAGCTCATTTACTAGATAATTGTTCCCTAGAAGACGCGATCGCGGAAATTATTATTCATACCCGTCAATTTGCCAAACGACAACGCACCTGGTTCCGAGCCTATCCCGAAATCCAATGGTTTGATCCAACCGCTCCCGATCTACTAGAACAGGTTTGGCAGTCTTATCAATCGTTCAAGCAATCTTTAAAATTATATTCAACAAACTAAAAATGAAGGTTTTTGTTTACGGCACCCTCAAACCAGGAGAACACAATTATCCCGCCTACTGTGAAGGAAAAGCGATCGCCGTTCAACCCGCCTATACCTACGGCAAACTCTATCATCTGTGCTTAGGTTATCCTGGAATGACCGTTGGTGCAGAGAAAGTCCAGGGCTATCTATTAACCTTTGGCGATGAATCTAACTTAGTTGAGCTAGACGAACTTGAAACCTTTGATCCCCAAGGATTACCTGAAAATAACGAGTATCAACGGCAAATGATTACCATTTATGACCTAGAAAACCGCTATTTGGCACAAGCTTGGGGTTATTTGATGGATTTAGAAAAAATTGAAACTTTTCAGGGCGTTTTTATCCCTTCTGGCTGGTGGCAAGGAACTAGAGATTAGTACTGTTCAATAGGAGAAAAATAAGCTTACAACAACACTCAAAAAATAGAAGTTATTGTTCCATCGGAATATCGAAAACGGGCTGATTGAGAGCAATCATCAAAGGCTCGGACTCAATCTCTAGGGAAGCCGACTGGTTACTCGGTTGAAAAATATTATGGGTTCCCATAAAGAGATTAAAAAATACCACAAAACCCGCCGAAGCCGTTACCATTCCCCCCCAGATCCAGAGACGTAACATTCGATTTTCTCGCTTGATCTGCTGAAAAACCCGTGCAGAAAGTTGATCTGCCGAAATAGAAGGCGTAGGGGTTGGAATTTGGGGAATGCCCTGCTGTAACCGCAAAAGTTTTAGATAGGTTTGTTTTAATTTAGGATCAGTATCAAGCCATTCCTGAACCTGATAGCGTTCTTCTGTCGTCACTTCCCCATCTAAATAGGCACTTAGCAACTCAAACCGTTCAAATTCTTCGTTCATAGACGTGGATTCGTCCTCAGACTGACCATAATGATTTTGGTATTCAGACTTCATAATGACCTCTCGGTAGAGCGAGATGAAGATAAGTGGCTGAAAGTATAAATCTCAACCCCGATAATGCAACAAGACTCCTCACCCGAAAACGAACACTCCTATTTACCTATAATAGTCTCAATGGTTTAGATTTAGTCTAAATATTGCTGTAAAATCGATTGCAACTTAGCTCTGGCTCTGGCAATGCGAGATTTTACGGTTCCTAAAGAAACGCCCGTCATTTCAGCAATTTCTTCATAGGCTAGTCCGTCAATTTCCCGCAGAATAATCGTGGTGCGGAATGCCTCTGGTAAATCGGCGATCGCGGTTCTTAAGCGTTCATAGAATTCCGTCGTCGCTAGGGTATCGTCGGGGCTGGGGTAATCGGAAACAATATCCCAATCAATTTCGCCATCTTCCATACGACGGGGAGCATCCAGGGAAATGGGATTGCTAATGCGCTTGCGTTTGCGTAATTCGTCATAAAAAAGATTCGTCGCAATTCGGCTTAACCAACCCCGAAATTTGACAGGTTCATGAAGACGATTGATATTGCGATAAACCCGAATCCAGACTTCTTGCGCTAAATCTGCCCTGTCTTGCCAATCTGGAGCAAGGTGGTACAGAATTTTATCCACATGGGATTGATAACGACGCAGTAGTTCATCGAAGGCCGCACTATCGGGACGTAAACCTTCTTGACAACGCAGAATCAGATCAAAACTCGGTAGTTTATCGGGGGATAGGGATATAGAAGCTCGATGCTGAGTTGCTTCAACATCTAACCATGATGCTTGAATGGCTTGACTCATGGGCTTGACCAACGTAAATGACTCCTCACATAGGGCTTGATGACGTTACTATAGTCTAAAAAGTTTCCCATAAAATTTATAAAGTTCCCCCTGTAAAAGAACTTGACTAATCGGGAGCAAACGCTTTTAAGAGTTCGCCAATTTGATCTAGGACATCTTTGTTGGTCGTATTCTCCAAAGGATTGCGTCCAGGGATGCTAGGACGATCCATAAACCGATGAATGCCTTCTTTCACTTGATTACTAATGAGAGAGAGTAATTCTTTTTGGGCGCGATCGCGTTGATAGGTTGCCCCTTCCTCTGAGGTCGCATAGAGGGGCGGAAGACGGTTCAGGGCATAGGCCGCAATATCCGAAATATCCAGATCGGGTTGCTTTGTCATTTGCAGATCTGCCACCTGGGTAATCACTTCCGTCACCACCAACTCTTCCATGACATTAATAAACTGCTTATGGGGAATAGCCAACACTTCGCCGCTCAGAAGTGACCCCATTAACTGATCCAACGCCATATACTCTTCGAGGGACAATTCCGAGGCACTTTCACAAATACGCCCGACCTCCGACTCCATCGAGGGTGTCAGAAAACCATCACTTAATGCTTGCTGGACAATGTCTTGAATGCTCATTTTGCTTAGTTTAATTGGCTTAATCTATGGTCTTCAGAACAAATACAGGATTGTTTTTTGCGATTTTACCCCTAAAACACCTTTGTTAGGGCGTGTCATCAATTAGGGGGGTTGACATTAGTGGCAAATAATGCGCAGAGTATGAAATGACACAATATACGTTGAAGAGAGGTGTGAATATGACGAGGCGTTATGCGTTGCGGGATGACCAATGGGAAAGAATCAAAGAGCTATTACCTGGAAAAGAGGGAGATGTGGGAGTAACAGCCAAAGATAATCGTTTGTTTGTTGAAGCCGTATTATATCGATATAGAGCGGGCATTCCTTGGAGAGACTTACCCGAAAGGTTTGGAGATTTTCGAGTGATTCACACGCGTTTTACGCGATGGACGAAATCAGGGGTGTGGGAAAAGGTATTCAAGCACTTAGCGCAGGACGCTGATAATGAATACGCAATGATAGATGCAACGATTGTGAGAGCGCATCAACACAGTGCAGGAGCAAAAAACAGTAGCGCAGAGGAAGAAGATATAGGAAGGAGTACAGGAGGATTAAGTACGAAAATCCATGCCGTAGTAGACGCATTAGGGAATCCAGTCTCTTTTTTCCTAACGCCAGGTCAAGCGTGTGATTTAGACGGAGCCGATGTGCTATTGCCTGATGTAGAAGCAGAAGCGGTGCTAGGGGACAAAGCCTATGACGCAGACGATAGAGTCATTAAGGTTCTAGAAAAAAGAGGGATAGTGCCTGTGATACCCTCGAAAAGTAATCGAAAAGAACCTCGCCCTTATGATACATTTTTGTATAAAGCGCGTCATTTAGTCGAAAACTTCTTTGCGAAACTCAAACAATATCGTGCGCTTGCGACTCGTTACGACAAGCGCTCAGCCAATTTTCTAGGCGGCATCTATCTGGCCGCATCAGTTATATGGTTAGCGTAGCCCAGTTTAAACAGCATAATTATTCACTAATGTCAAGTGTGTTAATTGATGACACGCTCTAGTTCTTTTTTTGTATTAATGGCACTAAATTTTATGACTGGGGCTTAATAAAGACGAGGGACTGTCGCCAAATCAAAATACTTTGATCCGATTGATCAATGAGGCAAATTGACTGTGGGTCTTGCCAGCGAATCTTACCAACGATCAGGTCATTTGTGATCAATTTTACTTCAACGTTTTTTTGATCTTTGATGAGTTCTTGGACTTGCCTTATGCTGGGCAATCCCGTATCAAATTCGGCCATAAAGTTAAATTTTATTGTTTTTTCTTGAATTATCGTTCCAGAACGTTAAGCCTATCATACCTGGATTGAACTACTTTAAAAACGGATTCAGAGACTAATTGAGTCAAGATTAACCAACATAAGGAAACATTCTAGGAGACAATAGGAAAGAGTGATTTGGGAGAGAGACTCACGATATGACAATGACATTTCAGGCAGTAATTGCTAAATTACATGAATTTTGGGGAGAGCGGGGCTGTTTGATTGCCCAACCCTTTGACACAGAAAAAGGCGCGGGAACCATGAGTCCCCATACTTTTTTGCGTGCGATCGGCCCAGAACCCTGTCTGTTGCCTATATAGAACCCTGTCGCCGTCCGACGGATGGTCGTTATGGTGAAAATCCCAATCGAGTCCAACATTATTATCAATACCAGGTTTTAATTAAACCATCCCCCGACAATATACAAGATATTTATTTAGATTCCCTCAGAGTGTTAGGCATTCATCCCGAAGATCATGATATCCGCTTTGTAGAAGACAATTGGGAATCGCCGACCCTAGGAGCCTGGGGCGTGGGTTGGGAAGTGTGGCTCGATGGCATGGAAGTCACGCAGTTTACCTATTTTCAACAGTGTGGTGGTATTGATTGTCGTCCTGTTTCCATTGAAATTACCTACGGTTTAGAACGATTGGCGATGTATCTGCAAAATGTGGATGCGATCAAGAAGATTCAATGGAATGAGAAAATCCAGTACGGGGATATTTTCTGGCAGGGAGAAATTGAGCAATGTACCTATAATTTTGAAGCGTCTAATCCTGAGATGTTATTAAATCTTTTTAGTCTCTATGAACAGGAAGCCAAACAATTAATTGAGAGGGGTTTGGTGTTGCCCAGTTTGGAATATGTCCTCAAATGTTCCCATTCTTTCAATTTATTGGATGCCAGAGGCGTGATTGCGGTCACAGAAAGAACCCGTTATATTGGCCGAATTCGCAATTTAGCGCGAGAAGTAGCCCATTTATATTTGGCTCAACGAGAATCGTTAGGCTTTCCCCTGGCAGTTAATCAAAGTAAAAATGATCTAGTTGCGATCGGTTAGTAAATCGGTTAGTAAAACTGAATTTTGGGGCAGACAAAAGATTTTTAGGGACATAATATACTCTGTCCTTCGTTTTCCAGTTACATTGAAAATAATATTACCCAAAAAGTTTATGAATGCCATTACTGTTGACTTAAATTCCATCATTACGATGACTGATGAACAGTTTGAGCAACTGTGTTATCAAAATCGAGAGCTTGGGTTTGAGCGCAATGACCAGGGAGAATTAATTATTATGTCGCCGACAGGAGGAACAACGGGAAAATGTAATTTTGATCTTAATTTAGAGTTGGGACTTTGGAATCGCGAAAAACAATTAGGAGTTTGTTTTGACTCTTCGACAGGTTTTAAATTGCCTAATGGTGCTGATCGATCGCCCGATTTGGCTTGGCTTTCGGTGGAAAAATGGAATAGTCTGACTCCAGAACAACAGGAAAAATTTATTCCTTTGGCTCCCGATTTTGTCATTGAGCTAAGATCTCCCTCTGATGATTTGCGTAAACTCCAAAATAAGATGCAGGAATATATCGATAATGGTACTCGTTTAGGTTGGTTAATCGATCGCCAAAATAGATCGGTTGAAATTTATCGTCTAGGACAACCCAAGGAAATCCTTAATACTCCAAATAGTATATGGGGGGAGGAAGTTTTGCCTGATTTTGTTTTAAATCTTGCGACCATTTGGTAACTTAAATATTTATAGAAACATAATAAATTATGTCCTTAGTTTTAAAGATTTAATTAATAGAATTAATCATTTTCTGATGGTAAACCAGTTTCGTTATTACGGAAAAGTTTTAGGGTTATTCTGGCAAACTGCGATCGCAGCAGAGTTGGAATATCGCCTCAATTTTGCGATCGCCTCCCTCAGTAGCTTGGCGAATATGGTGGGGAGTATTTTTAGCTTATTTTTGTTTTATCGGACGGGCTATAGTTTTCAAGGTTGGAGTTGGACAGAAGCTTTGGTGGTGTTGGGAATGTTTACCCTTTTACAAGGATTTTCGGCCACTTTGTTGATTCCTAATTTGAATCGAATTGTGGAATATGTTCAGCAGGGAACCCTAGATTTTATTTTACTCAAACCCATTAGTAGTCAGTTTTGGTTATCGACCAGAATTCTTTCACCTTGGGGAATTCCCGATCTCTTTTTCGGATTATTAATTATTTTTTATGCTGCCAGTAAGTTAACCATTAATCCAATTAATTATTTCCTCAGTTTTTTGGCGATCGCCTTGGGAATGATCATTCTCTATAGTATTTGGTTTATTTTAGGCGCGACCAGTATTTGGTTTGTCAAAATTCATAATGTCACCGAAGTTTTACGGGGATTACTCGAAGCAGGGCGTTATCCGATCGGCCGCCTATCCTGCGAGTTATCGTTTGTTTTTTACCGTAGTTGTTCCCGTTGCTTTTTTAACCACCATTCCCGCAGAAGCTTTGTTAGGAAAAACCGCTCTTCCTTGGCTTTTGAGTGCTGGGATATTAGCGTTATTTTTATTAATGATTTCCCATTTTTTTTGGCAATTTGCCCTAAGATTTTACACCAGTGCTTCTAGTTAATTTAGTTTAATGTTAATATGTTTTGGTACGACGGAAAATTAGTTGAAAATAATCAAATTTCCCTAGAAATTCATAACCCTGGTTTAATCTATGGTGCGACAGTTTTTACAACCCTGCGAGTTTATCATTCTTCCCTAAATCATCCTTTAACCCACTGGCAACAACACTGCGATCGCCTCAAAAAAAGTTTGATACAATTTGACTGGCCATTTCCTGATTGGCAAGAAATGATAAATGGAGCCGAACAATTATTAACACATTATCCTATTTTACGAATTGTTGTTTTTCCCGATCGCAAAATTTGGATTACAGGACGCTTTTTGTCCGAAGATTTAGCTCTACGTCAGCAAGAAGGAATCATTGGCTGGGTTGCAAATTCACCTATTTTTAAGCGATCTCTAGCAGATCATAAAACAGGGAATTATTTAACCGCTTGGTTAGCCCTACAAAAAGCCCAAAAACAAGGAGCCAAAGAAGCAATTTTAATGAATGATCATAATGATTGGCTAGAAACCTGTACGGGCAATTTGTGGGGCTGAAAAACAATTGTTTCTGGACACCACCCGATAATGGCACAATTTTACCTGGGATTACGCGATCGCAACTTTTACAGTATTTACAACAACAAGGAATAGAAGTTAAACAAGACTATTGGAGTCCTAATTTAATTCAATCTTTTGAGAGCATTGCCTACAGTAATTGCGGCGTAGAAATCATTCCCTTTTTCAAAATATTAAATCAATCCCAAACACTAGAATTCAATCCTCACCATCCTTCGTTAAATTTATTAAAAAATTATTTTCAACAATCAAAAATCCCGTAGGGACATAATATATTATGTCCTTAATCTGTAGGAGAGCTAACAACCAATTAGCCGATAGAAATATTTGTTATTAGAGGCGATCGGGATCGATTCCCTGCGCCCTCAATAGATTTGCTAATCGTTCTGCTCGTTGACGTTCAATGGCTAATTCCTGAACCAACTCCGCTCCCCAGGGCAAAAGCTCTCCTTGCTCAGTCCACCAACGTAACCAAGATTTTTGTCTGCCCTCTCGCACACCGTTCCAAACGCCTAAATAGAGTTGCAAGGGTTCCAGCCAATAACGCCCTGTTTCATCGGGGTTTTGACGTTTATAAATCCCATTTTCTAGTTGATAAACCTCTAGATGGGCGGATTGAATTTCAAACAAAACATAGTAGGGAGCCTTGAGGATTTTTTCATAAAAGAACCATTTACCATAGGGATGATTCGGTTTAATGGAATATTCTCCCCCCTCGGTTTCTGAGAGAAATTCCATGACAATCGCGGGAATATCGCCTTGAATTTGGGGAGTATAACTACGCTCAATTTCAGTTTTAGGAACCGCAATGCGGGGAATATAGGCCCAATCGGGAGCTTTGACGACAAATTGTTGCTCGACTTGGACACAAATACCGTAATTTGTCGTTGTAATACTCTCAGGTGTTAGTTTATCCGCATTAACCAGACTTTCGGTAAGAGCGGCAGCCAGACTCGGTTGATTAATATTATCCACAGGTTCATCAGGAAGAATAAAATCCTTGGGTAGGAGTTCCCAACGAATTTGAGACTCTAGAGTAGGGGTTTGTACCATTGGTCGCTCCCAAAATATCATTGATTTAAGTTTAACTAGGGCTTGCTGAAAAAGTCAAAAAACAGGAAGAGGGGATTAATTTATGAATTTAAGGCGAGTAAAACATAAGGGTTAAATGAATTGTCAACACAAAGCATAAGCTGGGCTAATAAGAGGGCAGAAAAATAAGCTCTTCTTCCGAAAAAGACAAAAAAAACGTAAAACCTGCCGAAGCAGGGCAAAAAGATTGATGACTAAAAAGGTGATAGCAATAGCGGTTTCAGAGGTATCAGGAAGTTTTGTCATAACTCGATTGAGGCTAAATCGTCTCTTTGCTTGACCAAATTTGCCTTCAATAGCATTACGGTCTCTTTCATCTTGAAGAGCTTCTTTCTTTTTTTCTGGACTAATATTTGTGGGTCGTCTTCCCAAGGGTGGGCCACTCAATCGAATTCCCTTCTCCTTACAAAAAGCGCGATTTTCCCTTGTGCGATAGATTGCATCAGCATGAACAGACTGGGGATAGTAGCCTGTCTCACGTTTAAACTCTTCTATTTGTCCTTTGAAGTCGCCTGATTCATTATAATTATCCCAACTTAATCGGTATAAATAAAGATATCCATTCACATAACTTGCTGATAGTTTTGCACCAAACTCTACTGGCGTTCCCGCTTTTCCTCTAACAATGGGACGAACATGAGGTTGAGTCAAACTCACAATTCTATTTTCTACCTTATTTTCTTTATTTTCATACATTCCTACTTGTTGCTCATAGGCTTTTTGTATTATCGACAGTATCTTTTCGTCTTTTTTACTTAATTTTGCGACCTCTTTATCTTCTCTTAATTTTTCTATATGGGAAAGGTTTCTTTTGATATATTGGATTTGTTTTTTATGCCCTTTCTCCTTTCTTTTCTCGACGGACGGCGTTTTTTTGACAATTTTAAGTAATCTTTTCTGGCTCTTATTCTATAGGTTCTTGGTTTTTTTCCTTTTTTTTTAGTTTTTTTATACAAGTTGTCTATTATTTTTTCGGTTTTTTCTCTTGCCTCATTCAAGATTCCTATATCTGTTGGATATTTGATGTCTGCTGGTGCACAGGTTGCATCTATTAATAGCTTTCCTCTATTCTGATTTTCCCCTTCACTTTTTTCTTTTACTTCTGATAATATTTCTTCTTCTTTTTTTACCATTGCTTTATTTATTTGATTCACCAAGTCCATTCCTATTCTTTGACGGAAATGTACTAACAGTGACGCATCAAATGCCTCCTCATTTTCATATACTTCTAGTCCTATAAAATATTGTAAGTAAGGGTTTTCTTTTATTTGTTCTACTGTTTCTCGGTCACTTATTCTCAATATTTCTTTTATTATTAATGACCCTAATGCCATCCTAAATGGTTTGGCTGTCGCTCCTTTATTTTCTGAAAATTGTTTTGCATATTCTTCTTCAAATTCCTCCCACGGAATTATTTTTGACATGATTACCCAACGATTTTCTTCTTTTGGCTTCCACTCACTTGGTATTTTGAAGTTTTCAACAGTCGATTTTTCGGATTCTTTTTTGGGGTACATCGTTCAATGCTCTGGAAGGGGAGGGGTGCAAGCCTTTTCACTCATTTTAGACCTTTTTTTTGCACTTTTTTTGCTCTCTAAATCCCCTCATCTCTTTTCTTATAAGGCTTTCAGCTTTTTTCAGCAAGCTC
>CAWEDJ010000060.1:0-36757 GCA_963807635.1 uncultured cyanobacterium
ATTGGGATCTGTTTTTGAGACAGTTGACATCCTCCCCGCCCTAAAGGGCTAGGATTCCCAAACCTCACGATTTAGGTTTCTGTTTCATAGCACCCACCTTAACAGATTTACTCTGTTCTAGTCTTACGGTCGCTCCACAGACTGAAACTCTGCTAAGTCCAAGCAGCCAAAATATTTTTACTCGCGTTCACATCCCGATTGTGGTTAGAACCACATTCAGGACAAGTCCATTCGCGATATATTTAAGAGGCATTTTATCGACAATATTGCCCACAGGAAAACTACAACGCTTGGAACTGGGGAACCATCGGTCAATAGCGACCAAGTTCCTTCCGTACCAACGACACTTGTAGTTCAGTTGTCGAATCAACTCACTCCACCCGCTATCCGAAATAGCCAAGGCGAGTTTGTGATTTTTGACCATATTCTTAACAGCTCAACGACTCAACAGCAATTGTTTGATTTTCGCGTACCAATTGAGTCGTAGTTTTGTGCAAGAAATCTTTTCGAGAATCCGAGATTTTCAGGTGAATTTTAGCGACCTTTATTCTCCTCTCGCTTTTTCTCTTATTCTTGGAACCTTTCTGTTTACGAGAAAGATTCTTTTTGCGCTTTCTTCAAGCGTTTACGATGCTTTTTGAAATGCTTGGGATTAGCGAGCTTTTCACCATTACTGGTCGCAATCAGGCTGGTTACTCCCAAATCTATTCCGACAGCATTCTCGCTAACGGACAAGGGTTGAATGGTTGGATCATCGAATCTAATCGAGATATGCCAACGTCCAGAGGGGTGAAGGCTGAGAGTCTGTTACACTGCTTGGTTCACACTCCTTGGGAATTTGTCTAGACCATCTAAATCGGCAATGCTTCAGAGCATTTGGCAAGATAAATTTCTTTATTCTTAAAATTTAAAAGCCGATTTAGTAAAATCGGCACTGCCACCATTTCGTTTCTTCTTGAAGTTGGGATATTTAGCCCTTCCTGCGAAGAAATTAGTGAAAAGCAGTCTGGAGATGTCGAAGTCCTTGTTTGCATGTGGGACTGAGCTAACCTCATTGAGAAAATCAAGCTTCTTCTTGCTTTTTCCACTGAGTAAGCATGGTAGAGGTTTCGGGATATCCGACTCTTTTTCTTGTCTTTCGTACCAAGCTTGTGTTTTTGTGGAGAGCTTTGTTGTACACCAATCTTCACACAGCCCTTAGTCTGCCGTCAACAGCGACTCTTGCCTCTAGCGTTGGGTAACATCGGTAACGAAAAAGCTTTTTGCCATATTTCACAGACTAACATATTAATGACAAAGCCGTCCTAAAGGACGTTGGCTTTTCAAACCCATTTTTCTGATGAATCCGATGAATCTAGGGGCGATCGCGGAGTTTCACTTTCTGAGGGTGTTTCTTCGGGCTTTTTCTTCAAACAAAGCCTTTTCTTCTAAAATTGGCAACTTCTATCGTCTCCTCAACATAGAGTGAAAATTTATAGGATGTTTGGGAAGAATTGGTCTATGGGTTCCTCGGTTTCGGAAATTTCGGGACTTTCTTCTTCATGGTCTTCTTCTTTTTCTTCCTCAGAGGCTATTTCGAGAGGCGTTTCGGCGATCGCTTTTCGATTATGGTTGGTGCCGATGGATCGGTAATTATTTGAGAGATTTCTGAATCATTCTCTTCTTCCCAATCATCATCCCAATTTTCTTCTATTTCGTTTTCGGCTAAGGTCTCGGTAGAAGGAACCCCTTCAGACAATTCGACGGTTTCAATTTCAGTAATTACTTCCGTCACTGAGATATCGGATTCTTCGGAGTCCGAATTTTCGGTGGTGATCACGCTCTCTTGAACAGTTTCAGTCTTGATGACCTCGACGGGATTGGTTGCTTCCTTGGGTTCCCCAGCATCCTCCTCAACGGTTTCGATCGCCTCTAGGGCGGCAGTAATAGTTTCCGTTTTAGCAGGTGTGGGCTTTTTCCCGGTATAATTTGCTAAAAAATCCCTGTTTTTTAGGTTTGGCAACCGTTGAGAAGTTCTAGCTCTGGGCGGGGTGATGGTAGCTTCAGTTTTTTCGGGCAAAGGGGCTTCACCACTACTTTCGATCGCTTCTCTCGTTAAGACTGGCTCCACCGCTTCAACTTCTGGGGTAACAGGACTTTCAGGCTCAACCGTCTTCTCAGGAATTTCCTGTGCGATTTCCTCATTGGCATTAGGGGCGATCGCGTCTTCTGGTGATACCGATTCAGGAATTTCAGTTTCCACAACAAAAGGAGTTTCAGCAGGCGTTTCCGTCAAAGATTCCGTTGTCTCGACAGGCGTTACCGTTTCAACCGCAGTCTTAGCAATGGGTTGGACTTTCGCTTTTTTCTTCCCGCAATCCGCCCCCGATCCAATTGAGCAAAGAAAAGGTTTTAATGCCGCTTGTTTTTCGGGATTGGCGATCGCGTCCCGCAAAGAAATCGTTTGCCAGGCAAAAGGACAAAACCAACACCACTGCCGCCATCTGTCCTAACAAAGCACCGCCCGTAAAGCGTCCCGCACACACCCAGAGAATTAAGCCATAGAATAATCCCACCCCACTCCACAAGAAATCATCCTTACGATGTAACTTGGGGGCAAAAACTCAGAAAAGAAGAGGACAACACTAGCCAGTGCAATCGCGATCGCTAAGATATATGCCAACATGAAGGGTTGCTCCGTCGAGATTCCTTATCCCATTTTGAAGCATCTTGTCCGTTCTGTTACAGTTTTTTCTATTTACTAGGATTGTTTTTGAGTTTCCAAAACATTAAGAATCGTAATTGGGTAGTCATTAATACCTTAAATTTAAGTAGATTTTGCCAGGCTATTGTTACACCAAGTTCTTTTAACTAGCTGGTTGTAATTAAAACATCAAATAAATCTTAGACTTGATCTCCCCTGTCCCTCTTAATAAGGAGAGTGCCGATAGGTGGGGAATTTTACAATTTTCAACCCCTAATTACTTAGACATATTACTTAGACATCCCTGAAATCGCAAAAGGAGTTCAATCCATGACCACTGAAACCCTCAGTCCCGATGTTCAGACCATCGATCCTCCCGAACTCGAAGTCGTTAATCTGACGAAACAATTTGGTTCCTTTACCGCCCTGGATCAGGTTTCTCTCAAGGTTAAATCTGGCTCTTTTCACGCGCTCCTTGGCGAAAATGGGGCAGGAAAAAGCACCCTCGTTAAATGCGTCATGGGTTTCTATACTCCCACTCACGGTGATGTTTTAGTGGGTAAACACTCCCGCGAAATTAATACTCCCCGCGATGCCCACCACTACGGAATCGGCATGGTTTATCAGCATTTTACTTCAGTCCCCTCCATGACCGTCGCTGAAAATTTAGTCCTGTCTCGCCTGGATTCCGATAATCTCATCAACTGGAAACAGGAACATCAAGACTTGCAAGCTTTCATGGAGACGACCCCCTTTCGGATTCCCCTGAATACGCCCGTCGCCCAACTCGCCGCAGGTCAAAAGCAAAAGTTAGAAATTCTCAAACAGATCTATCTCAAAAGCCGCATTCTGATTTTGGATGAACCTACTTCGGTATTAACGCCCCAGGAAGCAGATGAAATCTTAGGATTACTGCGAAAAGAAGTGGACGAGAAACGTTTAAGTATTTTGATGATTAGTCATAAATTTCGAGAAGTCACCGCTTTTGCCGATGAAATTACCGTCCTACGCAAAGGCAAATTAGCAGGTCATGGCATTGTCAAAGAATTGACCGTCGCTGATATGAGTCAGATGATGATGGGGGAGAAAAAAGAGCCAGAATCCATCGAAAAGACCATTCAACAAGAAAATAAGACTGTTTTAGAAGTTAAGGAACTTCATGCTAATAAAGATAACGGTTTACCCGCCCTAGAAGGCATTAATTTAACGGTTAATCAGGGAGAAATTGTGGGGATTGCGGGGGTGAGTGGTAATGGGCAACGGGAATTGGTCGAGGTTTTAGCAGGACAACGCCCTTTAACCAGGGGTCAATTATTTGTCAATGGTCAAATCTATGGCGCGACCCGTGCGGAAATGTTCCGTCATCAGGTTTTTGCTCTTCCTGAAGAACCTCTGAGAAATGCCTGTGTACCGTCGATGAGTGTGGCGGAAAATATGGCGTTGCGAACCTTTGATCGTCCTCCCCAGGCAAAGGCGGGTTTTTTATTGATCCTCCGAGCCATTCGAGACGCGGCTAAAGGTCTGATTGAAACGTTTTCGGTTAAAACCCCTTCCCCTGAAACACCGATCGCGAATTTGTCGGGCGGTAATGTACAAAGGGCTGTTTTAGCGAGGGAACTGTCGGCGAGTCATATTAACCTTTTGATTGCGGCAAATCCTTGTTTTGGGTTAGATTTTCGAGCAGTGGAGTATATTCACGGTCAAATTGGGTCAGCACGAAATCGGGGGGTTGCAGTGTTGTTGGTGAGTGAAGATTTGGATGAACTTCTCAAATTATCTGACCGTATTCTAGTAATAAGTGAGGGAAAAATTGTCTATGAAAGCGCGATCGCCGAAGCCGATTTTGGCATAATTGGGCAACGGATGGCGGGCCATTAAAAAGAGGGTGAACAACGGGCTACAATAATACTTGTACTTATAGAGGTACAACTCTAGCGATGAACATAGTCAACTTTAGCGAAGCAAAAAGTAACTTTAAATCGGTATTAGATACTGTATCTAATGACAAAAATTGTGCTGTAATTGTTAGAAGGGATGCAGAAGAAGCTGTAGTCATGTCTAAAAGTTATTATGACAGTTTGATGGAAACCGTTTATCTTTTAAAATCTCCCGCAAATGCTCAACATTTAGCAGAAGCGATCGCCGAGTACAAGGCAGGAAAAACACAAAAACACGATTTAATTGATGCGTAAATTAGCTTGGGGTAGCAAAGCGTGGAAAGATTATCTTTATTGGCAATCTCAGGATAAAAAAACTTTAAAAAGAATTAATAAGCTTATTGAAGATACTTTATCTAATCCCTTTGTCGGCATAGGGAAACCCGAACCTCTGAAAGAGAATTTGTCAGGTTTTTGGTCTCGTCGCATTGATGAAACAAATCGTCTTGTCTATGCTATTGATGATGATTATCTGACAATTCTTTCTTGTCGCTATCATTACCCAGAATAAAAATAATCAGCGCGATCGCCGAAGCCGATTTTGGCATGATTGGGCAACGGATGGCAGGCCATTAAAAAAAGACAAAAGGCTCGTGGGGACATGATATTTTATGTCCTTTGTTTTAATCGATAATTGAGGGAAAACTAATTAGCCCGTGCCAAAGCTTGAGTAATAACTTCATAGGTCGCTTTATCATAAAAGCGAGAGTCTGTAATAGTATTGCCAGTGCTATCAGTAACAGCCGATTTTAATCCAGCAGTTTTAGTTGGTTGAGTATTCAAAGCAGATGCAGAAGCATGAATTTCTACAGATTTTCTACTGTTACTGGTTCCAGTCGTATTATTAACACAGACATAGAAACCTTTTGGAGTCGTGCTGGTCGTGCTGGGAATTTGCGTCCATCCCGTAGTCGCTCCATTTGCACAACCCGTAGTTAAAGGTGCATCGGCAATCAGATCAACTAACAAATGTACTCCCCATGTACCTGTATAAGCACCATTTGAATCAAGACCTGGCCCCCAACGATAAATCGCTAAATTTCCTAACCAGGGATCGCCAGGATTTTGCTGAGTATAGTAAATAATATCTTCTGAAAGGCCTGGTACTCTTATTGCTAAGATAACTGTTTTTCCTGTTTGAGAAAGATCGGCAAAAGTAGGCGCATTTAACTCTAAATTGGAAAAAGAAACATCATCTCTAATCAAAGAAGCTGTTTTAACTTCTTCACTAATAAAATCAACGGCGCGACCAAGATTGTATTGAATATCGCCAGCCGTATTAGCCGCAACATTTTCTCTGGCAATCACAAAAATCCCATAGCCAGCCGCCATCACCACAAAAAACATTCCTACAGAAGCAAGGATCAGTTCAATAAGGGTAAAACCAGAATTATTTGTTTTTCTGATGAGATTAAGATAGTTTGTCATAAAAAATAAGTCCTAAATAGATGATTTACAGTAATCTGAATCAACACCGCTCGCATTTCCTATCGGTGGTGCAATGTCTTCGGTGTAAATACCACTTCTCATAATTCCCAAAAAGTTTGACAAAACTAAACAATATTTAGCGTGAGTTTTAGAAGAGTGAAATACAATAGTCCCCAGATTGGTACTATTCCCTTTGTAAGAAAAACGGATTGTTTTGCCTGGAAAATTTTCTGTAACGTTTACTCCACTTAGGTCAACTCCTGAGCTATTCAAACAGCCGATATACTTAGTTGCAGTGTCCACAGAAAGATAGGTCGGATTAATATCCGTATTCATTACAACTCTGCATTCCTTTCCCATTTTAATCGCATTTCGTTGTGCTTCCTGTAAAGCTCCCTTGACCTCATAAAGTGAGTTTTGAACCTTATTTTTGTTCATAATGTCCAACATATTGACAATAGCAATAGACGCTAAAATTCCTGTTATCAAAGACACAACAATAGTTTCGAGGAGTGTCCATCCTGAATTCTTATAAACCCGATCCGAACCAAAACGGCCACACTTGTTTGAAAAAAAGACTAGGTAGAAAAATGTTTTCAGCATCCTGATTAATTCTCCTTAACAGTACAAGATTAGAATTGTCAAGTATTGTATTAAGATTTTTCAGGATTTTTCGGGTTCGGGTTCAAAGATGTTACTTTTTTTCCCTGAAAGCATTATTCTGTCGTTCAAAGATGTTACCTTTTTGCTGTGAAATGAAATTTCAAAAAGATGAAGTACAAGTTGTTCCGCTATAAGTACCTGATCGCATAATACCGATCCCTGCGGAAATGACTAGACAACGTTGGTCAACTGTTTTTGTGGGATTACTAAGGATAAGGGTTAAATCACTCGTATTACTGGGATTTCCTTTATAAGAAAAACTGACACTTGTTGTACCAGAGGGGGCAGTTGCAAGCGTCGTACCAGAACTAAGTGTCACAGGACTCGTTATACAGACATTAGTAGAAGTGTTGGTACTGCTGACTCCCGTAGAACTTAAATTAACAGTACAGGTTCGTCCATTCTTCATGGAAGAGCGTTGAGCTTCTCGTATCGCGCCAGTAACTTCGTTCATACTGGATTGCAGGGAATTTCTCGCCATCAAGCCTGTCATCTGAGGTAGTACCGCCGCCGCCAGAATACCTGTTATGACTGAAATCACCGCCATCTCGATCAGAGTCCAACCCTGATTAGGAACAGCTAAGGGCTTGGGGAGGCATAACTTCTGTATAAAGTGTTGCCAGTATAGACGTGTTATTTGTAGTATCATCTTGAATTCGATCCGTGTCGCTTGTACTATCAGTTGGAAGTCCTACTCGATAGGTAATTTTTAAAATTTGGGGATTGTCATTGTAGCCTTCAGTTATACGAACTAAGCGATATTCTTTGCCCATCAGTTTTTTGGTTGTATTAGCAGAAAATGTTGTTGATGTTTCAGATGTTTTAACAAGCTGAGACTGTCTTCTTCCCACAGGAGTAGTAGTTACGGAAACAGCAGCAGGAGATGTCCCTGTCATTGTCGTATTAGATCCTAAAGTAGACTGTAAATCTCCAGCATAAGAAGTAGTAAAGACGGAGTTGCATTTGTTTTTGGGATCTGATAATTGAGAAGCAGCCAAAGATTTAACCTGCTCTAAATCTTGCTGAATCCAATAGGTTGCTTGAGCCTGTCTTTCTGCTTTAAGTTGAAAAAGCGTTGCATACAAAAGTCCATTCAATGCACCCATCATCGTAAAAAAGACCACCATCATGGCCACTAAAACCTCTAGCATCGACAAGCCAGAATCGGGAGAAGAGCGATCCCGATCGGCATAGAAACAGAATTAATTTTAAAGGCATAGATTTATTTGGCATTGGGTTTAATCTTCCTCCTTTATCGCTGTTTCCGTTGCCAAGTAGAAATATTTCTGAGGATAGGCGGGGCATTTTTGGGCTGTAATCCAATTTCATCCCAGCGAGCTGCTTGATAAACGACAATATTAGAAGTAGAAGAGCCACAGCCTCCGCTATTTGACCAATCGTATGCCCAAACCGTCCCTTTGATCCCTCCTACACCACCCCCCGATCCCCCTATTCCAACTGTATAAGCGGGCGCGAGAATAAAGGTTTCTAGGCGATTATTTCCAGATAAACAAATTTTGGGTCGGGTAGGAGGCGTTACTGTTGCTTGGGCATAACCAAAAATTTGGAAATCCGTTGGTTGACAACCCGCGAATCGCTTGATTACTGGCATCCGTGCATTTATGAATAATATCGCTATTTGCTCCCACATTAATACTTCCATCAAGATAAAACGTCACTCGTTGGCCTGGCGTAATCGTAAGATTATTTGAGCCTGAATTGAAGGCAATTTCATTAACCCTGTATTCATAGACAGAAACCGATTGACCCGCGATCGTTTTTGTGATTGCCGTATCCCCAGCACGGGGTAAGGTAATATTTCCAGAGGGATTATTCAGGGTATTCGCAGGGGAAGGATTGGAGGGTAAATCAGGAAATTGTAGATTCGTATATTTAGCGGTATAGGGTTGATTCGTAGTAGGGTCTGTTCCTGTTACCGAAACTGTACTGGGAGAAGTTGTACAATCTCCTAATAAAACATCTCCTTGAATCGTATTACTGCCAGGGCTACCACTAGATAGCCAGACTCCAGGGACTCCTGTGGTTAGGGGTGGACTGGGATCTACGGGAATTTGGACTTGTAAACGAGCATTGGAATTACTCAGTTGATTACTATTTTTCGCCCTTCCTTCTACGGTTAGCGTTGCTGTACCAGGAGCAACTCCCAGGGTCGGTGTGTATTGATAACTAATGAGTCGATATTCTCCCTGGTCTGTATTACTACTATTGACTGGGAACCAACTCTGATCAGTCGCGATCGCGGTGACCTTGGTTAAATCCGTACTAGTTCCACGCAATCTGGCTCGTGAGGGTATTCACCGTTGCCCAACTTTGGGGTGGGGGTGAAGAGGTAACACTAGGATCTTGGCATTGACCACTACCATTGCGGGAAACACAATCAGGAAACATGGAAATATAACGATTTTGATTGATTAAATCTAAAACACGAGTTACCCCTGTTTCTGCGATCGCCAATCCCTCGGCAGTCGATTTTTGAGCAATCGTATTTTTTTGATTATTTTGGGAACTGGCCATAATCCCCAAACTGGCCACTATCAGCACTGAGACCCATCATGATGACCAACGGTAAAACAAAACCGTGATCGCCCTTAGACAGGCTCAGTTGACCAAGAGATCCGAGTTTGAGGTGGGAACGAAGAAAAAAAGAAAAGGATTCATAAGCGTACTAGGTACATCCATAACCCATAGGTCGGGAAACAGAATTTCCTACTTCTCTATAATCTATGATTTGGATCACTTTTTACTGTGATCTAGATCACGACAAAGAGTAAAAGCAAGAAAAATTGACAATTTTTGTAGAGATACAGGAGAAAACTCGTAGAGTTAGGGATTTAATTCTAGTAGTAACTTCAGTGTATTCTCTAGGACATCAACAGTTTTTAGTTGGATTAGTGATTTCGCTTGAATTTCAGATTGTTAATTCATTTGTCCTCATAAATTAGGTAACAGTAAGCGATCGCCGTTCGTGATAGAACCAAAAGATGGAATCGGGTGAAACTCAGATTTTGTCCTACACCGTGAAGCCTACAAATTTTTTGTAAATTTTCTGTGAGTCACTGAATTTTTGCTGATGCTCTCTCAGACAAGCCATAAAATCTCTCAACCAGTGGGGCTAGTCAAGTTTGTAAAGGGCGATCGCCGTTCGATTAAATTTCCAAAATTCTTTGCCTATAAATAGTTTTCAGTGATTTTAAACCTGCAACATCTGGGTTATATTGGGTGAACGCCAATAAAAATTTCAGAACTTAAAAACTATAAAATATTTTGTCTTAAACAGTCAATATGTCCGTTTATTCCCTGATTATCCCTATTTATAACGAAGAAGAAAACATTGGCGAACTCTATCGCCGCGTTAGTTTGGTCATGGATCGCCTAGACGAATCCGTAGAGCTAATTTTTATTAATGATGGCAGTCGAGATAATTCCCTCAATCTGATCCGAGAATTACAGGAAAAAGACGATCGCGTTTGTTACCTGAGTCTAGCTCGAAATTTTGGCCATCAAATTGCAGTTACCGCAGGCTTAAACTTTGCTAGGGGTCAAGCTGTGATTATCCTCGATGCGGATTTACAAGATCCCCCCGAACTAATTCCCGATCTATTAGAAAAATGGCGACAGGGCTACCAAGTCATCTACGCTCAACGCACTAAACGCAAAAAAGAAGGCTGGTTCAAACGTTTTACCGCCTATATTTTTTATCGACTGTTACAACAATTAGCCGATGTGAATATTCCCACCGACACAGGGGATTTTTGCCTAATGGACAGACGAGTCGTCAATTTACTCAACTCCATGCCCGAACAAAATCGCTATATTCGGGGACTCCGCTCCTGGGTCGGATTTCGGCAAACCGCCATTCAATTTGAGCGAGATCCGCGTTTTGCAGGAGAAGTGAAATATACGTTTCGTAAATCTTTTACCTTGGCGATTAATAGCCTAGTCTCTTTTTCTAAGGTTCCCCTGCGTCTTTCCACTTATTTAGGCTTATTTTCTGCATTTTTAGCCGCTTTGATGGCTTTATTGGTTTTATATTGGCGTTTATATCAACCCCATTCTCCCCTAACAGGATTTGCGGCGATTATGATTGCCATTTTATTTTTAGGTTCAGTCCAATTGGTCTGTATTGGAATTTTAGGAGAATATATCGGGCGAATTTATGAAGAGGTTAAAGGCCGACCGCTTTATACTTTGGCGGAAGTGAGTGGTTTCGAGTACATTCCGACAAAGGAAGATTTCCATGAATAATTTGCCTGGGTAGCTCGTTTTCCTCTATCTTCAAGCGTGGCCGTCTGAATGAGTGAAATACCGTTTAAAAACGTTGCTCATATTCCACAATACCGCGACTATCATCGGCAAAATTACTAGAACCCCGAATTGTCGTATTTTCATTTAAACGATATCTTAACCCCCATTGAGGAGGGCGATCAGTATTAACAATCTTTTGGATAGAAACCGATAAATCATTACTCAAATCTACCCCAGCTTCGGCGGCAACCCCTAACTGATTGGAGGTCGTTCTTTCCTTGTCATTAATTAAAGGCGTGGGAAAAATGCGGAATTGACTTAACCCCAATGCTTCCCCAATTTGTCCCTGAACTCCGCCTAAAACCGCCGATCCCGCTAAATTCGCCAGACCGATCGCGCTATCCTCTTGACCTAATGTATTCACAAAACCCCCACCGAGGAGAGCTATAATTTCCCGTTGACTGCGACGAGGACTACTGCTTAATTGGATACTTTTAGTCAATTGACTAGCATAACCCTGTACCAAAGCTTGAATTCGGATCATCTGCAAACTTTCACTATTCGCCGAAAAAGGTTCATTGATTTCTGAAGAGAGGGGGCTGGCATTCAGGCTATTACGGCTGGTTTCGGTGGCGGCACTGACCAAACGCAGGTTTAGGTAGGGATCAAGCCCGCGATGGGGGCTAAATTGGGCGATATTTTCATTTCCGCCTGCTAACCGTAATTGACTGGCAAAAAGATTAATTTGCCCGCTTTTGAGGGAAATTGTTCCTTCAGGTAGTAATTGTCCTGTATTTCCATTGAGAGTAACCGTTCCCGTTGCCAAAAAATCCAGAACGGGCGATCTTTGGATGCGAATATCTTCACCCAGGTTTAAATTGAGTCCCTTAAATTCAGCCGTGTGATTGATTTCTCCTGTCTGTTCTAGGTTAGGCAGAGCTTCTCCAAGCAAGATTTTTCCCTTAAATAAATCCAGATTTCCGCCAATATCGGGTTCAACCACGCTCCCTGTGATCTGAATATTGCCTTTGATCCCGCCCTGGTAGAGTTCCTTGAGTTTAAAGGCCGAATTTTCAAAGGTAATGGTTAAAGGATTTGCCTGGGCGATCGCCTTAAACAACGGTAATGATCCCGCGATCGCCACATTGCCACCGTCTAATTGACCCGTCCAGGAAACATCCAGTTGATTCAAATCCAGATGCAGATTGCCGTTAACTTGGGTGAGGGGAGCATCGGGCAGAATTTGGGCCGCGATCGTGGCATTTTCTAAACTGACATTGCCTTCTCCCTGAATTCCTCTCAAAATCTGGGTCTGGGGATCGATGCGCCCAAAAACATCGAGTTGTACCAATCCCTTTCCGTTGATCCAACGAAGTTCTCCCTTAGTCGCCAGGGCAATCAGTCTCAATGCCTCATTTTTAGCCTTAAAACTGAGATTAAAGCGATCGCTGTCGGGTTGCACGGAGGCAAAGGGGAAAACGTAGGGAATCGATCCCTCTAAAATGAGCGGTTCAGTTTTCTGCTGAAGAATGCTATTAATCGCAAAATCAAAACGTCCCTCTTGATAGGCAAAATTTCCTGCGGTTGCCTGTAACTGGGTTTGATTGAGAGTCACATTCTCAATTTGCAAATTCCCTTTTGCCTGGGGATTACTGCGATTTCCCGCTAAAGAAATAGTCGCATTCAGGGAACCATCTAAATCTAAGCCTTGGGGATTCGTTATCAGGCTTGCTAGGGGTTTTAGGGGAATATTCGCTAGTTGTAATTCTCCAATTTGGCTTTTTTCTCCTACTTTTCCCGTCAATACAAACAAACTTTTTCCCGTCTGTAACCGTAACGGCTCTAAAGTCAGGATGCCATTTTGCCAATTGCCTTGTAATTGCAAGTTATCTATCTGTAAATTTGCCCATCGCCAATCTTTTCCTGTGAAATTAAAAGCCGTTTCGATTTTTCCGCCCATTTCTCCCTGAACCGCAATTTTTCCTGATAATTGACCCCGAAGACTGTCTAAATCGGGTAGCGGCGAATTTTCTGCCCGTTGTTGCCGTTGTTGCTTGAGTTGGGCATTGATTTCCGAGAGATAACTCAATTGTTTGTGAATAGATGACTGGGGTAAACCCGCTTCGCCAATGCCTGGGTGGGATTCATTTTGTCATAGAGATCGGCGGCTTTACTGTAAACAGGTAACTTTAAACCGCGTTTGAGGTCATCAAGACGGAAAATTTGCAGGGTTTGCAGAATTTCTTCAATATTGCTTTCTGGTAGGCCAATTTCACCCTGAAAACGAGGGTTTTGACTATTAAAGCTCACTTTTCCTTGGAAGGGATAGTTCTGATTTTTGAGGGATAATTGGCTATTGCTGACCGTTAATACGCCCTGGCGATAGGCTAAACTCCCGAAAAGGCGATCGCCGCTCAGGGTTCCGTAACGGGGATTATCAATAACGACCTTTACCCCTAAAATACTGGAATCCGAGAGATTAATTCTGAAATTTCCCGATAAATCTCCTGTGAAGGGCATTAACTGTTTAATAGAATCAGTATTAGCGGTAACTAGGGACGATTGGATCGCAACTTCTTTGACTAGAACCAGGGGAAACTGTTGAGCCGTGACAAATAATAGATTTTGTTGGCGATCGCCCGTCACCTGTATCTCTTTTCGTTTGAAATTAAAAGAAACAGGCTTAAATTGCGGATCTAGGAACAGATTAAGCTGATCATTTTTTCCCAGTAATTCTAGGGTTAATCCTTTCGCGGCAGTTTTATCAATTTTTCCTTGTAAATAGGGATCAAAGGCGATCTGATTAATCGTTAAATCCTGTAGAGCTAAATTGCCTTGGATATCAGGATTTTTTAGGGAACCTCGTACTTTTCCGTCAAAATCAACTTTTCCTGTCTGGGTAATTTTTTGAGGTGAGACAGTCTGAAAAAGTCGCGCTAACGCCAGATTTTTAACCTTAACCTCTAAATCAACCGCCTGGATCAGGTTTACAGACAGATCAGAACGAAATAATGAATCTAAAGACGCGATCGCCGATCCCCGTGCGATTAAATTCTTCGCTGTCACCTCTTCTAGGATTAATCGATTATCTTGCCACTGAAAACGGGTTGCGAGAGGGCGTTCCAACCCAGGTAAGCCTTGACTGAGCTTAATCTTTCCTTGAGCTTGTAGATTATGGGGTTGCCATTGTGCTAAATTTCCTTGAATTTTTATTTTTCCATCTAAATTTCCTCGTAAATTAGCATTAAACGAATTTAAAGCAACGGATTGGGGCGATAGAATTGCCTGGAAACCTTGAGAGTCAAAGGAAACTTGAGTCGCTCGGATTTGTCCCTGGGGTAAATGAACCGTTATTTGACCCTTACCCTGCAATTGATCGAGGGGCTTTTCGAGGGAACCCGTGAGCAGAGCCTGACCCGTTAGGTTAGAAGAAGCAAAACGCGGTACAATTCGGCGTAAATTCAGATTATCAGTGACTAAATGGGCTTGCCATTGTTTTTGGATTAAAGAAAATTGTTTTGCTCGAATTATTCCCCCCGCACTAGCTAGACTTGCTTGCCCTAAAATTTGCAACTGGTTGAGATCATGATTTTTTCCCTGAACGGTGAAATCTCCTGAGAGGGTTCCCTGACGAAATCGAGGTTGAACGGGCAAGGATAGGTGAGCCAAATTAACCCCTGAAACTTGCACTTTCCCTTGCCAATTTCCGCTTTGATAGGTTAAATCCTGAGTTCTGACCGTGCCATTAGCAATGGGTATGGCTAAATTAGCGATCGCCTTAACGGATTGGGTTTGTCCCCATTGGCCTGAGATTTGGGACTGACCCGAAACCGCAAACTTCGGTAAATTAGCCTGATAGTCGGGCGCGATCGCCTTAATCGGTAACTGGGAACCCTGTAGATCAAATTGAAAATCCTTGAGGGCAACTTTTCCTGTGGGCTGGACTTTTCCCGTAATGATTCCCTTTCCTGTCACACTCCCACCTTCCTTGGGAATAGCATTGATTTGAGAAACGACAATACTAGAATCATTCAGGATTAAATCGGTTTTAATGGACTTTAAATTAAATTTATCAACCTGAATCAGGCTTTTTCCTGAATTTTGAATCGATGCAGTGATCTGCGGATGGGATAGCACGCCCTGAATGCGAATCTTGGATGCAATGCTTCCGTTGAGGGTAATTTGGGGTTTGGGTAAGGCAAAGGTTTTAATAACTTGGGCGATCGCGATCGGCTTGGTCGTAACGGTTAAATTATAATTTTTCTGAAAATCGACATAACCTCCTGTCTCGCTGGCAATCGCGCCTAAATCTGCCTTAATGCCATCAAAACCGATCTTGGTTCCCTTAAAGCGCAGGATTCCCCCGATATTTCGTAACGGTTGGGGTAGAACGGCTAAACTTGTTGTTACGCCCCGCAGATTAGCAATTCCTTGCACACTCGTTAAACGTTGTTGACGGACTTGGATATCCAGATTGCTGTCTAGATTTCCCTGATTTAGGGCGATCGGTAGGGTCAATAAATTATTAATGTCATTTATCGCCAAATTATGACCCTGTACAGATAAATTTGTGGCGATCGCGGCAGATCATGGGAACCCTTTAGTTTAAACTGACTCCCTTTTCCTAAATTTCCTTGGAGTTGAAAGCCGATCTGCTGGCCTTTGGTTTTGGGCCTGTATTTTCGCGTGATCCAGATAAACCGAGACGGGGTTTTTAAAGTTTCCTTGGGGGTTACGCGCTATTACGGTAAGTTGGGCTTTTTCCAGATTCAAACGGTCAAGCTGAATCGGATGGCTGGGGTCAATTTTATCAATAGGCGTGAGTAACCAATTTCCTGTTTTTCCCTGTTCTAGGTAAGCTTTCGGTTGAATGGCAGTAACATTGAGATTTAATTTGCGACTCAAAAGCCATTGCAGAGGGTTAAAAGAGATCTCCAGAGCTTCTAGGGATGCGCGATCGCGATCGTTGCTTGTCGGTAGAAATTCCGTCTGCCCGAAGCGAATATGATGGAGAGAAACCGCTTGGACAGCCCCTATTTTGACGGGACGATTAATAAGATCCCCCAATCTGTTTTCGACTAGGGGCGCGATTTGGGTCTGGACAAAATAATGTCCATAGGCGATACTTCCTCCCAATAACAGCAATCCCACGCCGCCCATTCCCCAGAAAAAATTGCGTCGTCCTAACCAGAATTGGGATTTTGAAGAACAGGAATTTTCAGTCAAAACGGGATGATTCTTTGACGGTTGCTCAGATTTTTGGGGATCAATTAACATAATTGGTTTCTCCCACACCTCCGACGGTAGGGCGTGTGGCTCTAGCCGCGATTTTTAGGATTCGGATTTTGATTGTAGTCTGAATTAAAAATAAACGAGTGAGGAGGATTAATTCTGTAGACTACTGTATTCTAGTGGCTGGTTCCTGTTTGTGACCTATCCCAGGGACGCTTCCCTCTCTGGTTAGAGATTTGTTTCTTGGCAATTTTGATTCCTAAGATTCCTAATAGGTAGGAATTCTCATTAACATCGGATAAACGCGATCGCCTTTAATTCTGTTTTTAATCCCTTAAAAATAGCCAATTAATTGATTATTAACGATTAACGTCTTCAATTCGAGAAGTTTTAAAGCGATTCATCCAGCCTTCTAAATATACTCGATTGGCCTGTTGTTCTTGAGGATCTTTTGTTTCTAGAGGATGGGGAGCGAGTCCCTTAATAGCGGCTGTGGTAACGCAAAACATGGATTTCTGAAAAGTCTCACAAATTTTCACTAATAAATCGTCTTCCTGGCGATCGCCTTGACGATAGATTTTATGAAGATATTCAGGGAGAAAATGGCGCATATCCTGCATTAATAAAGTCGGGGGAATGCCTGAGCCGCCAATGGGTAAGGGGTCGGCATACAACGCTCCGTAGGAGAAAACGGCTTGATCGTAGGGAATTTGGCCAGCTTGAGCATTAAAGGAAACCGTTCCTGGAAAAGGTGTTCCCCGAAAGAAAACGGCTTCTACATAGGGAATCGCGGTATCGGCTAGAAAAGTTAGTCCTGCGGATTTAGGCAAAATGGGATAAAGGCGATCGCCGATTTTGACTTCGTAGGTAATGGGGTTAGCGGCATTGGCGACTAAGGCATCTTGAATATGTTGAACAACCTGGGGAATCGTCTTAATTTTTCCTTGATCATAAAGGTCAGAAAGCGATAAAAACATATCGGCCATGACTCGCCAAAATTGACCTAAACCTGAATAATAGGCCATCATTCGCATTTGTTCAGGAAGAAATTCAGGAAAAATTTTATGGAGCGTTAAAATAAATAAGTTGCCTTTAATTTTTGCTTTAATAACCTGTTCAATATTTTTATAAAAATCATCACTATCTAAGTATTTATCCAGTCCACCGCCACCATGCCATAACATCGTTTTCATACAATATTCTGCATATTCAAAATTAATGCGATCGTGCCATAGATGTTTGCCTAATTGTTTAAAAGAAACCTTACCATTAAAATATTTAAAAAATGGAAATAGCACTAAAAATTGATTTTCCGCAATATAAATTAAGTTGCGGGAATAGTTGTCTAAAACGACACCATAACTCTTGAGAATGCCGACAACTTCGATGACATTTTCAGGAGAATCTTTGAGCAACGCTTCACCCGACTCCAGACGATGAATATAATCCGATAGGGAATGTTTTGAGGGTTCTAAAAGAGTAGTGGGCATGGCTAACAATACATTTATTTTACAAAAAAGTTTTTCACAATTACCCTAAAAAATCAAGGCAGAGAGACAGGGGGTAAACTCGCCAAATCGGAGGAACCTGTTAACAAAATCCCTGCCTGGGGTTCACTCCAACGAGCTAACCATTGGGGCTGAATACCGAGAACAATAATTAAAATTGCTAACACAACGGCGGGAAGACGTTCTTTCCAGATAATACGGGGGAGGTTGGAAAGTTCGGGGGTGAGGCGACCAAAAAAGACGCGATTAATCATCAAGAGGAAATAAACAGCCGTTAAACCACTCGCAACTAGACACAAAAGTGTTTGGACGGGAAAAATCGGAAAACTACCCCGAAATACTAAAAATTCTGCGACAAAACCGACTAAGCCAGGAATTCCTGCACTCGCCATCACGCCTAAAATCATTAAGCTTCCTGTAATGGGATAGCCTCGTTGGGGCGTTAGTAAGCCGCGTAAATAGTTGACATCACGACTACCTGTTTTTTTATAGACAATTCCTACGAGTAAAAACAACATGGCGGAAATTAAGCCATGACTGAGCATTTGGCAACTGGCCGCGACGATACTAAGACGGGTGGTGGCGGCCGTCGCGAGCAATATATAGGCCATGTGAGAGATGGAGGAGTAGGCAACCACTTTTTTCATGTCTTTCTGGGCGATCGCGCACAAGGCTCCATACAAGGCACTAATGGCGGCTAAGGTGGCCAAATAGGGGGCAACAATAACCCAGGCATCTAGGAATAATCCAATGCCAAAACGGAGTAAGCCGTAGGTTCCTAATTTTAATAAAACCCCTGCCAATAGGACAGAGACGGGGGTTGAGGCTTCAACGTGGGCATCGGGTAGCCAGGTGTGGAAGGGGAAAATGGGGATTTTAATCGCTAATCCGATTAAGAGGGGAATGAGTAACAATAATTGGCTACTGACGGGTAACAGTTGCGATCGCGTTGGGTCATAGTCAAAGGTGGTGGAATGGGTCAACCACACCCAACCGAGAAAAGAAACTAAAACTAAAAATCCAGAAAGGGCGGTGTAAAGTAAAAACTTCATGGCCGCATAGCCCCTTCTTTCTCCTCCCCAGATAGCAATGAGGAAATATAAAGGAATAATTTCCAACTCATAGCAGAGGAAAAACAATAATAAATCCTGAGCTAAAAATGCCCCTGCAACGCCACCACTTAATAATAATAAGAGAGAGTAATAAAAGCGAGGGCGAAGTAAGTCTTTATTACTACTATAAATAGCAATTAACGTGAGCAAACTATTGAGGCATAACAAGGGAAAAGAGAGTCCATCAACAGCTAAATGATAATTTAAACCAATTCCTTTGATCCAAGGAATATATTCTACCAACTGCATCTCTGGATTCATGGCATCAAATTGGAATCCGATCGCTACATTGAGGATTACAACGATAATTGCACTGATAAAAGCAATAGACTGCGATCGCGTTGCTACCCAATCACTAGGAAAAAAAGCAATGATCACAGCAAAAATAATAGGAATCCAGACTAAGGCACTGAGCATGGTAAAGATGGTAAAGGGTTTTTGTTAATAGTTTTTATTGATAAAAGATAGAGAATTAGATTCTCCTTAATTCCCTGGGGAAGAGGCCTTGAATTAAGCAGGAGCCATAAAAGATGACCAAAAATGACCAATGATTGACCATTGACCACTCAATATCAACCACATTAATAAACCGACTCCCACAACAATCGTTAATACATAAAATTGGGATTGACCCGATGTATTGTATTTCAGTGCGCTACCACTAAAAATCGTTGCCAGACTAACGAAATTGACAACTCCATCGATCACATAACGATCAAACCAAGCGGTTAAACGAGATAAACCCCCGATCGCAGCTACAACAGTATGGGCATAGATTTCTTCTAAATAAAAGTCATAGGCAAACAAATCTTGGAAAAAACGCAGAGATAATTGGGTAGATCTCGCTAAAGCACGTCTTAATTCCATCAGGGAACCGATCGCACAGCCGCAGATCCCAGAGAGGATCAAGAGGGGAATTGACCAATGGACGATGAAAGTCTCTTGGTTCATGAGGGGATTATTAGGAGATAACCACAGGGGCCAGCGCAGGGGAACCAAAGGAGCCAGCAGTGTGACGATGCTTAGGGTTACCATCGGGAAGGCCATTTGCCAAGGAGCTTCTGGGGTACGACGGGTTTTACTTTGGGGTTTCCCTAAAAAGACGAGGCGAAATACCCGTGTGAGATTCAAGGCCAACAGGCCATTCACAAATAACAGTAAGATTAACAATGGCCAGCCCACGTCCCAGGAACCATCTAACCAACGATAGAATGTCCAAAACATCCCCAAAGGAAGTAAACCGACTAAACCTGCCGATCCTGTCATAAAAGCAGTTGTAGTCGCGGGCATTCTCGACCATAGCCCCCCCATTTCCGTAATATCCTGATTACTGGTCGTCAAGATAATTGAACCAATACTCATAAACAGCAGGGCTTTGGCGATCGCGTGGGTAAAGAGAATCATGAAAGCAATGTCCACGTGTCCCAAGCCTACCGCCACGAAAACCAATCCTAAATAGGCACTGGTGGAATGGGATAGGGTTCTTTTTATATCAATTTGGGCGATCGCAATAAAAGACGTAATAATTGCCGTCACCGTACCGATCACGATGAGCGTATTAGAAACCAACGGAGAAAGGGTAAAAATCGGTTGAAGCTTGATTAAAACGTAGGCTCCAGAGGAAACCACAATGGAATTTCGCATAATTCCCGCAGGATTGGGGCCTTCCATCGCTTCGTCTAACCAAAGATTCAGGGGAAATTGGGCGCACTTACCGATCGGCCCCGCAATCAAAGATAATCCCAACAGTGTCGCCGTAACCGTTGGAATCGGTGATGCTTTCGCCCAGTCTTCCAATTGAGAAAAGGTCAAACCCTCGCCGTAACTCGATAGAGCCACTAAGCCCATTAACAAAATAATATCTCCGACCCGTTTCGTTAAAAAAGCATCCCTCGCCGCACTGACGACCAAGGGTTGGGCATACCAAAAACCCACCAACAGATAGGTAGAAAGCGTCAACATTTCCAGTAACGCATAACTGAAAAATAAAGAGTCACTCAGGGCCAATCCACTTAATGCCGCTTCAAAAAAACCAATTAATCCATAAAAGCGACCAATTGACCAATCTTTCTCCATATAACCCAGGGCATAGATCTGGGCAAGTAAGCTGATTCCCGTGACGACTTCTAACGCCCCTAAACTGACGGGGGAAATTTCAATGGATAGGTCTAACTCTAAATCCGCAACCTTTAACCAGTCGAGAACGAGGTGTTGGCTTTCTCCTTGCCACACGGCAAAAAAAGCAATAGAACCATGAATGACTGCCATGACCGTCATCAATAAATTCAAGTAGACAGCAGGACGCGGCCCCGTTCGTCGAATCAGCCCTAATGTCCAAGGAAGCGTCACCAAGGAACCGATTAACCCATAAAAAGGAATAAACCAACTATTTTGTAGAAGAAAGTCAGTCATTTATTAGTTATTTATTAAATATTTCGCTTGTTCTCTATTTCTACGCTACAGTAGCTTAACCCTCTTGACAAGCCTTGTCGGCGTATGAACTTGAGGTTGGCTGTCAATAATTTAACAAGCTATTTTTCTACTTGATTTTACCGATCCTAATTTTTAGAAAGGCGATCGCCCCAAAATCCAAAGATAGAAAGATAACGCTAAAATAAAATTCCCTAACTGTCTAAATAACGTGACTATTGCTCAAAAAAAGACTCGTCCAATTCCCCCCATCCAACAACTTTTTAAGTACGGAAAATCCTATCAAACTCTCATTTGGCAAGCTGTTACTTGTTCCGTTCTCAATAAAATTTTTGATCTGGCTCCCCCTGCCATTATTGGGATGGCCGTTGATGTGGTAGTTCAAAAAGAGACTTCTGTGTTAGCAAAATGGGGAATGGTCGATGTTTTTAGTCAATTATTATTTCTAACGCTAGTTTCCATGATTATCTGGGGATTAGAATCGGTTTTTGAGTATGCCTATGAACGATTATGGCGAAATTTAGCACAAAATATTCAACACAATTTACGTTTAGAAGCCTACGATCATTTACAAAAATTAGAATTAGCCTATTTTGAAGAACGCAGTACGGGGGGATTATTATCCATTCTCAATGATGATATTAATCAACTGGAAAGATTTTTGGATGTGGGAGCTAATGAAATCCTTCAGGTTTTAACAACGGTTGTAATTATTAGCGGGGCTTTTTTTATTTTCACCCCGAATATTGCTTGGATGGCAATGTTACCAATTCCCTTTATTTTAGCAGGGTCAATTGGCTTTCAAAATCTATTAGCCCCTCGTTATAGTTTAGTTCGAGAAAAAGTTAGTTTACTCAATAGCCGTTTGTCGAATAATCTCAGTGGCATCATGACGATTAAAAGTTTTACTTCGGAGGTTTATGAGGTAGAACGACTTCGGGAAGATAGTGAAGCCTATCGGCAAAGTAATCGAAAGGCGATCGCGCTGAGTGCGGCCTTTGTCCCTTTAATTCGGGTGATCATTCTGGCAGGATTTACCGCTATTTTGCTCTTTGGTGGCATGGATGTGGTTAACGGTAAATTAGCAGTGGGAACCTATAGTGTTCTCGTCTTTTTAACCCAACGCTTGCTCTGGCCTCTAACTCGTTTGGGACAAACTTTAGACCTTTATCAACGGGCAATGGCTTCCACCAAAAGGGTAATGAATTTATTAGATACACCGATCGCGATCGATTCAGGTCATTTGAGTTTACCTTTAACCGAAATTAAAGGTGAAATTCAACTAAAGAATGTGACTTTTGGCTATCAAGAAGATTATCCTATTTTAAGAAATTTATCCTTAGCAATTCCCGCAGGAAAAACCATTGCGATCGTGGGCTCTACGGGTTCAGGAAAAAGCACTTTAGTAAAATTATTACTCAGACTTTATGAGATTCAAGAGGGTCTCATTACCCTTGATGGTATTAATATTCAAGACATTCATTTAGGTGATTTACGGCGCAGTATGGGATTAGTAAGTCAGGATGTTTTTCTATTTCATGGAACAGTGCGGGATAATATTGCCTATGGCAGTCCCGATGTGACGTTTGAGCAAATTGTTCAGGCTTCCGAAATCGCAGAAGCTCATAGTTTTATTCAAAAATTACCCCAGGGTTATGACACGATTGTGGGTGAACGAGGACAAAAATTATCAGGCGGTCAACGGCAACGGTTAGCGATCGCGAGAGCCATTCTCAAAGATCCGCCGATCCTCATTTTGGATGAAGCCACTTCCGCCGTAGATAACGAAACCGAAGCAGCTATTGTTCGTTCTTTAGAAAAAATTACTTGTAACCGAACCACTATTGCGATCGCCCATCGACTTTCAACGATTCGTTACGCAGATCGGATTTATGTGATGGAATACGGCGAAGTTGTAGAGCAGGGAACCCATGAGGATTTATTAGCTAAAGCAGGAGTTTATGCGGGATTATGGCAAGTTCAAACAGGAGTGAAAACAAATTATTAAACAAAATAAAAATTGCTATCTCGATAAAATTCGAGTTATAGTGGGTTATATCCGATTAAGGAGTTCTTAGTATGCAAACTATCCAAATACAAGAATTTAACAATATTTCTGATCAAAAGATCTATTTAGAAAATGTTGAGAATTTAAAACAGCACTTCAATGATATTCTTGAAATTTCTGAGCAAATTCTAGCTGAAAATCTGATAAAAGAAACGAAAATTCTGCTGAAACAAACTCAGGATAACTCAAAAACATATTGGGAAAAACACGAAATCTTTGGGAACTTAACTAAAATTTGGCTGAAACACTGGAATCACTATAGAAATCGTCCTGAAGCAATTGACTTAATGAAATCTATAGATAATTTGACAAATTACTTCATAGCACATTTTCATATATTTCTTGGACTTTCTTATGTCAACGAAGAAAAAACAGGAAATGAGCGGGAAGATCTTGAGAGAATAGTATCAGGTTTTCTGATTGTTTCAGAAAGCATAGATGTTTTTCTTGAATATTTTTCTATGACCCAATTGAAGCAAATTTATGTGGGAGTTAAAAAAGCATTCGTTTCTACAAATCGTAACATAACTGAATATTTAGAAGAAGAAGAAGAACTTTCATATTTGGAGACTCAACTCCGAGCCTATTGTAATTTTATTCTATTAAGAATAGAACAATCTGTTGATAAATCTTATCTAGGTGAAAATTCATTCCAAAATCAGATCTCAGGTATTCCAGAAAAAATTGTTCGATCTCAGTCTCAATATAAAGATCTCGGTTGGGATTTATTGGTTAGTAACTATCAAGGAAAACCGATTCTTGGAGTTCAACTCAAAACTAAAATAAATACCTCCTCGGATTGGGCTGTAAAATTTCGCCATAATATCTTAATGGATAGTTATGTACAAAAAATTCCTTTCTTTTTAATGGCTTTTCCAGATCGTTTCTACCTGTGGACTGAACCTGATATTTATTCAAATCAAAGCAAACCGACCTATATTATTGATGCTCTTCCTGTTCTAAAGCCTTATTTTGAAAGAGCAGGAATAATGCCTGAAAAAATTCGAGGAGACAGTTTTGAATTATTAGTTGCATCTTGGCTTTCTGATATGATTAACTCTGAGCAATTACCTGAAGAATTCAATGAATCTCAACGTTGGTTAATTGAGTCAGGATTATATAGGGCTATATCAGGAGGAAGTTTAAAGTATGGAGCAAGTGAGTGAATATTTACGTTGAAAGCAATTTTGTTTTAGAACTTGTTTTTGAACAAGAACAATGCGGTAGTTGCGAGAAAATCTTAGAACTTTGTGAAGCACAAAAAGCGAACCTCATCATTCCCGCTTACAGTTTAGCAGAACCCCATGAAAAATTAATTCGACAGAAACAGGAGCGTCGAGCATTACAACAGTCACTTGATAAAGAATTGCGAGAGCTTTCGCGTACTAAATCCTATAAAAATCGTCTAGACAGCATAGAAGATATTAAAAGTTTAATTGTACAAAGTAGTCAAGAAATAAGCGAAAATTTTGCTAAATATAGAAAAAATCTTTTGAAGATTGCAGAAATTATTCCACTCAATGCTGATATTTTACTTAATACCGCATCTGCCGAAGAAAATTATAATCTAAGTCCACAAGATGCTTTAGTGTATGTTTCAGTTCTTAAGCATTTACAGGAAAATAAACCCCAAGAAGCCTATTTTTTAAATCGAAACTGGAAAGATTTTAAGACTCCAGATATTGTTGATGAGCTTCAAAGTTTAAATTGTAAAATGTTTGATAAATTTGATGGTGGCTACAAATTTCTTCAATCAAAGCTTTTATCTTAACTATTGATGGAAATCCTATAAATCTAAAAATAATGAGTCTAAAAATTTTTATCTCTATCTTTTTTCCTAAAAAAGGCTTTGTTAATTTTTCTTAAAGATGGAAACAATAACTCTGAGAATCAAAGAAGCCACTTAAAATAAAGATATAGTCAGTGCGATCGCCTTGGAGGCAACCAAGATGAATACTCAGGTTAGCGATCAAGAAAAAGACCGAATTCGCCAAACAGCCCGTGTATTATACGAAGCCAGCCGTTCTATCCGCATTTTACGGACGATAGCTTGGCCGAGCGAAGTTAAAGAAGAATTTTTTGCCCAAAACGCTAAGGAACTTCCCAAAGTCAGCTATACGCCCCTCGATCCCGCCCCTGTTCTTGACCTTGTGCATGATGCCCGCCGTGCGATCGTACCCATTTCAGCGATCGATCTCTGGCTTGAACATCAAGCGGATGGCATTGAAAAAGGAGCTAGAATGCTTGCAGGCGTGGGGACTCCCGCTTTTTTTGAATATTCTCGTCAGGTTTATGGTGAACCGACCGCTCCCCTGCGTTATTTTCCCCTCTCGCCCCTAGAATTGTCCCAAAGTATTAGTGACACGATCGCCCAACTTGCCTGTATTGATATGGATATTGCCCCGCCGACCTATCACAGTGCAGAGGAAGTGGCGGTTGATATGGAACGCGCTGTCCAAAAACATTTTGGAGAAGATGCTCCTAAAATCGAATTGGTTGATAAACTTTCGGCCAATGCCCTAGCAACCACCAGTGCAATTAAAATTCGCCGTGATGCCCGTTTTACCGATCGCGATGCCAGCCAACTTCTACACCACGAAGCCCATATTCATGTTGCGACTTCTCTTAATGGTCGCGCCCAGACCGATCTGCCCATTTTAGCCGCAGGCCATCCTGGGACAACACGCACTCAGGAAGGATTAGCAGTTTATGCAGAAATTATCAGTGGTTCAATGGAATTAGACCGAATGCGACGATTAGCGGATCGGGTGTTTGCCATCCAGATGGCAGTCGAGGGAGCAGATTTTCTGGAAGTATATCGCTACTTTTTAGAAAAGGTCGGCGATCGCGATCAAGCCTTTGAGAATGCTCGACGGGTCTTTCGAGGAGGCGTGATCACAGGGGGCGCACCCTTTACCAAAGACGTTGTATATCTGTTGGGGCTACTGCAAGTCAGCAATGCGATCCGTGCCTTTTTTGCGGCGGGTCGTTCAGATTGTCTGAAATTGCTCTTTTGTGGAAAACTAGATTTTATGGATATTCCCGCTATTTGTGAACTTTATACAATGGGATTATGCCAAGCACCGCTTTATTTACCGCCTTGGGTGAGTGATCCTCGTTATTTACTGGCTTTACTAACCTATTCGATGTTTATCAACAAGATGGACATGGAACCTTTATTAGTCGTAGCAAGTAAACTGCTAGAGAATGCGCCCGTCGTCAAATTGTAGACAGGGAACCCATCCATAAAAACTCTTAGATTAAAAATAAGCGGTGTTTAGTTTATCTCCAAATGAGAGGATGAGGCGATCGCCTAACTTTTCATAAAATCCTAAATATCGCTTATTTTTGAATTATCTAAACGCGATCGCCTAACTTTTCATAGCACCTATCGTATCGCAATTTACCTTTTTTACTGAGACACTAACAAGAAAATAGTATCAAAGAAAAAGGCAGGCGTAAACACCTACCTTGAAAATTAAATCCCTTTAACTTCTCTATTTGGAGTGCGAATCGAGTTTACCAGATTTATCATTGTAAGGAGAAATCTTCAAAAACCCATTTTTAGCATCAAACATAAATTCATTTTTCGTGTACATAGCCTCGAAAAAGCCAGCCATACACAACAAAAAACAAAACAAAGGCTTGTCACCATGAATATAGTATTCACACACTCCCATTGAGACAAGAATAAATGGGATTTTTTTTGATATTGATAATAGATTGAACAAAATATTTAAAAAAAAATTGTATTATCTATTATTAAGTCAGACACTTTTGCGGAATGCTTGAGAAGAAAGCTAAAAAGTTTTGCTTGTTAGAGCTAAGGGATGGAACCACTTGCTTATCAACTCTTCTATCCCAAAGATATCGAACTTCCCTTAATTATATCGTATAAATCAAGTTTTTAGGGTAGAGAAGGGTAGAAATAACTGTACCCTGTTCTCTTCGTTTTCGAGAGAACACCAAATTTTGCAGCAATCAACTTTTCACAAGTAAACTCATCAACCAACCGAATCCTATTCCACTTAGATTAGTACCAGCCATAATTAAAAAACAATAAAAGTGATTAAAATATCGCGATAATCGACGGCTAATCATCTGTGTAATTTTCAACAACGATATAGACAAGATCAGTACAGATGAAAATGTCAAAGCTTCCAAAAATTGATTTCGTATGTTTAAGCTAGTGACCAAAAAGGCCCCACCTCCCATACCGCTGATCAAGCTGGGAGATATTCCCACGAGTACCCAATCGTTACTATTAACAAATTCTTCGTTTTGCAATATTACTACTGAGGCAAAAGCTCCCCAGACAGTAACAACAGTATGCACGATAACACCAACAACACCAAACCAAGTTGTAGCTACATAACCAGATATGCCATACATTACAAATGCAATACTTAATTCCATCCAGGGAAATTTTCTGTTTTTTTGAGAGAGGGCATTTTGATTTGACTTATGGCTAAGATTAGAAAAATCTTGTAAAGGGCGAAGATTTTCCCTTTTATATTTTGGTTCAACAGGTGACGGTGATAAATCTAATTGCTGAAGCCAAGTTGACATAGATTGAGGTCGGTTTTCTTTCTCCAACGCCATACCCAAAACGATCGCATCATTAATATGTCCACTCAATTGACGATTAAATTGCTGAGGAGGAAGTAGAGGACGATTATCTAACCTTCGTTCCATTGAAGGAGTCGGAAACTTTCCTGTTATCGCATAATAAAACGTTGCCGCGAGGGAATAAACATCTACATTTGGCTCACGACTGGCATTACTCCCCTTATAAATTTGTTCATAGGGTGCAAAACTCAAATGTGCCGCGTTATTGGTAGAACTACGAGTCGCAGGAATAATATTCTTCGCAATGCCAAAATCAATCAAAACCGCTTTGCCATTGGGTTGAATCATAATATTGCCTGGATGAGCATCTCGATGAACAAATCCCGCTTGATGCACAGTCGCCAGAGCGTCCCCAACTTGGCGAATATACTTTAAACACTCGGATTCTGATAAACTTCCCTGATTTTTGACTTTTTCCATCAAAGTCTGACCTTGAATAAAATCCATCACCAAACAAGGAAATTGATCCTCTAGAAAAATATCCAAAATCCTAACGATATGAGGATGGGGATTAGCTGAAAATCTGGCTAATTTACGCCCTTCTTCCTGAAATTGTTGAATATATTGATCGTATTCGCTATCTCTTCTTTGCAGAGTATTCGGCGTTTTGATCACCACATCAATATCTAATACCCGATTTCTGGCTTTATAGGTGATCCCAAAGCCTCCTTGTCCTAATATTTCGATAATCTCGAACTTGCCACCCTGTAATCTTTGTCCTGTTTGCCAGACCATAAAGCTATTGTTTTACAATATTTCTTGCCATTATATCGGAATATGAAAAAATTTACTTTGTCGGCAACTTTGGATTTTGTTCTATGAAGATATTTCTTCACGAAGATGGTCAAAATCAACGCGACGATAGATTTCTTGCAACGGAAGTTCTATCTTTAAACTTTCTAGAGAGATTATTTGATCAAGTTGATCGTAGGTTTGTAATTGCCAGCGATCGCCTTGTTCTAATCTCAGATATTTCTCAACATAGGGTTCGGTTTGGCTAACGACTAGATATTCACAAAAACTCGGTATAGAACGATATTTTCTAAACTTATCACCGCGATCATAGGCTTCTGTTGAGGGAGAAAGCACTTCTACAATCAATAAAGGATTAAGAATTTCATCCGTGCGATCACCGTTAAATTCTGGTTCATGATTAACTACCATCAGATCGGTATAGGTTCCGCAATGATGCTCAGGAATCCACACCCGCAGATCGCTATTATACAAACGAAAATCCGTATCTCTTAACAAAAATCCCAAATAAACCAATATGTTGATCGCGATCGCGCTATGGGTTGCGGTTCCTCCATACATAACAATCATTTCTCCATTGCAATATTCATAACGTTCCTCCGCCGTTTCCGCGATCGCCCGATATTCTTCCAACGTCACAAAGGTTTTAGTTGCAGTCGCAATGGTCGGTTTCTCTTGAGCAATAACCATATTTATTCCCCTGAGATATTCTATATAACGTCAGTTCGGGTGAAGCAGCAGGGGGTAAAACCCATTCAAGACAAAGCCCTGGTTTTTTAGGTTGATGACAGTAGGCAATCAAACCACAGAGAAGATTAACCCCAAAATTCACAGGACTGCGATGACGAGAATGTTCAATCTGAGAAATATTTTTGAGCTGGTCAATAATGGTCTCAATAATAAAACGTTTACGAGAGAATAATTTATCCGTAAGGCGCATCAGAGAATTCTTCATATTACGACGGGGTTTAGCAAAGAATTCATTGCGGTAAACGTCCGCTAAAATTTCCTATTGCTTATCTTCAACCGTAGAACGAAAAACGTCTCTGGCTTGAGTAATAGCTCGTTGAGCGGCACGGATTGTAATCGGTAAACTGTTGACATGATCAATTGCTGATTCAATTAAAAACATTAAATTTCTCATGTGACCGCCACTCATCAAACAAAGCCGCTCTAAAACCTCTTTTTTTTCAAAAATTCCTGTTTCTAAAGAACGAGTAGGAGAAAATTGGCACACTCTCTTTTCTATAATTTCTTGCATTAAAGCGAGTCCGTTTAGGCAAGGAGAACCATCTCTTTGTTGCACCATGACCATTGGCAAAGCTAAAGGAGCATTATCATAAAGATTGCGTAATTCCGTCGCCCGAATGGAATAGGCCAATGAGATAGGAATCGTATAAATAATATGACACGCTAAACCTTTTAGCTGATTAGCTCGGTCTAAAAAAATCTCATCATGATTGGTTCTATCCGTCTTTAAAACAGGAGCAATACGATCTAAATTATCCGCGATAACAACTAGTTGATTTTTCCTATTAGAGAGTTTACTTTTCCCATCTTCAATAAACAAATTCAGGGCATTCAGTAACGTTACCGTATGAGGATTAAGTTTTTCTCGAATCTTTGCTCTTTCTGTCGGAATTGCGCGAATATTAGCCGACAATTTAGCAAATAAGGGAATCAGATTTTCTACTTTTAAATCCTGAACAGTAATTTCCAAAGAAGCAATATCTTCTAAATCCCGCCAACGTTCCTCAATCCAACGAAACAAAGGCTGAGTGTCAGCGTCCTTCAGAGCATTCAATAAATGACGAGTACAAGCGATTAAAATATCTGTGTACTGGGCATCTTCTTGATCAATATCTTCTTCATCCGCCGCAAAATAAACGACAAAACAGCCTTGATTTTCTAACTCTGCCTTTAATCGCAATAATTCTGTTGATTTACCGCCGCCTTTATGACCGACATAAAGTTGACAGGTATTTCGATTAGGCGATCGCAAGATTTTATGACCAAAACCCCGAATAATGTCACTATCTCCTCTGACCTCCTGCAAATCCACATAGACAGGATCGCCCGCAGGCAAGGCCTTATCAGGATCAAACGCATTATACAAATTCGTGATCAGATCTTGAGACACGGGATTAAACCTATTTTTTAACTGATTTTATTTTAGTTCTCCTGACGCGATAGAGCTAGAAACAAAATAATCATCCTTCGCTTGACAACTCGAAGTCATTATGACTATGATTTACTCATGGGCGTTTACAATCAGCCCAACCCCAACCAATCAGGAGTCATCACCATGTTACCGAACCATGAAGGTCAAAAAGTCCCTAACGTCACCTTTCCCCTGCGTATTAATGACGAGTGGGTGAACCTTACAACCGACGAATTATTTGCAGGTAAAACCGTTGTTGTCTTCTCTTTACCCTGGTATTTACCCCCACCTGTTCCTCTGCTCACGTTCCTGGTTACAACGCCCTCGCTCCTATTTTTAAAGAAAATGGTGTAGATAATATTATTTGTATGTCCGTCAATGACACCTTTGTAATGAACGAGTGGGCTAAAGACCAAAAAGCTGAGAATTTAACCTTTATTGCTGATGGTAATGGAGAATTCACCGAAGGAATGGGTTTATTAGTCGATAAATCAAATTTAGGTTTTGGTAAACGGTCTTGGCGTTATTCCATGCTGGTAAAAGATGGCACAATCGCCAAAATGTTCATTGAACCCGAAGTGGAAGGCGATCCCTTTGAGGTTTCCGACGCTGAAACCATGTTGAAATATATTAACCCTGATGCCAAAGAACCCCAATTTATCTCACTTTTTACCAAAATCGGTTGTCCTTATTGTGCCAAAGCTAAGGCGGCTCTGAAGGAAAAAGGATTGAAATATGAGGAAATTGTATTAGGAGAAGATATTACTACTAGTTCTTTAAAAGCCGTTGCTGGAGCCACATCCGTTCCCCAGGTTTATATTAACGGGAAACATATCGGTGGTTCGGAAGAGCTTTTGGCTTATCTCAAATAAGAATGGGTAATGAGGATAAATTAAGGGGCGATCGCAGTTCGATAAACTCACTAACCCCAATACGCCCCTACCATTTTTTGTTAATATTCATTCAGTGTAAAAAGATCTTAAATCTTGTCTGAAATTAGGTTATATCCCAGGAGACATTTACTATGACCGCAACTCAAGTCAAAATTTCTAGCAAATTGTATTCAACTCGTATCGATTTACCCGTTGATGTTCGCACTCAGATAATCGCTATTTTAGGTAAAACCTTAGCAACAACCTTAGACTTAAAAACTCAAATTAAACAGGCTCATTGGAATGTAAAAGGACTAGATTTCTACCAATTACATTTGTTATTTGATGAGTTAGCAGGGGAAATTGAAGAGTACGTTGACATGGTGGCTGAACGAATTACGGCTTTAGGGGGAACGCCCTTGGGGACAGCTCGTGTGGCGGCGGCTAATTCTCTTTTGTCTGAATATCCCTTAGATGCAGTGACGGGAATTGATCATCTAACGGCCTGAAGTGATCGCTATGGAACCTATGCCGCCCATGTCAAACGGCGATCGGGATACGGCAGATTTAGGGGATGCCAACACCTCGGATCTTTATACCGAAATTTCCCGTAATATTGACAAACGCCTCTGGTTCCTCGAAGCCCATTTGGTCAAGTAGTTCAATAATCCACCTGTAGGGGCGTATGGCGTGCGCCCTTGACTTTAAAAACCTAAAATTGTATGAATTCAGCCCGTCAAACCGCTTTTTTAGCCCTACGAGATATTGACCGACGGGATAGTTATACCGATATTGCCCTCGATCGCGTTTTACAAAAATCTGATCTCAAGGGGAGCGATCGCGAAGCGGCACTGCGTGATCGCGGATTAGTGACCGAATTAGTCTATGGCATTGTCCGCAGACAACGAACCTTAGACACCCTGATTGAACAATTTAGCCAGAAACCGATTGCCAAACAGCCGCCTGATCTGAGGCGAATTTTGCAGATGGGACTGTATCAATTGCGCTATTTAGACCAAATTCCTGAGTCAGCCGCCGTTAATACCAGTGTCGATTTGGCTAAAAGCAATGGTCTAAAAGGCTTGTCGGGCGTAGTTAACGGGATTTTACGGCAATATTTGCGATTAAGTGAAAATAATCAAGATCCCTTAATTTTACCTGATCAATTAATTCAAAAATTAGGAATTTTTTATAGTTTTCCTGACTGGATTATTGCCCTTTTTTTAGAACAATTTGGACAAGCAGAAACAGAATTACTCTGTCAATATTTTAATCAAGCACCTACCATTGATATTCGAGTTAATATCCTCAAAACAACCCTTGAAACTGTCGAAAAAGCGTTTCAAGATAATCAAATTGAAGTATCACGGTTAACAGGCTTTCCCCAGGCATTACGCCTAACCAAGGGAACTCGCGCCATTCACAAATTGCCTGGCTTTAACGAAGGATGGTGGACAATCCAAGACGCTAGTACCCAATTAGTCAGCCATTTGCTCGATCCCCAGCCCAAGGAAGTAATTATTGATGCCTGTGCCGCTCCAGGGGGTAAAACGACCCATATTGCCGAATTAATGGGAGATAAAGGGATAATCTGGGCTTGCGATCGCACCGCATCCCGTTTGAAGAAATTAGATAAAACAATGGAACGACTGGGGATAACGTCGATTAAAAACCTCGTAGGAGATAGTCGGGAATTTAAACAATTTGCTAATTTAGGCGATCGCGTCTTAGTGGATGCACCCTGCTCAGGACTGGGAACCCTGCACCGCAATCCCGACCTCCGTTGGCGACAAAACCCCGATAGATCGAAGAATTAACGCAATTACAAGGAGAACTGCTCGCTCAAGCCGCTTCTTGGGTTAAGCCCCAGGGTAGTCTGGTCTATGGAACTTGCACTTTAAATTTTCAGGAAAACCAAGCCGTTATCCAAACCTTTTTAGAAAACCATCCCCATTGGCGAATCTGTCCACTCCCTGCTTTTTTACCCCAATCTTTCCTTGAAAATAACAAACAGTGGATTCAAATACTGCCCCATCGTCAAAAAATGGACGGTTTTTTTATTGTAAAATTAGAAAAAGATAGGGAAAATTAATTTGTACTGATATTTAGTTTTAAGTAGTATTAATTTTCCATCAAAAAGTAGAGATTGATAATGAATAAAAATACAAAAACAAAACAACTCATTAAAATTCTTATGGGAGTTGCTTGGATTGATGGGGTTATTCAAACCGAAGAACGAGAATATCTGCGTCGTATCGCTAGGGCTTACCAAGTAGAAAATGATCCTGAACTAAAACCGTTTCTTTCCGAATTAAAGCCTATTCAAGCAGAGGAATGTTATCGTTGGCTGACGGATTATTTGGGAGAAAATCATCGAGAAGAAGACTATCAAGAATTGCTAGAAGCCTTAAGTGGATTGATTTATAGCGATGGAGATGTTCCAATTCAAGAAGCAAGACTTTTAACTAAATTGCAAGAACTCGACCCGATTTACGAACAGTCCAAATCCCCCTTAGATAAATTACTAGAAAAAATTCAAAAACTATATCGCAAAACCATGAGTCCCCAAACCTAAATTTTGCCTTTTTTCCACAATCTTCAAAATTTTCCTGAATCAATGCCTCATTATATTGAATAATGGGACAAGGGTATTTTTGCTCCCACAGATTACGAACTAGGAAAAAACGATGGGAATCACGACAATTTTAATACTGATTGCAGGTTTAGTGCTATTGGTCGCTGGGGCTGAAGTTTTAGTTAAGGGTGCGTCTCGGATTGCTTTAATGTTTGGGCTTTCTCCCCTGGTGATTGGTCTGACCATTGTTGCGTACGGCACTAGTTCACCTGAATTGATGGTGAGTATCCAATCCAGTTTGGCGGGACAACCCGATATTGCGCTAGGAAATGTTGTTGGTAGTAATATCTTTAATGTTTTACTGATTTTAGGGGTATCTGCTCTGATTACGCCCTTAGTTGTGGCCCAACAGCTAATTCGTTTAGATGTTCCCATTTTAATCGGGATTTCCTGTCTAACCCTCATGTTTGGGCTGGACGGAAAGATTAGTCGGGTTGATGGTACGATTTTTTTGATTGGCATTATTCTCTACACCACGTTTTTGTTGATCCAAAGTCGCAAGGAACGCAATCCAGAAGTCACTGAGGAATATGAACGGGAATATGGTGATTCTGCTGTTCGTTCTCCCCAGCAGATCGCTATTAATATTGGATTCGTTGTGGTGGGATTAGGTCTTTTGGTATTGGGGTCAAAATTTTTAGTGGATAGTTCGATCGCGATCGCGAGAAGTTTTGGGGTTAGTGAACTCGTGATTGGTTTAACCCTCGTAGCCGCAGGGACTTCCCTACCAGAATTAGCCACTTCCGTTGTGGCAAGTATACGCGGAGAAAGAGATATTGCGGTCGGGAATGTGATAGGCAGTAATATTTTCAATATTTTGGCCGTATTAGGCGGATCATCTCTATTTTCCTCTGAAGGATTAACGGTTTCAGCCTCGGCTCTGCGGTTTGATATCCCCGTCATGATTGCGGTGGCAGTGATTTGTTTACCCGTTTTTATTACAGGACAATTGATTGCTCGCTGGGAAGGGCTACTGTTTTTGAGCTATTACGTCGCCTATACCGCCTATTTGATCATGGATTCAACAAACCATGAAAACCTTCCAATCTTCAGTAATATTCTTTTATTTGTCGTATTTCCCGCCACGATACTCTCCTTGGGAGTCTCCTTTTTACCTTCTTTTCGCAAAGCCAGATAATTGCAGATAATATGGCTCTCTTGCAAATTGAAGTAAGTGAGCCTTGAGTCTTGGAGAATATTCGTTTTTTTCTATTTTTGTTGATTAACATCAATTTTTGTGCCAAAGTGAAACTCACTCTTCTCCCAAACTTCTAAGTCTTGATTGTTAATAAACCTCAATATTTTCAACAAAATGCTAACAAAACCAATTGCCCCCTAAAAGCTGTCATAAAATGGGGAATTATAACCCCCCTATAACATGATGAATTATCGCTTTTTGGCCATCTTTTTAACCGTCTCTTTAGCGATTCCCTTCTCTCCGATCGCGGCCCAATCGACGGAATCGCTGTTACAAAAAGGTTACGCGGCCCAATCCTTAGCGAATTATTCCGATGCAGAACGGGTTTTTCAACGGATTCTAGCGCAAGATCCCCGCAATTTAGAGGCTCATATTCATTTAGCTAACGCTTTTTATAACCAGGGAAAATTAACCCAGGCGATCGCGACCTATGAAAAAGCCATTCAAATAGACCCGAAAAATCCCTATCTTTATTACAACCTGGGCATTACCCTCGCCGAACAAGGAAACCTAGTAGAAGCGATCGCGACCTATCATCACGCCCTAGAAGTCGATCCCCAGTTTACCGATGCCTATTACAATCTAGGTCTTGCCCAATATGCCCAAGGAGATATTGCCCAGGGAATGACTAACTTTCAACGAGCCATTGAATCCAATCCCGATGACTCGGATGCCTATATTTGGTTAGGGAAAGGATATTATTTCCATAAAGAGGTCAATAAGGCCATTGAAACCTGGAAAAAAGCCATTGAAATTGATGATCAAGCGGTTTATGCCTACAACAGTCTCGCCGATCTTTACGCCCAACAGGGTCAATATGCAGAAGCGATCGCCTATTATCATCAAGCCCTAGCGGTTCCCGATCAACAGGGCATTCCCGTCAGCGCACACACCCTAGCCCATAACGGTTTAGGAGAAGCTCTCCAACAAAAGGGAAATCTAGAAGGTGCGATCAAGGAATATCAGGAATCGATTCGTCTAGATCCAAGTTTTGCCCATGCCAAAAAAAATCTTGAGGAAGTTCAAAAAAAACTAGTTTCTCAGTAAAAATAGGCTAAAAAAGCAAAATATAGTTGATTATTACCAATAAAATTCTAAAATTACTTGATTTTTACTCACATTCCGCAAGTTGATCAGCAAAGTAAATAGAGCTTGCTGAAAAAAGCTGAAAGCCTTATATCG
>CAWEDJ010000061.1:0-39035 GCA_963807635.1 uncultured cyanobacterium
GTTGAAGACCATGAACTGCCCCTCGTCAAAGGAACCGCCCTATTTCGGACAGGATCTCGTTTAGAACCCAGTCAGCAAACCGGCCTACCCAGGAATCACAGGCGAAACCATGCGTACAGGGGGAACTGCCAACCATTCCCCCGATGAATTAAACCAGATTCTCGAACAACGGGTCGTCGCCATTGAAACCGCCATTGGAGCCACATCAGGCTCGGCTAGTTTTGATGCCCTGAGCAAAGATAAGGAAACGGTTTTTAATCTGTTTGCTGAAATCATCCAAAAACCTGTTTTTGCGGCCGATAAAATTGAACTCGCTAAAACTCAAGCCCAAGGAGCGATCGCCCGTCGTAACGATGATCCCGATGATATTGCCAGTCGAGAATTTAAAAAACTGATGTATGGTAGCGAAAGTCCCTATGCCCGCATCGTAGAATACGCCACCCTAGACCAAATTGATCGCAATAGTATTGTCAAATTCCACGCCGACTACATCCGACCCGAATCAACTCTATAGGGAATGGTCGGTGATTTTGATCCAACAGAAATGAAAGCTTTAATTGCTCAAAAATTTGGTAACTGGGAAGTTTCTACGCCCAAGCCCAATCTTGATGTTCCAGGGCTAGTCAACAAAACCAACAAAAAATCTTCATCGTCGATCAACCCAAATTGACCCAAAGCAATATCCTATTAGGACACATCGACGGTAAATTAAGTGATCCCGACTACCCGACTCTCAGTGTCATGAATGGGGTATTAAGCGGCTTTGGAGGGCGTTTATTCAACGAGATCCGCTCCAGACAAGGATTAGCTTACTCTGTCTATGGAAGTTGGAATGCCGCCTACGATTACCCAGGCGTTTTCATTGGAGGAGGACAAACCCGTACTGATGCAACCGTTCCTTTCATCAAATCATTGTTGAGTGAAATTGACCGCATTCGCACTACTCTCGTCACGCCAGAAGAATTATCCTACGCAAAAGAATCTATCCTCAACTCTTTTGTCTTTAAATTTGAAAATCCTAGCCAGACCCTAACCCGTCTGATGACCTATGAATATTACGGTTATCCTGCTGATTTTATTTTTCAGTATCAGAGCAAAGTTAAAGACGTTACAGCAGAATCTATTCAACAGGTTGCCCAAAAATACTTAGTTCCCGATAAACTTTTCACCTTAATTGTCGGCAACGGGAAAGCGATCGAACCCAATGATCCAGCCTGAAGCAACCCGTAGGCAACATTGACATTACCATTCCAGCACCAGCAAAACCCTAAACGCGATCGGGCTTTTAATCAAAGTGTCGTTTAAATCGCGGATCGAGGTGATGTTTTTTCTTTTGATTACAGGTTTGGCAGAGGGTTTGTAGGTTACTCATATCATTACTGCCACCTTTTGCGAGGGGAATAATATGGTCAATATTTAGCTTGGTTTCGGTCTGAGTTTGACCACAGCTTTGGCATTGATAATGATCTCTTTGGTAGATGTATTGTCTAACGGAATTGGGAATAGGAATGCGGGGAGTTTTTGTCATAAATTTAGGCTTGATTTTCTATTATATTAAAATCGAGGGTGGCATAAATCTCGGATAATGGGGCATCAATCGCAAAATTTTCAATACGGAGAATTGCGTTTAATTCTTCGTAGGTTTGTAGAGTCCATAAATCATTTTTAGTCCGTCGAAAACATTCAATCAGATATTCCTGAGAACTGACTAAAATATATTCTTGTAAACTGGGAATAGTACGATAATATTGAAACTTCTTACCGCGATCAAAGGTTTCAGTCGATTCAGAAAGCACTTCAACGATGACTTTTGGAAATTTAATATCATAAGCATTTACATCGTCATTATCATCGCAAGTTACGACAATATCAGGATAAAAAAAGCGTTTTTGGTTTGATACATTTACTTTTATATCCGCCATAAAGGTTTGACAATTAGAGTTTTTTAACTTTTCTCGAAAAAGTATTGCCAGATTAAGACTAATTGTATTGTGTGCTTTGGTTGTTCCTGCCATTGCATAGACTTCACCATCAATATATTCGTGTTTGGTGTCGCTATGGTGTTCAAATTCCAGATATTCTTCTGGACTCATGTAATAATCTGATTTGAGAGCAATCATTTTATATTTCCTCTGAGATTTATTTTGGGTTTAATCAAGATTAAGAATTAGGGAAAGAGGGATGATTACGAATCTCATCAAGGGGTGATTCATATTTAGAGGACTCAGGCTCATTTTGAATTTCTGGTTCATCTGGAATAAATTCAATAGCTATTTTTAGATTAAACCTTCCTTTTTTCCATCCAGTAGAGGCCACTTTTAATATTTCAGAGTCTGTCCCTTTAGTAAATAAAGCTAAAGCTTTTGCTTGATCAATTTTGATTCCAGAGCTATTTAATGTTTCGGATAGACCAGAAGAAGCTGAATTTGAATTATTACCTGTTAGAAATTTATTTAATTCCGCCTTAAGAGCTTCCACTTTATAGAATTTGCCATATAACGATACAACATCCTCATCAGAACATCCTTCTAAGTGAAAATTATCTTCAATTGCCATGATTTTGTCTCCTATTAATTTTATTTAGTTTAACTATTTTGTTGCATTTCCCGACGAATTTCGTCAAGCGGTGATTGATATTCAGGAATTTCTGGCTCATCAGGAATAAATTCAACACTAGGGCGTGTCATCAATTAGGGGGGTTGACATTAGTGGCAAATAATGCGCAGAGTATGAAATGACACAATATACGTTGAAGAGAGGTGTGAATATGACGAGGCGTTATGCGTTGCGGGATGACCAATGGGAAAGAATCAAAGAGCTATTACCTGGAAAAGAGGGAGATGTGGGAGTAACAGCCAAAGATAATCGTTTGTTTGTTGAAGCCGTATTATATCGATATAGAGCGGGCATTCCTTGGAGAGACTTACCCGAAAGGTTTGGAGATTTTCGAGTGATTCACACGCGTTTTACGCGATGGACGAAATCAGGGGTGTGGGAAAAGGTATTCAAGCACTTAGCGCAGGACGCTGATAATGAATACGCAATGATAGATGCAACGATTGTGAGAGCGCATCAACACAGTGCAGGAGCAAAAAACAGTAGCGCAGAGGAAGAAGATATAGGAAGGAGTACAGGAGGATTAAGTACGAAAATCCATGCCGTAGTAGACGCATTAGGGAATCCAGTCTCTTTTTTCCTAACGCCAGGTCAAGCGTGTGATTTAGACGGAGCCGATGTGCTATTGCCTGATGTAGAAGCAGAAGCGGTGCTAGGGGACAAAGCCTATGACGCAGACGATAGAGTCATTAAGGTTCTAGAAAAAAGAGGGATAGTGCCTGTGATACCCTCGAAAAGTAATCGAAAAGAACCTCGCCCTTATGATACATTTTTGTATAAAGCGCGTCATTTAGTCGAAAACTTCTTTGCGAAACTCAAACAATATCGTGCGCTTGCGACTCGTTACGACAAGCGCTCAGCCAATTTTCTAGGCGGCATCTATCTGGCCGCATCAGTTATATGGTTAGCGTAGCCCAGTTTAAACAGCATAATTATTCACTAATGTCAAGTGTGTTAATTGATGACACGCTCTAACTTTGATTTTTAATTTCCCTTTTTTCCAGCCATCAGAACCAGCCTTTAAAATTTGACAATCGACTCCTTTTGTAAACCAATCAGTTAATTCATTTTGAACAGCGATCTGAACTTGATTGTTATTAAGATGCCTAGTAAGTGAATCAGGGATAGCATTATCAAAAGCTGATTGTAAAGCTGATTTGACTTTACCAACTTTAAACAATTTTTCTGTCTGTTCTAAAATATCGTCATCGCGAAGATTTTTAAGATGATCGTTATATTCAAGATCCATGATTTTGTCTCCATTAATAAAAAAAGTAGTTAAAAGGCAAAAGTTACTCCTAAAAATTATAACTCAAAAAATGCGATTACGATTCAATTTCTAGCCAAAATTTTAACATTTTAATCGGAATACCCAAGGGGGGGGAAAATAATTTTAAGCGTTTATATACTACTTACGTTTCGAGATTTCTAGATACTTTTTATTCAGTGCCATTTTAAGCTACGGCGTAACGTTGACCAATTTTTCCAATCGCATCTGCCACCTGAAGTCGAACCATTTTATCAGGATCAGAAAAGATTTGGATTAAGTTAGGAATTGCTTCCTCTGAGCCAATTTGTCCGAGAGCTTGGGCCGCAACTGCCCGAACTGATGCCTCTGAATCGGAAAGAGTATTAATAAGATAGGAAATGGCTTTTTCACTGCCGATTTTACCGAGTGCCTTGGCAGTGGCAGTACGAATCAGACTATCTTGAACATTGAGATAATTTACTAAGCTAGGAATAGCCGCATCATTGCCAATTTCTCCTAATGTTTGAATCAGATTGAGTTGTACTTGTTGATTTTCTTCAAATGATAATCGATTAATTAAAGCAGAGATAGGAACACCATCTCCCATTTTTCCCAAAGATTCAGCCGCCTTAGCCCGAATTTCTGGAATAGAATCATTTAACTTGTCACTTAAAGCTTCAATTGCCATTTGGGTATATTGATTGTTCGTAATCATTTTTTTAAGTCTTATTTGAGAATTATCATCAAAAAATTATTAAGGGGTAAAAACTACCCCCTAAAAATTATAACGTAAGCAAGATCTAGGTAATATCAGCACTATCAACTAAATCTGCTTCAATGATTTCAGATTTAATGCTTTCAGATTGAGCAGAAAATTCTTCCTGAGTAATCAAAGGTAATTGATACAATTGCATTGCTTTTAGGCATTCATTAATCGCTGAAATGGCTTCATTATAGGCATCAATTTTGCCCTTAACGGTTCCTTGTAAACGACTATTGCGAGCAATTTTTTCCTCTGCTTCCTTTTCTAGAGTTTGCTGCAAATAGGAACGAGCTACATCATATTGTTGCAAAATCTCATCCGCTTGTTTTTCTGCCATTGGTAACAGATGGGTTTTAATCGCCTGATTAATTTTTTGACGAAAGGTTTTCCGAACGGTATTAAAAACCTTGGGTTCCACATCTAGCTTTAATAATTGACGAATCGCAGGTTCAGCCGTGACAATACTTTCAGCGTCATAACTTTGGGAAGTTTGCTGTAAGGTTTCGCGGAATTGATAGATCGAAAAAGTTCCTTCATCATAGAAACGGGGACTTTCTCGCACATAGGAATCACATTCAGAAATTGCCGCACTCACTAAGGCTTTGCTGAGATCTTCTTCCACTTGTTTTAAATGAATTTCGATCCCCGCATCTTTCCCTAACAGACGAGAAATTTCACGATAATGATCCGTTTGACGAACTCGGTTTAATAGCCGTTGGGAAAAACTCTTGACTAAATCCTTAATTCCTACGACTAAAACATCTTCTAATTCATTAGCGAGATAATACAAAGCCTCAACTAAAACAGCAATAAAAGGAGCCGTCGAATTACGGGGATGATTGAGGGTTGCTTGACGATAGGCCGCACCGACAGAAAAGTTTTTTAATAGCTCATCTAAATACGTTACCATGCGATTTTTGAGCTTAATGAAATCCTCTTCAAATTCCCGATCTAGATTAGTAATGGTGTTATTGACTTCTAGGGCAATATGTTCTCGGAAAGCAACACCTAAATCCTGTAAAGATTGATTTAATAGGGTTAGTTCCTGGGCTTTCATTGCTTCAATTTCGCGGGGTTGACTATCTAAATCACGATATTCTTTTAAGTAGGTACTTTTGAGACTGATACAAAGGGGCTGTAAATCATCGGCTAAAGTTTTAAACAGTTCGGGATACTTTTCTTCCGCGAGATAACGAGTTACCCCATCCCGAAAACTTTGAATACCGCTATCTTGAATGAGTTGATCCAATAAAGGCGTTCCCCATTCGCTTAAGATGCGAACATAATTTTCATTAGGAGTCTCATAGCTATTGACTGAAACTTTAAAGTCAGTACGGGTCAATAGCTTTTTAGAATTACCACAATAATTGTTAAATTCATTGACAAATTGAGGGGTTTCTTCTTCACCATTGAGTCCCTTAATACTATCAGCAAAAATGCTATCCAATCCAAAGCGATCGCGTCCTGTAGTTTGCTTAATCAGACTGCCAAAAAATCCCAATAAACCACTGGTTTGATAGAGCTTTGTATTACCTTGAAACTGATTTTGAATCAAACTTTCTAATCGTTGACGCAATTGGGTATTGTACCAAGTGTCATCAATACGATTAAAAACATAAAAAACGCGATCGCGGATTCCCAAATTAGAGCGCATTTTCTCCAATAATTCCGTTTCTTCGGTGGTCATTTCCCCTGCCGAAGCCGCTTTTAAAACACAGACAACGGCAGAACTATCGGGATCTTCTATTTTGCGATAGGTTAAATCCGCATCTTTTTTGACAGGGGCATCAATTCCTGGCAGATCCACTAAAACATTCCCGTCTTGCAATAAGGGATGACAGCAATGATAATCTAGACGTTTGAGAACCGCGCTATTGCTACCCCTTCGAGCATAACCTGCGGCTTCCGTCAGATTGGAAAAATTCAATTGTTCCATTGAATAGGTCGCATTGTTCATCGTGTGGATTTTATCCCGATTTTGGCTAAATCCATCTAAAAGTAGAATTAAACCGTAAGCTTGTTTTGCCTTATCTGACTTACTGGCTCCTCCTTCTTGTTCAATGATTTTTTGGCATTGTTGTTCCAACAGTTGAACGGTTTCGGATTGATTAATATTGTTAACAGCTTGCAGGTTCAAACGATGACATAAAGCGGTCACTTGTTCACGAATTTCTGCTTCACTCAGGAAAGTTAAAACCACTTCTTCCTTGCCTGGTTCGGCATATTCGATGTGACATTCCGTTCCAGTGGCGTGACCTTCCGCACTGTAGAGCAATTCCCTCTCTAACAGCGCATTAATGAGCATCGACTTGCCCGCACTAAAAGCCCCCGCAAACACAATCTCAAATTTGTGGGCGATCGCTTTTTTGAGGGAAGTTTCAATTTTACCCACCTGTAAATAATTAGTTGATGATTAACAAGATTGAGCAGGAAACCAAAGAGAAGTCCAGCAATGATTAAGTTCAGCTACCTTGAGAAAGCTTAAAGCCTTGCTACCATTCATGCTCCAACTTACACCCTTTTTTTTCTGACGATGACCAACGACCAAATCTACGCCTTTTTCAATGCGACCACTACCAATACTTTTACCGACTTTTCGCCGACCTTCGTAGTTGATGATTTCTGAGTGATGTTTCTCCAAATAACCAATAAGTTCCAACAAGACCTTGTTATTGCGAGCAACAACCTGATGTTTTAAGTAGTTGAGGGCAATATTCAGTCTGACCATGCCATAATTGTGAGAGTAAAAACTTGACATGATTGGATTTTTCTTCTTTGTTGAAAGCAATCATAGACATCAGATTTCGCACTTTTTTGCATAGGTGATACCAGTCTAAAATCACAACAGGTAAAACACCAAAGATAGCCAAGAGGCGATGGCGAATGACTTTTGCCCCATCGGTGATAGCAACAATATTCAACGGTTTTGATTCCTTTTGATAGAGGTCGAGAATTCTCGCTCTAACGACTGTCGCAAGACTTATCGGTTCTTCTACCTCAGTATCAAAAGGAGAAACGAGATATTCAAATCCCCCTTTGGGTGTTTGCAACATTACTACATCGGTAATGACGGCGGGAGTCTTATTCTTGGTGGTATCTGGACTTGGAGTATGGGCAGTAGATTCATTACGCGAATTACGCTCAGGCTTTTGTTCTTTGACTTGAATACCATCGTCAAATAGGAGAATTTCTGACTCCTCTACGTTATAAATCTCTACGCTTTTCTTTATCTGAATCTGCTCAGATGTGGTCTATTCTAATGATTCTTGTACAGTTTGTCGGATTTGCTGGCTATAGGTTTCGGCTTTCCCTTTCACTATTCCCCAAATGGTCTGGTCACTCAATAAGTTTTCTCCTGTTACTCGCTCCACTAATCCAGCCAAATTCTCATAACTGAGCCGATTGGCGTAATAACCGCATAATTCCTCTAATCTCTGACTCACAAATCTTTCCTGCAATTGCTCCGATAACTGAAAATAGTTAACTTCTTTTTTATTCGTTTGATACTTTTGTAAGTAAAACTCAAACTGACCGTGTAATGTTTTTATACAGATTTTTCTCGTACCATTACACCACAAGTTTAGTTTTTTTTACTTTTTCCGTGAACTCGTTTTGTGCCTGCGCCAGTAAGGCTGCCTCTATTTCAGGCAATACTTTCTGTTTCATCTGTTCTACACCTCCTTCTATGTCATGTAAGCTTTGGGTTCCTATTTCCATTGCAAATGGGCTGTTTTGGCTGAGAATATTTCCCATTTCGTTACGAATCACGAATTCTACCGTCACTTTCATCCTTTTTACTCCTTTTTTTAAGACAATCTGTTTTTTTGCTTTCTCTTCATTTTACCTAATCATCAACTAATTATTTACAGGTAGAATTTTACTGGTATTGAATTGGGAACGTAGGCTAACTTCTTGGTTGAGCAGATCTAGCAATTGGTTAACCTGTTCCCGTAAGTTTGCACATTGAGGAGGTAACTGAGCCATAATTTTTTTTGGAATGGGTTGAAATTACAATATTTTTATTATTCCCTAAAATTTTGTAGGATCAACGCTTTCCCAAATAGATATGACCTTTTTTTTCAATAGAGCTACTTCAATTTATACCCTTTGCAATCCTCTATAATTAGAAAAATTAGCCCTATTCCTAGCATTAATTTCCAGTTTTCAATGGTTTTTACGGGCAAAACGCGATCGCCACTCCAGATTGATTGAGACACAAAACAGGGAATCAACTTTTCAAAAAACGCTCAAAAAAAAGAATAGGTACATTAAGACTTAACCGCCTGTACCCATTCCCGAATGTTTAAAAAACCTAATACCTAAAGATTACAAATTAGGAGGTAAAAGCACTTGGTCAATGACATGAATCACACCATTACTTGCGTCAACATCTGCTGAAATCACATTGGCGCGGCCAACTTTGACCTTATCGCCATTCACGCTAATTTTGACAGAACTGCCCTCTACCGTGTTGACATTTCCTGGTTTGATCATTTTTGAAGTGATTTCCCCTGCAACAACGTGATAGGTCAGAACTTTTTGGAGTTTGGCTTTATTTTCAGGCTTGAGTAAATTTTCTACCGTTCCCTTGGGGAGAGCTTCAAAAGCTTTATCCGTTGGGGCAAACACCGTGAATGGCCCCTTCCCTGATAGGGTTTCGACTAGCCCTGCCGCCTGAATTGCCGCTACCAAGGTTTTAAAGGAATTATTGGCGGCTGCAACTTCTACGATGGTTCCTGTCGTCGTTGCGGTTGTGGCTCCCGTTGGCATGGGTTTTGTTCCTCCCGCGATGAGATTAGCGGAAGGTTTTTGGGCTTGGGTGCAATCCTTCGCGATCGCTGCAACATTAGAGAAAAGGATTGGTGTACCAAGAGCGACTAAACCCAGACAGAGAGAGGCTAAACGAGATTGTCCTTGTACTTTCATATCCTTACAGTTTGTAACTAAATGTAAACTTATATTAAGCTTAAGACATTTATCTCTGGATGGCTTTGTTTTTTCGGACACTTCAAAAAATGGCCCTCGTTATACCTTGGAGTTGATTCCTCTTGGGACAGAGGGGAGGATTTTACCATTAATGCCTAGCTATTTGTTTGCCAGATTTGCCTAAAAAATACTGATGATCGAGAAGACGCGATCACCTTCCAAAGATCCATCAAGCTAGAACAGATTAGGAAGTTGGAATTAAATCTTTTTCAAGTACATAAGTAGGAAGGAAACGTTTACCCTGCATCACCATTTTTACGCCTCTAGTAGGAGCTAAAGTTACCCCCCGACGACGAGGTTTTTCTGGACGGGAATCTCCCAGAGTAAGTTGATAATGAGACATAATTGTTGCGAGTACCAATTTCATTTCAAATTGAGCTAATGCCTCGCCCAAACAACGCCGTGCGCCGCCGCCAAAAGGAATAAATTCGTAGGGAGAATATTGCCGTTCTAAAAAGCGATCGGGCTTAAATTCGGTGTGGTTGGGATAGAGGTCTTCTCGTTGGTGGGTGAGATACATTGCTCCCATAATCACCGTACCTGGCTTTAGGGTATAACCCAACATTTCCACCTCTTCTTCTACCTGACGGGGAAAGGTCAACATCGCAACGGGATGAATCCGCATGGTTTCATTACAGACTGCGTTGAGATAGGGCAAACGATTAATCTTCATCCAGTCAGCTTGAGGGTCGAGGGAATCTAATTCTGCTAGTAATTGGGTTTTAGTATCAGGTTTGTAGTGCAACCAATATAACGCCCAAGCCATCACTGTTGCGGTGGTTTCATGGCCCGCAAACAGGAGGGTCATCAGTTCATCCCGTAATTCCTGATCCGTCATAGGTTCGCCTGCTTCGTCCTTGGCTTCGAGTAACATACTCAAAATGTCGGTTCGGGTGGGGTCTGGATTAGCCCGTCGTTCGGCGATCGCGGCATAGAGTAATTGATTGAGTTCTTGACGTTGGCGAACAAATTTTCCCCAGGGACTCCACGGCCCCAGATCTTTTTGAAGGCTAGGAAAAAAGAGAAAAGATGAAGTCAGGGGAGAACGGAAAAGATCCGCCATTGCCGTTAATAGGGTTTTAATACGACCCGAATTTTCTCCTTCCCGAAAGCCAAAAACGGTTTGAAAAATGACTTCGAGGGAAATCGTTTGCGTAATATCCCTGGCTAAAAAAGATTGTCCAGCAGGAATGGTTTGTAAGACTTTATGGGTAATATCAATTATCAAGTCCCCATAGGCTTTTAATCTTTCTCCATGAAAACTGGGCATAACCAATTGGCGGCGTTTTTTGTGTCGATCGCCTTCTATCATGATCACCGAGGCATCTCCCAATAGGGGTTTCAGGATCGCATTCATTGCTCCTGGGGTGGAAAATTGCTTGCGATCGCTGGTCAATAATTGCTGTAGGGCGTGGGGATGGCTGGTCAAGATAACATCACCACTAGCCCCCCCAAATCCGAGAGAATTTGCCTGAAAAATATCGGGAAACTGAGCTTCAGCATTTTCTAAATAGCTAATGGGGTCAAAAATCCATTGTAGTCGTTGCAAAAAGCGGGAACCAGAAGGGCCGAAGAAGTTTTTTCATGATGCCAGTCAAAACGTTATTGTTTTTAGGTTAACAATTATTGAGGGATCATTAAACCTTTAGAAGCCAACCAGTCAGAATTATAAAGACGGGACTGATAACGCGCTCCTCCATCACAAAGGATTGTCACAATCGTGTGGCCTGGCCTAATTTCTTGGCCAATGCGATCGCGGCCCCCACATTAATGCCCACCGATCCGCCTAAAAACAGACCATCTTTTCGTAATAGTTGATAGACCACTCGTAAAGCTTCAGAATCATCAATCTGAATCGCGTCATCAATGGGAACATTTTCCATATTGGCCGTAATCCGACTATTACCAATCCCCTCGGTGATAGAATTTCCCTCAATTTTGACTTCCCCCGTTTTGATATAGCTATAAAGCCCGCTCCCCATCGGATCAGCCACCACACATTGAATATTAGGATTTTTTTCCTTAAAAAATAAAGCCGCGCCCGCGTAGGTTCCCCCCGTCCCCGTTGATGCCACCCAGACATCAATTTTTCCATCGGTTTGTTGCCAAATTTCGGGGGCTGTGGTTTTGTAGTGGGCTTCGCGATTTGCTAGATTATCAAACTGATTAGCCCAAATCGCATTTTCCGTTTTCTTCCGCGATACGGCCCGAAAGTTTGACATAATTATTGGGATCACGGTAGGGAACAGCAGGAACGGTACGCACTTCTGCCCCCAAGGTGCGTAAGAGGTCAATTTTTTCCTGGGATTGGGTATCAGGAATGATGATCAAACATTTATAACCCTTCGCATTGCAAATATGAGCCAAGCCGATCCCCGTATTGCCCGCAGTCCCTTCTACCACCGTGCCGCCTGGCTTGAGTAAACCTTTTCTTTCTGCATCTTCAATAATTTCTAGGGCGGCGCGATCTTTCACCGAGCCGCCAGGGTTCAAAAATTCTGCTTTGCCTAAAATTTCACAACCTGTTTCGTCACTAAAACTGTTTAAACGAATCAGGGGGGTATTTCCAATGGTTCCAACAAAGCCGTTTTTGATATCCATTCCTGTTTAGGTTTTTCTAGATTGTAAGTAAATATTTTATATCATTCCTGTCTTATTTTGGATAGCAAACCCAATGGATTAGGATAGGCATCTAAATTATTTTGTACTCAATAATATTTTCCTGATAAGAAATTGTTGTTTTTCCAATGACATTCTTAGAGCAGAATAAATAAGGCTCATATCGATATTTTTTGATTATCACCTATTCCTTCCTGATCTATTCATTAATGACTAACTCTCCCTGTAGGAAATCAACAAATTGTCGCGCCGTCGGTCATAGTGGCCATTGTGTTGGGTCGCCCATTGTTTGGCTCGAAAATCTAAATCTTCTATGCTCAGAGTAATTCCTGCTCTGCTTGCCAGATGATGCACGATTTCTAAATAGGTGTCTTGATTGGCGGGTTCAAAGGTGAGCGTTAAGCCAAAGCGATCGCTGAACGATAATTTTTCTTGTACCGTATCCCAAGCGTGAACTTCATCAGCTTCTAAAGGGACGGGGGCGATCGGCAAAAAATTCACGGATTAAATGTCGTCGATTTGAAGTTGCGTAAACTACCACATTTCGCGCTCTGGCTGTTACACTCCCCTCTAGGACAACTTTTAAGGATTTAAAAGAATCATCATCCTCTTCAAAGGATAAATCATCGACAAACAGAATAAATTTCTGAGGTAAATCTCTCAGTTTTTCTAAAATAATCGGTAAATCTTTTAAGTCTGATTTTCCAACTTCAATTAATCGTAAACCCTGGGAGAATATTCATTTAATAACCCCTTAATTAAAGAAGATTTCCCACTCCCCCGACTTCCATACAACAAGACATTAAGGGCGGGATAACCCTTTAAAAGAAATTCGGTATTTTGGACAAGAGATAATTTTACTTTTTCATAGCCGACTAATTCTGATAAATGGATCAGATCAGGGTGAGCAATACCAGTTAGTTGGTGATCTTGCCATTGGAAAGCTTTATAAGTCCCGAAGATGCCTACCCCATTCTGTTGATAAAACTTGGCTAATTCTGAAATATTTTCTGACCAATCCGTTGGACAATCTAGGAAAAAATCCTGTTTATTTTCCATCTCCCAGGGAAGAACACTCGCTAGGGTTTGGCAGGCAATTTCTACCCATTGAATGATTTGTTTGGCGGGGCAGAAATAAATATTTTGTAAAATTTGCAGATCATGTTCTGCGGCCCTAATCAGAGTAGGAGGCAATTGGTCAAAGGCAGTTACTTGGGGCCTGCTGACTAAAGGTATTATCCGCCAAAAGAATCTGCTCCACAATAAAGTCTTGCCAACTTTGGTTTGTTTTCGTTAAGAGTTTAAACCAACGGCTATAGGCTTTTAGACAACTTACTGAGGTGATAGATTGCTCACTATCTTTATAATGTAGGGTTTGTAAAAGATTAATAAAAGCTTGACCCACTTCATTCTCAAAGACGGATTGGTAGAGGAGTAAAGCGGCCACTTGATGATAAAGAATCCGACTAGACGTAATAGTAAGTAAGGTATTCATAACAAGATTTAAAATAGTAATTTTTAGGGTTTTTCCAAATATTTAAAAAAATTATACCATACTAGGATATTAATTTTCGAGAAGGATTTAATCCTAATAATTTCATTCCTCTACTTATTAGAAAGCTGACAAAATAAGCCATCCCTGCGACGAGAATAATGGTTGCTCCAGAGGTTAAGTTTAAGCAGTAGGAAAGCCATAAACCCGTTGTAGTAAAAATCATTCCTAACAAACTGGCAACAGCCATTATATTTTTCTCATATCCTTAATCCATTGACTACTAATCGCCGCAGGAATGGTCAGCAGGGCAATGACCATAATCAGTCCCACGACTTTCATCATCATTCCCACCGTTAAGGCGATCGCGGCCATTAGGAGTAAATAAATCAGTTCAACGGGAAGATTCCGAATGGTCGCAAAGGTTTCATCAAAGGAAATAGCCAGTAATTCCTTATAAAAGATGATAACAAACCCTAAAATCAATCCATCAATTAATAGCATTCCCCAGAGATCTGCGCTAGGAACAGCTAAAATACTGCCAAATAAATAACTCATTAAATCGGCTTTATAACCAGGAGTCAGATCAATAAAAATAATGCCGATCGCCATCCCCATTGCCCACATCACCCCAATTAACGTATCCGCCCTTTCCCTGAGCCGTCGTTGCAACATCCCCATTCCCATCGCAGAAAAAATACTAAATAAAATAGCTCCTAAAACAGGATTAAACCGAAAAAAGTAACTAATTCCAATTCCACCATAGGCCGCATGGGCAATCCCGCCACTAATAAAAACAATTCGATTAACCACCACCAAAGTTCCAATAATGCCGCAACTAATACTCACTAATACCCCCGCAAGTAAGGCATTTCGCATAAAATCAAATTGTAGGGCTTCTAACATAAAAATTGAGTTTTAGAATGGACAATATTGCTGTTAACTGTAAAAAAAAGCTGGTCGTATTGTAGGACTTTAACGGTTTCTTTTTTATTCTCAAACTGCTAAACTGTTAATTATCTAAAACCCATCCAATCAAGGAACTTAAACCCCTGGTTACAAAGCTTTTAGCAAAATCGTTATACAATCTCAATTCGTGACAGCTTATCAGACTTGCTATAGTAAACAATAGCATTTATTTTAGACACAATTAATTTATCGTGAATACCCCCGCCCTAACCTCCACCTTCATTTTTACGCTCCTATCCCTCATTGGTCTGGTCTTTTTTATCCGTGCCTCCGTCAAAGAAAGGATTCAGACTCTCCAATTTATTGCCGATTCTCCCGAAGATTCCCTATTAAACCAACTACAAAGCCATTTTCTGGAGCGAGCCTATCAAATTAGTTCCGTTGATGCAGAAGAAAAAGAAATTATTTTCCAAGGATTTGTTCGTCCTAGTAAATTTATGGCAATTTTTCTGACTCTGTTGGCAATTTTGGGACTGTTTTGCTTAATTTTAGTTTTATCCTTTATCTATCCTTCCCTGAGTCTGGGATTTTTTGGCTTGGTCTTAATCGCGCCGATCGCAGGACTGTTCTACTGGAACAAAGCAGGAAGAATGGAAAAAATATGCCTGAAAATCGCTCCTTCTCCCATGAATAAGCCTGAAACATCTCGTTTAATCAGTGTCACAGCCCATCGAGATGAATTAAGTGAGCTAAAGCGTTCCTTTAATCTGGATTGGATTACGGGGGCAGACCATTAATTTTTTGAATTCGCGATCGCTATTTGCAGGATGGACATCACTGTATAGGATAATAGGAACATCATCCCACAATAATTTACGAAATTTGTTTTTATAATTTACAATAAATAGACATATTTATGACCAATAAAGTCCTCAAAATCTACCCTTTCTAATTTCTAGGAAGAAAACTGAGAAACGGATGGAAGCAATCCAGGAAATACGATTCAAGTTTATTGATTTACTAAGAACAACAATTGAATTTACAGAAATTTTACAGTGGGAGCTTTTGCCTAACCACTGCTTTAGTACTCAAATTTTAAGTCAAGCTCCTGCTTCCATTCCCAACTCTTTAACCCTCTGTCAAAAATTAGTGGAACAAGAACATCAATTTTTGAGCCAGGGAATCAAAATGTTTTCCAGCCCAGAGGCTAAGACTTTAACCTTCTGCTCAGACAAAGACTCGACTGTCGTTAAAAACTATCCGCTACTTTTAGTGCCTAGTTATTACGAATCGGTTTATTCGGGCGGTTTTTTATTAGTCAATCCTCATGATGAATGGATTGAATCAAAAGTTCTCCTTATTCAGAAAATAGTTGATCAGTATGCCTGTGTTCAATATTGGATGAATCAATCGTCTAACTCTTCCTTTTCTTCCGTTCGTCAACCGTCTTTAACTATCGTTGAAATATTATCAGAAGCTCTGGATAACTATACTCAACCAAAACAATCTTTAGAAACAAGTTTAAGATTAATTGGCAAACATTTTAGGGCGGAAACTGTAAGCTTACAAAATTTTCTAGATAATGAAGCTCAAATTATCTATCAATATAATCAAAGTCAAAATATAAAAATTAATTCATTACTAAAAATACCTATTTCTTGGCATTCACCACTAAAAACAGAATTAGTTTTACAAACATCAGAAGTCAATCGCATATTTAACGCCGATGAAATTTATGCTTTGGAGAAGATTAGTCAATATCTTAGTGTCTTGGGGCAACAAATTGAATTTAGTCAAAAAATTGAAGAGCTCCAAACTAAAAATGAATCCCTGCAAATGACCAATCAAAATAAAAGTGAATTTCTCTCCCATATTAATCATGAGTTACGGACTCCTTTAACGGGAATTTTAGGTTTTTCTAGAATGTTGGTTGAAGAAATTTATGGCCCTTTGAATGATAAGCAAAAACAGTATATGAAGGGAATTGTTAGTTCGGGAGAACATTTAATGTCCTTAATTAATGATTTTTTAGATATTTCCAAAATAGAAGCTAATCGAGAAGAATTATTTTTAGAAAGAATTGCGGTAGAAGATGTCTGTTTGTCTGCTTTGTCTATGCTAAAAACTCGTGCAAAGGAACAAAATCTTGAATTAAAGTTAGAAATTGGCCCTAATGTTGAAATGTGCATAGCAGATCAAAGGCGATTAAAACAAATTTTATTAAACCTATTATCCAATGCGATTAAATTTACAGAGATAGGTTCTGTTACCTTGAAAGTAGAGTATGCTCAGGATGAATTAATCTTTTCTGTGATCGATACAGGTATTGGGATTAAGCCCTCCGATCAAGCCCAATTATTCCAACCTTTTCAACAAATTCATAGCCATTTGAGCCGAAAACACAAGGGAACAGGTTTAGGGCTGGCCCTATCTCGCAAGTTAGCCCAACTTCATGGGGGCGATCTAACATTAACTTCAGAAATCGGAAAGGGGAGTTGCTTTACGCTCAATTTACCTTTTCAATGTCGGTTATAATGGGAATACGTTACACCAAATTAAATAGAGAATGTTGCATTAGCCGATCCCCCCGCCTTCGGCTTCCTCCCTTATCAAGGGGGGCTAGGGGAGATCTCATAGATACTTACATCTGCCCTTTATTAAATTGGTATGACTAGGAATTATTAATAATTACTGACAACATAATGTTACAGGAAAAATATCAACAACTTCAGGCAATTTTTAAGGAAATGGATAGGACACTAATTGCCTATTCTGGCGGAGTAGATAGTGCTTTAATTGCTAAGGTTGCCCAGGATGTTTTAGGCGATCGCGCTTTGGCGATTACAGCAATTTCTCCCTCATTGTTGCCCGAAGAATTAGTAGAAGCCGAGGAACAAGCGGCAAGCATGGGGATTTCCCATGAAATTGTCGAAACCCAGGAAATGGAGAATCCCAACTATACGTCTAATCCGATTAATCGCTGTTATTTCTGTAAAAGTGAACTCCACGACACCCTTAAACCGTTGGCCATTGAACGGGGTTATCCCTACGTGGTGGATGGCGTAAATGCTGATGATCTCAGGGATTATCGTCCTGGTATTCAGGCGGCCAAGGAAAGAGGAGTGCGATCGCCGTTGGCTGAAGTGGGTTTTAGTAAAGCAGAAGTGCGAGAATTATCGAAACAGTTGGGATTGTCTTGGTGGGATAAACCCGCCCAACCCTGTCTGAGTTCTCGTTTTCCCTACGGTGAAGAAATTACCTTAGAAAAATTACAACGAGTGGGGAGAGCAGAAATTTATCTTCGTAAATTGGGTTATCGCAATCTGAGAGTGCGTTCCGAGGGAGAAACAGCCAGAATTGAGTTACCATCCGAAAAAATTCAGGAATTTGTCATGAATACGGATTTATCTCAGGTAGTTAAAGCTTTTCATGGCTATGGTTTTAGCTATGTCACTTTGGATTTAGAGGGTTATCGTTCAGGCAAATTAAATCAAGTTTTGGGGTCTTTGGCTATTTCTGTTACTGAAACAGTGGGCTAAAAATTCAGGAAATCGGCGATCGCGTGACTTTATTTAAAAACTCAGCCACTATTGGATTAAATTCCGTTGGGTTCACTAAAAAAGACCAATGATTTCCCTCCATTTGTTGAATTTCGAGATTTTGCAAATACTGTTGATAGGGTTTTAACTGCCATGCCAGCCGATTTACGCCCTGACTGGGTTTAATCAATAAACTGGGAATGTCTAACTTTTTCGTCAAACCCGCGATCGCCATTACCTCATCAAAGATCTCATTCCTCGCTTGGATCACAAATTTACTGCTCCAGGTTCCATCAGCTTTTTCTTCCACTGCACCTTGAAAAATTTCCTGTTGTAAAGCAGTCCAGCCTTGATATTCGGGTAACTGTTGAGCTTTTTCGGCGATCGCGTCGTAACTGGGGAAAGATTGAGTTAATTTTAAAAAAGAAAGCACACGGTAAAGAATGGGAAAAGTCAACTTAAAAATATCAGGAATTTTCCCGATAAAAAAGGGATCAACTAACGTTAAACTGCGAAACTTTTCAGGATGTTTAGTTGCCCAAAGACAAGCTAATTTTGCTCCCCAGGAATGACCGATAACGTGACAAGATTCCCAATTTAATTCAATCATTAATTGCTCTAAATCTTCAATATAATCTGCAAAAGAATAGCCGCTTTCAGGCTTCTCACTCTCTCCATGTCCCCGCAAATCAGGGGCAATAATCTGATAATCAGAGGCTAAATAATCCCCTAAACTTGACCAGACTAAACTGTGATCCGCTAAACCATGTAAGAGGAGTAAAGGCGTTTTCCCTTCATTCCATTCCTGATAACAGAGTTTGATATCATTAAGGAATACTTCGCGATGAATTGGTAGTAATTTTCCCATCATTTACCTTCATTAATTACATACAAAAAATTGCGTTGTGATCACGAACAAATTTTTGTAGGGACATAATACTATTATGTCCCTACCTTTTACGGGATATAAGCCCAAACTGCTATAAAAATTAGTTAAACGTGTCAAGCAGACTTGATTTTGATCTTCCCGATCATCACAAAATTGGTGAAACAAAGCTATTTATGTCATAATAAATCAATAGGAACCAACATTTTCTTTAAAAATCAGTCAATTCAAAGAGAAAGCTCCCCCATGACAAGGACTATCGAAACCGACTTAAAAGAAATACTCGGTAAACTTGATAATCATCTAGAGCGGATTGATAATCGACTCAGTAACCTAGAATTAAATCAAATAGAAATCAAAGGTGAAATTAAAATTCTTGATGAAAAACTATCAGGGCAAATAAATGCTCTTGATGAAAAATTATCTGGGCAAGTTAATGCTCTAGATAAAAAATTGTCAGGTCAAGTCAATGCTCTAGATGAAAAATTATCTGAACAAATTAGTACCTTAGATGAAAAAGTCATTGGTATTCATAAAAGACTCGATAATTCGCTGGTGTCGTTAAATTATTTGGCTTTTTTCCAAACCCCTAATTTTAATCATAATGAATAAACCGCTTATTTTAGGCGTTAGTGGAGCTTCTGGGTTAATTTATGCCGTCCGCGCCCTCAAATTTTTGTTAGAGGCAGATTACTCAGTGGAATTAGTGGCATCTAAGGCGACCTATCAAGTCTGGCAAGCCGAACAATCGATCCGAATGCCGCCTGAACCCGATCAACAGGAAATTTTTTGGCGTGAACAAGCAGGCGTTTTAAGTCCAGGTAAGCTTCGTTGTCATCGTTGGGGAGATGTGGGAGCCGCGATCGCCAGTGGTTCCTTTCGGACAAGGGGCATGATTATTATTCCCTGTAGTATGAGTACGGTGGCGAAATTGGCGGCGGGTTTAAGCTCAGACCTCTTGGAGCGGGCGGCAGATGTCCAACTAAAAGAAGGTCGTCCTTTGGTGATTGTGCCTCGCGAAACGCCCTTGAGTGTGATTCATCTCCGCAATTTAACGACGCTCGCAGAAGCTAATGTGAGAATTGTACCCGCGATTCCTGCCTGGTATCACAATCCCCAAACCATTGAAGATTTAGTGGATTTTGTGGTTGCTCGTACCCTCGATCAGTTAGAGATTGATTGTGTGCCGATTAATCGTTGGCAAGGCGATCGCCCTTAAATTTTTTAGTTAGCAGAAAGCGATCGCATCTCTGAATTTAAAGAAAATCACATTTTAAAAGAAGATGCCACAGAAATATGGAAACGACCAGCATTTTCTGTTAGTTTAAAATCTGTAACAAATCGTTTTTCCTCTGCAAAAAACTTTAATTTTCGCTTAATGAATTTGTTCATAAGCTTTTTAATAAGCTTTTCAGCCTCGATTTCTTCTGGATCTGAGGGATTGTCTGAGAACAATTCCTTGAGTTCTTCTTGGCGTTCCTCTTCAGAAACTAGAGCCAAATTCCAAGACATCACGGCAATTTGTAGCAAATTAGAACGCTCTTCATAGGTATCTGTATTTTCTAGAAAAGGCTCGATATATTCAAGCAAAACTCCAGACATTTTTTTGAGATTTTTAGGATTCTCAACAAATACGGTATTTTTATTTTTAAGCTCAGGATCGTTTTCTATCTCTTGCTTAAAGCTCTTAAACGCCGCTAATTCTTTTTTTCGTTGAGATGGAGTCACGGATGTATTCCGTTGTTGGACACTATCTGGGTAAAAAAGTTGGCGGAATTCTTTTGATTTTCTAGCCATAGTAATTTTCTGATGATTAACGTTTAAACATTTTTAGCATTCTTTGGGTCACTAAAAAACCCCCTGAAATATTAATTGTACCGACAAAAATCGCGATCGCGCCCAAAATAGTTGTCGGTGAATTTAAAGGGCCAGAAATCTGCAACATTCCCCCAATAATAATGATGCCGCTAATCGCATTAGTAACGCTCATCAACGGTGTGTGCAGTGCGGGAGAAACATTCCAAATCACCTGCCAGCCTACAATACAAGCCAAAACAAATACGGTTAAATGGGTTAAAAAAGAGGCAGGCGCACCAATACCGATGCCAATCAGAGCCAAAGTAATTAACGCAATCCAAACAAAACTTTGATTTTGCTTTTTGACTTCGGTTTTTTCAGAATTTTCTAAGGCGATCGCGGAATTTTTGGTGGGTTCTATTTTAACAGGAGAAGGATTAACTACTTTCGGAGGCGGCCAGGTAATTTTGCCCTCTTTTAACACTAAAGCTCCCCGAACCACCTCATCCGCTTCATTCACCTGATATTTCTCCGCTCCCCCCATATCTTTCAGCAAATGCCAGAGATTTGTACCATAAAGTTGACTAGATTGATTCGCCATCCGACTCGGTAAATCCGTATAACCAATAATCGTCACCCCTTTATAGCGATAAACTTCCCCTGGCTTCGTCACGTCACAATTTCCGCCCTGTTCCGACGCTAAATCCACCACCACCGAACCATTTTTCATACTAGAAACCATTGCTTCCGTAATCAGTTTGGGGGCTGGACGACCAGGAATTAAGGCCGTGGTGATAATAATATCGACTTCCTTAGCTTGCTCGGCAAACAGAGCCATTTCTGCATCAATAAATTCCTTACTCATCGTTTTGGCATAGCCGCCTTCTCCCGTTCCATCTTCAGCAAAATGCAACTCCAGAAATTCACCGCCCAGACTTTCGATTTGTTCCTTGACCACAGGACGAGTATCAAAGGCTCGCACGATCGCGCCCAATCCCTTAGCCGTACCAATGGCCGCCAAACCTGCCACCCCTGCCCCGATGACGAGAACTTTTGCAGGAGGAACCTTGCCCGCCGCCGTAATTTGTCCCGTAAAGAAACGACCAAAATTATTGGCCGCTTCAATCACCGCTCGATAACCTGCAATATTGGCCATGGAACTCAGAGCATCTAGCTTTTGCGCCCGACTAATGCGAGGAATGGCATCCATCGCCAAAACAGTGGCTTGACGCTCGGTGAGTTTTTCTAACAATTCGGCATTTTGAGCAGGCCAAATAAAACTAATCAGGGTTTTGTTGAGAGGAAATTGGACGACTTCTTCAGGGGAAGGGGGACGGACTTTGAGAATAATATCAGCTTCATTTAAAAGGGTATTGAGATCAGCAACAATGCGACAATCTGCGTCTTGATAAGCTTCATCGGTAAAGTTTGCTAAAGAACCCGCTCCCGTCTCAAGAATGACTTCAAAACCTAATTTTTGGAGTTTTTTTGCCGTATCAGGGGTCGCTGCAACCCGACATTCGTTGGCGTAGGTTTCTTTGGGGATACCAATGATTTTGGCTTGATTTTGCGCTGAAACAGGCATTTCGGTCGTCTCGATGGGGTTGGGAACGGCGATCGTCATAGATTTTCCTAATAACTAATTTTCAGGCATGAGGTAACTTTAATTTTGTCTGATGGTGCTGATTTATAAAGAAGTTTGGGATAAATAAAGATTTTACTGCATATCTTTTGCATCCTACGATGATCTCTGGGTTGCTTGGAGATTTTTTCAATAATTTTTAACAAACGCCTGATTTTGTTAGCCATTTAGAAAAGGCAAGAAATACCCAAGCGGTGACGATTTAAAGTTATTAATTAAGGCCAGTGGCGTTCATATTCGTCAGTTGATGCGGATGACAGCGATCGCCATTGATGGACAGATAAAGTAGGGTTTCAAGATCTGAACACCTTCATTGATGTCGTAATATGGGGAAGGCGATCGCTTAATCTCAAAGATAGGAATCTTTAAAAGCCTCTTTTATAGCTTTATTAAGCTCTCTATCAGGAGGCTGTTTTTCGTATTCTTTGTGTGTGTAAATCCAGACAAGATGAATGATCTTTGTCTCATTATCAACAAGATATATCAGGCGACCAAGCCGCGCCGATCCCGACAAACTAGGAAGTCTTGCCCATTTTTGTTTTCTAAGTTGGCACTTATCAATTGGTTCACTACAAGGGAAACCTAGAGTCCCCCCAACTTCTGGATTTTGGACAACTTCCTTCTTGAATTCATCTACAAGATCAAGGAAAGCCCGATATCCTTTTTTATCTCGCTTATAGTGAGTTTTGAGTAACTGTTCAAGACTTGAATTAAATTTGTTTGACAGAAACAGCTTGTATTGAACTGAGTCCAATTAGTCCCCCATTTCTTGGCATTCAACATAAGCAGAGGTAGCAGCTTGAAGAACATATTCTTGAAATTGAGGATTATCATTTTCAACCTTATCCAGTATTTCATCAACTAATACGTCTAATGCTTCTACACATTCAACAATCTGTTTTTGTCGGCCTTGAATGATGATTAGTAGAGAGTACCAAATTGCCTCAAATTTGGACAACAAAGTGGGCTTAGATGTCTCAGCATCCAGCACAGAATAGGCAAAATTAATTAACTTTTCTTTGTGATCAGAGGGTAGAGTATCCCACTGAGTATTAACAAGGTTTGTTAGTTTTTTTATCAAAGCAAGAATGTCGCTTGTCGGCGAATGCGCTTTCTTTGGTTGCTTTATATCGTTTAACTTTTGATCATTAAACCAGCCATTAGGCGAGCCATTAAACGGAATGGAAGCAGCCGTCATAGCAAATGCTCCAAGAATAAATTGACACTACCACCCTATCATAGCTGATCTCTGAGCAGAGACAGCCCTCAATAAGAATATTTAATGAATGTGTTTCCTCTCCCTACTTTAATAAATTTTAGTGATCTCATAGCTCAGATGTAGAAGGCAAAGCTGCTACTCTGCACAACTTACCCCATGATTTACGCGAATTAGGGAGAAAATGACCAGGCGATCGCCCTTTATCAACAGTCCTTAGAAATCCAAGAAAAAATAGGAAATGTGCAAGGTAAAGCCGCTACTCTAGCCATGATGGGCCAATTATTAGCTGATGAAAAAGGGGATTATCAAAAGGGTTTAGCCTACCTAGAACAATCCCTCGCCATTTTGCAACCATTACGTTCTCCTGATGCCGTTACTGTTCAAGGGATAATTGAATGGATTCGAGGGTAGGGGGGAATATGTAAAGACGATCGCTTGATATGTGGGTTTTATCTGTGAAAATTTGTTTCTAACAGCTTTTTCCTCGATTTTTCTTGAAAAAAGATCAAGTCTAATGGCAACCGCTCAATTGAGATCCTGGTTACAATATCAATCGTGAATCTGGTAGGTTATTATCAGTGAAATAATAGCATCAAGTCTTGGACAAAAATCCTGGTCAATATTAGACAGTATAATTAAAAACTAAAAAATATTTCATTAAAAAATTAGTAATCAAGACGTATCACTATGGAATTTCCCCTAAAACTCCAACCTTCATACAACCAAATTCTGACCCCGACCAATATCGCAATCTTTAGTTCCGTAGGACTCCATGCGGTTATTTTGGGATTCATGTTGCCCAATCTTGCCGAGTGGTCTAAGTCTAGCCAAAAGGGAGATCAACAGAATGTCGGCGTAATAGAACTCAATGAAGCAGAGCAAAGTCGTCTTCCCAATACGTCTCCTTTCTCTAAAGAAAATCCTTTTTTTCCCAGTACTTCAGCCCTTCCTAATTCCTCCCCTAATGACCCACTTTTGGCGAACCCTGGATTAAGTCTTCCCCCTCTTCCTCCTTCCCTACCACCCAGCACCAATTATAATTCCTTTTCTAATCAGACTCCCCTACCATCTATTCCTGAATTACCTCCCTATCCCCCCAATTTGCCCCCCCTTTCTTCCTACAATAATCTCAATAATATTCCCATTACTCAGTCTCCTCCTTCCTTATCCCGCTTACCTACTTCTTCAGACATTCCAAGCCGACCTATTTTACCTCCTTTACCGAATACCCAGTCCTATTTTGATTCTGTTCGAGGCAGTCAAGGAAAGACCCCAAACCGTCCTAAATTTGGAGAACTTCCACCACCACGCGGGACAGACTTTATCACTGCCGCGCCTCAAAACCCCGCAGTGAATAACCAACCTAATCTACCTGGTACGGTTCCCCAACCCCAACTCCAAGCAGATGGTCAGGAGACGACCTCTGAACAGGCTATGCGCAATGATTTGCAATGGCGCGCAAAACTCCAACAAAATGGAACGGGAAATACTGATATTGGAACGCTGAATTTGCCCGTAGCCTATCCTCCTGCTGCTTGCCCTACTAGAGCCGAAGGAAGAGTGGTTTACAATGTTGCACCGTCAGGAGAAATTACTCAGATCCAAGCTTCCCGTTATTCTTTATTTAATGAATTAGCTCGACAATCTTTTCAATCCCAACGTTTTACTCAGCCGACCAGAGTAATTGTTGATTTTAATTATGATCCCAAGGTCTGTGCTTCGACGGTGACGGCTCCCAATTTGCCTGGATTACCGAGCGGAAATCCTGCTATTCCCCCTGCTGGTAATGCGCCAGAATCAGTTTCTCCCGTCAATGATCCCACTCGCAATATTCCCCAGTTACCTCCTTTGGTTCCAGGTTCTAATACTCCTAACCCTAATTCGGCTCCTGCTAATCCTCAACGAAATACCATCCAAAAGACGAGTCCTACTTCTCCAACTCGCATTCTTCGGCCGAGTTCTCCTGCTATTCCGACGAAGCCTGCGATCGCGCCTAGTCCTGGCTCTGTTCCCTCTGAAGCACCGACAACAACGACTAATCCTAACACGCCTAAAAATCCAACCCAAGATAGTGCGTCTCCCCAGGGAAACCCTACCCCTTCAACAGGAATCGCGCCAGCAAACAAGCTTGAAGTTAAACCAGAGAGCAAGCCAGATGTTAAGCCAGAAAATACACGAGAGAGCAAGCCAGAGGTAAAAACTGACCTAAAACCTGAAGTCAATCCTAAATCTGATCGTAATTCTCCTGAAAAGACCAATAGCGTGGTTCCTGTTCAAGCAAATCCCGTTGCTCCGAAACCAGCAGTTTCTTCCCCACCTGTTTCTAACCAAAATCCCCTCGAAAGGATACGATCGCGTTTCTTTCCTCCCCAGCCGCGATCGATCCCCAAAGCAGATCCGACTCCGAATCAGAGCAATGCGCCGACAATAGGCCCCTCTAGTCCAAAGGTTGACAATGTCCCCGTTGGGCCGTCTGTCGGAAAAAAAGAATAATTCACCTGAACTTGTTTGACAAGAATTTGAGCGGAATTCATGAGAAAACTTTATTTTTTGCTGCCTGGAACGACCCAGGAATTTGCCTGTGGTGGTTTATGGGCAGAATTAAAAACCCTAAAACTCGCTCAGCAAGTCTGTCATGCGGAGGTAGTGACCTATCGCCAACGGGAGAAAGAGCATTTATGGCTGGAGGATTTATTAAAGGGCCATAATGCCGTAGATGCGTTGAAGGATGTCATTTTTGTCCTGTGTTGGGGTTTTGATGTGGCAAAATTGGCTCCTCGGTTAAAAGCTTTTAATGCCGTTTATCATGCCCATAGTGCGGGCTATGGCTTTGATTTACCCGCCCATATTCCGATTATTACCGTCAGTCGCAATACCTTGGGCTATTGGGGACAGCGATCGCCCCATTCGTTGCTTTATTATTTACCTAATGAGATTTCTGACACATTTTATAACCACAAAGGCGATCGCGATATTGACGTATTAGTGCAAGCCAGAAAATCCTCTCGTTATTTAATGAAACAGTTAATTCCCGCTTTACAAAAACGTTGTCGAGTTGAAGTGGTAGATTACTATGTGGAGGATTTAGCCATTTTATTTAATCGGGCTAAGGTTTATCTCTATGATTCAGCCGAATATTGGGCGGTGCAGGGAGTCAGCGAAGGTTTTGGACTGCAACCGATGGAAGCTTTAGCCTGTGGTTGTCAAGTTTTTTCTAGTGTTAATCATGGTTTATCCGATTATTTAGATCCTGGCTTTAATTGTTATAAAATTGCAGGTTATTCCACAGGATTTGATCTACAAAGGATTCTTAAGGCGATTAAAGTAGAGGATTCCCATGTTCAAACATTATCTTTATCTCCTCAAGTTTTAGCAGAATACCGTTCAGAAAATATTATTCGACGCTGGCAAATCATTCTGGATGAGTTAAACGAGTTTTTTGATTATAAATCCTTCCATTCCAATGATATTCAAGACTTAAATTCCTGGCAAATTACTCAATTGCGGGCGCAGAGAGTCGTGACAAAGCTACAAAAATATTGGCCTTTTCGCGATCGTCGAAGGGGTTGAAAGTGAGACGCGATAGGAATTGCACTTTAATTCCTTACAATGAAGATAGCTAACCTTGCGCCCCTATCGGCTGAGAGAGGACAAAATCAATGATTGAAATGAGAGTAGCTGGGATTGCCTTGGATGCTGTAACCCGTAGTCCGATTGTATTGCTCAAGGATGGTTCACAAAGACGCGCATTACCTATTTATATTGGGCAAGATCAGGCCAGAGCGATTATCGCCGCCCTAGAAGAGAAAAAACCGCCCCGTCCTCTGACCCATGATTTGATGATCAATTTTTTTACTGTCTTGGGCGTGGATTTAGAGCGCATTATTATTCATTCTTTGCAGGATAATACCTTTTATGCCGTTCTTTGCATTGTTCAGGGAGAAGTCAAAAAAGAAATTGATTGTCGTCCTAGTGATGCGATCGCGATCGCCGTTAGACTAGGAACTCCCATTTGGGTGATGGAAGAAGTGATTGCAGAAGCCTCTATTCCTGTTGATCGGGATGCGGATGAAGAAGAACGTCAAGCTTTTCGAGATTTTGTCGCGAATCTGCGGCCTGGGGATCTCATCCAACAGGCAGGTTTAACAACAGAAGAAAGCCAGGAAGAAAATTAATTCATTTTATGGATCGATGGCTCCATGTTTTATCGCCGTTTTGGGAAAACTAATCTTCTTCTGTCTGCTTTTTCCTTGGGAACCATGCGTTGTTTGGCTTCAGAAGCGGTTATGGAAGAAACTGTCCATCAGGCGATCGCCTTGGGAATTAATCATATTGAAACGGCGAGGGGCTATGGTAAAAGTGAGCTTTATTTAGGGAATATTTTACAAAAATTAGACCGAAAAAATTTTTATATCACCAGTAAAATTTGCCCAACGGAAAATGCAGAACAAATGCGATCGCAAATTGATGAATCTTTAGCACGATTGCAGATTAATTATTTAGATTGTTTAGCGATTCATGGCGTTAATACAGAAGAACATCTTAAATTAATTACCGATCCTAATGGTTGTTTAAAGGCAATTAAAGACGCTATAAATAAGGGAAAAATTCGTCATTTAGGGTTTTCGACTCACGGTTCCCTAGAACTGATTCTTAAGACGATTCAAACTGATTTATTTGAATTTGTTAATCTTCATTATTACTACTTTTTTCAGCGTCACGAAGCCGCGATCGCGTTAGCTCAGGAAAAAGATCTAGGGGTTTTCATTATTTCTCCTACGGATAAGGGGGGAATGCTCCATACACCGCCCGCAACCCTGACTCAACTGTGTCAACCCTTTACGCCTATGGAGCTAAATTATCGATTTCTCCTCAGCGATCGCCGTATTACAACCTTAAGTATTGGCCCTGCCAATGCCGAGCAATTAATTAATCCCCTACAAATTGCGGATCAAGATTTTCCCCTGACCCCAGACGAAAAATTGATTTTTGAGCGTCTAGAAAAGCAGGAAACGGAAACATTAGGCACGGATCGCTGTCGTCAGTGTTATCAATGTTTGCCCTGTCCAGAATCAATTAATATTCCCGAAGTTCTCCGCTTGCGTAATCTGGCGATCGCCTACAATATGACGGAGTTTGGACAATATCGCTATCAAATGTTTGAAAATGCGGGTCATTGGTTCCCTGGAAAAAAAGGAAATCGCTGTACCGAATGCGGTGATTGTTTGCCCCGTTGCCCCGAACAATTGGAGATTCCTAAACTTCTCAAAGATAGTCATCAACGTCTCAATGGTTCCCCCCGCCGTCGGTTATGGGAAACGTAACATGAAACTTCATTTATCTCATTATTGGAAAATTAGTATTAGTCTAGGACTGATTTTTTGCCCTTTGCCTTTAGTTTTAGCCCAATTACCGATTGAAAATTCGACTTGTGCATCTTCTCCCGAAGTACAATCTATTTCCGAAAATGTTATTAATCCTCAATCTAAAATTATTTCCAAAGAAGTTATCAAAAATAAAGACTCGATTCCGCCGAGTCTCTGGTGGGCTAAGGAGCAATTTGATCTGTTTGATGGCCGTTTAGTCACTAATTGGATTGCGGATACGGAACAAAAAGAAATTGATATTATTGTTAACCGTCAACTGTGGTCGCTTTTAAATTATTTGGAACGCTACCGTTTTGTGAATAAATTTGGAACAGTCGCACGGGAAAATCAATATAATTTAAGAATTTTTAATCAACAGCAAAAATGTTTAGTCACCTATTTATGTGATTTCCAGATCACGCCTTCTCAATGTAAGATGACCTTTGAATCGACGGAAGTGACGGGTTTTCAGATTTATCAACCGAAACCAGGTGAATTTGATTTTGGTCAATAATTTTAGGACATAGCGATCGCCTTTTTGGGAAAATTAATCCCAAGCCGCCCATATTTGTAATAAGCTGCACAAGCTCCTTCCGACGAAACCATACAGGCCCCAGGGGATTTTCAGGGGTGCAAGCAGTTCCAAAAACCTTACATTGCCAAGGTTTCAAGACTCCCTTGAGAATTTCACCACATTGACAGGCTTTATGATCCGCAACGGGTTGATAGGAGACAGGAAATTGGACTTCTGCATCAAAATCAGCGTATTCAGGACGCATTTTCAAGCCTGATTGGGGAATATCGCCCAAACCCCGCCATTCAAATTGCTCTCGAACCTCAAAGACTTGATTCATCGCATTTAAGGCGATCGCATTTCCTGAATTTTGGACTAGCCGAGTATATTGATTTTCGATTTCACAGCGTCCTTCTGCTAATTGTTGCAACACCATCCAGAGAGATTGTAAAACATCCAACGGCTCAAAGCCCGCGACTACTAACGGTTTATGGTACTTTTTCGCGATAATTTCATAGGGTTCTGTGCCGATAACCATGCTCACATGGCCTGGCCCGATAAAGCCATCTAATCGTAGATCGGGATTATCCAACAGAGCTTTCATTGCGGGAACGACTCGCACATGATTACAGAACAAACTAAAATTTTTGATCCCTTCTTTTTCCGCCTGTAAAACCGTCAGAGCCGTGCTAGGAGCCGTTGTTTCAAAACCAATTCCGAAGAAAACAATCGCTTTATCAGGGTTGGCTTGGGCAAGCTTTAAGGAATCCAAGGGGGAATAGACCAAACGAATATCCGATCCCAACGCCTTAGCCTGTAAAAGATTGTGTTTTGAGCCTGGAACCCGCATGGCATCCCCAAAAGTCGTCAAAATAACCTTAGGATTCTGGGCGATCGCGATCGCTTCGTCTAATTTTCCCCTGGGCATAATGCAAACAGGACAACCTGCCCATGCACTAATTCGATCTCTTCTGGCAAAAGAGATTCCAAACCCGATTTAAAAATCGCATGGGTATGACCGCCACAAATTTCCATGATTTTGATCGGACGATGGGGAGCGAGTTGACGGGTTACTTTTTGAATTTGTTTTAATAAAGCCTGAGCTTTGGCGGGATCACGAAATTCATGCAGGTATTTCATGGAATTTTAAGGCTTCTAATTCGTCTAATTCAGTTAATTGGTGTAATAATTCTAAAGTTTCTGCGGCTTCTATGGGATCAAGGCGATTCATGGCAAAGCCCACATGAACCAAAACCCAATCTCCGACACAAGATTCAATGGAGTGTTCTTCATCTACGATACAGGCAATATTAACGGGACGTTTTACTCCACCAATATCGGCGATCGCAAGTTGTAAAGATTTATCAAGGATTTCAGTAATTTGGCCTGAATTCCTAAACACATAAGCTTAATTAATGCTGATTTTCTTCAATCTTAGCTGACTTGATTCAAACTTAACCAAAGAAAGTCACGACCTCATTTTGTTATCTGCTAAAATGATAGCTTTAAATCAGGATAAAAGCGATGACTCAAGCCCCTACTGCCCTAACATTATATGATCAAGATTACTTACTTTGGATAGAAGACACGGTCAATCAGTTACGAAATAGAAAGTTTCATTGTTTGGATTTAGTAAATTTGATTGAGGAGATCGAAGATTTGGGGAAATCGCAAAAACGAGAGTTAAAAAGTCGTTTAGGAGAGTTGCTGGAACATATCCTGAAGCGTACCTATATCGATATGCCAGATTGTTATCGTGGTTGGGTCGAATCAGTTGATAAACAACGCATTGGACTGAGACGCTTATTAAAAGATTCACCGAGTCTTAAGCCTTATTTGCTTGAGGTATTTGATGAAGTTTATGCTGATACTTTAATCGTTATTTGTAGGAGTTATCCTCAATGTAAGTTTCCCAAAAAATGGCCTTTTGAGCGGAATATTGAAGCTTTGTTGACTATCGATTTCTGGTTGAATTAGCTCTATGTATTTGGAAACCAAACCCCTACCAAATTTTAAAAATGTTTTGACAATAGTAGCCGATGCTGTCATGCTTAATCTTTTTCCCAAAAATTGCGATTTAAGATGGCATTAATATCACAATCTTCAAGCCAATGATCAGGGAAATTAATTTGGGGATATTCTTCCCGAACAGAGGCGATCGCGCTGGCATAGATTTTAGGAAAAATTTCCAAGAGAAAGTTTTTGAGACTCGGTGAATCTTCTAAAATATCCTTGATTTCATTACGAAAAGCTCTGATTTCTCTTTGCCAACCGATATAACATTCGGGTAAGGGAACATAACAGCGTTTCAGTAAATGCTCAATCAGTCTTCTTAAAAAACTTTTGATAGCATTACGCTGACTCTTGCCCAAAGCTTCTACCTCTTCAATTAAATTTTCGAGATCCAAGTTTTCAAAATCTTTAGTTTTAAGTTTATTAACGGTTTCTGTCACCCAAAGTGAAGTATCTTGTTCATAAAGCGATCGCGTCATTATTAATTTTCCTCCCAAAATCTATCATTGAGCATTGCTTCTAACTCCTGGGAAAAGAGCGATCGGGAAAATTTATCTGGGAATATTCTTCACGCACCGTCTTTAGGGCAATTTCCCAAGCATCAATAAAACTACTTTCCCATCTGCTTTTAAGACTTGGTACTTGTTTGATTAAAACCTGAAGATTATTACGTTGAGTACGGATAGTTCTTTCCCAACCGTTATAATCATAGGGTAAATCAACATATAAACGCTTCAATAAATGCTCTAGTAATACAATTAATCGATTGATTAATTCTTTCTTTTGCGAAATACCCAAGGATTCTACCTCTTCGATTAAATTGTCTAAATCTAGGCTTTCAAAATCCTTTGCTTTAAGTTTGCTAACGGTTTCTTCAACCCAAAGCAAAATATCCTGCTCATAAAGCGATCGCTTATCGAGTGCTTGTGTCATGTCTTCCTCCAGTGTTTCCAAAAATTAATTGGTTAGACCATGTTTTAGGGCAAATCTGACTAATTCAGTGCGACTATTAGTTCCAGTTTTACTAAACAAACGACTGACATATTTTTCGACATTTCTCACACTGGTTTCTAAACGACTGGCAATTTCTTTGTTCATCAAACCCTGGGCAACCAGATCCAAAACACTTTGTTCCCTGGGAGTTAGTTCGATTTTTAGAGGGGATGGAGTGGTGAGCAAATGGGGAGATTGGCCAATTTGTTCCTTGAGTTCTTTGATTTCCTGAACAATTTCCTGCAATTTAGCCGATTCACTGCCCGAATCTAGGGTATTTTGGCGACGTTCTAATAAATTTTTAATAATAGCTTCCAATTCTTCAGGATCAAAGGGTTTTGATAAATAGGCATCGCATCCCGATTGATAGCCCGTAATGCGATCGCTGGTCATGCCTCTTGCAGTTAAGAAAATAACGGGTAGGGATTTACAACGAGGATCTTGCCGTAATTTCTCTAAAAACTGATAACCATCTACCTGGGGCATCATAATATCGGAAATAATCAGATCGGGCAGATTTTTTTGCAAATATTCTAAGCCCGCGATCGCGTTACTGGCCACTGTGACTTGAAATTCTCCACTATCTTCTAGATAGGCTTGCACCGATTCCCGAATGCCTGGTTCATCATCGACGAGGAGTAATTTAGCTGGCTCAGTCATGGGGTTTTCCTCAGTTGCAAGGTTAATCATTCATAAATCTATCATGGCATTTTTTAGACACTCTCAAAACAATCTCATTGAAGAAAGGATTACGCATTAAATTTCCCCCTTATCAAGAAAGATTTGGGGGGTATTGAGCCTTTATTTTCGAGAATTATTCCCAACAAATGGCTTGTATTAGTTGTTTTTAACCTGCTCGTTTATAGGCTTCATCCAATACTTCCGAAAGAGTCGGATGAGCATGGACATTAAAGGCCAATTCTCGGACGGATTTGCGTTCCGCGATCGCGTTGGCGGCTTCTTCGATCAAGTCCGAAGCATGAATCCCGATAATATGCACTCCTAATAATTCGCCTGTATCCTGACGATAAACGACCTTAGCCATGCCTTCTGTTTCTTTTTCGGCAAGAGCCTTGGAATTTCCCTTATAATAGGATTTAACCGTCGAAACTGTGAAATTCTCGGTTGTTCCCAACTCCTTTGCCTGGGCTTCCGTTAATCCCACATAGCTAATTTCAGGATGGGTAAAAGCGGCGGCGGGAATAGAACGATAATCAATGGATTTAGCGCGACCACAGATATTTTCAACCGCAATCACTCCCTGACCTGAAGCGGCATGGGCCAACATCATTTTACCCGTCGCATCTCCCACTGCCCAGAGATGAGGAACCACTTCACCGTCTTTGATCACGGCCATTTGGTCATTTACTTCAATAAAACCCCGTCGATCTAGTTCTATACCAACGGTTTCAAGTCCTAAATTCTTCGTCGCAGGAATCCGTCCCGTTGCCACCAAACAGGCATCGACCTCTAAGGTTTCTACAATTTCCTTGGTTTTGGCATCGGCTAATTCAATCACCACAGGATTACCAGGTTTGACGGTTTTCGCTAAGGTACTGACATAGGTTTCAATGGAACGCGGTTTAATCAAGACTCGTTCCGCAATTTTGGCGATTTCAGGATCAAAGCCTGGCATCAACACATCTAAGGCTTCGATCATGGTCACTTCGGAGCCTAATGCAGTATAAACATCAGAAAATTCTAGCCCAATGTAGCCACTGCCAATAATCGCAATCCACTTGGGTAGAGTTTCTAATCTGACGGCTTCATCGCTGGTAAAAACCGTTTTATGGTCAATTTCAATCCCAGGCGGCACAAAGGGAACGGAACCAGGACAGAGCATAATTTCCTGGGCAGTAATAATCTTTTCACCTGCATCGGTCGTAACACTGACTTTTTGCGGCCCAGCAACTTTTCCCCAACCTCGAATAGTTTCAACTTTTAAACGGGTCAAACTATTGGTCAAATCCGCCCGAATTTTGTTGACTAAATCCGTTGCATGATCGGCGATCGCGCTTCGTTCAAAGGAAACACCACCGAGTTGAATTCCCAAATCTTTTAAATGATCCGCGTCCTGAAACTCCCTGACCCTGCCCGATGCGGCCAATAATGCCTTGGACGGAATACACCCCCGATTGACGCAGGTTCCCCCCATGTCCTTTGCTTCAATAATCGCGGTTTTGAGACCACATTTAACCGCGTGCAAGGCGGCTCCATGACCACCAACCCCTGCACCAATAATCACTAAATCATAATCAAATGCTTGACTCATAAAGACGTTAACCTATTTTACCTAATTGTTTTAACGGTATTGCTTTAATCTCTTAGTTTAGGAGAAAAGGGGAAAGCGTGGGAAGACGAAATAGAAATTAACCCGTTTTAAAATTAAGGATTTAGACAGTTTCTCTCGTTAAAATTAATCCAGTGATAAAACCGATTATTAATCCAAAGATATGACTAATTAGACTAACATGAGGAGTACGATAATCAATCAAAAATTGTATACCAACGACAACCAACAAAGAATAAATCGCTGACGGGCTAACAAGCTTTTTTCTTGCCACCAATCCTGTAAAAATATCGCTCCCATTGCACCAATTAATCCCATAATCGCGGCGGATGCTCCGACTAAAAGAGTTTGAGGTTCACCTATTTTTAAAAAATAGAAAACAATCAAGATCATTGATAAACAACCACTGGAGAAATAGATAATCAGATAGCGAATTTTGCCTAAATAGGACTCAATGATTGATCCCATATAGTATAAACCCAACATATTGGCTCCCAAATGAAACCAGCCGTAGTGTAAAAAATTCGCCGTAATCAGTCGCCACCATTCTCCTTTTAAAATATCTTCGGTCGTGAGTGCGCCCAATGTATGAAGAGTTTGTAAGTTTTCTGATCCGCCCCACTGATTTTCCTGTTGAAAAACAATAAGATTAACCAGAATAGTTAAATAAGTTAAATAGGGTTTACGCACAATATCTCATAGGAAAAAGCGGAATTTTGAGGTAAAATATTAAACTTCATTCCAAGAATGTGGGATTGTTTTTTGTAACCCATCAACTAACTCTTTCCCGTTGTAGGACGGAACCATTGGGATAATTTATTAATCAACCAACTGAGTAACGCCCCTAACATGAGAATGCCGATCGCAGGATTAAAAAGAGGAATCCAGAGTTTTTGCCAGACCGCCAGCCCCAGATGTACGCCCATCGAATCCCCCAAAACGGCGATCGCAAACCAAAAGAATCCTAGCAAAACCAGAAAAACATCGGCGACGAGAAGACGATTGAGCCAAGTTAAGGCAGTTTCTTTCATGGCACTCCTGTTAAAATTAAAATAATTATTCTATTTTACCGAAAAGTTGCTATTCTATTTTAGGAATCTTTTTGAGAATTTTTTAATAATAGAAAATATCGTTTAATCTTCTGTTCAAATCATCAATTTCATTCAAAAATATGTTAAAAACTTGGTGGCAATCCTTTGATAAAAACCCCCGACAATGTTGGTTGATTTCTATTCTTTGGTTAGTTTTAATTAGCTGGATCGCTTTTTTCTGGAATCTGGGTGTTCTGGGGGTGATGGATAAAACCGAAGCCCTCTTTGTCGAAGTTGCCCATCAGGTTTATCTCACCGATGACTGGATTACTCCCCGTTGGAATTGGCAGACTTTTTTTGATTATCCCATTTGGGGTTATTGGATGGTTGCCCTCAGTTTTAAACTATTTGGGGTGAGTGAATGGGCGGCGAGATTGCCTGTTTGCGTTTGCCGCGATCGCCTTGGTTGTTCTGAGTTTCTACACGCTCCGTTATTTTGGGCTAAATGGGCATGAAGATCAGCTTGAAGTTCGACAACGCTGGATTCGGGCTTGGATTGGGACGGGAATTGTGGCTCTCAATCCTGGTTGGGTCGGTTGGGGCAGAACCTCTGTGACCGATATGTTTCTCTCTAGCGCGATCGCGATGGCGATGTTGAGCTTCTTTTTGGGATACGCCCAGCCTGAAAATCCCAAGGTACAGCAACGTTGGTATTTAGTCGCTCCCGTTTTTGCCGCGATCGCAGTCTTAGCCAAAGGCCCAGTGGGTCTGCTTTTACCTGCCTTAGCAATTAGTATCTTTTTAATTTATGTCGGTCAATTTTGGCAAGTTTTACGAGAAATAAAACTGATTACCATGATTGGTATTTTTTTACTGATCACAGTTCCTTGGTATGGATTGGCGGCTCAGGCGAATGGCGCGGAATTTATCGGCACTTTTTTCGGTTTTAGCAATTTCCAACGGTTTACCAGCGTTCTCTACCGTCATGCGGGGCCTTGGTACTTCTATTTACCCTATTGCTTCATTTTACTCTTTCCTTGGTCGCTTTTTTTACCGTTGGCGATCGTCCGTTTACAATTTTGGCGAAAAAAAGTTTGGGCATCAACGCCCCGAAATCGTCAATTAGGTTTATTTTGTTTAGTCTGGTTTATGGTGATTTTAGTCTTTTTTTCGGTGGCGGCGACCAAATTACCAGGTTATATTCTGCCCATAGTGCCAGCAGGAGCAATTATGATTACGCTCTTTTGGGGAGACGAAATGTTAGTCCATCGGGAAAAAGTTTATCAACCATGGCCATTTTTAGCGAGTGGGCTTATAACAACCTTGCTCTTTTTTGGGTTAGCGATCGCGGCTTTTATCAGTCCCAAATTAGCAGGTAGCGATCCCGCTTTCCCCACTTTTGGAGAAACTCTAGAAGCGTCAGGAATCCCCGTTATTTTTGGAATAATATTAAGCGCATTAGGGATTTTTTCGACAATTTTATTAATCAAAAAAAATTATCGTCATTGGTTTTGGACTTCTAATCTATTATTTTTTATAAGCTTATTAACCGTTGTGGTTCCGCCGCTCGCGCCCATTATGGATAGTCAGCGTCAGTTACCCTTTCGGGAACTAGCAAAGGTTGTCGGACAAGTGGCTAAACCCCAGGAATTAGTTTTTTTAATGGGTTATCCCCGTTATAGTTTAGTTCATTATAGTCAGCATCGCGTCGAGTTTTTAGATGATGTGAATTTTGCGATCGACTACCTCAAAGATCCGACTAAGGTTAATTCATTGCCAACGGTTTTAATCGTCACTGAACCTAAATTTATGGATCGCTTCGGGTTAAAGCCAGGAGATTATCAACTAATTGATGAAAAAGGAGTTTATAAATTAATTCGAGTTTCTAAAGCTCTTTTATTAGAAAAACAACCTTAAAAAAAAGGGCAGTTATTAACTACCCTTCAAATCGAAAATCAACCTATTAACTTAGCTGACTTTTCCCGTTAAGTCTAAAATCCAGTAATGCAAACATCTAGACCCATTATCTGAAGGAATCGTCGGAGTTGAGGGGAAAAAAGTATAATAGAGGTATGGAGTTGGAGGTAATGCAATGGGACTGGAATCTGAATCGCTTGCTAAAATTACCCAATGTGATAATTATTAAAGTTCAAGAAATAGAAGATATCGCTGTTCTATCAATCTAGGCAGAAGAGAGATAGAAATCACGCGGAAAAATTATCTCCAACAGAGAATTTGTTAGTTTACTTAACTGGAAGAATAGACGACAAAATACTCGCAGTATTTGAGGAGTAAAAATCACGACTAACCAAGTTTTAAGCAGATTGAAGTAACATAATGGCTGAATAAACAATCGTAAATTACAATACCTTTGCCAAATTACGAGAGTTCAATTGTTGCAGAAACATTGTGAATACGACCAAGAGAAGTAAGCTTGGCAAAAATCTGGGCTAATAAAATAGGCTCTGGCTGTTCGGGAAGCATTTTTAACATTGCATGAGCATAGTTCAAACCACGGTAGTAAGCTTTAAGATTAACAATGCCAGAGCCAGGATTATCTTCACGGAACTGAGCTAGAAGAAGATGGATAAATTGACCATGAAAAAAGAAAGGTTAGCCGCATTAGTAACAGAGGTTTGACCGAGGTTCATAAAATCTTCCAATCCCCAAAACTGCTTGGCATCACGAAAATTAAATTCGATTTGGAAGCGTAGTTTATAGTAGTCGATAATTTTGTCATAGGATAAAGTTAAGTCACTGGAAAAGAGAATTACGTGACTGCGTGCATTAGTTTTGAGATTGGTTTTCACGAAAATCACTACATTCAGGGACTGGCAAATTCTTTGTAGAAGAGGCCGATAAGTATCGGTTTGGATATCTTCCTCAATAATACTTTGACGCAAATATTCATCACAAATATTCTGCCAGTTCAGCTTATCCCCGTATTTATGACGAGAGGGATGATTCGGGTCAGAATGTTGGTAAGGCATATAAGGCGCTGAATCATGACGTAACTTGGAAATGATGTGGAAGTTAACCTGCTTCGCCATCTGTAAAGCATTGTTGTTTCCAAAATGACCGTCTAAGACCAAGTAAGTGAGGGGAATAAAG
>CAWEDJ010000062.1:0-17656 GCA_963807635.1 uncultured cyanobacterium
ACAGCGACTTTATCGTCTTGAATTCACTATCCACTCTTATTACTACCTTTCTGCATAACTTTTGTCAGTCAATCAGGTCTCCCACTATTACGGTCATAAGCTTTCCACACCCACAATTTATTCTTTTTTTTCTATGAAATGCCAGAGTTCGTCTAACTCAACAACTACGGCTATCCCAGGTTCTGGCTTTTCCTTGTTCAGCTTAGCGAAATCTCTAATCCAATTTAAGATGGCTTGAGCGGAAACATTGAGATGATTAGCGATGGCGTTCATCGACATCCCTCCTAAATAGAGTAAGACGGCATCAAGTTTCATCCAGAGGGGCTTACCTCGTTCTGTCGTTGGTTGAGTAAATTGGTAATTACACGATTTACACTTATATCGCTGCTTTCCCTTGACAAAGCCACTTTTGATGATGTGCTGATGTTCGCATTTTGGACATTGGTTCATCATTCTGTTCCTTGAACTTTACTCTTTTACAGACTAGCATTATCTACTTGATACTCTCAGAGAAGCTAATTGAGCTTTTGGAAATTAAACGATTTCATCTGTTGCCTGTTCACATCTCATTTAGACTGGCTATTCATTTTCATACTAACTGCATGGATCGTCGATCTGGTAGTGCGATCGCCGATCTCATAACGCAATTTTTAAGAGGAGTTAAAAGCCCCTTTTTTGAGCAAGCTCTCATTAAGGTCTGCCCCGTGGCATTCCCGCCGCCCTGGAATTCTGGAAATCGGTCGTTTACCATCAGGAAAAGTAATCAAAACTTGATCATTTTCTTGCAAACCCGATCGCACTTCTGTCTTATCATTGACCGTCATCCCCGTCGTAATCGGCACAAATTCAGGCTTCCCATTTTTCAACAGATAAACCCCCGTAGCCTTCGCTTCCCGAACAATCGCCACCGTCGGCAACACCAAAACATCCGTTAACTTTCCAGCTTCAAACTCCACCTGAACATTCATCCCAGAGCGTAATAAATTTTGGGAATCGTCCAGAATTTCTACTTTTACCTCAAAACTCGTCACATTCTGTTGCACGATCGATTGAGGAGAAATCTGTGTCACTTGGCCCACAAAAGTTTTATCAGGATAGGCATCGGCTTTAATGGTCGCCTTTTGTCCTAAACGCATCTGAGAAATACTACTTTCCGAAACATTGGTAACAATTTGATTTTGGGAAGCCAGGGAAAGAATCGAAGAAGAAGTCGCAGAAGAAACCGAACTTCCGGCCGTTGTTGGCGTAACGAACGCTCCTGGATCAGCAAATTTACGAGTCACAACCCCCGCAAAAGGAGCGCGAATTTCCATATCCTTTATCTGAGATTGAATAGTCTTTAAACTGCCCTTAGCGACGGTTACCTGAGCTTGCGCTTGGGCAATATCTTCAGTGCGAGAACCCGCTTTCACTAGGGAAAGAGCCGCTTGTTTTTGGGCAGCGATCGCCTGAGCCTGGGCAATATCCTCTGGACGGGGGCCAACTTTTTGTAAATTCAGGGCTTGTTGAGCTTCTCGGACTTGAGCCTTGGCAATATCAAGCTGAGAACGGGAACTTTCCCAATCTCGTTCAGAAATCGCCCCTTGTCGGTAAAGTTGTTCATTTTGCCGAAAAACAATTTCTGCCTGTTTTTTACTGCTAATAGCACTATCGTATCGGGCTTTTGCTTGGGAAATATCTTGAATGCGGTTGCCTGCCTTGAGACGTTGCAGATTTGCCTGGGCTTCAGCGAGAGTGGCCTGGGCTTGGGCAATATCCTGGGGGCGGTTGCCCGTTTTGACTTTGGCTAAATTGGCCTCGGCTTCAGCCAGTTGACCCTGATTTTGCAGAAGTTGACCCTGTAAATTAGAATCATCCATGCGGGCTAAAAGTTGACCCTTTTCGACGCGATCGCCTTCTTTGACGAATAAACTTTTGAGAATACCCGAATTTTTAGGACTGACATTAATCGACATTTCTGGTGCCACTGTCCCATTGGCGGTAACTGTGAGGGTTAAATCTTCTCGTGTAACGGCGATCGAGTCCTTAGCGAGTTTTGACCTCATTTGGGGCAGAGTCACCGTCTGTCGATAAAATTCAAACCCACTCCACCCCAAAAGTATCAGAAAAACTAAACCAGCCAACCATTTAGTCCTTGAAATCCAAGGATTGGCTTTTTTTGAGGAAGATTCGCTTTTTTTCTGAAAATCACTAACCATGCAAATTAACCTTGTCAATAGCGATATAGGTCTTTAAATTAATACTTCGCTTAAGTTAGCTTAACGGTTTTAGACAAAGGAAGAGAGAAAAAAGGTTCAGGAAAAATCTTCAGGGAAACAGAATTCAGTACGCAGAATAAAATATCTTACATTAAAACAAAAAAAAGGAGCCGCGACTCCTTCAATAAACACTATGAAAATTTATGAACACTTAATTCGCAACACCACCAGCCGCCTGAAAACGAGCGCGGGCTTTTTTAACCGCTTGTGTCGCTTGTAATTGCTTAGGAGCATCACCACTACGACTGGCTTCTTCTAGCTTGGCTTGGGCTTGACTATATTCAGTTTTTGCCACTTCCTTATCAATGGTGTCGCCAATTTCTGCTGAATTGACGAGGACTCTAACCTCATTATTTTCAACTTCCGCGAAGCCACCCATGACCGCAATATTTTTCCAGTCTTTTCCTGGACGAACCCGCATCACGCCAATTTCTAGGGCCGTTAAAAGAGCGGCGTGATTACTGAGAATCCCCATTTGTCCCGTCGTACTAGGGAGAATGACTTCCTGCACCACATCATCCCAAACTACCTTATCGGGAGTAATAACCCTTACTGTTAATGTCATCTTTTTATTAATTAATAATTGATAATTGATCATTAACAATTGATAGTGGTTTTTTAAAGAAAGAAGACGTTAAACCGATTTAGCTTTCATCTTCCGACTATTCATTTATCCACTATCAACTATCAATTAATATTTAGCCTTTCAGCTTAGTGGCTTTCGCTTTGACTTCGTCGATATTACCGACCATATAGAAAGCTTGTTCAGGTAGGCTATCTAATTCACCCGAAAGGATGGATTTAAAGCCACTGATGGTGTCATTGAGGGTGACATATTTTCCAGGAGAACCTGTGAAGACTTCAGCCACAAAGAAGGGTTGAGACAAGAAACGCTCAATTTTCCGTGCGCGATCGACAGTTAAACGGTCTTCTTCAGATAATTCATCTAAGCCGAGAATGGCGATGATATCTTGCAATTCTTTATAGCGTTGCAGAGTAGATTGAACTTCACGAGCCGTGTCGTAGTGGTCTTCACCAACGATCGCGGGTTGAAGCATGGTACTGGTAGAATCTAGGGGGTCAACCGCAGGATAGATTCCTTTAGAAGCCAAACCACGAGATAACACCGTTGTTCCGTCTAAGTGAGCAAAGGTTGTTGCAGGAGCAGGATCAGTCAAGTCATCGGCAGGAACATAAACCGCTTGGATGGAAGTGATAGAACCTTCTTTGGTGGAAGTAATCCGTTCCTGTAAATCCCCAACGTCCGTACCCAAAGTAGGCTGATAACCTACCGCAGAAGGCATCCGTCCGAGAAGAGCAGATACTTCTGAACCTGCTTGTACAAAGCGGAAAATATTATCAATAAAGAGCAATACGTCTTGTTTGTTGACATCACGGAAATATTCCGCCATCGTCAAAGCCGAAAGACCCACCCGCATTCTGGCTCCAGGGGGTTCGTTCATCTGACCGTAAACCAAAGCGATTTTTGACTCTTCGGGTTTCTCGGAGTTGATCACGTTGGATTCGATCATTTCGTTGTAGAGGTCATTTCCTTCACGGGTGCGTTCGCCCACACCACCAAAGACCGATACACCACCGTGTTGAATCGCAATATTGTTTATCAATTCCATCATGATGACGGTTTTGCCCACACCTGCACCACCAAACAAACCAATTTTTCCACCTTGACGGTAGGGGGTGAGCAAGTCAATAACCTTAATACCTGTTTCAAAAACCTTGGGCTTGGTTTCTAGATCAGTTAATTTAGGAGCCGCACGGTGAATAGGAGACGTTTGAGTCGCGTTTACAGGCCCCTTTTTCATCAACGGGATCGCCTAAAACATTAAAAATCCGTCCAAGGGTACAGGTTCCAACGGGAACGCTAATGGCAGCACCCGTGTCGATTACGTCCATACCGCGTACCATACCATCGGTGCTACTCATCGCAACGGCGCGAACCTGATTATCACCGAGGAGTTGTTGCACTTCACAGGTAACAGAGACTTCATTGCCTGCGGAATTTGTCCCTTGAACCTTCAGGGCATTATAAATTCGGGGCAGTTTACCACTGGGGAATCGGGCATCGATAACAGGCCCAATGATTTGTGTAATTTTGCCAATTGCTTTTTCTTGTACGGCTACCATACTGATTGTCTAAGGATTTACTTATAATAAGATTACAGGACAAGTGTTAAATTTCTTGGGTTTCCCGTCCAATAGTTTATCATCCTTAGGGATCGAGAAAAAATTCAATCTCCCTAGATTTTTAAAATGAAGACTTGAAATCAGGGGAGGCGCGATCGCTGAGGGTCGTCGTGGGTTTTGTCATGATGTTTACCCAAGTGTTGGGGGCTTTTTAGAAGCATGGATAAATTTACGCTAGGAATTTTTGGGATTATGGGATCTGTCGCGATCGCCCTACCCTTTAGCTCAATTCAGGCGAGCAATGGTGAATATGATTTTGGGATTGCAACCAAGCCCGCCCAAACTTCTTCCATCAATCAGACCTTTAATCCCGTTTTCAAACAAATTATTCCGATCCTAAAGCAAAAAACACGGGTTCCCCTTTGGCTACCCAGCTATATTCCTGAGTCTGATGGAGACATTCCGCTCTATGCCCAATTGGAAATCGTCACGGCGAAAAATTATTCTATTCTGTTAGGTTTTGATCCCGAATGTAACGGCGGAACGGCTTGTCGATTGGGTAGTGTTTCGGGAGAAAAGATTAATAGTCAAAATAAGATTTTAAAGGGAAAAAAAATAACCCTATCCCGAAAAAGACAGGGATATTTTGTGGATGCTACCTGTGGGGCTAATTGTTCTGACTCAACCTTGAGTTGGCAGGAAAAGGGTTATCTCTACAGGTTGGCGATTAAAGCTGGTGATTTAAAAACCCTAGTAAAAATGGCAAATTCTACGATTTTGATCCCGTAATCAATCCCATCCTAAATGCTTCCCTAATCCTCCGTTTCGTCGGGAGCATCCGTTGCGCGGACTCGTTGGAAATGACGGCTCGATTTTGGCGGTAAGGGTAACTTCATTCCTTCATGAAAATCCTGTTGCACTTTAAAGGTTAGGCGCGGAGACACCTGGCGAATGATTTCTGCGAGCAAGCGATCGCCTGTTTTACGGATGAGAGCCTGGGGTAATTTGTGGATATATTTTGGGAAAAAGACCGCCACATCCATGTTTAATTGCCACTGAACCTTGGTGACATTCTCTGGTAATTCGTCTATTCCTTGTTTGCGATAAACTTTTTCTAGTCCTTCTCCTGCTTCATGCCGCGCAATTTCGTTTAGTGTCATCACGGCTTGATAGTCCACTTCATAGCCCAAAAAAGTGGGATCGGGCAGGGGAATGGTGTGCATAAAATACTGTCCATCCTGGGGCGGTTCCAACACAACGGCAATTTTGGGTTCCACATCAAACCCCAAGGCTCCAAAACGACCCACTGTCAAAATATAACCATTTTCGCCGTAGGGTTCCACGGTCATCGGTTGGGCGCAACGACAAAACCATCCTTCATGGGACTGGAGATATTGGGCAACGGTCTCCCCATCGCTATACATTTCCATGTAACCTTCAAAATGGGTCTGGAAATGAATGACCTTTGCGTCTGCTCCGTCTAAGACCTGATCGTTTGGGGCGCGATCGCTGTCGAACTCAATCATTTGAGAAGAAATTATTTGGCTCTGCATAACTATTTTCCTATGGAGTGGCGTGTCCTTGGTCGATGGGGATGGTTTGAGTGTTCCCCCACTTTTTTTGAGAATTATCTCAGTCCCCAAATTTTACAAAACTTAATACAATAGTAAGATGATCCAGAAAGTTAAGATAAACAAAAACCTAAATCAAATTCTGTGTCTAAGGTAGCAAGATGAAAGTATTAGTCGCTGGGGCAACGGGTGGAACGGGACGATGGATTGTGCAAACATTGATCGATCGCCAGATTCCTGTAAAAGCATTAGTCCGTGATTTAGATCTCGCCAAAACTCTTTTTCCGCCTGAAGTGGAATTAGTGTTAGGGGATGTCCTCAAACCCGAAACTCTCAAAAACGCGATCGCGGGTTGTACGGCTTTGATCTGTGCAACGGGAGCAAAACCGAGTTTAGATTTTACTGGCCCCTTACAGGTTGATTATTTTGGTACTAAAAATCTGGTAGATATCGCTAAATCTAGCGGCATTGAGCATTTTGTTTTAGTGACCTCCCTTTGTGTTTCTCAGTTTTTCCATCCCCTCAATCTTTTTTGGTTGATTTTATTCTGGAAACAGCAAGCCGAAAATTATCTCAAGGAAAGCGGTTTAACCTATACTATCGTGCGACCAGGGGGACTTAAGAATGAAGATAATACCTATCCCATTGTCATGTCATCCGCAGATACCCTGTTTGAAGGCAGTATTCCCCGCCAAAAAGTCGCGCATATTTGCGTAGAATCTCTCTTTCAACCCGCCTCTCGCGATAAAATTGTTGAGATTGTTAGCAAACCCGAAGCTCCTGTTGTTTCTGTTGAACAACTTTTTGTGCAGGTTTAAGTTGATTTAATTATTGCGATCACTCTAAAAATCTCCTGAGACTAACTTTTAGATTGACGAATCACCTGAAAATAACCTCAAACCTGTGCCTGTTTTCAGGTAACAAATAAATAATCTAAATTTTCTTTTGTCAGAAATATTGACTAGAATTTTAGTCCGTCAACTCAAAAGAGAAATGCACCATTAGATAATAGTTTATAGCCAATAGTCATAGATGCAAATGACACGACGAATTGCCATAGGCTAGTAGGATTAAGAATTGCTCGACTACTAACAAAAACGAGTACGACTCCAACAAACAAAGGAATCCAACCCCATAATTTTTGACGAGGAGGAAGAAAGACGAGCATCACCACACCAGAAATTAAAGCCAAGATAGAACCATTTGCAGCAATCCCTCTCCACCAGTAAGGAGAAGCTGATGTGGTAAAGAAAATATTATTCCCAAGGAAATAGATACCTACACCAATTAAAATTAAACCAATCAACCTCGCAAATAAAGACATAATTTTATTGCTAAATGTGTGTTTTGAATTTGAAAACTTAACTAATGGAAGGTGATAAATTACATCTTGGGTTTTAATCTAATATTGAGTCTTGGTAAAAAGCTTTTTATTAAAACTGATTCAATTTCTTTTAAGTAGTGTATTGGAAAAGAGGTGATGAAAGCGATTTTTCCATTTTCTATCAAGTCAAAATCTTCTTGTCGATGATGAGAATACCAACGCTTTTGAAGATTGATAGACATTCCAATATAGTGAATTTCATCAGATTTTCCCAAGACAAAATAGATGCCAGATTGTTCTGGAAGTTCATCGCGATTACTTAGCTCTACCGTTGATAACTTAGATAGATCAATTTGAGTTAAATTTAATAATTTTCCGTCGTATATAAACTTTGAAGTATACTCAATAAATGATAAAAATAAAAGATCAGAATCATCCCAACTTTCTAATTCTTCAGGTATTTCTGAAAATGAAGGATCAAATTTCTCTCCGTTGAGGGCAAATATAAATGAGGCAACGATATTTTCCCATTCATAAATACACTTGTCTGATTTATACCGATTTTGCCATCTATCCAGCCAATATTGAGAATCTTCCCTCGCCTGTGGATAATACCATTCTTTCCATAGTCGTTTTAATTCATTGGCTGTTAGAGGTTTGGGAGGATTGCAATATTGCTCTCCATAAAGATTCTTCCACGCTTTTCTAAAAATAGAATATATTTCACTTGGAAGTTCTGGAATTTCAAAGTTTTTCTGCTGATAGTTTTCTATATCTGGATCAATGTCAATATAGTTGATAATTTGAGTCAATTTGGGATCATTTTTTATGCTCACTTCTGGCAATCCAGATTCTAACAAAGGAGTATCGATCTCTTCACTTAGAAATTCTGCTTGAATAACATCATCAATAATTTCTACAGTTTTAGGAGTGTTAAGTAGTAATAATATTTTTAGATTCAAAGTACCTGAAGTCCATTCTCTACCAGGAAACAAAAGTTCAACTTGATACTTTCCATTTAGGAGTGTTTCAAAAGTACTCTGGATAGAATTTAGATAATTACGTTTTATCTCAGAAATTATTTCTTCGTAAAACTCAGATAGGACTTTAACTTGGTTTCCAGTCTTGCTATTTGTGTGTAGATAGGGTTTGATTACGACACCATTATGCTCATTGATTGGATCTAGCTCCTCAGTTATCCACTCTTTGACATCTTCAACCTTGAAAGAGCTTAAGGAGTGATTTTCCCTGCGTAAAAGTTCTGTCTCAATTGCTTTTCGACAAACATCTGACCAATTTGCATTTATTTGGGCCATTCGACGCTTTAAATCGTCGGTCACATAAATGTTAAGTGCGGGCATAGGTAAACTCAGCGAGAATGTATAAAATATATTATACGCATAATTTAGGATCTGTCAAATTTATTTTGTGCGCACATTACTGTTTTACACAGTGAGTTCGCCTTCTCGTTGTCAAGTAGCGATGAAAATTAAACGCCTGACTCCTGATGTAAGAGTGGCGATAGATGTCTTAAAACTAACTTTTGGAAAAACTGTTCTGATTAATCAGTGGAGAAAGGTAAGCAACCAACGCTCCGATCGCAAATCCCATCAAATTCCGCAAAAGGGGTAACCAATCACTGGTACGAGTCACAACGGGGCCAATACCAAAGGAAATCACCAAAATTCCCCAGAGAGGCGACAGCAATAAAACCCATTGCCAAGCAAAAATCTGGCCTTTTTTACGGGGAATACCTGCAAAACCGACAATGACTCCTCCCAACATGGAGGTAACTAGGGTAAAAATCCATTGTTCATTAGGCAAACCTGGAACAACCAGACAACCATTTTCCTTGACTAAACAACCTTTGACGGTTTCTAAGGCTTGAGTAATCGCCCGATTTTCACCATTTTCACGGACGTAATAAATATTACCAAATCTTGCCTGAAGTTCAATCCAAAAGGTGCGTGGCATCAATTCATAAACCGCATCGCCGATACTAAACGCCAAGATATTTCCGCCCCTAGCATCCGCCACTAACAAAATACTTTTGTCATCCAATCCCCAAAATTTAATCACGGCCCGTCCTGGGCTACGGTCATATTGGGTCAAAACTCTTAATTTCCAACCTGTTTCTGATTCAAAGGTATTAATATCTTGAATAAGTGCGTCTTCCTGGGGCTGGGGTAAAAAATTCGCCAAATCCACGATGGGTGTAACCGTATCAGGTAACAATTCGGGATTATTAACTGCGATCGCGGAAGTGGGAAAAGTAAAGCTGATCATAATACTCACACAGCAAACCAAAATTCCCAGCAAACACCCTCGAAGACTAGGCTTATTCATAAACACCCTTAATTAAATGAGTAAAAAATTAGTTTTGTTACATTTGTTTACTTTTATTCTAAGGGATTTGGTCTGAGAAACCCAAACATCCCGCCTGAATTCGATCAAAATTAGCAGGCTCTATCAAAAAAGATATAGCTGTAGGGGAATTTTTCTGAAAAATCAGCCTTAATCTTCTTGATTTGTCGGTAGCGATCGGGAAAAGCTAGGATTTTGAAGCGGATGGTGTTGCCAGGTCTGCCAAGCGGCTTTAATCCCTGCTGAAAAACGACGGGTTCCCACCTGAACTTTTCCCACTTGCTCCTTCGCACCGATTAAGGTTTGATCAACGGTTTGCACCATATCGGTCACGCTTTGCACACCTTGATTGAGATCATCCGTTAATTCACTAATTTCCAAACCCGTTAAACGAATGGATTCCAGGGTCGGCGGAAATTCTCGACTGAGGCTATCAAATAATTTTTCGGCACTACGAGCGGCTCTGCCCAATTCCTGTAGAGCGGGTAAGGCGGCAATGAGAACCGCCGTTAAGCTAATCGAAACGAGAAATAGGGATATTCCAAGCCAAAAAATCGGATCGGTCATGGCTGAATCCTGAAGTTGAATGCTTAAATTAGTATTTGTCAACAGCTTTGGCATTGGCGGTGATTTCGCGTTTTTCAGGGGTTTCAACCATTTCCATTTGACTTGCTTCGACTCCTGCGGCGATCGCGTCTTTTAAGCGATCTAGGGTTCCTTGCCAATTGCGTTGGGCTGATTCAGAAAGGTTGTCGGTTTGTAATTGTAGGCTAGTTGCCAGATCTTCCACTAATTCGGGGAGGGCATCGGCAGATTTTTTGAGAATACGCCTCGTTTCTCGACCTGTCCGAGGAGCCAAGAGTAGGCCTGTAACGGTTCCTACCAAGCCTCCGACGACTATACCCACGAACAATGCTCCACTATTATTTTTTTTAGACATTTTGCCCCCGAAACGCTTAGAACCATTGTAAAGGAGATAAGTCAATCTGCCGAAAATGGGCTTAAAACATTTTTTAGATTTTTTGGTTAGAAGTGCTTTAAGACCATTATGGGGAAATAATGGGAAAAATCCCGATCCCCATTAGTCATTCTGGGTCGTTAAGCAGTTCTATTTTTCGACCTTAACCCCTTTCCAAAAGGCGACATAATTTTGAATATTTTTGGCTCTTTCCTTGGGAGTGGGATAATACCAAGCGGCATCTTTGTTTTCTTGACCATCTACGGCAATGGTGTAGTAACTGGCTTCTCCTTTCCAAGAACAGACGGTATGGGTGGTACTGGGTTTAAAATAGTCTTTATTGATGGAATCTGGTGGAAAATAGTAGTTTCCTTCTACGATTTCACCGCGATCGCTTTCGGCGAGGATTGCACCGTTCCAAATTGCTTTTGCCATTGTTTTTCCCTGTTCAAGATTTGCTTTAAGGTTTATATTCTAAGGTTTCTGGGACGCGATCGCGAGATCTACCATAATATTTTTGTTATAGTTGATTTTTTAGCAAGATTATTTTACTCACTAATTTATTATGATTCAAGAAATTACGATTGAGAATTATAAGTCGATTCAATCTTTGTCGATAGAGTTGGGTCGGGTAACGGTTTTTATTGGCGAAAATGGTTGCGGTAAGTCGAATATTCTAGAGGCGATCGCGTTGGGTTCGGCGGCGGCGGCGGATAAGTTGGACAATGAGTTTTTGGCTTCTAGAGGGATTCGTGTTACCGATCCTAAATTGATGCGATCGGCTTTTGATATTAATAATTTAGAAAAAGAAATTAACTTTATTTTTGTACATAATAAAGATAATATTTTTCATTACACAATTAAACATAACAACGATATTTACTCAAATTGGGTTAAGCAAGAAACAATACCAAACGATCTTACAAGTAACTTAAAGGTTTTAATAGGGGAAAAATATGTACCTATGCCGCGAAAATTAATTTCAGAATCTCTTGCAAAAGCATTTGAATTAAAAGAAGATGTAGAATTTTTGAAAATTCACGAAACTTATAAAAAGATACAAAATTTCTTTATTTTTTTTCCTCAATTAAAAGAACTAAAAATATTTGAAGAGGAAGGACAAGTCTTACCATTAGGAATACAAGGTCAAGGTTTATTTAAGTATTTACGCTATTTAAGTCAACCACAATTTAAGGAAAAACTTGATGAAATCAAAGAAAAATTAGAATTAATAGATTGGTTTGAAGATTTTGATATTCCTGATAATCTTTATCCAGGCGAAAAAACTTTAAAAATTAAAGACCGTTATCTCGATCCTGATTTAGAATATTTTGATCAAAAAAGCGCCAATGAAGGCTTTTTATTTTTATTATTCTATTTCTGTTTATTCATCGGTGAAGAAACTCCTAAATTTTTTGCGATTGATAACATTGATAGTTCCTTAAATCCTCTCCTATGCCGTCGTTTAATCGAAGAATTAGTGGAATTAGCTAAAAAACATGATAAACAAGTTATATTAACTACTCATAATCCTGCTGCTCTAGATGGTTTAGATTTACATGATGAAGAACAAAAACTCTATGTTATTAGTCGTAAACTTTCAGGTCATACAAGAGCCGATCAAGTTTTTCCACCCAAAGCACCCGAAGGAAAAAAACCTGTTAGATTATCGGAAGCTTTCTTAAGAGGATATATCGGAGGATTACCTGAAAATTTTTAAGCATGAAAATTTCATTTGGATTGGTCACTGAAGGAAGAACTGATCAAGCCGTAATTAGAGCAATTTTGGCTGGTTATTTTGGAGACGACAATAGTAGGGTAACATCCTTAAATCCTGGTGATAAAAATAAACTAGGAGGATGGAGTCAAGTATTTCAGTATTGTAACTCCCCAGACTTTCAGGAAGCCTTTGAATCAAAAGATTATGTAATTATTCACATTGACACCGATATCTCACCACAATATAAAGTAGGTCAAATTGATCAAAATGGTAATAGCTTAAGTCCGAACCAATTAATTGAAAGCGTTAAAGACAAATTTAAAAGCTTGCTCGACACTGAATTTTATCACCGCTACGGGGAAAGAATTATTTTTGCGATCGCTGTTCATTCTATTGAGTGTTGGTTGTTGCCCCTATATTGTGAAGACGCTGAAAAATCAGAAATTGATAATTGTTCTGCCCGATTAGAAAAAACAATCATTGAAAAATCAATATTAACGAGGTTTGTTAAAAAATCTAAATGTTATCAACGAATTGCTCTACCCTACGCAACAAAAGAAACTTTGCTTGAAAACTATTTGCTCAATCCGAGTTTCAAGATTTTTATTGAAGACTTACAAGCGAGAAATATTCCCAGTAATTAAGATATTTTTCTTGAAAATTTGGTACGGCATCCCGAATTTCTTGAGCGGAAAATAAAATATGGATAGACATACGATCGCACTATCCATATTGAGACAACTTTTTATTCCACCGTAACCGACTTAGCCAAATTACGCGGTTGATCCACATCCAAGCCCCGACGAGAAGCGATGTGATAGGACAACAACTGCAAGGGAATCACCGCCACAATGGGAGACAATAACTCATCCACCTGGGGAACCAGCAACAAATCATCGAAAATTGATCGCGTTTCAGGGCTATCGGTCGGAATGACACCAATCAATCGAGCATCACGGGCCTTGGCTTCCTGGGCATTAGATAACACTTTTTCATAAACCTCCCCTGGCATCGCGATCGCCACCACAGGAACCTTAGCATCGAGTAGCGCAATAGGGCCGTGTTTCATTTCTCCTGCGGGATAACCCTCTGCATGGATATAGCTAATTTCCTTGAGTTTTAAGGCTCCTTCTAGGGCAATCGGGAAGTTAATACCCCGACCCAGGAAGATAAAGTCCTGAGTATCAGCAAATTCATGAGCTAATTCCGCGATCGCCTTTTCCTGTTTTTCTAAAATCACCTCAATTTGGGCAGGCAATTGGCGTAAACCGTTAATAATTTCTTCCAATTTTTCTAGGGGAAGGGATTGACGACGATAGGCCAGATCCAGGCCAGAAAATAAAAGCCCATCAACTGAGCGGTAAAAGTTTTAGTAGCCGCAACCCCAATTTCGATCCCTGCATGGGTATTAATAATTTGATCGACCATCTGAGCTAGGGTACTTTCAGGTCGGTTAGTAATCCCTAAAATATGGGCTGCATAGCTAACATCTAAATCCTGTCGACGTTGTTTTTCCATTTCCAACGCTGCTAGGGTATCCGCCGTTTCACCCGATTGGGTCACACCGATAGTGAGGGTATGGGGAATAGGGGATAGGTGCATAACGAAATTCAGAGGCATACTGCACCACCGTCGGAATACCTGCCAATTGTTCCAACAAATATTTCCCCACTAAACCTGCGTGCCAACTGGTTCCACAGGCAAGAATCTGGATATATTGCAAATTTTCAACCATTTCTGGAGCCAAACCTAACTGAACAGGGCTAGAGTCAGGATTATCGAGCGGCGTGCCAATTGGGGGTGAGGTAGGTTTCTAGGCAACCCGAATACCGCAGGTTGCTCATAGATTTCCTTGAGCATGAAGTGGCGGAATCCCTGTTTTTCGACTGTGTGGCTCCAATCGAAGGTGCGGGGTAATTTGCGTAGACGATTTAGATAAAATCATAAATTTCAACGCCTAACGGGGTTAATCGAGCGATTTCACCATTTTCTAAAGATAAAACTGTGCGGGTATGATTTACTAAAGCCGTCACATCCGAAGCACAGAAAAATTCACCTTGCCCAAATCCCAAAATCAAAGGAGCCTGTTGACGGGCCACAATCAATTCATCGGGATAGTCTGCACAGATAACCGCGATCGCAAAAGCCCCTCTCTAATCGGGCGATCGCTTTTTGATGGCCAGTAGAAAGGCTCCAAAGAAATCATCAGCCTCAGTATGGGCTAACATATCGGAAATTAGGTGGGGAATAACTTCCGTATCGGTTTCTGAGAGGAATGTATAACCTTTTTCTTTTAACTCTTCTCTTAGCTCTTGATAATTTTCAATAATGCCATTTTGCACCACTGCAATCCGACCACTTTGATCCCGATGGGGATGGGCATTCCGTTCTTCGGGTTTGCCGTGAGTTGCCCAGCGGGTATGGCCAATACCAATTTGGGACGGATTGACTTCCCGTTCTAGCTTTTCTTTTAAATTATATAGTTTTCCCTTCGCCCGAATACAGTCAATTTGTCCTTCTAAAACGGTGGCAATCCCTGCGGAATCATAACCACGATATTCTAGGCGTTCTAAGCCATCTACCAAAATATCCACTGCTTTTTGCGTACCGATGTAGCCGACGATTCCACACATGATAGTTATCCAGGAGAGTAAAAGGACATTTACAAAATTTTGATACAGTTTGACACAATCTTTATTCTATGGGAACAGAGTTTTCTTTTTTGACTCTGCTTTCGTTCATTCTGAATTATTCAAATTTGCTTACCAATTTATGCCTATTTTTTGCATAGCTTCGGCGGCAGGAATCGTTTCTGTTTGTTTTGATAAACGCTCTATTACTGAAGCTTTGACTGTTTTTCCCTCATCTGGAGCAATGTATTCGTCCAATACTTCAGCAACCGTTTCACGGATGAGATCACGGAATTGTTCGGTGTTTAGTTCTTTGATTTGCATTGGTGATATCCCCTGATTTGAGAACTTGCTCTATTGATCATTATAGTGACGGATCAATTAAAGCTTAAAATTTATCGGTTTCAGGACGCGGCCAACGGCTCCTGGTTGATTCACAAATAAATTACCTGCTGCTTCGTTTTGATAAATACAATCAATTTTGGGTTTACCTTCTAATGGCCCAGTAAAACCGAAGGTATTCATGCGATTTTTACAATCACTGACCTGGCGGGAATCTAGTAATTTGTTTTGCTCTAAAATTGTCCAGTTATTGCGGCGCAAAACGCACCCTGGTTGCATAATCGGCTGGGTCACGAAAACGTTAAAGGGATTGAGGGTCACAAAAACTCGCATATCGGTGACGATCGCACTCGATCCAAATTGAACACAGAGTTCGGCATTGGGCGCACTGCGATCGATGACTTCCCGTGAAGCGACATTATCGGGACTAAAGCTTGCCGTTGAAGTAAAACCAATTCCCACGCCAATCCCCAGGACAAAAACACCTCCAAATAACGCGATCGTTCCGTAATTGAGGTTAAATTTAGATTTGTTGGGCGGCTCATATTCCCTTTCTCGGTCGTAGGAACGGGGGGGCGGGTTATAGCGAGGCGGTTTTCGAGCCATAGGGATTGGGTAAGTTTAGAAAAGTAGATGGGTCTTAAATAAGATGATTCCCCCGTCCTACGGACACCCCCCTTATCAAGGGGGGCAGGGGGGATCGAGCGCAAAAAGTATTGTTAGTTTAATTGTAAGCAGCGACTAATTAGAATAGACATTATCAACTACGATTCATATTCTAAACAATTCCTTCTCTTTTGCTGTGAGTCACCAGAAACTCAGAGCGGGGTTTAGGCGATCGCGGATTAAATTTTTCTGTGTGTAACGGATGACTAAAATTATTTACCGACTTGAATCAGTTCGATTTTATAACCGCTTGGATCTTCCACAAAGGCAATGACGGTGGAACCATGTTTCATTGGCCTGTTTCCCGGTAACTTTTCCGCCTAAGCTTTTGATTTTGTCGCAGGTTCCATAGATATCTTCTACCGCGATCGCAATATGTCCGTAGGCGTTTCCTAATTCATAGCGATCGACTCCCCAGTTGTAGGTTAATTCGATCACGGCTTGCTCGGATTCATCGGCATATCCCACGAAGGCGAGGGTAAGTCTCCGCCTGGATAATCTTTTTGACGGATTAATTTCATTCCTAAGACATCGCAATAGAATTTTAAGGATTCTTCGAGATTGCCGACTCGTAACATGGTATGGAGGACGCGCATAATTTTGGGGTTTGTTGCTAAAGGGTTAATTAAGTCGTTTTAATTCTACTAAAAATCGGTGCGCCTAGTTTCTCTAAGCCTTGTTGGGTCTAAGGTTGGGAATTTCTCGCTAAGAGATTGATTTTGTCGGGATTTTTCGCTATTGTAGATATTTAATTTGGTAATTGCTTAAGGATTGACGGGGTAAGAATGAAACCTGAAGAAGTGCGTCGCAGAATTGAAGAGTGTAAGGAAAAACGCCTCACAGAATTAGATTTGAGCAATAATTGGAATATTCATGTTTCTAATGAGGAGAAAATAACTGCTATTCCCGCCGAAGTTTTTGATTTTATTTGGTTAGAGAAATTTTATTTAAGTTATAACCAACTGAATGAGATACCTGATTCTATTACCCGTCTCCAAAATTTATCTATACTTTTTTTAAGTGATAACCAACTGAGAGAGATACCCGATTCTATTTCTCTTCTCAAAAATTTATCTCAACTTTATTTAAGAGATAACCAACTGAGTGAGATACCCGATTCTATTTCCCATCTCCAAAATTTATCTATCCTTGCTTTAGGTGGTAACCAACTGAGAGAGCTACCCGATCCTATTACCCGTCTCCAAAATTTATTAGGGATTGATTTAAGTTTTAACCAATTGAGAGAGATACCCGATTCTATTTCCCGTCTTCAAAATCTATCGAATCTTTTTTTAAATAATAACCAACTGAGTGAGATACCCGATTCTATTTCCCGTCTCCAAAATTTATCTATACTTTTTTTAAGTGATAACCAACTGAGAGAGATACCCGATTTTATTACCCGTCTCCAAAATTTATCTATACTTTTTTTAGGTTCTAACCAACTGAGTGAGATACCCGATTCTATTACCCGTCTCCAAAATTTATCTGTACTTTATTTAAGTTCTAACCGACTGAGTGAGATACCCGATTCTATTACCCGTCTCCAAAATTTATCTCAACTTGATTTAAGAAATAACCAACTGAGTGAGATACCCGATTCTATTACCCGTCTTCAAAATTTATCTCGACTTGATTTAAGAAATAACCAACTGAGTGAGATACCCGATTCTATTAG
>CAWEDJ010000063.1:0-32660 GCA_963807635.1 uncultured cyanobacterium
CATTCTATTACCCGTCTCCAAAATTTATCTCAACTTGATTTAGGTTCTAACCAACTGAGTGAGATACCCGATTCTATTACCCGTCTCCAAAATTTATCTCAACTTGATTTAAGAAATAACCAACTGAGTGAGATACCCGATTCTATTACCCGTCTCCAAAATTTATCTCAACTTGATTTAAGAAATAACCAACTGAGTGAGATACCCGATTCTATTACCCGTCTCCAAAATTTATCTCAACTTGATTTAGAGAATAATCCCCTGGTTAAACCGCCCATAGAAACTGCCAGTCGGGGCATTGAAGCGATCCGTCAATACTTTCGCGATATTGCAGAAGAAGAAGATTTCCTTTATGAAGCCAAGTTAATTATTGTCGGGGAAGGCGGCGCAGGCAAAACCACCCTAGCGCGAAAAATTCTTGATCCCGATGCTCCCATGCCCAAGCCAGATGAAACCACCAAAGGTATTGACGTTTTAGAATGGCATTTCCCAATGGAAAACGGTCAGGACTTTCGCGTGAATATTTGGGACTTTGGCGGCCAAGAAATTTATCACAATACCCATCGTTATTTTCTGACTAAACGCTCTCTTTATTTACTCGTTGCCGATAGCCGTAAAGAACCTTTTCATCTCGATTATTGGTTAAATATTATTGAATTACTCAGTGAAAAGAGTCCTATTTTAATCGTCAAAAATGAACTAGAAAATCGTACCGTTGCCATTAATGAAGCTCCCCTGCGAGAACGATTTGAGAATCTCAAAAACGAAAATTTAGCAACTAATCTGGGCAATCCCCAGGGCGGCTCAGGTTTAGAAACGATCAAAAAAGCGATTAAATATCATATTTCCGAACTGCCCCACATTGGCACAAGCCTAGCGAAAACCTGGATCAAAGTTAGAAACGCCCTAGAACAAAGCGATCAAAATTATATTTCCTTAGATGACTATTTCCGAATTTGTGAGCAAAATGGTTATCAATACAGAGCCGATAGTGAAAAAGATAATCGCCTCATTCTCAGTCAATATTTCCACGATCTAGGCGTTATTCTCCACTTTCAAGACAATCAACTCTCACCCCTTTATAAAACCGTTATTCTCAAACCTAAATGGGGAACCGATGCGTGCCTATAAAGTGCTAGATAACCTTCAAGTCAAACAAAACCTCGGTAAATTTACCACTGCCGATCTCAATCACATTTGGCAAGAGGCAGAATATCAAAATATGCAGACTGAATTAATAGACTTAATGAAAGAATTTAAGCTTTGTTATCAGTTGCCTACTAATGATAACAAGACCTATATTGCCCCCCAATTACTCGAAAATACACAGGCCAAATATCCTTGGGATACCGCTAATAATTTATTGCTACGCTATAAATATGACTTCATGCCCAGGGGGATTTTAAGCCGCTTTATTGTGGAAATGCACCAAAATATTGATGAGCCGAATGTTTGGAAAAGTGGCGTTCTTTTAAAAAGAGATAATACTTGGGCTGAAGTGATTGAAACCTATGATGGTCGTGAAATCAACATTCGTCTTTCGGGAAGCAATAAACGAGGATTTTTAGAAGTCATTACCGATCAATTAGATAAAATTCATGCCAGCTTTAATCAACTCAAAGTTAAAAAATTAATTCCCTGTAATTGTGATGTTTGTAAAGATAGTCAAACTCCGCATTTTTACGATCTAAATAAACTCCGAGAACGGCTTGCAAATCGTAAAGATGATATTGAATGCGATAAACCGCCCTATAATGAAGTTAATGTTTTAAGTTTAATTGATGATATTGGCAACAGAGACAAACTGATTTATGCTCCTAAAGAACATGATTTTAAAGTAAACCATACAACGATTAATAATTATGGTACTATTCAAGATTTAGATTTAAAACAAGGTAATAACACTATGATTGAAAAATCTCCCGATCCCAAACCCGTAAAAGTTAAAAGTGCTTGGGCAATGGTTCTTTTTATCTTTTTGTTTTTGTCGTTGTCGTTGCAGGTATTGGCTTTTTAGGCAAGCAATTAGATTTTATCGTTCTCTGCGTTGTCATTATTGCAGGGGTTTTATTTGTTCCCCTAATCGGCGCATTGCAACTCAAACAAGACGATCGCCTAAAAGATGAAAGCTTTTTAGCTCTAATGAAAATGGTCATTAGCAGTTTACCGCTTATTGGGAATCCCTTCAGTAAACTTTTAAATCCTGCTGATAAATCCAAAGATCAAGAATAAAAATTAATAATATAGATGTCGCACCCTAGCGAAAAATTGTCGCGATCGCCATCTTATCAAAATTTAAAAATGCGATCGCCATATTTTGTGATTATTCCTTTTGAGCAATTCAAAAAATCAAAATCTATCCTTGTAAAACTTGACTCGCTGTTAAGGTTAATTCAGGAAAAATAGAGGACGCGATCGCCTGATCTCCTTCATAGATCCGTTCATCATAAAAACCTTCCACCCATTCCAAAACGGTGACTTTTGGGGCGATGGGATCGACAATCCAATACTCTGCAATTCCCCGTGCCGCATACTCTGACCGTTTGTAGCGGTAATCTCGGCTCGCTTGATTGGGACTTACCACTTCAACCACTAACAAAGGCGGCGGCATATCCATTAAAATCAGCGATCGGCTCGCTCCTTCCATGACCCTTGCCAACTCTTCAGAATACATCACTAAATCAGGAACCCTTACCCCGACCTGCCCGCTATTCACTGCCACTTCCGCCTTCATCCGAAATCGATAGGAAGGAACACCCAGTTGTGAAAAATAGATCAATAAAAATATCGCGATCCGTTGATTGATATCACTTTCAGAAGACACAGCAATTAATTCTCCATTTTCTAGCTCATAGAGAGCATCTGTCCCATCTTCATAGTCTAGGAACTCCTCAAATGTCATCTTTTTGGCAGTTGCAACCGTCATGGCATTTTTATATTGATTAGATAATCTTTTATAATAACCTACCTCGCTATCCTAACCTTTAAAGCAAAGAATCCCGTCAAAACAATCAGGGTGATGGAAGTGAAATGTGGTCGGAGGAGAGGCTAGGGTTATAATAAACAAACAATCTCAACAACTATTAACAGTTAACAGTAGAGTTAATCAGGAGAAATAAATGAATTCGCGTGGTTCAGCAGACGCAAAAGACCGAATCTTTGGAGCATTAGTGTATGTGATTCCCTTACTAGATGCTTTGCCCTTTGGTTCATTTCTTCTTAAACAGTTTCCCCAAATCGCTCTCATCTATCTCCCCTTACAGCCCTTAATTCAAGTTTATTATGGCATTCCCTTTGCTTCTTTTATTCTCTTTCTAGTGCTATTTTTTGCAGTGGTTAGAAATGACAATATTAGTTATTTCATTCGTTTTAATGCCATGCAATGTATTTTAATTGGAATTTTATTATCTCTATTTGGATTAATCATTCAAACCTTACTTCCTGGATTAGGGGTTAATTTACTGACGGAAACTTTAGTTAATTTTGCCTTTTTAGGAGCTTTAGCTGCTTGTTTTTATTCCATTATTCAAACCGTCTTGGGTCGTTACGCAGAAATTCCAACTATTTCTGAAGCGGCTTCTTCCCAAATTCGTTAATACAAATTGATAGGATTTAATGACTAGCAATAATCCTATTTTCCAGGGAACCAATGCCTTGAATTTCAATTCTAATCAGATCATTGATTTCCACAGGCCCGACTCCTTCTGGTGTACCCGTTAAAATAATATCCCCAGGTAAAAGGGTCATTACCTGGGAAATATAAGCAACTAATTGATCAGGTGAAAAAATCATTTCACTCAAACGAGCTGATTGCCGAGGCTTAGGATCATCATTTAAAAAAGTTTGTAACCGTGCATCCGTGCTTAATTCCCTAACAATCCAAGGGCCGAGGGGACAAAATCCATCAAAGCCCTTAGCCCTCGTCCATTGGGGGTCTTTTTTTTGTAAATCCCTCGCGGTAATATCATTGGCTATGGTATAGCCCCAAATTTTACGATGAGCTTGTTCTAGGGTACAATTTTTCGCTTTCTCACCAATTACTAACACTAATTCTCCTTCATAATCGACCCTTTCCGATTGCACAGGATAGGAAACCGATTCTCCATCAGAAGCGATCGCGCTCGGAGGCTTGAGAAAAATCAGAGGTTCCGAGGGAAGCTCATTCCCCAATTCCGCCGCATGGGCTGAATAATTTCGTCCTACCGCAATAATTTTAGAAGGCGTACAGGGCGCAAGCAGTTTATAGGTTTCAGCGTTTAGAGTAATGCCAGTAAACTGTCCTCCCAACCAAGGCGGAGCGTCCAAAAGATCTACATTGTGATTGAGCTGTAGTAACCCATAATGAATCTCCCCTGAGGGCGTTTGAATGCGGACGTAGCGTTGCGCCATAGAAATCAAAATGAAGCTTAGATAAATATATTGAAGCATACTAGCGATTAACTCCAACACAGTAGTATGATATAAGATCCTTGCTTCTCTAAAATGCTGAAAGAATATTTTTTATAAATTCCGAACCAGTCATTGACAAAGAAGCCATTTTGTCCATAAGGAGACAATTTTTCCATGACCGATTACGAAATGATGTACATTTTGCGCCCTGATATCTCAGAAGAAATGGTGCAACAAGAAGTTACCCGCTACCGAGAATTTCTAGAACAATATAATGCTCAGGATCTCACCATTAAAATTTGGGGTAAACGCGGCCTGGCTTATCCGATCGGTAAGTTTCAAGACGGAATTTATGTCCTTGTTAATTACAGCGCAGATGGCAAACAGGTCGCGCCTCTAGAACGGGCAATGCGTCTGAGTGAACAAGTTATCCGCTATATGACCCTCAAGTTACCCGCGAAAAAAGCGACTGCAAAAGATGAAGTTGCTTCCGTGAAAGAGTTGGCGACAGCAGAAGCCTAAGTCTATTTTTGAGTCAGCACCCGATAATCCCTTGGGAGATTTTCTAAATTCCTCATGATTGATAGGAATTTAGTTTTTCTAGCCAGGGGTTTAATTTTGTCATTGAATCTTAAATTGGATGAGGATTGGACTTTTTAAATCGCTCAAGTTGGTCTGAATTTATTGAAAACCTTAAAAAAAAATTAACAACGCCCCTATTCGTCTAATAAGAATATATGCTAATGTTGGTTTAGGAACAATTTCCCGAATCCGCCGTTTGTCCAGTCAAAGCTGCGAAATCGAGTCGAAAAAAAAGTAGTTAATACTTATTAAAAACTCAGTAATTATACAGTTTTTTCTCTAAACAAACCGCTAGCCAAAACCTACGGTAATACCAGGAGCCGTCTGTTTAATGGAATATTTGGAAAAATTAATCGAAAAACTCAGAGAATTAGCCCAAAAACTAATCGATACTCTGCTCGGCCCTGAAGCTGAAACTGAACCTGAGTTGATTCCCATTCCAGTTAATGAGCGTAATCGCCGTTAAGGTCTTTATTATTGGATATTAATGTGGCTTCCCAAGCTTTGCCTGTGCTTAGCCTGCTGGTATTGCATGGCCCAAATTTAAACTTATTAGGAAAACGCGAACCCCATATCTATGGCTCGGTGACGCTTGAGGAAATTAATCAGTTCCTCCTGAAAGAAGCGGAAAGATTGGGGGCAACGGTTGTTTGTTTGCAATCTAACCAGGAAGGTGTTCTGGTGGATCAAATTCAGGAAGCTCTGGGGAAATATCAGGGAATTATTATCAATGCGGGAGCCTATACCCATACTAGTGTGGCGATTCGGGATGCGATCGCGGCGGTAAAGATTCCCACAGTGGAAGTGCATCTTAGCAATATTTATCAACGAGAAAGTTTTCGTCATCATTCCTATATTGCTCCGATCGTGATCGGTCAGATTAGCGGCTTTGGCCCGAATAGTTATCGATTAGGATTACAGGCATTAATTGATTATTTGAGACAAAATTAATAATTTTCGTATTTTTGTAGATTCAAGAACTGGGTAAATTCTGGTTTAAAGAGTAGTTTAATTACTCCTGTTGGCCCGTTACGATGTTTGGTAATTAATAATTCTGCAATTCCGCGATCGGGGCTATCGGGATTATAATATTCGTCTCGGTAGATCATCATAATTAAATCCGCATCCTGCTCGATTGAACCACTTTCTCGTAAATCTGACATCATGGGTCGTTTATTGGTTCGTGATTCAACGCCTCGACTTAATTGAGATAAAGCAATCACAGGAGCGTTAATTTCCCTTGCTAAACCCTTTAAAGAACGGGTCATTTTTGATAATTCTTGTACCCGATTATCGGTCGCACCTTCCATTAATTGTAGGTAATCAATTAACACTAAACCAATTTGTCCTTTTTGTTCACTTTGTAATCTTCTGACCTGCGATCGCATTTGCATCACCGAAATATTAGAGGCATCATCAATAAAAATGGGTAAACTCGATAAACTACCGAGAGCCATACTGAGAGGTTCTAATTCATTTTGACTAAAATGACCTGTGCGTAAACGATTACTATCAATTTCGGCTTCACTAGCTAAAAATCGTAATGCCAATTGTTCCTTGGACATTTCCAAACTAAAAATAGCAACGGGTAAATTATGTTTTCTAGCAATATTTGAGGCAATATTTAAACCGAAAGCTGTTTTTCCCATCGATGGACGACCAGCTAGGATTATCAAGTCAGAACGCTGTAATCCTCCTGTTATCGCATCTAGATCATAAAAGTCTGTTTCCAGTCCAGGACTAGAGGTTTTTTGATGGAGTTTTTCTAGTTCCGTAAAGGTATGAACGAGGGTTTCGGAGATAGAAACCAATCCTTCCTGGGCGCGTTTTTGAGTCAGTCGAAATATTTTCTTTTCGCATTCATCAAAGACGACATCTAATTCTTGGGTTGTGTCATAGCCCAATTCAATAATTTCATGACCTGCACTAATCAACTGACGACGGAGATATTTATCCATCACCAGGGCGGCATAGCGGTCAATATTCACGGCGGAAACCGTTCTGTCCACTAACTGAGCAAGTTTCCCCATTCCTCCGACTTTTTCTAGGAGATGATGGTCTTGTAAGGAACTGGTGATGGTCATTAAATCCGTTGGTTTTCCCTGGGCGTGGAGCTTTAATACCGTTTCATAAATATCTCGGTGGGCTTTGACATAAAAGGCATCGGCAACCATAAAATCTACGACCCTTCCGATTGCTTCTGGATCGAGCAAGATTCCCCCTAGAATTGATTCTTCGGCTTCAATATTTTGGGGAGGAAGAGAATTAGAATTTACCATGTATCGTTAAGTTATTATTTTGTAAAGATATCATATCATTATGTTCTTAGAGGCGATCGCTGTAAAAAGCATCTAAGGTAGTTAGGTTGATCATATTTAGTTAAGTAATGGCAATAACCGTTGGAATTCTTGACAAGCAATGTTCAGGGAATCAGGGGCATCTTCAAGTTTTTCCTGTAGTTGACAGCGTTCTGCTAAAACTTCTGCATAAGGTTTACAGTCTGACTCTTTTGAAAGTTTATTATAGGTTTTCTTGTCTTCTTCATCCACTTTTTCTCCTTTTAAATAATCTATCCAGGTTTCGATATTGCGTTTGGGAATGAAAATGGCGATCGCTTCTTCTTTTTGGCGATGGAGTAGATTATTTTCCTGTAATATTGAACTTAGTTGATTAAGTCTTTGTTTTACAGAAATATTATCAGCATCAGTCATTACGATTAAAACAATAATTGTAGTACGCCGAGCATTTTTTCTCTGATTACTTATTTTAATGTTGACAGCCTGGCGATACTTTCTGACTTCATTAAGATACGTCTCACGCACAAACTGTTCACCAGACTGGCCGATAGGAATTGGATAACTGTAAATATCTTGCCTTTTAAAACCATATTTTTCTAGAAAATAACGAGCAAAAACTTCCTGCTGTTTATCTTCACAAAGAAGGGTAACTTTTATTCTCTTTTTACTCATCTAGCCACCCTCTTGCAATTAATTCTGACATTTTTAATCCCGATTTATTATCCTTTTGAATATTATTAATAACAGGCTGAAGAAAGTTGTTATCAATAGGGGTAACTTGGACAGAACTATTAGATTCCCGCTTAAACCAATATCCAACAGGAGAGGCTAACAAATAATCAATTAATTCAGGATGATGAGAAATTAATAAAGCCTGAAGTTTACCTTCACTACATAAATCATAAAGTTGAAAAAGCCAGGGTTGAATTTCAGGGAGAGCTAAAAAGTTTTCTGGTTCATCAATGCAGAGAGTATAGTCTTGGGATTCTAGACCATAAAAAAGAGAATATAAAACGACTAATACTTTTTGTCCATCAGAAAGTTCTTCAAAAGAATATTCAATATTTTGCTCTGACTCTTCCGTTTTAAAGATTAACTTAAGGATTACAGCTTTTTCACTAATTGATTCAAGCTTAAAGCTGACAAATCCATCTAAAATATCTTGGAGTGATTCAGTCAATTGATTCAGTTTATCCTGGTTGTCAGCAAAAATATAACGATACCAAGAAACAAAATTTTCCATTGTTTTATCTAAAAATGTATTCTTTTGAGAACTATGACGTAAAATAGCATTCGGGGTTATTTTCAAAATTGCGACACGCTTTATTCTTTCTCTAAACCAGATAATTTTTTTGTTATCATAATCGGGTTTTAATAATGGAAGGATAGACTGTGAATAATGGTATCTTGATGAATGATTTTTAGTACCACTGTCTGAGTAAGTTTCTACGCTTTTTTGGGAAACACTAAGTAAAAGTTCTTTGTTAAACCATAAATGTTCACTTTCAATAATATAATCTATTAAGGGGTCATTAATCATTGTGTCGAAATCTATCTCAACTACTTTGATTTTTTGTATGTCTAGTTTGTATTTATAGATGCCATTATTACCCATAATTTCCAACTCAAATTTTTGATATTCTTTGTCTTGCCAACGAGTACAATCTGATAATCTAAAAAGCAAATCTAGATTAGCATTCTCGTCAGTAATAAACTCTTGAAGCTTACCTAAAACATCAAAAACGGTTGATTTTCCTGCGCCATTATCCCCTAGAAATAAATTAATAGAATCAAAATTTAATTCAAAATCTACTAAACAACGAAAATTATCAACATAAAGACGTTTAAGCATGGTTTTTGTGAGGAAAAATAATAAAATTGCTGGTTAAAATAGAGAATCTAACACGAGTTTAGCTTTATATCATCTTAAGCTTATGGCAATCCTAACACCGAAAATGCCACAATGAAAGTTGTAGAGATAACCTTACGTTTACCATGAACCCAACACCCCAATCCCTAAGCGGTAACGAAATCCGCCAAACATTCCTCAACTTCTTTCGCGATCGCCACCATCAGATTTTACCCAGTGCGTCTCTCGTTCCCGAAGATCCAACGGTCTTATTGACGATCGCGGGAATGTTGCCCTTCAAACCCATTTTTCTGGGGCAAAAAACGTCAGAATTTCCCCGTGCAACCACTTCTCAAAAATGTATCCGCACCAATGACATCGAGAATGTGGGACGTACCGCTAGACATCACACCTTCTTTGAGATGCTGGGCAACTTTAGTTTTGGGGATTATTTTAAAGAACAGGCGATCGCCTGGGCTTGGGAATTTTCGACCCAGGTTTTCGGTTTACCCGCAGAAAGATTAGTCGTTAGTGTGTTTGAAGAAGATGACGAAGCCTTTGCCATTTGGCGCGATCAGATTGGCATTCCCCCCCACCGCATTCAACGCATGGGAGCCGATGATAACTTTTGGGTATCAGGGCCAACGGGGCCTTGCGGGCCTTGTTCGGAAATTTACTATGATTTCCATCCCGAATTAGGAGATAAAAGTATTGATCTGGAAGATGATAGCCGTTTTATTGAATTTTATAATCTGGTTTTCATGCAATACAATCGGGATTCGGAAGGTAAATTAACCCCTTTACAAAATAAAAATATTGATACGGGAATGGGTCTAGAAAGAATGGCCCAAATCCTGCAAAAAGTTCCGAATAATTATGAAACAGATTTGATTTTTCCGATTATTGAATCCGCCGCAAAAATTGCTAGTATTGATTATCATAAATCTGATGAAAAAACAAAAATTTCCCTCAAGGTAATCGGCGATCATGTTCGTTCTGTGGTTCACATGATTACGGATGGGATTAGTGCCAGTAATATTGGGCGGGGTTATATTTTACGGCGTTTAATTCGTCGAGTGGTTCGGCATGGAAGATTAATCGGAATTGAAGGAGAATTTACCACCCAAGTGGCAGAAACAGCGATTCAATTATCCGAATTAGTTTATCCTCAAGTGAGAGAAAGGGATGATTTTATTAAGCAGGAATTACAACGGGAAGAAGTGGCATTTCTAAAAACCCTAGAAAGGGGCGAAAAACTATTAGCGGAAATTATCGAAAAAGAGAAAAAGCAAATTTCGGGAGTTGATGCGTTTACCCTTTATGATACCTACGGTTTCCCCTTTGAATTAACCCAAGAAATTGCTGAAGAGCAGGGTTTAACGGTGGATGAAATTGGTTTCCAAGAAGAGATGAAAAAGCAGCAGGAACGCTCTAAAGCTGCCCATGAAACCATTGATTTAACAGTACAAGGTAGCCTTGATAAACTCGCAGAACATATCCATCCGACTGAATTTATGGGTTATACCGAACCCCAATTAAGCGCAATTGTTGAAGCAGTTTTAATTGAAGGAAATTTAGCTCCAAGTGCCGAAGCAGGAAATATCGTGCAAATTGTTCTCAATCAAACGCCTTTCTATGCGGAATCAGGCGGACAAATTGGCGATCGCGGTTATTTAACAGGCGATAATTTGGTGATTCGCATTGAGGATGTGAAAAAAGAATCGGGAATCTTTATTCATTTTGGTCAGGTTGAACGGGGAACCATTCAAACGGGTCAAACGGTAACAGCTATCATTGATCGAGCTTGTCGTCGTCGCGCTCAGGCGAACCACACAGCAACCCATTTATTGCAAGCGGCATTGAAAAAAATTGTCGATGATTCTATTTCCCAAGCGGGTTCGTTAGTTGATTTTAATCGGTTACGCTTTGACTTTAATTGTTCCCGCGCCATTACTCCCAACGAACTCCAACAAATTGAAGATCAAATTAATCATTGGATTGCCGAAGCCCATGATACTCAAATTGAAGTTTTAGCTATTTCTGAAGCCAAGGCAAAAGGCGCGATCGCTATGTTTGGAGAAAAATATGGTGCTGAGGTGCGGGTGATTGATGTGCCAGGGGTTTCGATGGAACTTTGTGGGGGAACCCATGTGAATAATACCGCCGAAATTGGGCTATTTAAAATTGTTTCGGAAACGGGAACCTCTGCGGGAGTGCGTCGCATTGAAGCCGTTGCTGGCCCGTCGGTTTTAGAGTATCTCAATCTACGGGAAAAAGTCGTCAAAGATCTCAGCGATCGCTTTAAAGTCAAACCCGAAGAAATTCCCGAACGAGTTAACAGTTTGCAAAATGATTTAAAAAATATTCAAAAAGAGCTAGATTTAGCGAAACAAGAATTAGCCATTGTTAAATCCGAGCAGTTAATCAATCAGGCTGAATCCGTCGGAGAGTTTAAAATTTTAGTCGCCAATTTAGGTGAAGTGGATGCCGAATCCCTTAAAACTGCCGCCGAACGACTCCAACAAAAACTAGGAGAAGGAGCGGTTATTCTTGGCTCAATTCCTGAAGCGGATAAAGTTAGTCTCGTTGCGGCCTTTAGTCCCCAGGTGATTACAAATAAAGAATTACAAGCGGGTAAATTTATCGGGAATATTGCCAAAATTTGCGGTGGGGGCGGTGGGGGTCGTCCTAATTTAGCCCAGGCAGGGGGACGCGATCCTAGTAAATTAGCTGAGGCATTAGAAAAGGCTCGCAATCAGTTATTGCAAACCTTAGAATAATGAATTTGAGTGGGCTAAGTCCCACTTTTTTTACAATAAATTTTGAGAGAGTTTCGTGATGATTAGTAATGCATTAGAAAGGAATCCAGTCTATGACATTTATCCATTCTTCGGCTTCGCTTGTTTCCCAAATTAGGCTTAATTCCTCGGCTAATGTTCCCATCGTGGTCGCAGGACGTACCCACAAAAGTCCCCACATTTTTTGATTGGTTCGCCAATAGTCTTTTAAATGTTCGGGCATACTGGTACGATTGTCAGTCACCAATAACCGTTGAGATAATCCTAAATAGCTTAAAACATCAGGATCAAGGGTTCCTAATTTCGGGGTATTATCATCACCAACACGAAGAATATCTATATCTGAATTGAGCCTCAAAACAGCAATTTTTAAGCGAGGTGATAGATTTTCATCGAGAAGAAATCTGATTTTCATGCTACTAAAGAATCTTGTCTCTGTTGTTTAATCGCTCTAATTTTTTCCCGTTGAGGAGAGGAATGTTTCAGAGATTCTTGATAGCGAATTTCTTGCCAATTTTTAATTCGGTTTAAATAGGCATCTACATTTTTTTTATTATGAAAATAATAGGTAATGGTGGCGTAAATCTTTTCTAGACTTAAATCAGGATAGATAGATTTAATTTCTTCTGGACTATAACCTTCAAGAAAGTAAAATAGGATGTTATCAATCCCAATACGGTGTCCTTTAATGCGGATATCATCTGTGGATAGAAAGATGAAATAGTCTTCTAGTTGCATAGTTTTCTCGTGAATAAAAATAGGTAAGTTGTTCGTAATCCAATCTTTATATAGGCAAGACTCTTAATCCTTTTGAAAGTATTAGGAATTTGGGATAATTCAATTAAGAATTGTCACACCTTATCACTATAGAAAAAGAAGACACAAGCGGAAATTTCATGATGTGTGTGAAAAAGTCTTTGATAGTTAAATTTATTCTCAATATTTAGTAGAAATATTTCTACAAATCAGGGAAAACGGACTGGATGCTGGGATGAATTAGGGTATTATTCTGGATATTTAATCCCTTTTCTAAAGATTCATCGGTTTTAAGGGCATCTAATCCTTTGTTCGCCAATTTGAGTACGTAGGGTAAGGTACTGTTATTTAATGCCTGGGTTGCTGTCCAGGGAACTGCGCCTGGCATATTGGGAATCCCCACATGGACGACACCTTCTTCTACATAACTGGGATCGCTATGGGAAGTGGTTCGGAGGGTTTCAATACAACCGCCTTGATCGACTGCTACATCAATAATGACCGAACCAGGGCGCATTTGACTGACTAATTGTCGAGAAACTAGAATTGGGGCGCATTTATTGGGAATGAGGACAGCCCCGATCAATAAATCGGCTTCACGGACAACGGACTCAATTTGGGCGGCATTACTATAGAGTAACTCGACCCTGGAGCCAAAGAGAGTTTCTAGATAACTCAACCGATCCACATTGACATCCAAGATTTGTACCTGCGCTCCCATCCCGATCGCGATTCGAGCGGATTCTGTTCCCACAACGCCACCCCCTAAAATAACGACTTTTGCGGGTTTTACGCCTGGCACACCGCCTAATAGAACGCCTCTTCCTTCCTGTTGTTTTTCTAAATACCTTGCTCCAAACTGCACAGCAAGCCGACCCGCAATGATGCTCATGGGGCTGAGGAGAGGTAATCTTCCATCAGTTAATTGCACCGATTCGTAGGCGATCGCGGTAATCCCAGATTTGAGTAAGGCTTGGGTTAATTCTCGGTTAGCGGCGAGGTGGAGATAGGTAAAGAGAAGTTTCGGATGGCTGAGATAGTCATATTCTGAAGGTAAGGGTTCTTTGACCTTAATCACTAATTCCTGTTGCCAAACTTCCTGGGGATGACTAGCAATTTTTGCCCCCGCCTGTTCATAGTCGCGATCGCCAAAACTTGATCCCATACCTGCCTGGGTTTCGACTAAAACCCTATGGCCTTGATCGGTCAATGCCCTAACACTACTCGGCGTTAAACCGACCCTAAACTCTTGATCCTTAATTTCCTTGGGAACACCAATTTTCATAAATTATTTTGCCTCAATTTTTTCTAATTACTTTTCTAATGACAATTTATTTTTCGGATGTTGCTTGAAGTTTTTCCCTGGGATTTCCAACAGATTTACTTTGTGGTGTGCGCCGCCAAATCCACAGAAAATTTGTAGCCATACTCAAACAAACAGAAACTACGGTTGCTAACAACGCCGCAATACGATGATCCACCTGAAGTTTTTCGCCTAATGCAATAATAATAAAACACCAAACAAAAAAACTACTGGCATTAGCAATATGATATTCTCCGCAACGTTTCCAAGTTGGGTTAGGATTCCCAAAAACCCAGCAATCATTAATCACATATCTAGTAATCGTACAAATTTCGGCAGAGGCGACTGTTGCCCAAGGAAGAGACCAACTCAATGTCCCTTTAAACCAATCCAGTAAAACAATATTGATCGCCATAAAAGCGATTCCCACAATCCACCAACGTACCATCCTATTGTTAATGATTGGGGTTATTTTTTTGAGTGTTAGCATTAATCTTTTGAGTTTTAAATGTAGGTTTTTATGAAAAATTCAATTAAAAGTAAATTTTGCTTAAATTAACTATGGATGTTCAAACCAATCAATCGGAATTGATCGAGACTGTCAACCCCAAGAATACCGCAAACTGCCAATCGTGTTAAACCGTTGTTTCCTGCAAGAGCAAAGAAGGGTAGAGATATTCCATTTCGGGATTAATTTCCACATTAGGCGATTGCCAAATTTGTCCATCAAGGGCCATTTGTTCAATTAAACTCGCTAATCGTAGGGCTTTAAGGGCCTGTTCTCCTCCGACAGACGGTTGGTCTCCACCCCGTACACAGTAAACAAAATGTTCTAATTCGGCATGGAGGGGTTCAATGTTGCTAGTATAAACTTTTTCAATTAATCCATCTTGGCGGTAGAGGACTTGACCGTAATCGGCTGAATAATTGGCGGTGGTTTGTCGGTGAATTAAAATTTCGTTATTCAGAAAATCCGCTTCCGTTAAACAATTGTTACAGTGAGCCGTAATTTGTCGAATTTTCCGATGGGTGACTTTACTCGCTGTTAAGGTTGCCACAATGCCCGTCGCAAAACCTAATGTCGCGGTCACATAATCTAGATAATTTGAACCTGGCGCACGACTACCGCTTGCGGTTAATTTCACCACAGGTGCGCCGACGAGTTCTAGGAGTAAATCAATATCATGGATCATTAAGTCCAGCACTACCGAAACATCGTTAGCCCTCTGGGAATAGGGACTCATGCGATGGGCTTCTAGGGCTAAAAGTTCTTCCGTTTTTAAAACTTTGCTTAATTCTTGGAAAGCAGGATTAAATCTTTCGATGTGACCGACTTGTAAAATACAGTTGGAGTCGGCAGCCGCATTGACCAACGATTCTGCCTCGGCAATACTGGCGGCGATCGGTTTCTCGATCAGGGTATTCACCCCAGCTTGCAAACAGGCCATCCCGACAGGGTGATGGAGACGGGTCGGAACTGCGACACACACCGCATCAACGTGGGGCAGTAAATCCTGATATCTTTCAAAAAAACGGATGCGATACTTACTGGCGGTATCTAGCCCTCGTTCCACATTGACATCAGAAATACCAACTAACTCTACATCTTTGAGCAGACTGAGGACGCGAGTATGATGTTGACCCATACTTCCTACACCGATAACACCAATGCGGATGGGCTCTAAAGAGCTTCTTTGTCCTTTGAGATGACTAGTCGTCATGATTTAATTCAATTCCTCTACACACCACCATGATGCTTGACCCTAGAAGTTAAATTTTGTTTCTAGAGAATCATGAGTAAGATAGTAGCACAGTCCGAAAAATTCCGATTAATTGAATCAATTTTATTTCAAGATGTCTTTTCCTTAGCGTAGAATCTGATATTGGTTGCTCAGCGATCGTCTCCTAAATTCCCCAATTCTGAGGGACTTTCTAGGCGGAATCAGGAATGGTCACCTAAATCCCCCAATTCTGGGGGACTTTCAATTTAATTATTCTTCTCGAAGCCTGGCTTGAGCTTATTGAAGGTTTGGGGAGTTGGGAGAACCAAAACATCCTCCAAGTCAGCAAAGCCGAATTTTTATGCCTTCGCGGGGATGAATTTTAGGGAAACGCCATTCATGCAATACCGTTTTCCCGTAGGAGCAGGGCCATCATTAAAGACGTGGCCGAGATGCCCGCCACACCGACGACAATGAACTTCGGTTCGGGACATAAAGAAACTACGGTCAACGGTGGTAGCGATCGCGTTATTGAGGGGATCGTAGAAACTGGGCCGACCCGTTCCACTGTTAAATTTGGTATCCGAGGAAAAGAGGGGTAAATCACAACCCGAACAGTTGTAAATACCCTTACCGTACTGCTTATCTAAGGGGCTAGTATGCGCCCGCTCTGTGCCGTGTTTCCGTAACACATTAAATTGTTCGGGAGTGAGCAGTTTACGCCATTCCTCTTCGGTTTTAGTGATTTCAAAGGTTTCTTTTGTGCTTGCCATAATAGTTTCAGTCGTTTGGATGTTTTTAGGTGTGTTAGTAGTTGAGAAATAACGGGTTAACCAGATACCGCCGAGGGCGGCTGATCCCGCTTCTAATAGGTAACGTCTTTTCATGATGGATCACGCTATTACTAATTGACCAGCTATTTAAAAAAATAGTTGGAGAATGAGGTTTATTTATAACTATTACGCAGTTCTCTGGATTTTGGCCGTCTTAAAGCAATCATAATGCGATCGCGTCCTCAGCCAATTCTACCTGCCTTTACTTGTAAAATCTGGGAAGATTTCAACCATTGACTATCAAAAGCATTCAAATGGGTCGTCGTAATCAGGGTTTGAAAACGATCTTGAATCGCTTCTAATAATTGATTTTGTCGATGGAGATCTAATTCTGCTAACACATCATCTAATAATAATAAGGGAGATTCCCCAATAATTTCTTCTATCAAACTTAATTCAGCTAACTTTAATGCCAAAACGAGAGTGCGTTGCTGGCCTTGGGAACCGTAGGATTTGGCAGGGGTTTGATTAATGGTAAAGGAAAGATCATCTCGAATAAGCCCCACCACTGTTGTGCCTAATTGTATTTCTGCGATGTGGCGTTGTTCTATTTTATTCAAAAAAGCTTGTTGAACTTGTTGAGGAGCATCGGATTCTGCAATAACATTGGGTAAATAATGAATTTCTAAAACTTCTGTTTTACCACTAATTTTTTCATGCCAAAGCTGGGCCAAAGGAGTTAATCTGTGTAGAACCCTAGTACGACGACGGGTAACACGGGAACCGACTTCGGCGAGTTGTTGATCCCAGAGTTTTAATTGTTCTATATTGTGGGGTTTATCTGCACTCGAAGGATTATTTTCCTGTTGTTTGCGAATATTTTTTAACAAAGCATTACGCTGTTTGAGAATATGTTGATATTGTCCCAAAATATGGGCATAAATCGGTTCTAATTGGGTTAATAAAATATCTAGCCAATGACGACGCACATCTGGCCCTCCTCTCACTAAATCGAGGTCTAAACAGGAAAACTCTACCGCATTAATGACTCCTAAAAAATCCATGTTACGGCGTACCGATTCATGATTCAGAGTTAAGGTTCTTCGTCCTGTTCTTCGCAGTACAATTGATAATTCTGCACTGCCATAATGACGGTCTAAATTCGCAAAAACCTGTCCTATTTCCTGCTCTTCTAAAATAAGATCGCGATCGCGAGTGGTACGATGACTTTTGAGGGTAGCTAATAGCTCAACGGATTCTAATAAATTAGATTTTCCCTGGGCATTATCTCCCACTAAAATAGTTTTATGGGCCTCAAATTTAACAAATTGATCGGTATAATTACGAAAACTTTTTAGATGTAATTCTTTTAAATACATGGCTCCCAACAAAATTTAACAAAAAACGATGGTAATTAACTCTGAGCCTGCATCGAAAATTGTTGAGCATGGAATTTAGCATAACGACCGTTTTTAGCAATTAATTCTTCATGGGTTCCCGCTTCAATAATTTGACCTTTTTCCATCACAAAAATGCGGTCAGCGCGTCGAACCGTTGCTAGACGATGGGCAATCACAAAAACGGTTCTTTCTTGGGTAATTCGGTCTAGGGCTTCTTGTACTAAAGCTTCTGATTCTGAATCTAAGGCAGAGGTCGCTTCATCTAAAATTAAAATTCCTGGATCTCTTAAAATCGCCCGTGCGATCGCGATGCGTTGCCGTTGCCCTCCTGATAAATTAACACCCCGTTCTCCCACATAGGTATGATAACCCTGGGATAATTCAGTGATAAACTGGTGAGCATTGGCAATTTTTGCGGCGGATTCAATGGCGGGCAAGTCTAAATCGGTTTTTCCAAAGGCAATATTTTGGGCGATCGTTCCCGAAAAAAGAATATTATCCTGGGGAACAATGGCAATTTGTTCTCTAGACTTTTGAGCGTAACATCTTCGACATTAATACCATCAATTAATATTTTTCCTTCGGTGGTATTGTAGAGCCTCATTAATAAATTTACGAGGGTACTTTTTCCTGCTCCTGATGTTCCCACTAGGGCAATCATTTCTCCTGATTTGGCAATAAAATTAACTTGTTTGAGGACGGGTTTATTGGGTAAATATTCAAATAAAATATTTTGATATTCAACCTGACCTGTGATTTTAGGTAAGGTGATCGCATCAACTTTATCTTCAACTAAGGGTTGGACAGATAAAATTTCAAAAATGCGGTCAATGGAAGCTTCTCCCTGTTTAAAAAGATTATAGTCACTGGTAATATGGGTAATGGGATCAATCAACATAGCAACGGCGGTCAGGTAACTAATAAAGCTAATACCCGTTAAATTCCCCTCAGAAATTTGCCATCCTGCCAACAGAAAAAGAACAATTACTCCCATTGCTTCAAGGAAACCGACTACCACAAATTGTAAGGCTTTGACTTTTTCCGCTAAAAATTGCGATCGCCGATGTTGATTGGCTTCTTCCATAAAAAGCTCAACTTGATAATCTTCTGCGGCAAAGGCTTTGACTAAACGAATCGCACTCAATCCTTCCGTTAACAAAGACGATAAATTAGAAATTCGGTTTTGACTACGGCGACTAAATTTAAGTAATTGTTCCCCAAAAAAGCCGATTAAAACTCCCATTAAGGGTGCAACAATGGAAACCGCTAAGGTCAAGTACCAATTGACATAAAACATAAAACCAAAGACGACCACAAGTTGCAATACCGAAGGAACAAAATCATGGAAAAATTTATTCACCACTTCTCCAATGCGGTCAATATCTTCCGTTAATCGATAGGATAAATCTCCTGTTTTAGAGGCTTCAAAATAGCTTAAACTAAGTTTTTGTAGGTGAGTATAAACTTGTTTTCTCAAATCTAAGGCAACGGTTAAGGCGGCCTGGCCATCAGTGAATCCTGTCCATACTGGGCCGCACCTCTGACTAAAAAAATGGCGGCGGCGACTCCTGCTAAAACGGCGATCGCCCTAACATCTCCTGCTGAGATATATTTAGCCATTTGTCCCACCAACCAGGCAAGAATCGGCCAAAAGACAGTGAAAACCAAGGTACAGAGGAAAGCAGTAAAAATTGTCCGTGAATAGGGTCGAATATAGGGAACCAGTAACCAATAGTGGGATTTCTTTTGCAAAATATTTAAGAGAGGATTATTAATATAGACTTCTTAGTATAGGGTTTTTGGGACTTCTTTCCAAGCAAATGTTGTTAAACTGATCAGTAAGCTGTCACAAATTTGGATTGTATAACAATTTTGCTTAAAGTATTGTAACAAGGAGCTTAAGCCCCTTGCTTGTATAGATTTTAAATAATTAGCAGCTTCAACAATTATTTAAAAGTAATTAAATAAGTAATAGAAAGTTTAAGTAAATTTCTAAAATCATTGAAATTCAATTAGGTGTTCTTCTAGAAAATATGCGATCCATCTTTAAGGGGGTGAAGTTATGGGCAGGTCTATTGATAATAACCTGTATGCTCTCTTTTACGACAAGATGAATTCTTTCTCTCATGGATTTAACTTTTTTCATTTGTTCAATTCTTTCTTCTTCACTACAGATATATAAAGGCGGTAAACGATTTAAGGCATAGGCGATAACTTCGTCAGAATTGAGAGATTTATGAATGCTAGGAGATAATTTTTCTAATTCGTTAAAAATAGCCTCTTTCACTAACACTTCCATTAAATTAATACAGGCATTTGATGAATGACTTTGAGCTATTTCTTTTTTGATTAGATGATAAATTTTGGAGCGTTCTACTTCATGGTGAGTAGCATTATAAATCGGAGCCATTTCTTCTAAGATAGCATTGGCGACCTCTGCATATTTTTTTTGATGATTAAGGCTTTTCACAAGGTCATACATTGCCAGGGAAAGGCGATTAATTGTTGGTTGTATCCTAATTAGTTCAAAAATGAGGTCGTCCAAAGAATAACGATTGATCACCCTAAAATCGTTTTCCCAATGTTGCTTAGTCAGGCAATAAACAAATTTTTTAATCCTCAAAGCTTCTGGATGACTCTCTAAGTTTTTGACAGCTTTTGGCAAGAATTCGATGGACAATTCCATTTTTTTCAAAAATACTGCATTTTTCGGCAATTCAGGAATAATTGAGCAAAATTTAGTTGATTTTTGTTGACATTATTACCGTTTTATTATCCACTTCTTCTATTTTAGCCTTTTCTACAATATTTGATAAATAAAAAATGATGAAGGTTTGAGCGGTAATTCGCGATCGCATTTTAGAGTTTTTCTATTGATTACGCTTTTAGGGGGGATTAGGGGCTAAAGTGTTGAAAGCCTTGACTGAGAGATAATTCCTCTGGGGAACCAGAACCTAAGCTATCTTGCAAAATTACCGCTTTGGCAGTTGTTATTTTGCCAATAATCGCCGCAGGTTTTCCGAGTTTCTTAACCAATTCCTGGGCCGCAATTTCAGGCAAACATAAAACTAATTCAAAATCTTCTCCACCATACAACCCCCAGGCGATTGCGTCTTCGGGACTGACCCATTGCGTTAACCCTGAAGGAATAGGAATCAGGCTTTTTTCAATTTCTGCTCCGACCCCACTACAGCGACAGATTTGCAATACCGCATCGGCTAAACCGTCACTGCTGTCCATACCCGCAATCCAACCGTTTCTAGAATCAGGAATAAACTCAGCTAAATTCCATAAATGGGGTAAAACGTCTAAACGCGGTCGGGGACGTTGATGAGCGTTAATTAAACTATTTCGTTCTTTTTGTCCTAAATTTTGACCCAAATCAGGATTGAGCAATAATTCTAAACCTGCCCTAGACGCGCCATGAATTCCTGTTACGACGATCGCGTCTCCTGGTTGAGCGGTAAACCGACGAATCACGCGATCGGGTTTAACCTTGCCAAAGGCAGTAATCGCAACAGATATCACCGAGGATCGACAAATATCACCCCCGACAATTTTGGTTTGATAATTTTTTAAACAGCGATCGCAACCTTGATAGAGATTTTCTACCCAAGCAACGGGGGTTTCCCCAGGTAAACTGAGTCCAATAGTTATGCCCAAAGGAGTTGCCCCCATCGCCGCTAAATCCGATAAATTCGCCGCCGCCGCCCGCCAGCCCACATCTTCGGGGCTTGTAGTTTGCTCACTAAAATGAACTTTGTCCACTAAAACATCGGTAGTGACGACTAAATTTTGATCTGCAATTAATGGCAAAACTGCCCCATCATCCCCAATAATATCGGCGGGACAAAAGCGTTGTAATTTAGCTAATAGTCCCTGTTCTCCGATGTCTTTAACTGTCGTTTGTGACATAACATAATTAGAAACGTTGCTTGATCAAGATATGTTGTAAATATAAAAAACTTAATCTACCAAGATTTTCATATATGTATTTTTCATGACTTGATCAACAACGCCAAATCTATTTAGCTAGAAGGAAAACCGATAGGATTTTTTGTTTTCGAGTTTGAAGCAATAAAATTTTTAAACGACTGAAGATAGTTATGACCTAAATCTGTCAAACGCAAAGGAGAAGCCATTTGAGTAATTCGGCTACCACCTGGAACGTTCATAATTACTAATCCAGTGATGTAAGTAGATTCCTGTAATAAGATGAGATGCTCTGTTACTTGTTCTTCAGTGAATCTTTCTTGTTTTGTCAGATCAGAGTAAAGATTGGTAACGTCATTTTCAATGGCTGAAAGAATCGCAAAAATTAAATCATTATCTCGTTTCATAGTTCTCCTCAAAGTAAACTATTATTTTGTGCATGTTTGATTTGACCTTTAATTTTTTTGAAATAAAGATTAATCACACACTACTAGTCTATAGCAATCCTAAACAGGTTATAAAATTATAAAATGACGATCCGAGTCTGGATAAAGCTTCTAAGCCTGTTGTTCGCCACGAATCATTTAGGATTGCTATAGTAGTGATCTTATACGAGAGAACTAAATTAAGAAGAAACTACTACTCCTAGACTTTGATCAATCAGATTCCGAAATTCACTTTTTTGCTTAACCCCTTTAAGTTCATTCAATAATTCTTTATCCTTAAAGATTTGTACCGTCGGTGTTCCCGTGACTCCCCCCATTTGGGCAATCTCTGGATCGGCTTCGATGTCAATTTCGATAAAGTGAATTTTTCCGTCGTATTCATCTACCACCTTATCCAAGATCGGCTTCAGAGTACGGCAAGGGCCACAGGTCGGTGACACATATTTAACTAGTAAAGGGCGATCGCTTTCATGGAAAAGTTTCCGTAGAGCATATCCTCCCACATGACGAGTTTGCTGGAGATCAAAAGTGGTTTCTGTATCAGCAACGGTTTTCGCTTCCTTGGATGTATGATAAGTTTCCGATTCAGCCTGTTGATGATGTTCCACAATTAAATTATTGGCCGATAAAAAACGTTCTGCCAAAAGAGCCGCCATACAACCCGTTCCCGCCGCACTAATGGCCTGACGGTACTCATGATCCTGCACATCTCCTGCGGCAAAAACCCCTTCCACACTGGTCGCCACCGAACCAGGTTTAACCACAATATAACCCACACTATCTAGCTCTAATTGTCCCTGAAAGAGGTTTGTATTGGGCGTATGACCGATCGCATAAAAGAGACCCTTAACAGCTAAATCAGTGATTTCTCCTGTTTCAGTATTGCGAATTTTTAGCCCTTCTAAATAACCATTACTACCAAAAACATCCACAGGTTCCGTATGCCAATGCACCGTAATTTTAGGATTACTTAAAACTCGGTCTTGCATGGCTTTACTGGCCCGCATTTCTCCCTTTCTGACCAATAAATTAACATGGGAACCATATTTAGTGAGATAAACCGCTTCTTCAGCCGCTGAATCTCCTCCTCCAATTACCGCCAACGCTTCTTGTTTAAAAATCGGGCTGGCTCCATCACAAATGGCACAGGCCGAAATTCCACTACTCCAAAATTCTTTTTCACTAGGCAATCCTAATCGTTTAGCAACGGCTCCTGTGGCGATCACGATACTATTTGCCTGCACCGTTCTTTCGCTAGACTTAATCGTAAAGGGATGTTGACTCAGATCAACGGAGATCACATCTTCGGTATAACATTCCGTTCCCCACCGTTCCGCTTGAGCCTTCATCCGCTCCATTAATTCTGGCCCTGTAATCCCTTCAGGAAACCCTGGAAAATTCTCAACTTCGGTGGTGGTCATCAATTGGCCGCCAGGACTTCCCCCTGCTTGGAAACCTTCAAACATCAACGGCTTGAGATTCGCTCTAGCGGCATAGATCGCGGCGGTGTAACCAGCAGGGCCAGAACCAATAATTACGATATTTTCGACTGTTGGGGTTGACATGACTTTAGATAAACTCATAACGACTACGTGTTTTAGTATAGCAGAATGTCTGGATTGGGGCTAGGGTGAGACTAATTTTTTTATTTTATCTCATACAAATAATAGGTTTCATTGCCGATAAAACTACGGGTAAATTCTTTGATCGGTTCAATGGTTAAACCTGATGAGGAAGTATCAAGCTTGCGATTGAGAATTAACAATAACGGTTTTGGATTTTGATGAATTAATTTCTGAAGCTGACCTAATATTTCTTGATCATTAACAATTTTTCGTTGTTGATTAAATAGAACAAAGCTTCCTTCTTTTTGACTCTCTGGATAATAGATTTTTCTCTCTAAGTAGCCGCTAATAGGAGCAATAGTAAAATCTTCACTCCCGATGATAAACCTATCTTGCCAACCCTTTGCTTGAATATATTGGGCCACTTCCCAACTCGCAGAATAGGGTAAAAATACATCCCGACTAAAGGAGACAATTCCTGCGGCTAATTGGGCATAGAGAATAATCATGAGGAAAGTTACTTTATATTTTTTCGTCCAATTTAACCAACGAGTAATCATTGGGATAAAATTTTCTGGAATTTTAAAAATAAATTGGGTTAATAAATTGGAAGGAGTGTAATATTGACTTAGCCAAAAAGCCGTGATTAAAATTAAATATAAATGACCATAATGACGAGCCGAGCCGAGAAATTTAAGATAGGTAAAAAGAACAATTCCCCCTGTCCCCATTAAATAAAAACCTAAAACAATGGGATATTCCAGAAAAATTGTAATTACAAAAGCCAGTATTCCGAAAGAAATTATTGCAAATAAAAATACATCTGGCGGCTTAAGTCTCCTGGAACTAATACTAAAATATAACTATTCCAAATACGAGTCAGAGCTTGATTAAAGCGGTGAAAATCCCATTGTAGAAACCATTGATCGGCTCCTCCTTGTAGGGTGCTATCTCCAGGGGGCATCAGTAAAATAACGGATAGACTTATGCCCAAAAGAATAATCAAGAAACTGAATAAGGCATTCTGTAAACTTGCGTTTAATGTTATTTCTAAATTAATATATTTAGTGACTATATATTCAATCACTAAGGTGATTGTTAAGGCTACGGTAATCAGTAAACAATAGGCATTAGTATTTGCTAATAAAGCTAAAATTATTGCTAGTGTAAAATAGCTTTTTTCTCTTAATTTAAAATAGGTACAAAAAGCAAACAAAAAAAGAACCCCGATCGCGTAATTGCGACTAATGAGTAAATATTCATAAATCGGTAAATAACCCAGGGTAAATAAAAGTTTTTGTAGGCGACTAAAGGGAGAAAAATAAATAAATAAACCCATTCCCATCGTTGCCAATAGGAGATGGAATAATTGCATGGCGATCGCATTTTTGGTAATCTGATTTAATAAATAAAGACAGGCATACCAAAGGATAGGATGGGCCTTCATAACGGATATTATTCCAAAAGTCTGTTAAAGACGGGCTATCCCTGGCAATTAACCAACCATTTAATTCATCTCGCCACATGGCATGATTGAGAATTCCCAAGAAACCTAACACGAAGAAAACTAATAATAAAAAACTTTCAAAGTGTTGAATATTTGCTAAACTAAATCGTTTTGGCTTGAGGGATTGTTGATTTAAATAAGACATTTTCTATGATTGCCAAAATTTTTCGGTTAATAAAGTTTCTAAGTCTTGAAAAAAAGGATTATTTTCGGGGAAATTAGCATTAGGGTAAATATCTTGAACATCAGAGAGAGCATCCAGCCAAATTTCCTGAATAATGGTTTCAATATAATTTTTGAGACTGGGAGAAGCGCGTAATAACCGTCGCATTTGTTTCCGTTGTTCTTTGATCGTTAATTCCCAACCGCGATTATCGTAGGTGCTATTGATGTAACATCGTTTCAATAGGTGTTCTAAGAGAACTTCTAAACGATTTTCTAGTTCATGTTTTTCACTGCGTCCCAAAGCGGCAATTTCCTCCTGTATGTTTTGCCAATCTATCGCGTCTAATTCTTGTTTTTGAAGATGTTGTGCTTGTTCTTCTGTCCATTGAACAAAGTCTTTTTGGTAGAGTACGTTTTTCATATTTTTAATTTGGTTTTTACTTATCTATAGATTTTTCAAGAAAATTTAAATCAATTTTTGGATAAAAATCTGCGTTAACTTTAGTAAATTTTGTGAAAAAAGTCCATAACCTTGGGGAAAATTTTTTTTAAGTATTACTAAATCAATTTGAAAAGCTAAATTCCACTTTATTTTATGAATCCTAAGATTACGATTGTTCTCTTCAGACAAATAATTTGATTCTGCGATCGCATTTTCTAAAATATTTTTGGTTTGGTCTGACTCTTCTAAATTTGATAATTCTGGAATTTTTATACTCAAAATTGTTGAAACAGTTTGAAAATCAGCTAATAACCAAGCCTCGAAGTCTTTAATTGCTAATCCACCAATACTTTGATCTGTGATAGCATTTTCACTAGCATCTAAATGATTTTCTTGAATTGCTTTTAAAGCAGACATTAAGCTTTTCTGTCGTTCAGAAATTTTATCGTCAGCATCAGCTAAAATTACAATTAAATCAACTTCTTCAGGTTTCCATGCAATAACTACTTGAGATAAATATTTAGGATCTAAAAAGCCAAATCCAGTAGTTACTTTTCCTTTACGAGTTTCTTTAGTTGATGGATGTCTTTGCACAAAATCACAATCTGGCAATCCCGCATCTTTTAGTTCTCGCCGAATTAAAGTATGAAGCGCACCCTCATTTTCTCTGGGAATAACTTTACCTCCGTCCTCTGGTTTACCATAGGGAACACTGGAGCCAAGCTCTGTTTGCCCTTCTGCAATTAAGCCAATCCTAATCGGACGATTCATGTCGGATTTCCCCCAAAGACATTAGTAAACCAAAGTTCTCCTAATTCACCATCATAGGCTTCTAATGCTTTCTGAAAACGAACAGAGTCGATAGGTAATTTATGAACTTGAGTTTTTCCTTCTCCGTCTAATTCTACGGCACGAACTTGATAAGGTTCAACATAATTTAATAATAAAGGAGAATGGGTTGTGATTAGAACTTGAACGGGTTTACCATTAATTCCTTCTGTAGAAACTATTTTGAGGAGTTCCATCATTTTGTGTAATAACCAAGGATGAACACCATTTTCTAATTCTTCAAAACAGATAATACTAGGAGTTTCTTTTTGATAGATTGCAGTTAAAAAACCTAAAATTCTGAGAGTTCCATCGGATATTTCGGTTGAAGGAATATGATGATCGGAATATTTGTCAATTAATTCAAGTTCAAAAATTTGATTTTCTGCTCTTGGTAAAGAAATTCTTTTAATATTAGGAACAAGACGAGTTAAACGTTCTTCTAGTTCAGCAAAGTTTTCACGATTTTCGTGTAAAATATCAACCAAAGAATTAGTTATTCCTTTTCCAGTTCTATCCATATTATTGGTAGATGAAATTTTTGTGGATAAATCTACTGGAAAAAAATCATATACATTAACTTTTTTTAGAGAAGTTGCTAAGGGAGAATCTAAATATTTATTCGAGATTAAAAATTCCTTAAGTTGAATGCTCGCATCAAATGTTACATTACGATCCTCTTTAATAGTTTTAATATTAACCATATAAGCGGAACTTGGATTATAGGGAGGAATAAAATTAATTTGAATTGATAAATCTAAAAGATTTTTAGAAGTTAAATGCTCAAGATAATTTACTGGATTAGAAAAAAAACTAACTTCAAATAATAAATAATCTTTTTTTCCATGCCAGAATTTAGGTTAAATATCTAAGTCTCCTTTATTATTGAGAAGTCTTAAAGACTCTAAGAAAATATTTAATAAATCACTACCTGATGTATTAATAAACAATCTTCCTAAAAAATTAGATAAAACTGCTAGAGCTTCACAAATATTAGATTTTCCCGAACCATTTGGCCCAATAAACACCGTTAACGGTTCTAATTCAATTTCCGTATCAAAAAGACTCTTATAGCGTTGTACTTTAAATTTAGATAACATCTCTTTAAAAAGGAGAAAATTTATGATTCTCTCTATTATACAGGAATTATTTCTGGAATGAGTTAGCGATCGCATTTTTTTAACTCAATGCGCCTCTAACCAGAATTACCGTACTTTTAACCTGACTAGCGATCATGGTGGGAATATTACCGTGAATCACATTTTGCAATAAACCTTCCCGACTTGCCCCTAAGAGAATCACATCACAATGTTGACTTTCTGCCAAACTAACCACTGCATCGACAACGGATTGGGAACACAGGGGAATGGATCGAATCGGTCGAGATAATTGAGTTTGTAATAACTTAGCCGCTTGATTGAGATCGGTATAATCCTGAGATTTATTTTTGCCTAGATAGACCTTAGATAATAATAATTCAGGTAAATCTTTATTATTATAAAGTGATAGCATTCCTTGTAAAAATTCAAGCGATCGCTGAATATTGGGGCCGCCTGCCATCGGAATTAACCAAGTCGCTTTTTGATGTAATCCTTTGGGATAGGCGGTGGAACTCTTGCCTAATTTGACTAAAATAACGTTACAGGGAGCTTTATCGATCAGGATATCCACTACACTACCAAAAATCGCTTCTTTACTGCTCGTTGTTCCCTTCCATCCCATCACTAAAACATCAATTTGTCGTTCTCGAATGGTTTCTAAAATTGTATCTGCAATATTATGGGCAAATTTAATTTGAGTATGAACAGAAAGATCCAGATGGCGGCCTAGTCGTTCCATCCGTTGTAATATTTTGCGATTGTCCTGGGTAGGAATCGGTATTTCCGAGGGAGGCCGATGTTTCGGCACAGACAGAACTTGCAAACAATCAATTTCATAGTGTTTATCCTGGGCGATCGTGGCGGCAATTTGAAATAACGCAGGAGCCGTTTGGGGATTACTCAAGGGCAAAAGAATACGACCTTCTCCTGTCGAGGGAGCGCGAGTCTGATAGGCAATATAGGAAGGACTGGGTTTAACACTGAGTCCACCGCCTAATTGGGTTGCTTCTTCCCGAATAATGTCAGTACGGGTGATAATTCCGACTAATTTTGTGCCACGAATGACGGGCAAACGGGACAGTTTATAACGATTCAACAGATAAAGCACATCACTCAAGGGTGCGTCAGGGGTGACGGTGATCGGTTTGGCGGTCATGATCTCCCGTAATAGGGTTTTGCCAGATCGCTGGGCCGCATTGGCTAAATCCGTTTGGGTAAAGACACCGACTAATTTTCCCCCTTCGACCACAGGAAAACCGCGATGGTGGGAACGGGACATGAGGGGCAAAACTTCTGCGAGGGTCAGATCGCTGACTAAACTTTCGACCTGGGTTTGCATGACCTGGGAGGCATTGAGCGTTAACAGAAAATCACGGTTGGGGTTTTCATCCGTTAGACTAATTCCCTTGGCTTCGAGTAAATGTTCATAGAGCGATCGCTTAAAAATACTTTCTGCCACGATATAGGACACCGCACAGGAGACCATCAAGGGCAACACCACGTTAAAATTGCCCGTTAATTCAAAAACAATGACGATCGCCGTCACAGGCACTCGCACAACGCCCGTAAAAAAAGCCCCCATTCCCGCCAAGGCATAGGTGACACTGGTTTCATGGTTTAAAATCACACTGCCCAAAGCTCCGACCAAATGACCCAAGGCCGATCCCATAATCAATGCAGGAGCAAATAATCCGCCTGGGGCATCGGAACTGTAGGGCCATCATGGTCAGGAAAAAATGGGCGACAAACGCTAATAAAGTATTTTGCCAAGTGATTTCACCTAACATGACAAAATCTTTCAGGGCCGCATTATCCCGAAAAAAAGTGGGCATTAAGGCGATAATTCCCCCCGAAATTAATCCTGTTAGTCCCACCCGCCAAGCCATTGATAAATTGAGGCGATGATGAATAATTTTTCCCCACAAAATCCCCCGATTAAATAAGGCTCCTAAAGCCCCTGCCAAAATTCCTAAAAAAATATACCAGGGAATTTCTGTGACGGAAAACTGAATCGATAATCCCTGAGCTAAATTATGGGATAAGTTCAGATTCGTTGTTTGTAAAAATAAGGAAACCACTGCCCCCACAAACGAGGCTGCGATCGCCGTTTCTAAGGTCAGACCCGACACATCCCGCATTAATTCTTCTACAACAAACAAAACCCCTGCAATGGGAGTGGTAAATCCTGCGGCCAATCCTGCGGCGGCTCCTGCGGCGATCATCTGGCGACGGTGTTCGGGGGAAGTGGGCAACCAACTACTTAATTGGGCGGCCAGGGCGGCTCCAATATGGACTGTCGGGGCGCGACGACCGAGGGTAAATCCACCGCCTAAAATTAAAACCGTTCCCACTAATTTGGCTAAGGCGACTCGTCCTGATAATTCAATGGGATACCGAGCTAAGGCTGCTTTTACTTGGGGAATGCCCCCACCCGCCGCCGAAGGAGAAAACCGTTCGATAATCCAGCCTGCTAACCACCCGAAACCTAAGCCTGCTAAGGGCAAAACCCAACCTGCTCCGTAATTTTGGGCCGCCTGTAATCGCCAGCTTCCGAGCCAACCGACTCCTTCTTTGATAATTAAAGCCGCGATCGCCGAGAAGACCCCGATAATACAAGCTTCTAAGAGGGCGTAGCGAGTATCAATGGAGTTCCGTCCAAAGTGACGAGATTTAAACCAGCTATAAAATTGTTTTCGCAGTAGATTAGGGGAGATCACAGGAGAATCATCGTGAAAGTTAATCAGAAAATTAAGATAAAATAGTTATAACCCTACAGATCGAAGTTTAACCATAGCTCAAGGCGTAATTGACCGCTAATTAAAATACCATTACCGCAAAATATCCATGATCAAAATCGATAATGTCTCCAAATGGTACGGAACTTTTCAGGTACTCAAGGATTGCACAACTGAAGTAAAGGTCGGTGAAGTCGTGGTAATTTGTGGGCCATCAGGTTCAGGAAAATCGACTTTAATTAAGTGTATTAATGGTTTAGAAATGTTCCAGAAAGGTGATATTTTTGTTGAGAATATTTCTGTCAGTAAATTAAAAGCCAATCTTCCCAAGTTGCGATCGCGTGTCGGGATGGTCTTCCAACATTTTGAACTATTTCCCCATTTATCGGTAATTGATAATCTCACGATTGGGCCGATTAAGATTCTCAAACGTTCTAAACAAGAAGCCAAAGAACAGGGAATGCGTTTATTAAACCGTGTGGGACTAGAATCCCAAGCAGATAAATTTCCAGGACAACTTTCTGGCGGTCAACAACAACGGGTGGCGATCGTTCGAGCTTTGGCCATGAATCCCATTGTCATGCTCTTTGATGAACCGACTTCTGCCCTCGATCCTGAAATGGTCAGCGAAGTTTTGGATGTTATGGTGGAATTAGCCGAAGAAGGAACCACGATGATGGTTGTTACCCATGAAATGGGATTTGCTCGCAAAGTCGCCCACCGTGTCATTTTTATGGATCAGGGATCAATTGTGGAAGATAGCCCAAAAGAAGATTTTTTTAATAGTCCGCGATCGCCTAGAGCGCAACAATTTTTATCGAAGATTTTGTATTCTTGAATCTTCTGTGAGTCAGTGGCGATCGCAGGGGAAAATACATTACAAAAAACGGTGATCGCCTTAAGATTTTACCAACAAAGCTTCTTCTACATTTTGAGGTAATTCAACGGCATAAAAAAGTTGCGCTGAAAAAGCATAATCTTCTCCGCTTTCATCAATAACACCAATCAATCCATTTTTTTGAGCTTCTTCGTCATCAATTAGACGATATAATTTACCGAATTCTAGAGAAGCTTCATAGCCTTGATTATTAAGGCAGATTACAAATTTGGCTTGTAATTTTTGAGTCATAATTAATCTAAAAAGGGTAGTTTTAATTTGAATTCTCTCTTACCAATACCATGCGTTTCATGCTAATAAATTTCTGCTAATCGTATTGTATTATTGGGGAGTTTGACTTGGGCAATTCTTTTTAATTTTCTCCATTTTCCTTTTCCATGATATCTTTCGAGACGAGAGTGATCGCGAATACTAACAAATATTTTTACGAAAATAGCGATCGCCTCCAACAAATTGAAGCACATTTCACGATGTTAAATATCTTTGAATAGTGTGCAAATCTATGGTGATCGCTGATTAAATAAGTTTGTAGAGCTTACTTACGCATCCATTGAGCTAAATTTTTTAGCTTTTGATGAGTAAAATTTTTAATTTTTGGTTGACTAGCAATATATTTTGCTAAATTCGGCTCAATTTCGTAATAAACAGAAACTAGCCATTTACCGAAAGAATTAGTTAGCAATTGGTTATCTCGAAAGTCACGGAAAACATCTAGATCAGGATGTTGGGGGGTTTCATAAACGGCTGTAGCGATAAAACAACCACTAGAGTCTGTTTTTTCAAATTCGATAGGACAAGTTTTCCTTGAACTTATCGCTGTTCTATCAGAGAAGGAGAGTTATAATTAAGAAAAAGCCCTGAAAGAGGTAGGTGGTATATGGTTAAGTCACGGGTAGCGCAAGAAACAGTGAAATTCATTGATGAATACTGTGAAGTGTATAGAGACTTATTCCCAGAAGTGAGAAGTTATAAATATTTTAAATATATCCATTTGGGATTAATATCAGAGAAAAAAAGAAAGACATTTTCAGCAATAGCGGAAGTAGCGGGGCTAGAAAATAGTCAGGGAATAGATTATTTTATAGGAAAATCAGAGTGGTCAGTAGAGGAAGTAAGAAAGAGAAGATTAAAATTAATTTTAAATGAAGTAAAAGAGGAGGAAATAATGGTAAT
>CAWEDJ010000064.1:0-32386 GCA_963807635.1 uncultured cyanobacterium
TTATAGACGAAACAGGAGATAGAAAAAAAGGGAATAAAACAGATTATGTGAAGAGACAATACAGAGGAAATCTAGGAAAGATAGAAAATGGAATAGTGGCAGTAACAGCCTATGGCGTAATAAGAGGAATGACATTCCCCCTTATTAAGTGAAGTGTACAAACCAAAGTCAAGATTAAAAGAAGGAGATGAATACAAAAGTAAGCCAAAAATTGCAGGAGAAATGATTAAAAACCACATTCCGCAGGTTGACTCAAGGAACAAGATAATACATTTGTACTACTTTTTCTTTCCGTAGATTAGTTTGTTGGGTCAGGAATACTTCTGAAAAAGCTGCGTTTCCTATGTGATAAAGCTTTGAAGACTTTTCGGCTAGAAATATTTCTCTCTACTGTTAATTTTTTCATCAAACAAAATGAGAGCATTCGTCATCAGAAAAAAGATACCTGCTGGATTCACTATCACGATAAGCCTATTTTTCGGTTTGGTATAAGCCCATGAATAAGACAGTAATTCGCACAACCCTTGTTCTGTAAGGATTTTAAAATTGTTTAAAAGTTCTTTGGCACCTGCGGAACGTGGGTTGAAAGGATTCCATGAATCCATAAGCGTGGGTTATCACACACAATAGCGGAGAGCCGGAATTCCAACTAATGCTTGTTTCCTGACGCTAAAAACACTTGAAATCACACTTCAGAACAGTAACTAATACCAGCCTTTTTCAAACGCTCCAATGCTTCACCCAAGCGATCGCAGTCAGCAATCAAACTAATCCGCACATAGCCTTCACCGCCTTCCCCAAAAGCATTGCCTGGCGTAAAGACAACCCCCGTTGTTTCCAACACATTTAAGGCAAAATCAGCAGAAGTCATCCCCACAGGACAAGGAATCCAGAGATACATCGTCGCCTTAGAAGGAGCCACATTCCAGCCCAATTCCTTCAAACCCTTCAGAAAAAAGTCCCGTCTTTCGGAATAGCGTTGTTGAGCTTCTTGAATATAACTTTCGGGTAACTGGAGGGCCGTTTCAGCGGACCTTTTGTACTGCCCGAAAGATCCCATAATCAAAATTCGTTTTGAGGGTGCGTAATCCCTGAATAATATCCGTATTACCAACCACAAAGCCGACCCGCCAACCCGCCATTGTATAGGTTTTAGATAACGTATGAAACTCCACACTCAGTTCCTTTGCCCTGGGAATTTCTAATAGACTGGTGGGCTGATAACCATCAAACGCTAATTCGGCATAGCATAAATCGTGGACTAACATCACCTCGTAATGGTGCGCCCAATCAACAATTTGTTCATAAAATTCCCTGGGAGCGGTGGCACTCGTCGGATTATTGGGATAATTGAAAAAAAGCATCTTCGCTTGTTGGGCAACGTCTTCAGGAATTGCCTCTAGATCAATTAACCAATTATTTTCCGCCTTCAACATCAAATGATGGATTTGTCCGCCTGCAATCACTGGCCCGCGAAAATGGACGGGATAGGAGGGATTGGGGACTAATATCACATCGCCTGGATTAATATAAGCCAAGGCCAAATGTCCTAAGCCTTCCTTGGAGCCAACCAGGGGTAATGCTTCACTATTGGGATCAAGTTCAACGCCGTACCGACGCAGATACCATTGGGCAATACTCTGGCGAAAACTGCTCGTTCCTTCAAAGGGCGGATAACCATGAGTTTGGGGAGTGGATAAAGCGGCAATCGCGGCATCGATGGCAGGTTGAGGTGCAAAACCATCGGGATTACCCATGCCCAAATCAATTAAATCTAGTCCCTGTTCCCTAGCTTTTGCCTTTAATTCATCTAGACGAGCAAACACATAGGGAGGAAGGGCTTTTAAACGATCCGCACGACTAATCCAATTCAGACTCATAGTGACATCAATACAAATGAAGTCCTATTGTCTCATTTGCGGGGTCATCTTGACTCAAAGTTTAGTGAAAAAAGCCGATGATGGGATTTGAACCCACGACCAATTGATTACGAATCAACTACTCTACCACTGAGCTACATCGGCAATATGCGCTGAGGATCTATCTTACCATTGAAGCTTCTGATTAAATTTTGGATTTAGGACTAATTCGCAAAATACGAAAAAAGGGCAAATCCATAGAAACACAATCAAAAAATCAGAGAAAACACGGGAAACGACATTCTTAACGCGATCGGGGATTTAAGGAATATTTCAGCCCCGTTTAACCGATTAATTTAACGACCTAATTGGGTCAGAGACGCATTTTGATAATAATGGGACAGAATTTGGTCGTAGGGAACATTCTGCTCAGAAAGGGCATAGGCTCCCCATTGGCTCAAGCCCAAACCGTGGCCCGATCCCCGTCCATCTACGGCAAAGGCTCCACCTGTATTCACCACTGTAAAAAGGGTACTGCGTAATTTTAAAGACGCTCGAATTTGCGCCCCCGTTAGTTGTTTACTGCCGCCAGTGCCAACAATTCTCATCGTCACGATACGGCCCTGGGGAGTCATTCTTTCGGGAATCATGGAACGAATTGCACCCACTCCACCAATTAATTTTGATAATTGGGAAGCACTAAAGTTTTTAGTCCATTGATAAACAGGTGCCGTTTGGTCGTAGTCCACCACACCTCGGAGATAGGGCAAGGGAGAAGTCCAGACATCTTCCACATTTTCCGTATGTCCGCCAGAAGCCGCATGAAAAGCCGCTAAGATAACCTTGCCGTTGTAGGTCATCACCTGTCCCTGGGTAGCATTGACAGCATCGAGGGTACTGACATACTCACTTTCCATTCCCTTATAAACCTGGGTTGCGGTGGTGGTATCTAGGTCATAAAAACGGTTACTTTCGGCGGTACTTTTATAAATGGCATAGGTGCGAGCGGCAACGGCTTGGGCTTTGAGAGCTTCCTGGGGCCAGGTGGGAATGGCTTCTCCGCCGACCACACTATAAAGATAATTTTCTAAATTGACTTGATTAATGGCTGTAACGCCTTTCCCCTGACGAATCAGACGAGTTTTACCGCGATACCAGCGATCGCCGATCCAAACCACCCCGTCTCCACTAGGTTCAATGATTAATTGATTACTCTGCCATTGGCCGAGAGTTACGCCCCTTCCTCCCGCTTGGGCATTTTGGGGAACGAGTTCTGCTAGGGTTCCTAATTGACGACCCCCAGCATCGGTAACGATCGCAGGAGTGGAGCTACCTACTTTAATCTGGCTCATTCCTTTTTTGATCGCGACTCGCAATTCTAGGGCTTGGGCAGGGGCAACAAAAGCGACCCAAAGCAATACAGAGAGCCAGCCAGCATTTTTGAATAGAGGAAGAATAAATTTCATATATCCCGTTTCTTGTGGAGGTAAATTTCTTTTTAATGACATTATTATAATATTTTTTATTTTTCTCAGTAGATACAGGGGAAATTATATCCTACGATGGCATTTATCGTTCTGGATAATCGAAAAATAGCGGATCATATTCATTTTTCTGATCTCTAAATCACTAAAAATAGGAAAAGTATTTTATTGGGACGTTTTCTCCTCGTGCTTCAAGTGCGATCGCAGCCCAATAATTCTGGTCATCATTGGGATTAGGGCTAAAGGATTGCAAATACCAATTAGGAAAATTGATAAAACGGAGAGGATTTAGGTTAATTTCCACCTGATTTAACCCTCCACTGATGCCTTCTCCCGTTCCCTTTAAATAAGACTCCTTTGCTGTCCATAGCTGAAAAAATAATTTGTCTCGTTCTTCAGGAATAGCTTGAGTTAAAAGGTCATATTCAGAAGCACAAAAGAAACGTTTCGCTAATTGTTCAGCATTCTCCATTGGTCGAACTTTTTCGAGATCAACCCCAATGCGGCGATCGCGATTGATTCCTAAAATGGCCATATTTTCAGAATGGGAGAGATTAAATTGTAAATTCAAAGGATTACAATCATCGGTTAAATAGGGTTTTCCGCGATCGCTGTGAGTAAAATCAAGTTGGACAGGATCAAGGTTTAAATAACGAGCCAAAATGATTCTCAAAATCCCATGAACCGCTTGATAACGGCGTTGATGCTGGGGGAATTTAAAACGTTCGGCCTTGATTTTTTCCGATTCTGATAAAAGAGCAATGCAAGTTTGTAGATCTTCTTCGGTCAGATCTAAAGAAATCCACCAGAGATGAATCGTTTGAACTTCTAAGACCAAATCCGCTTGTACAAACATTTTGAATATTTTGTCGAAATTTCCCAATCCCTATTTACCATGACTAGGACAGGGAGGGGCAGAAATCGATCTGTCTAGCCAACCTGCGGCTTGGTTGATATGACTCAGGGCTTCTTCGGGTTGGTCTTTCAGCAAAAAAACGAGGGCCGCCGCTAGTTCTTGACCTGCTTGGGCTTTACGGTTAGCTTTGAGTCGGTGCCAGTCTTTAGGCGCGATCGCCAATTTTTCAGCTAGAGATTGGGCTAACGCCGTTGTGGTCAAAGTTTCGGAAGAAATGGTTGAAGAATTTTGCATCATTATTCTGGTTTAGTAAGGGGTTTAGGTGATTCAAGGATAGGTTTAGGATTATTATCAACTTTTTTCCACTCATCAACCTCTCGATTGATCAGATTCTCTGAAAGCTTCGAGAAACGAGAGTAATCGTCACAGCAGAACTGGGCGGTTGGGCGGGATCAACCAGAGAATAGAGAAAATCCCCTTTAAAATCAGGATTCCCTAATAACAAGCGATGGCTTTTGCCATTTTTTAATTGTATCGTGATGACAGGAAAGCCTTGCTCTAGTCCATATTCCTTCAATTGACTCGCTTCGGTGGTAAAAGCGCGATCGCTCTGACTATCAATCAAAAGATTAACAAAAAAAGATAGAGCCGCCTCACTCGCTTCAACGGGTTCACTGGATTCGGGTTGTTCCATTTTCCAGGTTTGTCTGAGCATCCGATCCGCGATAGAATTTTAAGACCTGACCCGATTTTTCGACGCTTATTCCTTGAATATCGTTAGATTGAAACGAAAATAATCTTTTTTGTTCTTTTTTCGTAATTTCTTCCTGGTGGGGATTTTGTCTGAGTTCATAAAACGCTAATCCTCCCCCCAAAAGAACCGCGATCGCGAGTAAAATCCAGGTTATTTTTTGTAACTTCATGATTGCTCCATCAAAAAGCTATGTATTGAAAAACAGAAATTTTTATTTTGGAACATTTATGCTGAAAAACTTGAATAAAGAGCTTAAATCATTAATTACCGAATTTTGTCGTTAAATTTCTTACAGGGTAAGGACATCACATAAGGACATAATATATTATGTTCCTACCAAGATTTGGAGGAAATTCAAGTCTCAATTCAATCTGCTCCAGATTTTCCCAACTTAAAAACGCTTTTTGAGCTTCTTTGTGAAACAACTCAGTCTTTTTGATGCCTCTGGCAGTTATTTTGTCCCGCGATCGCCTAAACTGCTCCTGGATAAAACCGCTCTCCTACAATGGAAAGAGCGAATTTTGAATTATCAACAACAGGTCAAAATCACTAAAGCAACTCAACAACAAACGCTTTTTGATTTACCTAAAAATACTTGGCATAGTCCCGATGAAATTAATCCTTTTTCTTTAACCTTACATTCATCCTTATTTTGGCGGCAATCGGAAACAGCTTTTGGGTTAGAAAATAATCATCAGGGTTGTCTCTATTTTGTGATGGATAACACTCTGCCCTTATTACTTTATGTCGGAGAAACGAAGCTCACAGCGAATAAACGTTGGAAAGGAACCCATGATTGTAAGAATTATATTTTGCAATATATTGAAATGCACCGTCGTTATGATTTGAATGTAAACGTAGTTTCGGCTTTTTGGCAATTGGTTCCGAGTAAAAAAATTCTTCAACAATGGGAACGGGAATTAATTCTTAAGTGGCGATCGCCGTTTAATAAAGAATGTTGGCAATGGTGGGGTCAGCCCTTTGGTAAAGATTAGCAATTTTCTTCCCAAGCGAGGATTAACAACGCATTAATAATTGCCGCCGTTACGGTTGATCCGCCTTTACGACCTTCAACCCGAATTTGGGGAATATTCACCTGGGCTAACGCTTCTTTTGATTCAACAACTGCCACAAAACCAACGGTCGCGCCAATGATTAAGGGCGGTTTAACTGATAAATGGGGGATTTGCTGACAAAGAGCTAATAAAGCAGTCGGAGCATTCCGGATCGCTAGATGGCCTGGGGATATTGAGCTAGACAACGCAGTAAACCTGTTTCCGTGCGAGTTTTACCTGGTTCTACGGTTTCAGCCAGATCAATAGCGGCAATAATCGGATTATGAAAGGTTTTCCCTACCAGGGTCGCAATCCCTTGTTTGATCATGGTGACATCGGTAACAATTGGAGTTCCTTGACGTAACGCACTGATTCCTGACTGAATGGCATCGGGACTAAAAGTTAATAAATTCAAATAGTCAAAATCGGCGGTGGTATGAATAATCCGACGGGCGATCGCGTATTCCTGATCAAAAAGATGATGCTTGCCGACTTCTTGATCAATAATGGCAAAACTTTTTTCGAGAATGGGATGATTGAGAGAGATGTTAGATTGACTTGGCATTGAATAATTAATAGTCTTTGATTTGCTCATATTTTTAACCAATACCTCAAGGAATTTTCTAGCTATTTAATAATAGTTGGGCATAGACTTCATCCTCTGCGTTATCCCAAATCGTATCTAATGAGGTTTGACTAGATTGCAACCAAAAGTCTGTTTCGTCGTCAGGCAGAAGAGTGACAATCGCTTTTGTACCTTCTGGAAGTTCGGTTAAATCTAAGAGTTCAATTTTTCCGTTACGGACTGTAGCCCACAGGGTTGTTAGCATTTTTTTAATCGTTAATATGAATGACTAATTGAAAATCCAATTAAAGGGTAAACGGGCATAGACTGATTTGGGATCATTAAAGGTTTGCAAAACGCCAAATTCTTGCTTGAATTTCTCCCATTCTACGGTCAAAGGATCGCTAGGATTCACCGCAGCAAAGGCTTGGATATTAAATAATTTACCCAAAATAGCCGCTTCTAAACTCTTTTTCTGGGGATACTTCTGCAACTTCCCAATCTTGACCTAAATTGGTCTGAGCAACGGCATAGGCGATCGCGGCATTTAACCCCCCAATCTCATCGACTAAGCCAATTTTTTGGGCATCCGTACCCGACCAGACCCGACCTTGAGCAATCTCAGCGACTTTTTCCTTGGGAATTTTTCGGGATTGGGAAACTTTATCGAGAAAGAGATCATAAATTTTATTGACGGTTTGCTGATAAATAGCAATTTCTTGTTCTGATTTGGGGCGAACGTTGGTGCTAAGGTCTGCTAATTTTGCTGTTTTAACCGTATCCCAAGTTAAACCAAAATTATTGCCGATTTTTTCCGTATTAAAGAGCAAGCTAAAAACCCCGATCGATCCCGTAATCGTGTTGGGTTCAGCGAAAATATGTTGTCCCCCCGTCGCCATCCAGTAACCCCCCGATGCGGCCACATCTCCCATTGAGATGATCACAGGTTTTTCGGCTTTAATTAACTGAATTTCCCGTAAAATAATCTCAGATGCTGTCGCACTTCCCCCAGGACTATTAATTCGTAAAACAACGGCTTTCACCTCATCATCATTGCGAATTTTGCGTAATTCCCTGGAAAAGCGATCGCCTCCCACTGTCTCAAAGGTTCCATCGCCATTGACAATCGCCCCTTCTGCATAGACAACCGCAATTTTATTCCCAGAACTTTTTTCAGGGACGGATTTAACCGCAACATCGCTATAACTGGCGAGATCAATTTGTCGAAAAGTTTGCTCTTCTTTAGCGGATAAACTGGTCAATTTTGCTAATACTTCATCCCAATAGGCAATTTGATCAATAAACCCCTTACTTTTAGCTTCCTGAGCCGATAAAAGTCCCTGATTATCCGCGATCGCCTGAATATGAGTAGGAGAAATTTTTCGACTGCTTGCGACGGTGGTAATAAAGTTTTGCCAAATGCCACCGATTAAGGTTTCTAATTGTTGACGATTTTCAGGGCTTAAACTAGCGCGGGTATAGGGTTCCACTGCCGATTTATAATTTCCCACTCGTACCGTCTGAACGCCAATACCATATTTTTCAAAAGCTCCTTTATAAAACATCGGTTGCGCCCCCAGACCATTCATTTCCATCATGCCAATGGGATTTAAAATCACTTCATCCGCGATCGAAGTTAGATAATAATCTCGTTCATTCCAATCGACTCCGTAGGCAATAATTTTTTTCCCTGCTTTTTGGAAGGCTTCTAACGCTTGTCTGATTTCCGATGAAGTGGCCGAACCTCTTGCCCCACTGGAGTTGCGACCATCTAAAAAAATCGCGGTGATATGGGGATCTTGACGGGCTTTATCGAGATTTTTAAGAACTTGTTTAAGGGTTAAGGTTGGCTGCTCTTCTTGGCTAAATGCTTGACTGAGGGTAATGGCGGGTTCCGTATCCCGAATTTTTGTGGCGAGATCAAAGACTAAAACGGTTTTATCTTTTACGGTCTGACTACCATCTTGACTTAATAATAAGAATAATATAATTAATCCACTGGCTCCAATGCTTACTATTAATAAAAGAGCCGCGATCGTGCCGATTAGACTGGAGAGAATTTGCTTAAAAAATTGATTCATAGAAAAGTCAAGAAAAAGATTGATAGACAAACAAGAATTGTGATCGAAATTTATTCGTTGATATGGGACTGGAGCCAATTATCTAAGTCTGTAATTACGGTAAGATCTAATAGAGCTTTCCCTAAATCTTCTAGTTGTTCTAAGGAAAGTTTGTTAAGTGTTTGAATAGAGCGATCGCTAATTTTTCCGAACTGCTTAGATAATAAACGAAGAAGTAATCGAGTTTCTCCCTCTTTTATTGCTTCTTGATAGACTCGCGTTTGTTTGATATCGCTAAGTAAAAACATAGTTTGAATCTCCTGACGGCTTAATTTAGCAAATTTCGAGACTAACACGGTTTCTAATAAATCTATGATACCGCGTGTTACCACTGGATTAGAAATTTCTGTCCTGGCTCGTTGTAATAATTTTTGTTCATTTAATAGTATTATGGAAATATCCATTTATAAATGCTCTAAATCATATAAAAAGCTCAAAAGCAACAAGGATTCTAACGTTCTTGCGAATCTAATGACATGGATAAAAAGCACCTTTCTGAGCGGGATATTTGTACAAAATTTATTACCCCTGCTTTAGAAAGGGCTGGCTGGGACATTCTAACCCAGGTTCGAGAAGAGTTTTCGTTGACGAATGGCCGCATTATCGTTCGGGGGCAGCTTCATACCCGTGCAAAGAACAAACGGGCCGACTATGTTTTGTTCTATAAACCTAATATTCCCATCGCGGTGATTGAGGCCAAAGACAATAATCATTCCGTTGGGGATGGAATGCAGCAAGCTTTAGTTTATGCCGATATGCTGCAAGTTCCCTTTGTCTTTAGTTCCAATGGAGATCGCGTCCTTTTCCATAACAAAATCAATACTGACGGCATTCTAGAACAAGAATTAGAATTTGATAAAATGCCGTCACCCGATGCTTTGTGGCGTTTATGGTCTGATCATCAGGGTTTCACGGAAAATCAAGCAGCCGTTGTTAGCCAAGACTATTACAGTGATGGCAGTAATAAAACGCCCCGTTATTATCAGCTTTTAGCGATCAATAAAACGATTGAGGCGATCGCGAAAGGACAAAACCGAATTTTGTTAGTTATGGCGACGGGGACAGGAAAAACCTTTACGGCTTTCCAAATTATTTGGCGATTGTGGAAGTCGAAAACGAAAAAGCGGATTTTGTTTCTCGCAGACCGCAATATCTTAGTCGATCAGACCATGACCAATGATTTTAAACCGTTTGGTTCGGCAATGACCAAGATCCAGAAGCGTCAGGCAAACAAATCCTTTGAAATCTATCTTTGTCTCTATCAAGCGGTAACGGGAAACGAAGAAGAGAAAAATATCTATAAGCAATTTAGCCCAGGCTTTTTCGACCTGATTGTCATTGATGAATGTCATCGAGGAAGTGCGGCTGAAGATTCTTCCTGGCGAGAAATTCTGGAATATTTTTCCAATGCGACCCAAATTGGTTTAACCGCAACGCCCAAGGAAACGAAAGAAGTCTCTAACATTGATTATTTTGGGGAACCGATTTACACCTATTCTCTCCGTCAAGGCATTGATGACGGTTTTCTTGCCCCTTATAAGGTCATCCGTATTGATTTAGATAAGGATTTATTGGGATGGCGGCCAACGAAAGGCATGAAGGATAAATACGGCAACGAAATTGAAGATCGGATTTACAACCAAAAGGATTTTGACAAAAATTTAGTCCTAGAAAAACGAACGAAATTAGTCGCACAAAAAATTACAGAATATTTGGAATCGACCAATCGTTTCGATAAAACTATCGTATTTTGCGAAAATATTGACCATGCGGAACGAATGCGGCAGGCTCTCAACAATGCTAACAACGATTTAGCCGCAGCAAACTCTAAATATGTTATGCGAATTACGGGAGATAACAAAGAAGGCAAGGATGAGTTGGATAACTTTATTTTTCCTGAAAGTGTTTACCCAGTCATTGCGACCACTTCCAAGTTAATGACAACGGGCGTGGATGCTCAAACGTGTAAGTTAATTGTTCTGGATCAACAAATTCAATCAATGACGGAGTTCAAGCAAATTATTGGTCGAGGAACGCGAATTAACGAGGATTTTAATAAATTTTTCTTTACTATCATCGATTTTAAACAAGCAACTAGACTTTTTGCTGATCCGAATTTTGATGGCGACCCCGTACAGATTTATGAACCGAAAGACGATGACCCCATTTTGCCGCCTGATCCAACTGATAATAGTTCCGATACCTCAGAAGAAGAAAGGGAATCTAAGCCAAAGGAAACGGATTTTGATGGGGATGACACGGGAGGAGGCGATCCAAATCCGATTAAGCGTTACGTGGTCGGTAATGTGGAAGTGTCCGTTATTTCGGAACGGATTCAATATTTTGATGCAGATGGCAAATTAATCACTGAATCGTTAAAGGATTACACCCGCAAGACGTTAACGAAGGAATTTGACTCATTAGAAGATTTTCTACGTCGATGGAGTGCGGCCGATAAGAAACAGGCAATTATTGAAGAATTAAGAAAAGAAGGAATCTTTTTTGAAGAGTTAGCCCAAGAAATCGGGCGGGATTGCGATCCCTTTGATCTCATCTGTCACATTGTTTGGGATGTTCCCCCACTGAGTCGCCAGGAAAGGGCTAGGGAGGTCAAAAAACGTAATTATTTCACTAAATACGGTGAACAGGCCAGACGAGTCTTAGAGGCTTTATTGGATAAATATGCTGATGAAGGCATTGAACCAATGGAAGAACCCCAGATTCTCACGATCGCGCCGTTTAATCAAATTGGAACCCCAGTGGAGATTGCTAAGGCATTCGGTGGGTTTGAAGGGTATCAAAAAGCAGTCTGGGAATTACAAAGGGAACTCTACAGCGCATAATGGGTAAGGATTCAGGATTAATAGGAAAACTATGGCGATCGCGACACTGGTTAAGAGTATTCAAGACATCATGCGAAAAGATACGGGCGTTGATGGCGATGCTCAAAGGATTAGCCAGTTAGTTTGGTTGTTATTTCTCAAGATTTTTGACGATAAAGAGCAGGAATGGCAATTTACCGTTCGGGGTTACAAGTCGCCCTTAGCAGAAAAATATCGTTGGTCAAACTGGGCCAAAAATCCAGAGGGCATGACGGGAGAGGACTTAATCGCCTTTATCAATAACGATTTGTTTCCTGCATTGAAGAATTTGGCGACGGCGGCGGGAGTCTCCAATCATGGAAAAGTGGTGGGGTCGGTGTTTCAGGATGCCTACAATTACATGAAGTCGGGGACGTTACTCCGTCAGGTAATCAATGTTATTGAAACGGATTTAGATTTTAATTCTTCCAGCGATCGCCACTTATTCAATGATATTTACGAAAAAATTCTGGCGGATTTACAATCGGCAGGCAACGCTGGGGAATATTACACCCCTAGAGCCGTAACGCAATTTATGGTGGATATTCTCGCTCCGCAATTGGGAGAATCGTTGTTAGATCCTGCCTGTGGAACGGGGGGATTTTTAACGTGTACCATTGAGCATTTAAAAAAGCAGGTCAAGAATCCTGATGATAGTAACTTGATGCAAGCGACGATTCATGGTGTCGAGAAAAAGCCGTTGCCTCATATGTTAGCGATGACCAATATGATGTTGCATGGCATTGATGTTCCCACCAATATCCGCCACGATAATACGCTCAGTCGTCCGCTAAAGGATTACGGTCTAACGGAACGAGTCGATGTCATTATTACCAATCCGCCCTTTGGAGGCATGGAGGAAGATGGTATTGAAAATAATTTTCCCAAGAAGTACCAAACACGGGAAACAGCCGATTTATTTATGGCGTTGATCATGCACCTGTTAAAGAAAGAAGGGGGTCGCGCTGGGGTGGTGTTGCCTGATGGTTTCTTATTTGGGGAAGGGGTTAAAACGACGATTAAGCAAGAATTGTTAGCGGAATTTAATCTCCATACCATTGTGCGATTACCGAAAGGGGTTTTTAGTCCTTATACGGGAATTAATACCAATATTCTCTTTTTTGAGAAGGGGCAACCGACGGAAACGATCTGGTTTTTTGAGCATCCTTATCCAGAGGGTTATAAATCCTATTCCCGTCGCAATCCTTTAACTATTGCTGAGTTTGATCGGGAAAAGGCTTGGTGGAAGAACCGAGAGGCAAATGAGTATGCTTGGCAGGTGTCAGCGCAGGAAATCGCGGCCCGAAATTACAATTTAGATTGCAAAAATCCCCATGAGGTGACGGTGGATCACGGTGATCCGTCGGAGTTGATGGCGGAATTTATGGAAATTGCTGAAGAGATGGCAGCGATTCAGTCGGCATTGAAGCAGGAGTTAATGGAGGCTTTGGGGAGTTAATGGGGGATATGAATCTGTTATCACAATAAATTTTTAAATGCCCCCTAAATCCCCCAATTCTGGGGGACTTTCAATTTTCAATTACTGATTCCCCCCAAAGTTGGGGGGCTAGGGGGGCGAAAATATACTTTAAATTAGCAACACATTTCAAAAAAAGTATGATGTATTCTGTTAAAATTATATTTTGTATAATTTACGGCGATGGATATTGAGTTAAAAAAATGGGGTAATAGTTTGGGGTTACGGATTCCCCATCGGTTAGCCACGAGTTTGGATCTAGATGACACGACTGTTGTAGAGTTATTGGAAACGGAGGAGGGTTTAGTTATTCGCAAGAAGAAGCGGCCTTCTGCTGATCTTCAAGCGTTATTAGCCACGATTCCCGCCGATTTTACCTATCCCGATGATGTGAAGGATTTTGTTGAGGGTGGGGCGATCGCGAGAGAAATGCTATGAATGCTGAAAAAAATCTGTTTCCTGAGAGGGGGGCAATTATTCGCATTAATCTGAATCCGACTCAGGGCAGGGAGCAAATGGGGGAAGCTCGACCTTGTTTGGTGTTGAGTCACACGGCATTTAATCAAGCTAGAAATGGTCTGGTGATTATTTCTCCGATTACGAATACCATTAAGCCTGAAATTCAAACCCTGATACCGATTCCTGATGGTTATAAAACGACGGGTTCGGTGATTGCGGAACAGATTCGCACAGTTGATTTAAGTGGACGCTGGTGGAAAAATACAGGGGAGGTGCTTTCTGACAGTTTTGTGGACAAGGTGGTTGGGATTCTCAGGGTCATTATTGATTAGTTGAATTAAAAAATGGAAGCTCAAGTTTTATTAGATAAGTATTTTGAAGTGGCGTTTTCGGCTCCTGATGGGGTAAAAAAGTTACGGGAGTTAATTTTAAGTTTGGCGATGCAGGGAAAGCTTGTACCGCAAGATCCGAGTGATCAGCCTGCTAGTGAGTTATTAAAGGAAATTGAAGTAGAAAAAGAAAGATTAATTAAGGAAGGAAAAATTAAAAAATCAAAGCCGTTACCAGAAATTACATCTGATGAAATTCCTTATGATTTGCCAAAAAGTTGGGAATGGGTACGATTAGGAGCAATAGGTGAAACTCAAACAGGCAATACCCCACCAACAAAAGATATAGAAAATTTTGGCGACTTTATTCCTTTTATTAATCCTGGAGATATTAAAAATTATAATATTAACTACTTTAATAATGGGTTATCAGAAATAGGTTTATTGAAAAGCCGATTAATCAAAAAGAATTCAATTCTTATGGTCTGTATTGGAGGCAGCATTGGAAAACATGCAATTAATAATAGAGATGTAACTTGTAATCAACAGATTAATACAACTACACCTTACTTTAATTCTATAAAATTCATTTTCTTTGCAATGGCAGAGAATTTTTTTCAAAAATTAATAATTAATCAGTCAGGTGGATCGGCAACGCCAATAATTAATAAACAAAAATGGTCACTAATTCCTATTCCTTTACCTCCATTAAAAGAGCAAAATCGAATTGTTGAAAGAATTGATCGCTTAATGGAACAGTGCGATCGCCTAGAAAAACTTAGAAAAGAACATCATCAAAAACGCCTTATTATCCACACTGCCGCCCGCGATCGCTTATTAAACTCGACCGATCAAAATAGCTTAAGTCAATCTTGGAACTTTATAAACAATAACTTTGGCGAACTCTATTCAGTTAAAGAAAATGTCAGCGAACTTCGCAAAATAATTCTACAATTAGCCGTAATGGGTAAACTCGTTCCCCAAGATCCTAATGATCCTCCTGCCAGTGAATTATTAAAGGAAATTGAAGCGGAAAAACAAAAATTAATTCAAGAAGGAAAAGTAAAAAAACAAAAAACTTTGCCAGAAATTAAATTTGATGAAATTCTTTATGAAATACCAAAAACTTGGGAATGGACACAACTTAATTTTTTAAATCCTGAATATCAAAATGGAATTTCTAAAAGAGATGCAAATATAGGTGAAGAAATAATTGTTTTACGCCTAGCAGATATTAATAAAAATAAGATTTCTCTTGCAAATACTCGCAGTATAAAACTTACAGATAATGAAAAGAAAAAGTATTTACTTGAAGAAAACGATCTTTTAATTATAAGAGTTAATGGGAGTGTTGATTTAGTTGGGAATTTTATTCATGTTTCATCTTCTTCAGGCAAAATTAGCTATTGTGATCATTTTATTCGCATGAAATTTAAAAAAAATATAGTACACATTAATTACATTTGTTTAATTGCTAAGAGTAGATTAATTAGAAAACAAATTGAAGAAAAATTTGTAACAACGGCAGGACAAAAAACGGTTAACCAAACACACATTAATACATTATTATTTCCTCTTCCTCCTCTTCCAGAACAATATCGCATTGTCGCCAAGATTGATCAACTTATGAAAATGTGCGATCAACTAGAACAACAAATTGAGCAATCCACCGATAAACGAACCAAAATATTAAACGCAATTCTCAGTAACATTCAGTAAAATTGAATCATGAATATAAAAAATCAAAAATTATGCTAATTCAGAAAATAAGCAGGACAAAGTTATTAAACATACTCATTTAATTAACTCCACCGCATCCCGTCCATCAAAATCTTGTAAATAGACTTTCACCTGTTCCTCTGAAGCTGTGGGCAGTTTTTTCCCAATAAAATCAGGATGAATCGGTAATTCTCGATGACCGCGATCAACCAAGCTCAAAAGACGAATCACCTGGGGTCTGCCGTATTCCGTCACTGCATTCAGCGCGGCCCGAATAGTTCTACCTTTATAAATCACATCATCCACTAAAACCACCGTTTTTCCTGTTAAATCAACAGGAATTTTACTTTTAGCAGGCGTTCGGGTTTTAATGCGATCCAAATCATCCCGATAAAACGTCACATCGATCGCACCGACGGGGACTTTAATGTGTTCCAAAAGTTCAATCTGTTGAGCGATCAGATAGGCCAAAGGAACGCCTCTGGTATAAATGCCCAGGAGAACCAATTGGGACAGATCTCCCGATTTTTCGATTAATTGGGAAGCCAATCGGGTAATGGTGCGTCGAATCTCTTCAGCAGAGAGGATTTCAATGATTTGGGTTGACATAATCACAACACAGAGAAGTAAGAGCCATTATGACAGTCTAACGATTCCCTGAACCAGAATGGATCGCATTAGCTCAAAACGTCTAATTCTAGGCTAGAAAGATCGAGAGCTTCAAAGGGTTGTAGAAAATCCTTTAATCGGCTCACCATACGAGCAATGCCACCTGGAGCATTAGATTCAACCTTAAGGGGAATAATGGGATCATGGAGCGATAATCGCAGTAAAAACCAGCCGTTTTCTTCACTTATGGGACAAGATACCCGCACTCCTTCATAATTATTGGGGACTATTTTCCAGTCAGGTTGCTCGGCTGCAAATTCGCTTAATTTTTCGATAACGCGATCGCCGTAGGTTCTAAAATCCTCTGTATTGATTTTGATACGAAATTCTTCACTTTCTACGGGTTCTTTGAGATTAGCGATTAAATCCGTCAGAGATTTTCCCTCTAGTCTTAATTTGGCAAATTCGATCACCAGTTTTGTGACTAAATAGGCTCCATCATCCAGAAAATAATTTTCCTTCATGGCTCCATGTCCCGATGTTTCGATCGCGAGCCAAGATTCTTGACCGATTTCATTGAGACGAATGGCTTCATTAATCACATTTTTGTAACCCCGTTTAAAGCGTTGATGAATGCCCCCCAAATCCTGCTCGATAAATTCGGTCAGGCCGTCGGAGGTAATGGAATCGGTAACGATAGTAGAATCTGGATGCTCTTTTAAAACGATCGCGGAAATTAACGCAATCAATCGATTACGGTTCAGTTCATTTCCCTCGGAATCCACTGCCGCACCGCGATCCACGTCCGTATCAAAAATAATCCCTAAATCTGCTTGATTGTCTAATACCGCCTGACAAATAGACGCGATCGCGGTTTTATCTTCGGGGTTCGGAATATGGTTGGGAAAAGAACCATCGGGATCGAGAAACTGGCTTCCCGTTGTATCCGCGCCCAAAGGTTGTAATACCTTATCTGCATAGAAACCGCCCGCCCCATTTCCTGCATCCACAATAATTTTTAAACCCTTCAGAGGTTGATCAAAATTTTCAGGATGATTAACGCCTGTCCGAATTTTTTGTGCTAACCCCTCGGAATATACGGAGATAAAATCTCGTTGTTCAGTATTACCCTTAGACAAACTACTTTCAAATGTATGGTTTTCTGCTAACTCCAAAATTTCAGTAATATCTTGTTTTTCTAGTCCACCTTTTGTAGTGAAGAATTTTAAACCATTGCGATTAAAGGGTAAATGGCTCGCGGTCAACATAATCGCCCCATCACAAGCAAAATCGGGATGAATCGTACTCATAAACATGGCGGGCGTGGAAGCCAGGTCAAAATCATAAACCTGACTACCCATCTCGCTCATTCCTGCCATTAATGACTGCATTAAAACAGGGCCAGATAAGCGACTATCTCGTCCAACGGAAATGACCAACTCTGTCGCCGTTTTGCCTAATTTCCCTGCTAACCAGCAAACAAAGGCTTTTCCTAAAATGGCGGTTACATCAGGGGTCAGGTTCACCGCTTCATTTGGCACACCTGCGATCGCGACTCCGCGCATATCGGAACCGTTTTGTAATTTTTTCCAGTTGAAGCTATCCATCGTGATTTTTACCTTTGATTAACCTTTATTACTATATACAAACCATTAAAGCCAGAACAATCTCTCATCTCAAGAAAACGAAACCGCTTTACTCAAGATTATTTAGAGAACTCTCCAAAGAGGAGCGTCTTGTTGTCAAAGATTTCAGTGATATAGACGCCCCAAAAAACATACCAGCGCAATAAATTTTTATTTCTAGACATTGCCATTACTCACGATAGAAAGCAAAGCACACTTGGGCAAAAACAAAGTTTTATTTTGGATAAAATCGCCCCTCCACGATATTTAAAGTTTCTTTATATACACTTTAAATACTCTTTATATATTCTTTAAATACTCTTTATATTATTTGTAAGCTGTCTTTAAAAAAGCCTGTTTTTTAGTCATCCCAGATTCCTAAAAGCCTTGTCTACAAAGGATTTGAGTATTATTAAATGGGCTTTATGACTTCGTTAAAATATCTTTACAAATAAGTTTTAATCGAGCTTATTCATGACAAAAGACAATTTCCGTATATATACTTAAATAAGAGAAGAATAAAAGGCGAGCAAAAACAAAATGTTTAACGGATTAAAAATTCAAACCAATTCAAGCAAATTTTTATCCCTTGTCGGTGGAGCAACCATCGCTGCCGCGACTTTAGTTTTGACTGGGAGCATATTACCCGCCAGTGCCGCGTCTATCACCTACAGCACCTGGGCAAATATTGGGCCTGTAACCGTTGGCGATAAAGATAATGGAAACTTTAGCTTAAAAATTACTGGCGGTGCGGATTCGACGGTTGGGCAAGCGGGACAAGTTTTATTTCAGTTTACATCTTCACTGGCTGATGGAATCTACATCCCGACCGTCTATTTTTATGATAATGCTGGGTTATTCAAAAAAACAGGGAATGAGTACAATGCCTCTGTTTCGACTACATTCAGTGATGCTGTTGCTAATACCTCTTCCTATAGCGGATTAAGCTTTGATTATGATAACAATGCTAATTTACCTCAAGGTTCTTCAATTACCTTGACTAATGGTTCTTCCTTGGGGAAAGCATCCTTTGGTTTTAATAAAAGCGGAGGAAATAAAAACACAATTTCAGGAGGAGAAACATTAGGAATATTAGTTGATTTAGCAGCTGATAAAAGTTTCACCGATGTTTTAAATAGCCTCACCAAAAATAGTGATTTCATTGTTGCTGCCCACCTTACTGGTTATAGCGGATCTCAAGCTAGTGATACATTCTATTACGGCAATCCTTACACTACTACTCCTGGAACGGATAGCGCGATTTTCTACGACAGCTACAAAACCCCTACCGATCCCAATCCTGACACAAAAACAACTGCTCCTGCTTCCGCTCCTGGAACGGCAGTTCCTGAACCCCTCACAATCTTGGGTGCGGCAACGGCGGCGGGTTTTGGTGCTTCTTTCAAACGACGCTTGGCAAACGCAAAAGGCAATCAAAAAGGGGACTAAAAATACCTAATAGTTTGTCTCTTTATAATTTTTAATCCAATCAAAAAAAGCTTGCTCAAGATTTTAATGAAATCCAGCGAGTTTTTTTATTGAAATAAATGTCAACGATTTCTCTCTGTAAAATCAGACTGCGATCGCGGTAAAGATCTGTTTTCATTTAGTTGAGCGCAAACTGCGATGACTCAAATGACTAAAAATGTTAGGATAAACCAGACCAACGTTAACCCGTCCAACTCAGCGCAACACAGCATCAAAACGGACTAAAAAGGAGTTTCCTAGACTAGAATGCCCACTTTAAACTTAGACACTCAACAGACCGACGCGGCCCTGACCTTGCCTCCTTTGCCCTATGCTCGTCCTTTATTAATGATTGGCCACGGAACCCGCGATGATGATGGCCGCCAGACTTTTCTCGATTTTGTCAAAGTCTATCAGGAGCTTGATCTATCCCGTCCCGTTATTCCTTGTTTTTTGGAGTTAACCGAACCTTCTATCGAAAAAGGGGTTGATTATTGTGTAGAACAGGGTTATACCGAAATTTCTGCCCTACCGATTTTATTATTTGCGGCTCGACATAATAAATTCGATGTCACCAATGAATTAGACCGTAGCCGACTTAAACATCCCCATATCAAGTTTTCCTATGGCCGTCATTTTGGCATTACCCCTAGTATTCTTGATCTTTGGCGCGATCGCTTAGCAGTATTAGATCAACCTGAAATGAATCCCCGAAACATTTCCCGTGCAGAAACTGTTTTGTTATTTGTCGGTCGGGGTTCGAGCGATCCCGATGCCAATGGGGATGTCTATAAAATGGCACGGATGTTGTGGGAAGGCAGTGGCTATGCAACGGTCGAAACTTGCTTTATTGGCATTACCATCCCCGACTAGAGGAAGGGTTCCGCCGAGCCAGACTTTATAAACCCAAACGCATTATCGTGTTGCCCTATTTCCTGTTTACAGGCGCGTTAGTCAAGAAAATTTTTATTAATACCGAAGCAGAACAAGTCGCATTTCCCGACATAGAAATGATCTCTTTACCCGAAATGGGCATTCAACCCCAACTGCTAGAACTCGCTAGGGAACGGGAAATTGAAACCCAATTGGGTCAGGTGAATATGAACTGCGAAAGTTGTAAATTCCGTCTGGTGGCAAAAGCCCAGGGTCATGCTCACGGACATCATGATCACCATGCTCACGGACATCATGATCACCACGATCATCATGCTCACGGACATCATGATCATCCCGCCGAAGATCCCTATGCCGAGCCAGAAGCCTACCACAATCGTATTTGGCAGGTTCCCTAGATTAGTGTTTGGAAATGTGCAATAACGTTTCTCCCGTTCTCCCTGTTGTTAACCATAACAAAGCCCTTGCGACATCTCTGAGAGATTTTTCAGGGGCTTCAGCAGGCAAATGGGAGGCTACAGGTAAGGGCTTGAGGATAATTCCCTGACTGCCAAAAATAATTTCACCCACTAATCGAGCGCGGGTCATGTGATTATCGGAAGTGATTAGATAAACACTTTTGATCTCTTGGTTTTTGAGAACATTTACCAGGGTCGTAAAGTTTGTGACGGTATCCTTGGCTTGGTAATTTAAATGTAGGCGATCGCCTTTGACCCCTGCTTTTGCAAAAATACGCTTAACATACCCTTCAGGACTACCCGAAGATACCCAAACGGGCAATTGGGGATACCGAGCCGCTAATTTTGCCGCCATGCGTTCTCGATTTTCGTGGCCACCCAAAACAAAAATGGCCTGGGGTTCTACCCGAATACTTTCTATTTCTTTATAAGCAGACAGAAGCCCTAAAACTATCAAGGGTGACAACCACCAAAGAATACTAGTCCCTATTTTACGGACAGGAACCAGCGAGGCTTCTTGTTTATTAAACCGAAGCTTGAGTAACATGAATTCATCAGACCTCACACCACCGTAATTGGTTCATCCCATTGCTGTTTTGAACTGATTTCAATTATGACGGAAGTCTCTGCAAGATGCTCCCTATTACTATAAATTCCTGACTATCCTTAATGAATCTTGACGATCTGTGGGAACTTCTGGCGATCGCATCAAAATCCCCTTTGGGAGTCATTGGAACAAAGAACGAGAAAATTTATTAGTTTGATAACATTACCGCGCTTCAAAACCCCCTGACTGCCAGTAGAATAAAAAAAGTGAAACAGAAAAGGAATATTTGAACTCGTTTACTGAAAACCCTTAACGACTGGGTGGAGTGATTTTTCTGATTAAACGGAAAGCTCAAAGATTATCCTAATTCGGCTATCTTAGTTGCTACTAACCAAATAATTTAAAACCCTATGTCACAATCCAGACTGATTGACTTGCCCTCCGAACGTTCTGCGGCTCCTTCCCCTAATCCTCCCAATCTGGCGATCGCCTCTTCCCCTTGGGTAAAGACACAGGACAAAGAAGACAATCAGTTTCCTGAACTTGATCTAACCGCAATTAACCAGCAGTTGGTCAACGCCAGTTCCGAAAAAATTATTGAATGGGGATTCCAGACCTTTGGCGATCGCTTGGTGATGAGTACCAGTTTTGGGATTCAAGCGGCAGTGATGTTGCACTTGGTCACTCGAATTGTCCCGAATATTCCTGTTGTTTGGATCGATACGGGCTATTTACCAACAGAAACCTATACCTTTGCCGAAGAATTAACTCAAAAACTGAATCTCAATTTACAGGTTTACCAATCGCCCCTCAGCCCCGCCCGCATGGAAGCCCTCTACGGCAAACTTTGGCAACAGGAAGATTTAGAGTCCCTCAATCGTTATGACCAAATTCGTAAGGTAGAACCGATGCAACGGGCTTTGCGAGAATTAAAGGCGATCGCCTGGTTAGCAGGATTAAGAAAGGATCAAACCAGTCACCGTCAGGGATTGAAACCCTTAGTGAAACAGGGAAAACAGTATAAAGTTTTACCCATTCTTAACTGGAACTCCAAAGATATTTATGAATATTTGACAGCCTATAACCTACCCTATCATCCCTATTTTGATCAGGGTTACGTTTCCGTTGGGGATTGGCATTCTAGTCGCCCTCTACTAGCTAGTGATGAGAATGAGCGGGATACCCGTTTTCACGGCGTTAAACAGGAGTGTGGATTGCATTTACCCCTCACCCCTGAAGCGGACCAGAGTTTAGATTCCAGTAGTTTATAATCTACTAGTTTAAGTGGATAACAGGAATGATTAACCTTGCATCACCAAGACCTTCTCTTGTTGTTTAGCGTGGAATTTTTCTACTAATTGACGGAACTGATCCCCATCAATGGTTTCCTGTTCAATTAATAAATCCACCAGTTGATCCATCAAAACTCGATTTTCTTCGATAATTTGATGGGTTTGTTGATGTGCTGCGCGGATGATCTGCCGAATTTCTTGATCAACCTTACCCGCGATCGCCTCGGAATATTCAGAACGTTTACCCCAATCGCCTCCCAGGGAATTGTCATTCTCCCCTTCTAGGGCAACCAGACCCAGTTCAGACATTCCTAATTTTGTTACCATTTGCCGAGCATAATAGGTGATTTTTTCGATGTCGTTACTGGCTCCCGTGGTGATTTCCGCATCCCCAAAAATGACTTCTTCGGCAACTCTTCCCCCCAATAAGCCAGCAATTCTCGCCAATAACTGCGATCGCGTCATTAAACCCTGCTCTTCATCGGGAGTAAACCAGGTTAAACCCTGGGCTTGTCCCTGGGAATGAGGGTGACTTTTTCCACAGGATCATGGCCAGGCGATAACGTACCGACAAGGGCATGACCAACTTCGTGATAGGCGATCAGACGCTTACTTTTATTGTCAATCAACGGCGTTCCTTCCATCCCCGCTACCACACGGTCGATCGCATCATTGATTTCTGCCATCGTAATCGCTTCTTTGCGCCGCCTGGCCGTAAAAATTGCCGCTTCATTCAGAACATTGGCCAGTCTGCCCCAGTAAATCCTGGAGTCCGTCGGGCAACCGTTGCAAGTTCGACTTCTTCATCCACTTTCTTGTCTTGGGCATGGATTTCTAGGATTTTATGCCGACCATTGAGATCGGGATAATCCACCATTACTTGACGGTCAAAACGTCCAGGACGGAGCAGGGCCGAATCTAAGACATCGGGGCGATTCGTGGCAGCGATGACAATAATTCCCGTATTTCCCTCGAATCCATCCATTTCTGTCAGTAACTGATTCAGGGTCTGTTCCCTTTCATCATTTCCGCCCCCATAGCCCACACCCCGTTGGCGACCGACGGCATCAATTTCATCAATAAAGATCAAGCAAGGCGCATTTTCCTTCGCTTTTTTAAATAAATCCCGTACCCGTGATGCCCCGACTCCCACAAACATTTCGACAAATTCCGAACCCGAAATGCTAAAAAAGGGAACTCCCGCTTCTCCCGCGATCGCCTTAGCGAGGAGAGTTTTTCCCGTTCCAGGCGGCCCAATTAATAAAACACCCCTGGGAATTTTGGCTCCAATGGCCGTAAATTTTTCAGGCTGTTTAAGGAAAGTGACAACCTCTTGCAGTTCTTCTTTGGCTTCATCAATACCCGCCACATTCCCAAAACCCACGCCTGTTTTAGCTTCCATTTGGAATCGCGCACGGGATTTTCCAAAACTCATCGCCTGACCCGAAGCCTGGGTTGAACGACGAATAATCATCAACAATAGCCCGATCAAAATCCCCGCAATGACCACATGACTCAATAGACTAACCAGGGCAGAATTGTCAGAAGTGCGACGAATGCCCCAATTAACTTGACTGGTTTTCAATAATTCAATTAATTCAGGGTTGGTTTTGAATAATTTAACCGTCTTCGGTGCGGCATCTTCGGCTTGACCCTTGAGGGTAACTCTCGCTTTTTGGGCAAGGGGATCAATCTCTACTTTTTTCACCTGACCACTTTTAATATCTTTATACAGTTGGCCATAGGTCATGGTTGGACTATTTGCCGCATTAGTATTCGCTTTAGTCTGGGCGATCGCGGGCGTGGCGACCAATAACCCTGGAATTAAGGCCCAACTGGTAAACAACCGAATAAGAAGAGCAGTCGAAAAAGAAGAGTGGTGAGGACGGCGTGGAGAAGATCGTTTCATTATTCAATAGGTAGGGGCATAATGACTTATTTTTCCTATGATAGCTTGCTTAGAAAAATCCAGGTAGGTTGAATCGCTAGAACGTCTATCAATTAACCCTTTCAAAAAATTTAGAGTAATTTCATTGAGACAAACTTTTCTCAGAGGGGGGCAGGGAGGGATTAGACCGAAACGTTTGTTGTAAGATAACCGCCACACTCAGGGCCATCAACCCCATAAATATCATTAATCCCAATAATAAACGCCGTTTAGGGATCTGATTAAGCAAATTCAGTTGGGGATTGTTTCCTAAAAAGGGCTTGAGGATGCTCGGTAACGGTGTGGGGATATAGTAATCCGTATCGGGAGATTGAGTTTTTTCGACGGAAGGATCGGATGAGCGTGATTTATGAATTTCTGAAAATAACCAATAAATGGGCGTTCCCACACGGTTCAACTGGAGAGTCGAAACACCATCGGCGATCGCAATGGGAATTTCCGAATAAAAAAGCTGATAGTTAACACCGAGTTCCCCTAATTGCGTGGTTAGGGGTTGGAGAGATTTTTTTAATCGCTGCCAATAGAGGGGATGCTCTGGAAGATAATCACATTTAGTTAAAATCACTGCCAAGGGGAGATCTAGGGTTTGATGGCTGATCAGTTCAATCACTTCTTGCAAGGGACGTAAAAACTGAGTGAGAGCCGCAACGCTATCGGCCACTCTCACCAAACTAGGAGCATCTAAAAAAAGACAAAATCCATCGGTATTTCCTAAAATGGTTGTGAAAGAAGGATTGTTAATATTACAGATTTCGCCTGGGGTATCCCACCACTGCACCCGTCCGATGGTCTTACTGCCCCGTTGATGACGTTGTTTGAGAGCGAATTCAAAATTAGTAATTTTCAGGGTTGCGGGGGGATATTTCCTCGTTTTAGCGACATAAATTAATATTTCATCAATCGTTTGACGAACTTCTTTATCTTCGCAGTCAAACCAAATGAGACGCTGTTGTTCTTTATCCTGGTGGCATTCGAGATAGCAAGCGGAAAAGAAAACGGTTTTGCCGACACCCCGTTCACCAATATTCAGAAAGTTATAGGAGGGATGAGCTGGATTCGCTGATTTGGTCATAGGTGGGCAATATTTCAATTGCTAGAGTTTTTGAGCGCGGTATCAACTAGAAATGTCTTTGGCATAAGCAGGATTCACATTTGCTAATTTAGCGACAATTTTGGGCTTGAGTTTTTCAAATTCCTGTTTCAATAATCGCTTGGTGATTTGTGGCTTGCCGCCTGGCATCGTCTGACTGTTGCTTGCCCATTCCTTCAGTAATTTACATTGATTGGGCGCAATGGTCGCGGTCATAGATTGTTGGCAACGTTGGGGATTTTCCAACGAAAAAAACAAGATCCAATATTTGCTACCTTCCCCTAATAAATTGGCAAGACGTTGACCTGAAGAAGTTTTTAAATCCAGATAACACGGCAACCAGCGTGGCCCATGTTCCCGATGATAAAGCACGGTAATCCAGAGCAGCATGGGGTGGGGGAGGTCATCATTAAAAACTGGTTATAACGAATACTCGTCATACGGCTGAGGATATCCTGTTGATCTAACATTACCCAAAGCGTAGCAAAGGTTCCTTCTGAGGCCCGTAGAACCTGGGGAAAAACAATTTTTTGAACAGGTTTGTCCTGGGGCCAGCCCATTTGTAAACAGGTTTCCTTGACTCCAGGTAGGGTGGTGCGAGAAAAGGTTTTATCGGCAACAATGGTGGGGCCACTATTATCGGGAAGATTGATAATGGTAGGATCGAGGTCGGGCAGGGGTTTTACTTGAGTAACAGGTTTGGGTTGACTCGTTGGGACGGCTTCGATCGCTTCGATCGCCCGCAGAACTTCATCTATTTTTTGGGGACGACTGTGGGGAGATTTGGCTAAACATTTCATGACCAGAGCTTCGATTGCACTCGGAACCCGATGAATGGGGTTCATGGGTTGGGGTTTGGTGTGGTGATGGGCTTCGTACCAACCGCCAAAGGAAGAATTATCGGGAAATAAGGGCATATCCCCCGTGAGCATCTCGTACATCATAATGCCCAAACTATAAATATCTGAACGGTTATCCAGTTCCTTGCCTTCCATCTGCTCAGGGGAACAATAGGCGAGGGTTCCCATGAAAGCTTGGGTTTGGGATTCTTCGGATTGAACCAGTTTGGCAATCCCAAAATCGAGAATTTTCACCAATTCTCCCAGGGCGGCATCTTCGACGATCAGAATATTACTGGGCTTAATATCTCGATGGATAATCGGACAGAGTTCCCCTTGATACAAAATTCCTTTATGGGCGGACTCTAAGCCAAAACAAATTTGACGCACGACCTTTAAAAAGCGATCAATACTCAAGGGTCGATATTTGATCACATCACTCAGACTTTCCCCCTGCAAAAATTCCATCACATAAAAGGGAATTTCTTTTTCATCCAATCCATAATCTTTCACGCGCACGATATGACTGCTTTTTTCCCCCAACAGAGCCGAAATCGTCGCTTCTCGCTCAAAGCGTTCTTTCATTTTCTGATTGAGTAGCGCTTGGGAAAGAAACTTAACGGCGACCGTGACTCCACCGAGCAGTTTATCCTCCGCTCGATAAACCTGCCCCATAGCACCACTCCCCGCAAGTTCTATCAGTTGATAACGGTTAGCAAGTAGGCGGCGATGTCTGGTATCGGGAGGCATAGTTGAACGAACCTTGGGTGGGGGATGAGGGAATAGGAAATGGGGTTAGATAAAATTAGGGTTGGCGTTCCAGGATAGCTTCCATTGTACTGGTGAGATAATGGCCCGCCAGAATGCCACCCGCAAAATGATAACGATGGTCACTCAAGCGATGAAATGTCTCGAAACCACTTTTACGTTGGCGATCGCCGAGAACCCAATAGCGTTGAATAATGGACTCTGGTGCAATCCATCCTTCTCCTTCGACTCGCCCTAAGACACTTTGTTGCAACACGTAAGTATATTGACGTTCTTCGCCATTTAACCGTCCGCGATATTGAAAAGATATTTCGTCGCGATCGCTATCGGGAAAAACGAGTTTTGTCACCATTGTAAACCAGTCTTCTTGATTCCAGGCGATAATCGTCCGTCCTTTTACGGTCATAGGCATTTCATTGCGTTCTAACCAATGACCTTCAATATTCCAACGTCCTGCTTCCATTAAAAAGGTGTGTGTCAAGCTACCACTCCTTAGAATTAATTGTGAGGTTTGAAAATACACCTTTGTAACCTTAGTATTCCCACAAGCGGTGTAAAACTTACCACTACGGAGAAAATTATTCATCCCAAAACGTCAGGAGGATGACAATACGGGACGATGAATTTCTCCGAGTAATTGGGATTGTTTAGCCCCTGTTACCTGGGGTAAGTTGCCCGTAAATCCGTCATGGAAACGCCAATAGGCGAACACCGCAAAGGCGATCGCCTCTTTAAAGTTGACATTGAGTCCCACGTCGTCGGTCGTCAATAATATTGTTTCCGATGGTAAATTCGCCTTAAAGCGTTCCCTTAAGTATAAATTATGACTTCCTCCCCCGCATAAAAGAATGCTATGGGGTAGGTGGGGTAAAAAACGCTGATAACTATCAATGACAGAAAGAACCGTTAATTCGGTTAGGGTCGCTAAAAAATCACTCTCACTGAGTTCATAGGATTGGGCTTCTGTCCAACAATCACTGAGATACATTTCCCCAAAAAGCTCCCTTCCCGTTGATTTTGGCGGCGGATGTTTAAAGAAAGCCTGTTGTAACCAATGATCAACCAGTTCTTGGCAGAATTTCCCCTGGGCGGCCCATTGACCATTGGGATCGTAGGTTTGCTTACCCTGGGTGAATTTTTGCACTGCTAAATCAATAAGGACATTGGCAGGGCCCGTATCCCAACCGCAAATATGGTCTTCCCAATGCTCTTGGTGTCGGGGGGGAAGATAGGTGACATTACCAATTCCTCCCAAATTTTGGATACAACGATGTTCCGTCGGATGACTAAGCAGACAGGCATCCACTTTGGGGACAAGGGGTGCGCCCTGCCCTCCTGCGGCGATATCTGCTACGCGAAAATTACTAACGGTGGGAATTCCTGTCAGATGGGCTAAAACGTCTCCCCTACCTAGTTGCCAACTGTAACCTAATTCAATCGGTTTTGAGGCATCGGGCGGACGATGAAATACGGTCTGGCCATGAGATCCAATCAAATCTGCTGGGGGCATTCCTTTCTGGACGGTTTGGGCGGCTAGGGCAAATTGGGCCGCGATCGCATCATCTAAGTGAGCCAATTCAGGCAAACTCAAAACCGCACCGCCAGCAATTTCAATAATTTCTGCTCTCAACTCTTCGGGATAGGGATAGGTCGCCCCATTGAGGAGATCAACTTTTAAATTGAGACCTGACCCTGTGATTTCTACTAGGCAAGCATCAATGCCATCGACGGATGTACCGCTCATCAATCCAATACAGTGCATTTGAACCTCTAAATTACTGGAGTCGGGATGCCATTGTGAGAACGCCCTGTTGACCGATCAGGATTTCTCGTAATAGTGTACAAATTCCAACCAAGAGAATGGGGGTAATATCGACACCGCCCAGGGGAGGAATTAATTTGCGTGCAGGAATGAGAAATGGTTCGGTGGGGAGGGCGATCAGCTTCCAGGGGAGGCGAGTCAGTTCTACCTGGGGATACCAGGTCAAAATAATGCGAAAAATGAACAAAACCGTCATCAGAGCTAGAAGAATGCCGAGAGAAATATTAATAAAATCCATTTGGGGTTAGTCATTATTTTTATAGATACAACCTAATTTTACGAAATTTTCAAGCCAAAAGTCAAAACTTAGATGATGGTTTAATTCTTTTCCTCATGCAAAAAAATATTTCTTCGTTAAAAGCAAAAATGCGATCGCCTTGATGTATCGCTTAATTTTATATAATGACTGATGATTCCATCATTCAAACAATCTATAACTATGAAAAGCGCAGATGAACTAAGACAAGAACGAATTGATGACGAAATTATTGTCGATTGCTATGACGACGACGAAGTGATGATGGGATGGTATTACTATCTAGAGGAAAAATTAACTTTTCCGTTTACTGCCAAATATCGAGATTCAGGGAAAGGACGAGGAAAAAAGACAACTCAACTCTTACAGGTGGTTGGAATGGCTGATGAGGATGAATGCAACAGAGAAATACAGGTAATGATTCTATTACAAGAAGATGGAGTTGAAGATCAAATCCCTGTGGCTCTTTCCCAACTTGAAGGAGTTGAGGTAGATGAAGCAACGGCAAAGGCGATCGCGGATTGGCATTGCTGGGTTGAATAGGGCGATCGTATTTTATTTTTAATATCTAAACGGCGATCGCTTCCTTAATTTTTGAACTTGATTATTGCTAAGATGTTCGTATAATTTGAAATAGGGAGAAAATCATGCAATCAATCGAACAATTGATGAATGAGGTGTTATCTCTACCCAGGGAATCAAGAGCTATTTTAGTAGATACAGCACTTTTCGCTAGAATAACAGACGACAAAAAAAGAGGAAAAATAAACTTATGACAATATACTCACTAGACCTAAGAGAAAGAGCATTGGCGTTGTATATCGTAGAAAAGCTGTCGATAAGAAAAATCGCCGAAAGATTATTGATAAATAAAAGTACGGTCAATGAATGGCTGAAATTGTACCGAGAGCAAGGGAATGTAAAACCGAAACGAGTAGGTTCAACAAGAAAAAGTCAATTAGAAGACTACAAGGAAGAAGTAAAAAAGATGGTAGCAGAATATCCTGATTATACTTTGGCAGAATATTGTGAGTATTGTTTGGAAAAAATGGGTGTGGGACTGAGTGAAAGCGCAATGTGCCGTTTTTTGCAAAAAGAAAACTTAACCCGAAAAAAAAGACATTAAGAGCAAGCCAAGCAGGAAAAGAAAGAAGCGGTTCTACCGAACTTATCGCTGTTCTATCACTCTAGGCAGAAGATAGATAGAAACTACGAGGAAAAATCATCTCCAACAGAGAATTTGTTAGTTTACTTAACTGGAAGAATAGACGACAAAATACTCGCAGTATTTGAGGAGTAAAAATCACGACTAACCAAGGTTTAAGCAGATTGAAGTAACATAATGGCTGAATAAACAATCGTAAATTATTGAGGGTATTTTTCCAGCCCTTTCCCTTATTCCATTTTGGGTGTTTCTGCATTTCTTCTTGAGCAGATTCAGCTAATGTATCAGGAGGTTTTCTGGATCTGACTTTTCCCGTTAAGTCTAAAATCCAGTAATGCAAACATCTAGACCCATTATCTGGAAAGGCTTTGAGAGATAATTCTCTTGACAGGAGAAAATACAGTCTGAAACAATCATCCAGCTTATTGTTCAAATTTCAAAAATAAAGGACAAAGGGAGTATGAGACTGTAAAATAGGGAGAATCTTAAAGGTGAGGTCAAAAATGTTGGAATGGTGGACAAAAAACTTTGCAAGTTGTGAATTGGGAGATGAGAGACTAGACAATAGAGCCTTCTCAATTGGGAAAAAGTTAAGTCCGGGGTTTGGGAAAGCCCTATCAAAAGTGTTTGAGGGAGGAAGGGAGTTAAAAAGGACCTATGAATTTTTGCGAATCCCAAAACAGACTTTAGCAAAATAATAAGACCGCACTGTGAAATGACTACTGCCAACCTAGAAGAATATAAGGTAATGCTATCAGTCGGAGATACAACCTTCTTAGATTATCGCAAAATCAAGGAAAAAAGGGACGGATATGGCCGACGGGAAAAGGTGGGAATGGATTAATTCTGCATAGTGCTTTGGCAATTGAACCAGAAAAAGGAGAAATATTGGGTTTATTATGGCAAAAACTATGGAATAGAGAGGTAAAAGAAAAGCCTCCGACTAATGAACCGCCTGAGGAGAAAAAAGAAAGACAGAAAGAACAAAGAAAAGTCGCTCGTCAAAAACCCTTTGAGGAAAAAGAATCTTACAAATGGGCAGAGTCTCTAAACACGTGTGAGAAGCAGGTAGAACGTTCAACGCGCGTAATTCATGTATTTGATAGCAATACCTTTGCCAAATTACGAGAGTTCAATTGTTGTAGAAACATTGTGAATACGACCAAGAGAAGTAAGGTTGGCAAAAATCTGGGCTAATAAAATAGGCTCTGGCTGTTCGGGAAGCATTTTTAACATTGCATGAGCATAGTTCAAACCACGGTAGTAAGCTTTAAGATCAACAATGCCAGAGCCAGGATTATCTTCACGGAACTGAGCTAGAAGAAGATGGGATAAATTGACCATGAAAAAAGAAAGGTTAGCCGCATTAGTAACAGAGGTTTGACCGAGGTTCATAAAATCTTCCAATCCCCAAAACTGCTTGGCATCACGAAAATTAAATTCGATTTGGAAGCGTAGTTTATAGTAGTCGATAATTTTGTCATAGGATAAAGTTAAGTCACTGGAAAAGAGAATTACGTGACTGCGTGCATTAGTTTTGAGATTGGTTTTCACCAAAATCACTACATTCAGGGACTGGGCAAATTTTTTGTGCAGTAAGGTAGCTTGATAAGTATCGGTTTGGATATCTTCCTCAATAATACTTTGACGCAAATATTCATCAGAAATATTCCGCCAGTTCAGCTTATCCCCGTATTTACGACGAGAGGGATGATTCGGGTCAGAATGTTGGTAAGGTATATACAGTGCTGAATCATGACGTAACTTGGAAATGATGTGGAAGTTAACCTGCTTCGCCATCTGTAAAGCATTGTTGTTTCCAAAATGACCGTCTAAGACCAAGTAAGTGAGGGGAATAAAGTTTGCTATTAACTTGACTAACTCATTAATCATTTTCTTAATTCGTAATAATTCAGGGGTAAGAACTACCTCTTTTTTATTTTTGTTCTTACTTCCTTTTGGTCGTCCTTGTTCCCGTTTTTCTTGAGGTTTTACTTCTGGAATTGGCGAGATACTACTTTTTTCTACATCCCTCTTGATTACCTGTTCTATCTGAATCGGAAATGAG